>NZ_JBITFD010000022.1:0-78824 GCF_044455765.1 Micromonospora sp. NPDC051141
GAGCTGGCGCTGTTCGCGGTGCTGTTCACCGACGGGATGCGCGTCGGTTGGGCCGACCTACGGTCGGCGTGGCGGCTACCGGGCCGGGCCCTGGGCTGGGGACTGCCGCTGACGTTGCTCGTCACCGCGGTGCTGGCCCACTATGTCGCCGGGCTCGACTGGCCGGAGGCGCTGCTGGTCGGGGCGATCCTCGCCCCCACCGACCCGGTCTTCGCCGCCGCGCTGGTCGGCAACGACAAGGTGCCCGCCCGGCTGCGGCACCTGCTCAACGTCGAGTCCGGCGTCAACGACGGTCTCGCCCTGCCCTTCGTGGTGGTGCTGCTGGCGGTCGCGGCCGGCTCCGACGACCTGCATCTAAGTGAGTTGGGCACCGAGCTGGCGGTGGGACTGCTGATCGGTGTGCTGGTGCCGCTGGCCGCCATCGCGCTGGAGCGCACCCGCTGGTTCGCCGCCTCCGCGGCGTACGCCCCGCTCAACGGGGTGGCGATCGGGCTGCTGGTGCTGGCGCTGGGCAAGGCCACCCACGGCAACCTGTTCCTCGCCGCGTTCGCCGCCGGCATCACCGTGGCCACCTTCGGGCCCCGGGAGCGGGCCGCCTTCGAGCACTTCGGGGAGAACGTCGCCGAACTGCTGAAACTCGCCGCGCTGCTGGTGTTCGGCGCGCTGATCTCGCCTGCGTTCCTCGGGGAGATCTCCTGGACCGGCTGGCTCTTCGCCGTCCTGGCCATCGTGGTGGCCCGACCGGTGGCGCTGTGGATCTCCTTCCTGCGCTCCGGGCTGGGCCTGCGGGAACAGGCCGCCGCAATGTGGTTCGGCCCGAAGGGCTTCGCCTCGGTCGTCTACGGGCTACTGGTCCTCGAATCCGGCATCGCCGCCGGCGACGAGGTCTTCCACCTCGTGGCGCTGACCATCGTCATCTCGATCCTGGCGCACTCCTCCACCGACGTCGTGGTCGCGCGGGCCTTCGACGAATCCCGCGAGACACCCGCCTGGCACGGCGTGCTGCGCCGGATCGGACACGCCCGCCGCCCGGCGGTGACGCCACCACCCCGAACCGACCGGACGGACCGCGAGAGCCGGACCGCTCCGGTCACCGGCTCCCACGGCAACGGACCCGACGATCCCGCCGAGCCGAGGTGACGCCGATCCGGTGGCGACCGCTGGGCAACGAGGACGCCGGCCGGTGGCCTGCCGCAGGGCGCCGGAGACGACCGTTCGGGCGGGCGGCGGCTGCCTGACCGGCGAAGATCGATACGTCCGGCGCCGGGGCGGATAGGCTGGTCACGGTGTGCCGGGAAGCCTGGTCGGCGAGGTGATGGTCCCTGCCTGCCGACGAGGAGTTCCGTGTCTGACGCCGACCGCCGCAGCACCAGCCTGTTCGCCCGCCGCTCGTGGAGCGAGACCAGCCGCATCTCCACCATCCTCCGAAAGGAAACCGTCGGTGGCGCCCTGCTACTGGTGGGGGCGGTGCTGGCGCTCCTCTGGTCCAACTCACCGTGGGCGGAGAGCTACCACTCCCTGCGCGACCTGCGGGTCGGGCCCGCCGCGCTGCACCTCGACCTCAGTCTCGCCACCTGGGCCGCGGACGGCCTGCTGGCGATCTTCTTCTTCGTCGCCGGGCTGGAACTCAAGCGCGAATTCGTCGCCGGTGACCTCCGCGATCCCCGCCGCGCGGCCATACCGGTCGCCGCCGCGGTCGGCGGAGTGGCGGTGCCCGCGCTGCTGTTCGTCCTGATCACCGCCGACGCGGGGGAGGGCGCCGCGCGGGGGTGGGCCGTCCCGACCGCCACCGACATCGCCTTCGCCCTCGCCGTGCTCGCCGTGGTCGGCCGGATGCTGCCCTCGGCGCTGCGGACCTTCCTGCTCACCCTGGCCGTCGTCGACGACCTGCTGGCCATCATCATCATCGCCGTGTTCTACACCTCCGACCTGTCCATCGGGCCGCTGGCCGGGGCGCTGATCCCGCTGGCGGTCTTCGGCCTGCTGGTGCAGCGCCGGGTGCGCTCCTGGTGGCTGCTGCTCCCACTGGCGGCTGCCACCTGGGTGCTGGTGCACGAGTCCGGCGTGCACGCGACAGTCGCCGGGGTGCTGCTCGCGTTCACCGTCCCGGTCGTCCGCAGCGCCGCAGCCGGCGGTCCGGACGCCGGACCAGGGCTGGCCGAGCACTTCGAGCACCGGATCCGGCCGCTCTCCGCCGGGGTGGCGGTGCCCGTCTTCGCCTTCCTCGCCGCCGGGGTGACCGTCGGCGGCCTGGCCGGGCTGACCACCGCGCTCACCGACCGGGTCGCGCTCGGCATCGTGGTCGGCCTGATCGTCGGCAAACCGATCGGCATCATGGCCGCCACCTGGCTGGCGTCGCGCGTCACCCGAGCCGACCCGGAAGACGGCCTGAACTGGTACGACGTGCTCGGCTTGGCGCTGCTCGCCGGCATCGGGTTCACCGTCTCCCTGCTCATCGGCGAACTCGCCTACGGCCTCGGCAGCGAACGCGACGACCACGTCAAGGTCGCGGTACTCACCGGATCGCTGCTCTCCGCGCTGCTCGCGACCGTCGTCCTACGCGCCCGCACCCGGGTCTACCGACGGGTCCGCGAACTGGAGACCACCGACCGCGACCAGGACGGCGTGCCGGACATCTACCAGCCACGGCCCGGCCAGGCGTCGGGACACTGAACCGGACCGCCGCCGGGCGGCCGGTACGGCGGAACGAATCGACCCGACGACGACGGCAGGACCACCGCGAGGCGGCTTTGGCCGGCCCGAGGGGGCAAGCGCGAAGAGGTGCCAATCATCCTCGGTGCTCCGCACGTGGCGGTAGCGACCGTGCTGATCGCGATCATGACCCCTACCGCCGCCCGCCCCGCCCTTGGCGCGGTCACCGACGCTGACCGATGACCCTGAGGCGCAGGAGCGCGCTCAGGGCTGGTCGGCTGTGGCGTGATCAGCCCGCCGGGCTGCTGTGGTGGTCGAGTTGCATGACGATCGCGCTCGGTCGACAGGGGACCGGGTCAGGACCGGCCTCGCGGTGGGCGCTGTCCGCCCAGGTCCGCCACCACGTGTCCTCGGTCGGCTCGCCGGCGGCCGCCACGAGGGCGCCGATCAGATCCGTTTCGGTCGTGGCACGGACCGTATCCGCGGCGCGGACGAGGTCGCGGATCCGTTCGGTCCGCCCACGGACCACCTCCCCGACCAGGTCACGCCCGGCCCCGGTGAGGGCCAGCCAGGCCACCCGCCGATCGGTGGTGCCCTGCCGCCGGGCCACCAGGCCGCGGCGGACCAGACGGTCGCAGGTGCGGGTCGCGGTCGACGGGTGCACCGCGAGGGCGGCCGCGAGGTCGACCGTTCGAAGCGGTCCCCGTGCGGCGAGCAGCACCATCGTGCGGTACTGGGAGAGGGTCAGCTCCGTGTCGAGGCCGGCCAGCGTCCGTGCGGTGAAGCCCACCAGCACCCTGCTCAGCGCGGCCAGACCGTCGACGAGCGCCGACTCGGGCTCCGTCGCCGGCGCGTCGGGCGGGACGTAGAGTTCCACCACACAATGGTTGCATGGGTGCAGGAAAGGCGGTGGGGACGGTGTCCGGCCAGCGCGACGGATCCCGGCAGCGGGCGACCGGGCGCTGGGAGCAGCTCAGCGCCGCCCCGCTGACCCTGCTGTCCGTGGTCTTCCTCGCCGCGTACGCCTGGCCCATCCTCGTGCCGCAGCTACCCCACCGGTGGGCGGTCGCCTGCGAGGTGACCGGTGTGGCGATCTGGCTGCTCTTCTGGGCCGACCTGCTGGTACGGCTCGCCCTCGCCGGTGACCGGCTGCGGTTCCTGCGCACCCACCTGTTCGACCTGACCGTGCTCGTGCTGCCGTTCCTGCGTCCGCTACGGGCCCTCCGACTGGTCACCGTCGTGCTGAACCTGACCCGGCGCACGACCGACTGGGCCCGTGGCCGCCTCGCCCTGTACGTCAGCGCCACGACCGTGCTGCTGGTGGTCGTGTCGGCTCTGGCAGTGCTGGACGCGGAACGGGGCGCCCCGGACGCCTCGATCACCTCGTTCACCGACGCCCTCTGGTGGTCCGCGGTGACCATCACGACCGTCGGGTACGGCGACCTCTACCCGGTGACCACGGCGGGCCGGCTGGTCGCGCTCGGCCTCATGGTCGGCGGGATCGGCCTGATCGGTTTCGTGACCGGGTCGCTCGCGACCTGGATCGTCGAGCGGGTCGCCGACCGGAACCGACCGGAGCCGGCCACCGCCGCCGACGTCGCGGCCCTGCGGGACGAGATCGCCGCGCTGCGGGCGGTGCTGGACGCAAGATCTTCCGCCGCCGGGAGGCATGATCGGCTCGTCGTCGATGACTGAGCCGGGGCGCTCCGCCGAGTCGGTTCACCGGTCGTGGCTCGGACTGCCTGCGGCGTTGGCGTTCATCGCCGTCGTGCTGCTGGTCGACGTGGCGGCCGCCGCGCACGCCGTCCTCATCGGTTTCCTCGCCCTGGCCCCGCTGCTGGCCGCCGCCGTGGACACCCCGAGGCGTACCGCCGTCGCGTCCGCCGCGGCGACGGTCGCCGCCGTCCTGGCCGGGCTGCCCAGTCAGACCCTGGGCAGCCTCGACCACGTCCTGCGCGTGGCGGTGGTGACAACGGTGAGCGTCGCGGCGCTGTACGTGGCCCGGGCTCGCACGCTGCGCGAGGAGCGGATCCGCCAGATGAGCGAGATCGTGCGGGTCACCCAGAAGGCCATCCTGCGGGAGGTCCCATCCAGGGTCGGCGCCGTGGCGCTGGGAGCCCGGTACGTCTCCGCGCAGCGGGGCGCGGGGGTGGGCGGCGACCTCTACGAGGTGGTACCGGGACCGGACCGGCTGCGCGTCATCATCGGCGACGTGTGCGGCAAGGGACTACCGGCGGTGCAGCTCGCCTCTGCGGTGATCGGCGCGTTCCGTCAGTCCGCGATCGTGCGTGACCGGCTGGAGCAGGTCGCCATCGACCTCGACGCCCTGGTCGCCCGGGAACCGAAGCCGGCCTACGGGTTCACCTTCGTCACAGCGGTCCTGCTGGAGGTCCGTGGACCGGACCTGTGGGTGATGAGCTGCGGACATCCCATGCCGCTACGACACCGGCCCGGGCGTACGCCCGTCGTGCTCGACGAGCGCGAGCCGGACCGGCCGCTGGGGCTGGGTGGCCGGCGCAACCCGCCGACGCGCCACACCTGGGCGACCGGTGATCGTCTGCTGCTCTACACCGACGGGCTGATCGAGGCGCGTGACGCCGGTGGCCGGTTTTTCCCGCTCCCGCTCCTCGACCGGCCGCTGTCCGCTCCGTCCCTGTCCAAGGCGCTCGACGCGGTCTGGCGCGCGGTGCGGACCCACGTCGACGGTGAGCACCGCGACGACCTCGCGTTGCTGCTGATCGAGCGGCTGCCGGTCGACGACGACGAGGTCGGCCGTGGCGGTCGGTGACGGTTCGTCTCGTCCGCCGAGGGTGAGCGGTCAGGCAGAGGCGTCGGCGTCGGTGGATGCGGGGGCGCCGGACGGGGTGGGGGAGACCGGCGTGGCCGATGTGTCCGTGCCGGGTGCGTCCGTGGCGGGTGGGGACGAGGGGGTGGCGGGCGGGCTCGTGGTCGGGTCGGATGCGGTCGGGCTGCCCGTCGGCTCGGGGGTGGATGTCGACGGCGTGACGTGACCGGTGGGTCTTGCGGTCACGTGTGGTGGAGTCGCCGGAGTCTCGACCGTGCCTGGCGCGGGCGGTGTCGTCGTGGGCGCGGTGGTTCGGGGTGTCGTCGGTTCGTCGGTCCGGACAGGCGGTACGCGGGTGGTCGGCGTGCTCGTCCGCCGGTCATCGGCGTCCGCGATGGTGACCAGTGCCGACGACCTGCGGCACGGCACGCCGGCGAGCGTGAAGCCGTCCGGGCCGGCCCCGGCGGGCTCGGTGTAGGTTCCTCGCAGCGGCACCCGGAGCAGCGACGAGGATTCCAGCGGGACGGGCAGCCGCACCAGCCGCCCCGACTGCCGCGCGTCCATCGGCGTGTCCAGGTGCTGGCCGGGCGACAGCCGGAACCGCAGCACGGGCCGGTCCGTCGGCTGCCTCCCAGTCACCTCGACGGCCACCTCGGCGTCGAAGGTGCCCCGGGCACGTTCGGCCGAGTACGTGACGGTGCAGCCGAAGGCCGCGCTCGGCGTCGCCTCCGACGCGCCGTAGGCGTCCTGCGTCGAACCGGAGCCGGGAAGCTGGGCGACGAGCACCGCGCCCGCCAGGACCGCCGGGAGACCGCCCACCAGGGCCGCGCGCCGCAGCGGTGTCCGGCGGCGGCTCCCGGGCAGGACGGGAGCCGTGGGCCGAAGGTCCGGACGAGCACCGGCGGCTGGCCGCACCCGCACCACCTCGGGAAGGGCCGTGGTGGCGAGCACCCGCGCCATGGTGTCCGCGCTCGGCCGCCGGCCGGGATCGTGCGCGAGGCAACGGCGCCGCAGCTCTTCGACTGCCTCGGGCACCCCCTCGATCCGCAGCGTCGTCTCGTGATCGCGGCGGTCGGCCCGATCCGGGCGGGCGGGGGCCTGCCCGGTGAGGCATTCGGTGAGTAGGAGGCCGAGGGCGTAGATGTCACATGCGGGTGCGGCGGGCTCGCCGCGCAGTTGCTCCGGTGCCATGTAGGAGGGCGTACCGCGGATCTCGCCCCGGCCGTCGACGGTGGCGGAGCCGGCGGAGAGCGCCACGCCGAGGTCGACCAGTTTCGCGCCATCGGGCGCGAGCAGCACGTTGCCCGGCTTGACGTCGCGGTGGACCAGCCCGGCCCCGTGGACCGCGGCGAGCCCGGCCGCCACGTCCGCGCTGATCTGGCCACCGGTGGGCCACGCCAGCGCGCCGGTCCGGCGCAGCCGGTCGGCGAGGGTCTCGCCGTCGACGTACTGCAGCACCAGGAAGGGCACGCGTCGCAGCCCGGACAGCCGGGCCTCGCCGTAGTCGTAGACCGCGGCGACGTTCGGGTGGTCCAGCCGCGCCGCGGCCCGCGCCTCGCTGCGTACCGCCCCGCGCCATCTGCGGTCCTCCGCCGGGCCGGGGGCGAGCAGCTTGACCGCGACGGTCCGGTCGAGCAGTTGGTCCACCGCCTGCCAGACCACGGCCGACCCACCCCGGCCAACCTGCCGCACCAGTCGGTAGCGTCCCGCCAACACCCGCATCGGGCACCCCCTCACGGTGACTCCCGGCCGCGCAGCCCACGCGGCGGCACGACCGCCCTCCTAGCCGGGGCCCCAGCAGGAAAAACGACGGCCGGCGCGGGGCGGGGCGGTTCACGGCAAGGTGTCACACGGGTGGGTGCAGATCGTCATGGAGCTGTCGTATTGCCTGTCGAACACTGGGGTAGGGGCGTGAGGGACGCCGATGGAGACGTGAGGAGACGAGTCGTGAGCTACCCGTGGTTCTTCCCGGAAGGGCTGCCGTCGCTGTTTCACGACGGTCCGGTCGCTGACGACACCCGGTTGGCGTGTCGCGTCGTCGAGCAGATGAACCGGGATCCGCTGCTGCGCCGCGAGCGCATCTGCGTCGAAGCGCAGAATCGGGTGGTCATCCTGGAAGGGCGGGTCACGTCCTCCGACGTGTCGACCCGCGCCCGCGTTCTCGCCTGGGCCGTGCCCGGAGTGCACGACGTCAACGTCCGGCTGCACGTGATCTGATGTCGCCACCGGCGAGACGACAGGAGAGTGGATCATGACAGTCGATCCCACCGGCCGGGACCTCAAGGAGTTCCTCGCCGCCGACCCCGACGCCCCGGTGGTGATGCTCAACCTGCTGCGTTTCGTCGAGGGCGGACGGGGGCCCTACGAGCGTTACGCCACTGCGTTGCGGGAGACGTTCCTACCCCGCTACGGCGGTGAGGTGCTCTACGCCGGTGACGGGGGACCGGCGCTGGTGGCCGAGGAGGGACAGGCATGGGACGCGGTGCTACTGGTGCGCTACCCGAGCCGGAGGGCGTTCAGCCGGATGGTCGCCGACCCGGAATACCAGGAGGTGACCCGGTGGCGGACCCTGGCGCTGGAGGAAGCCGTCCTGCAACCCACGGCCCCCTGGACCCGGAGTTGAGTCGGAACCGGCTGCGACGACGGAGCGGGCGACCGCGAGTGGACCGGCGACACGCCCTGGTGCGTCCGGCGCTGGTGGCGTTGTCGACAGCGGCCATGCTGATCACCGGCTGCGCCAGCCGGCCGGCGGACCCGCAGCCGACGCCGGAGCCGACCTCCACCGTCCGCCTGGGCACGGCCGCCCGCGCCGAGGTGGGGGCGCGGCTGACCGTGACCGCCTCGATCGACCGCGTCCTCACCAGGGCCGCCTTCGTCGTGCGAGACGCCGACCTCACTAAGGGGAGGCTACTCGTGCTGTCCGGTGATCCCGCCCCGGCGGAACCGCCGCAACTGGTGACCGTGAGCGGCACCGTGATCGAGTTTTCGTACCGTGACCTGTCGGCCCGCTACGATCTCGGATCCTTCGGCCCGTACCGGGACTTCGAGGGCGGTCGGGCGCTCGTCGCCGAGGAGGTGACCATCTGGAAATGACAGCTGGAGCCGCCTACTCAGGCCTGCCGGTGCACGGTCCTGCGGGCGATGTCGGGCAGGTGCTCCGGCAGCGCCACGGCACGCAGGTCGGCCAGCACGTCGTCCAGGAGGCGGGTGATCCGCGGCTGGTCGCGTCCCGCCCGCCGGACGTCGTCGACCGCGATCGCGAGGAAGCCGTCGAAGTCCTGTGCCCGGGCCCGTACCCGTGGCGTGCCGTCGGGGTCGTCGACGAGCAGCCGGTGACCGGGCCGGCCGGCCAGACGACGCAGCAGGTCGTGCATCTCCTGGACGCTGCGCACCGCGGTGGTGGTGTCGTTGATCCCGGGTGACAGGGCCCGTTCGGCGATGTCGGTCAGCTGCCGGAAGCCGAACCCGACGTCCTGACCGAGGGTCCGTTCCACGCCGAGGTTCACCGCGACGCAGGCCCGTGACTCCGGCACGGTCGCCGGGAGCGGGTCGCCGGGCATCGGATGGACCGCGATCAGCGGTTGCCCGGCCACCACGAAGTCACCCGGCGCGGGCAGGACCGACAGGGCGCAGTCGTGTGCGCGGGCCAGCGCGGCGAGGCGGCCGAGGTCGACGTGCTGGACCATGCCGGGCTGCACCGCATTGATCACCTGCACCGGCGGGGCCAGCGGCGCGGCGGGCGCGGCGGTCGGGCCGACCGGATACTGCTCCTCGATGACCCGGCGGGTCTGGGCGCCGACCGCGGCGATGATGTGTGAGACCCGCATGACGGTGGTGACGTGGTGCAGGTAGTAGACGAACAACCCGCTGCTGGCGAGCACGAGCGTCATCGTCACGGCGAGCGAGAGCTCCGGCAGCCGGGCGTCGGAGCCGGCCGGCAGTGCCGCCAGCACCACCATGGCGAACAGCGCGGTCGCCAGGAACGTGCCCAACGCGGCCTGCGTGATCCGGTCCTGCAGGAAGGTCCGCAGCACCCGGGGGGAGTACTGGCTGCTGGCGAGTTGCACGGCGACCACGGTGATGGAGAAGACCAGCGCGGTGAACGAGATCATCGCGGTGATGATCGACGATAGCAGCGACCGGGCGCCGGCCACGCTGCTGGGCAGGAACCCGCCGGTCGGCAGGCCCAGTCGCAGCTCGGCCACCGACAGGCCGAGGGCCAGCAGCACGGCCCCGGCGGCGAACGCCGCCGGCACCAGCCAGAACCCCGACCACGCGGCCGCCAGGCGGGACCGAAGGGTACGCGGAGCAGTGCTCATCCCGCGCTAGTCCCCGGTACGCGCCTTTTGCATACCTGCCGACGGGTCTGTTTACCTGGAGGCGGACCTCGACCGGACGCACGAAGGAGGTGGGGCCGGGACCCCGGCGCGCTGATCATGAAGAGTCGACACATCACGGTATCCGTCGCCTCCGCCGCCCTGCTGGCGCTCGCGGCAGGGTGCGGCGACGGTCGGGAACCGGCACCGGCCTCGTCCGGCTCGATCCCGGCGGTGACGTCGACGCCGGGCGCATCGACCGCCCCGACGGGGGGCGGGGTGCCGACGGCCGCCCCGACCACGGCCCCGCCCATGCCGACCACGGTCCCGCCCGCCCCGACCACGGCCTCGCCCTCGTCGAGCGCGTCGCCGTCGGGCACGCCCGGCGCCGGGGCGGGGGAGGCGCTGCGTCGCGGTGACACCGGCGACGCGGTCCGGGCGTTGCAGGAGCGGCTGGACCGGCTCGAATACTGGGTCGGCGAGTCCGACGGCACCTTCGGCCTGCTCACCGAGCAGGCGGTCTACGCGCTGCAGAAGGCCGCCGGCCTGCGCCCCGACGGGATCGTCGGCGCGAAGACCCGGGCCGCGCTCGACGACGGGAAACGCCCGGCCGCCCGCAGCAAGGACGGCCACCTCGCCGAGGTGGACCTGGACCGGCAGCTGCTGATGATCGTCGACGACGGTGCGGTGAGCCGGATCTTCAACACCTCGACCGGCACGTTCGAGCACTACACCTACCAGGGCGAGACCTATCTGGCCGACACCCCGCGCGGTCGGTGGACCGTCGACTGGCAGGTCGACGGCTGGCGCGACGGCCCGCTCGGCCGGCTGTACCGGCCGAAGTACTTCCAGGAGCAGGGGATCGCGATCCACGGCTACACCAGCGTCCCGCCGTACCCGGCGTCGCACGGGTGCGTGCGGGTGACGTTGCCGGCGATGGACTGGTTGTGGGCGCAGGACGTGCTGCCGAAGAAGACCCGCGTCTGGGTGTACTGAACGACCGGGCCACAGCGGGTAGCCCGTGGTGACCAGCGCGGCCGAGGACAGGGGCGATGTGATGACGCCGCACCACAGCCCACCCATGGCGCGGCCCGCGTGGGCGGACGCGCCGACCGTCCTGGCCCCTGACGCCGGCAATCACTCCTCCGGTTGGCGGCGCTCGTCCTCGGCCCGCTCCCGGCTGAGGAAGAACGCGCCGAGCGCCCCTGCCAGGGTGCCGAACACCGCCACCGAGTACGTGGCCAGCACCAGCTCCAGGACCTGCGCGAACGCGTCGTTCACGCGCAGCGGCTCACCGGTGATGGTGGCGAAGGCCGCGTCATGCAGGGCCCGGGGCAGGCTGCGGTAGGAGCCGGTGACCACGAGCAGTTGCCCGGCCGCGAGGATCACGGCCAGGGTCACCACGGCGAGCCAGGCCAGCCGGTCGGTGAGCAGCCGGCCGGCGGAGCGGGAACCGCGGATAGCGGCGGCGACCACGCCACCGCCGCGCGCGGCCCGCAGTGCGCTCGCCGCCCGCAGGAACCGCAGGAACGGCACGGCCAGGAAGATCAGTTGCCACCAGTTGTGTTTCCAGAACTCGCCGGCGCGGTGGCGGGCGATCCAGGCGCGGAGCGTGAACTCGGCGACGAAGACGGCCCACAGGATCCAACTGGTTACGGTGAGTACGGTGCTGAGCGGCTCGTCGTGGATGAACGCCTGGGCCAGGACGAGCAGCAGGAAGAGCAGCCCAAGGACGCCCATCGGCTTGTCCAACCGGTGGGCGAGGCCGTTGAGGCGGGCCTCGTCCTCGCGGCGTCGGCGGCCGGGATCGTCGCTCACCCTGCCGCAGCCTACCCGCGCCCGGGGCCGGGAACGGCCGCTCGCGACACGACCGCCGACCCCGCGAATCCGGCGAGCCTACACGGCGGTCCCGCAGCGCGAGCGCCTCACAGATACTGCTTCCGCCAGGCGCTGACCGCCTCCTCGACGGCGTGCTCCTCGCGGCGCAGGGATGCCTTGATCCGTCTGCGTTCGCCGGTCATCCGTTGGAACACCGCGAGCGCGCCACAGGACACGACGAGCGTCGTCAAGGCGGCCAGCGGCGCGACGAGCGCGCCGGGCACCGTCAGCGCGGCGATCAGCACGGCGGCGATGAGGGCGGAGCGGCTCGTTCGACGAAAGGCGCGGCGGGCGATCGCCGCCTGACTCACCAGGTAGATCACGACTCCGCTGTGCAGGACCGCGCTGACCGGACCGGACAGCGGGGAGTGCCGCATGGCGACCGCTTCCAGCAGCAGCTTGAGGCCGAGGGCGGTGGTCACCACGCCGAGGATGGTCAGCAGGTGCAGGTAGGTGTAGACGTCGCGGGCCAGCGGCACCCGGACGCGATCTCGGACGCCGTGCAGGATCTGCTCCACCCCGGCGGCCAGGCTGTCGAAGTGCAGCCACCACATCGCCGCGACCAGTGCGATGCCCAGCACGGACGCGGTGATCACCCGGGCGGTCAGCGCCAACCGGTCGAACCGGCCCGGTCCGATGCCCAGCGAGATGACCACCTCGCCGAGGGCGACGAGCACGATCAGGCCGTGCCGCTCGGCCCAGTGCCCGGCCGACGGCAGCGACCAGTGCGCGTAGGGCAGGACCAGCCCGACCGCGTACTCGACGAGCAGGGCGGCGGTCCACAGGACCAGGCGGGCCTCCAGGACCGCGTTGGCCGGGACCCACCACGGTACGGCGACCGAGAGCCCGATCAGGACGGCGGCCAGCACCGGCGGAACGGTCACGGCGGCGAGTTGGACGCGGGTGTGACCGGCCCGGCTGAAAACGAACAGGAATCCGGCCGAGGTCAGGGCTCGCACGATCAGGTATGCGACGGCGAACACCAGGGGGCCCGGCAGATCGTCGGGCTGGTCGACGAACGCCTGCGGGATCGAGATCGCCAGCACGAACACCGCGGCCATGATCCCGAAGCCGAGCACCGGAAGGACGCCGTGATCGGCGCGGACCACGTTGCCGAGCGCGACGAAACCGGTCCAGCACCACCACAGCAGCGCCACGACTACCACGCCCGCCACCAGCTCCGAGGCGGTCAGGTTACGGGAGACGAGCCCGGTGACGTTGAGGAAGGCGAAGACGAAGATCAGGTCGTAGAACAGCTCCAGCCGCGTGACCCGACTGCCCGGGGCCACCGGAATCAGCCACCGGGACCGGCGCAGATGGGGTGGGCTGCTCACCCGGCCAGTCTCCGGCATCCGGCGGTGGCGGGCCCCGGCTTTGGCCGTCGCACCCGCCGACCGAAAGCCGCGCCGTCGCGGTGTGACGCCCGCCCGCCCGGGTACGCCGCGAGCACGCGGGACGCAGTGGGAGGTGTTGTGAGCGCGGGGACTGGAGGAGGGGACGGGCGGCGAAGCCCGACCGAGCGACTGGCCGAGGACGTGGCCGACGCCGTTCGCGAGGAGGTGCGAGCCGTACGCGCGCAGGTGGGCGAGGCGGCCCGACCGGCGGGCGTGGGCGTCGTCCTGCTGGCTGCCGCCGGTGGTTGTCTGGTGCTCGGCGCCGGTGCGGCGTCGACCACGGTGCTGCGCGTGCTGGAGACGATGCTCCCGCGCCGGCTGGCCGCTGCCGGTCTCACCGCCGGCTACCTCGTCGCCGCCGTGGTCCTGGGGCGGGCAGGGCTGGCGCAGCTCCGGGCGGCTGGAGGTCCCTCGGCGCGGCTCGCCGACGGCGTGCGCGACATGGTCACCGGGACCGCCGGTCGGGTGCTGCCCGCCGGCGCCGACGCCGCCCGCGACGAACTGGACAGGTGACACCGGAGCAGGAGGCAGCGACATGCCGGACAAGCACGAGCAGGCCGAGGAGATGCGCGACGACGTCCCGTCGACCATCGCGCGCTCGGTCGACAAGGCGGTTCGCACCTACAAGAAGACGCTGGAGTCGGCGGAGGAGAGCTACGGCGACGGCGAGCGGGCGCACCGTGCCGCCTACGCGTCGCTGAAGCACACCCACGAGAAGGTCGGCGACCACTGGGAACCCAAGGAACACAAGGGTCCATCCGACCCCCAGGCGGCCCAGGGCACCCCGGCCTCGCGCGACCGCGACCGGCCCACCGCCCCAGGGGGTGGACGCCAACGCCAGCAAGGGGCACCTGGACGACGTGGCCCGCAAGGTCGGCATCGACGACCCGGAGAACATGAACAGGGGTGAGCTGGTCGAGGCGATCGAGAGGGCAAACGCCCGGGCCACCGCCCGCGCCCGGCGCACATGACCTGGCGAGACGGCCGAGCGGGCGCTGCCCCGATGGGTAGCGGGCGGGCATGAGTCCGCTACTGCTCGCGTACGCCCTCGTCGGGGGTCTCGGTGTCCTGCTCGCCTTCTGGTCTAGCGCCATCCGCCGGACCGTGCTGTCCGAGCCGCTGCTGGCGCTGGCTCTGGGGGCACTGGCGGGCCCGGTGCTCGGCCTGGTCGACGTCGGCGACCGGCTCGGCGCCGAGCTCAACCGCGAGGTGAGCCGAGCCCTGCTGGCGGTGTCGTTGACGGCGGTTGCGCTGCGCTTCCCGCTCGCCGGCTACCGGGCGGTGCTGCGCCCGGTGCTCGTGCTGCTCTCCGCCGGCATGGTCGGAATGGCGCTGCTCAGCACCGGCCTGTCCTGGCTGGTACTCGGCGCGCCGCTGGGCCTGGCCGCGCTGCTCGGCAGCTGCCTGACCCCGACCGACCCGGTCCTGGCCTCCAGCATCGTCTCCGGCGGCCCAGCCGAGCGGCAACTGCCCGACCGGCTCCGGCAGGTGGTCAGCGGCGAGTCCGGCGGCAACGACGGCCTCGCGTTTCCCCTCGTCGTGCTCGCCCTGGCCGGCATCGGGGCGCAGCCGTGGGTCGACCAGGTGACCGTGGCGGTGTGGGGTGTGCTCGGCGCGGTAGCCGTCGGCGTCCTGCTCGGTTGGCTGGCCGGTCACGCCGTCCGGGCGGCGAGCCGCCGGGAGACCCTCGACCAGGGCTCGCTGCTGGTCTTCGCGGTGCTGCTCGGCATCGCCGCGCTCGGGGTCGCGCGGGTGCTCGACACCGACGGCATCCTCGCCGCGTTCGTCACCGGGCTGGCCTACAACCGCGTCGTCGGCGATCAGCCCCGCATCGCGGAGCAGAAGCTGGACGATTCGCTCACCCGCTACCTGGTGCTGCCACTGTTCTTCCTGCTCGGCGTCGAACTGCCGTGGCGCGACTGGCTCGACGCGGGCTGGCGGTTGCCGCTGTTCGCCGTCGCGGTCCTGCTGGTGCGGCGGCTGCCGGTGGTGCTGGCGCTGAAGCGGTCGCTCGGGATGCCCTGGCGGGATCTGGTCTTCCTCGGCTGGTTCGGCCCGATCGGCGTGTCGGCGCTGTTCTACCTGGCCTTCAGCGCCGACGAGGGGGCGGGCGACCCGCTGCTCTGGACCGCCGGCAGCCTCGTCGTCGCGCTCAGCGTCGTGGTGCACGGCGCCACGGCGATGCCGGGCCGTCGGTGGTACGCCGCCGGACACCACGAAATCTCGAAGCGGTAACGGTCGACGAACCGGCGTTTGCTGCCGGCCTCCCCGGAAAGCGGTCGAGGTAGCTCGCGCTTCGAAGCCGCGGCTGTCGACGAACGGCACCAGGACGAACCACGTCCACCCTGACGGCTCAGCGCGCACCTCCGGCGCTCGACCCTGCCCGCACGCATGATCATGACTCGCGGCGGCGGCCTCGTGACCGCTGATCCGCTGCCTTCCGTGAAGGACGTCCATGACCATGTCCGTGCTGCGCCCCGACGACGGCGTCGACGAGCTGTTCACCCTGCTGCACGATGCTGTCGGCCCGGCCGCCCGGCGCTGGGCATCGCCGCGCTGTTAATGAGCGTGTAGGCGCCCCTTCGAGACGCCGATGCTGATCGCGCTCGGCTTCCTGGTGACGTTCCTGCTCGGCGGCCTGACCGGGGTGCTGCTGGCCAGCCCGCCGGTGGACTTCCACTCGTGCACGACTCGTACTTCGTGGTGGCGCCGCGGTCTTCGGCGTCGTCTACTTCTGGTTCCCGAAGATGTTCGGCCGGATGCTCGACGAGCGCCTCAGCAAGATCCACTTCTAGCTGACCATGATCGGTTTCCACACCACGTTCCTGGTGCAGCACTGGCTCCGCGCCGAGGGCATACCCCGCCGGTACGCCGACTACCTGGCCCAGGACGGCTTCACCACGCTGAACACGATCTCCAGGATCGGGTCGTTCGTGCTCGGCATCTCGTGTGGAACGTCTGGCGCTCCTACCGCTTCGGTCCGGTGGTGCGGGAGCCCGAGCCGTGGGGTCACGGTCTCTCGCTGGAGTGGGTGACGTCCTCACCGCCGCCGCTGCGCATCTTCGACCGGATGCCGCGGATCCGCTCCGAGCGGCCCGCGTACGACCTGCGGCAGGAACGGGCCGCGGCGGCGCTGCCCAACCCGCGCGCCGAGGCGGACTGACCGATACCGGGCGGGAACGTCGGCTGGCTGGCAGGGTGGAGGCACCTGATCGGGAAGGACCAGGACGGATGGGACGGTACGCGCCGGTGCTGGCCATGCTCGGGCTGGCCGCCGCCGGAGTGGGCACGCTGTACCTGGCGCACCTGCGGACCGCGGTGGCCGCCGCGCCGTCGACCGTCGCCGCGTTCCGGTCCGGACTGCCGCCCCGTGAGCACGCCGTCTCCCGGTTCCACGTCCGCTGGTACGTGGTCAGCCTGCTCTTCCTCGCCTTCGACGTGGAGATGCTGTTCATGTACCCGTGGGCGGTGGTGGTCGCCGAGGTCGGCGCACCCGCCGTGGTGGAGATGTTCGTCTTCCTCGGCCTGCTGATGGCCGGCGTCGTCTACGCCTGGCGGGAGGGCGCGTTGCGGTGGGCCTGACCGGTGATGTCCTGGCTCGCTGGGCGGCCCGCCGGCCGCACCTGCTGGTCGCGGCCGTGCCCGGCGCCACCGGCGCCCGCCTGGCTGTGGAGGCGCACGCCGACCGGGCCGGGTGGCCGCTCGCGGCGTCCCCGGCGGACGCCGACCTGCTGGTGGTCGCCGGGGAACCGGGAGCGGAGCTGGCGGCGGCGATCGAGCGGGTGTGGGACCAGTTCCCGGCGCCTCGGGCACGGGCGCGGGTCACCGACCCGACCGGGGCGGCGCCCGGGCTGCGCGCAGCGGTCGCCCGGTTGACCGGGGCCGACGGCAAGCCGCCGGACCCGGGGCCGGGGTGTGCGCGGGAGCACACGCGCCACGAGCCGGAGGTGAACGACGCGCGGCCGGCGGGTCACGGGCAGCACGGCGGCGGGTCGGCGCGGCACGACCACGACGCGATGTCCATGCCGGGTGGGCTGATGATGGCCGAGCGGGCCGAGGACCGCGACGGTTTGAAGCTGGACGTGCTGCACCTGGCGCTCGGTCCGGTGCTGGCGGACTGGCCGGGCGGCCTGGTCGTCGAGCTGGCCGTGCAGGGCGACGTGGTGCAGTCGGCGAGCGCCCGTGTGCTGCCCCCGGCCGACCCGTCGGCCGTCCGGCCGTACCCGGACGTGGATCACTCCGGGCTGCGGCGGCGCCGGCAGGCCGTGGCGCACCTCGACTCGCTGGGCCGGCTCTGGGCGGTCGTGGGCTGGCCGGCCGGCGCGACCGCCGCGCGGCGGCTGCGCGACGCGCTCGTCGACAACGTGCCGCTCGCCGTGGCGTATGCCGGCTTCCGACCGCTCGCCCGCCGGGCCCGGCGCTCGCGCGCGTTACGCCTCGCCACCGACGGTCTGGGGGTGCTGGCTCCGCTGGTGGCGGCCCGCGCCGGCGTGCAGGTCCCGGCGACGGTCTGCGGCGACGCGACCGCCCGCTGGGAGCGCCGACTGGCCGAGACGGACCGGCTGCTGGCCGGGGGCGAGCCCGCCGCCGCGCCGGAGCCCGACGCGACGACGGTGCTGAAGCTGGCGACGCGGCTGGTTGTCGGGCTGGACCTGGCGGCGGCTCGGGTGGTGCTCGCCTCGATCGACCCCGACCCGGACGAGTTGCCGACCACCGGGATGCCGTCGTGACCGCCGCCCCCTGGTGGGGTGTCCTGCCCGCCGCCGGGATGCTGCTCACGGCGGCGCTGGCCGCTGCGGTGCTGGCGGGCCTGCTCGACCCGGCCGGCGGCCCGACGCTCGTGCACCGCGCCGGGCGGCCGCTGTGGGAGACCGCCCGGCTGCTGCGGCAGCGACGGCGGGCGGTGGTGGCGGCGGATCTGCTGCTGTGGCGGCTCGGGTTGGCCGGGCCGCTGGTGGTGGCGCTGCTCATGGTCGTGGTGGTGCCGCTGGGCGACCGGGTGGTGGCCGACCTGCCGGTCGGGGTGGTCTGGTTCAACGCGATGGACGTGCTGCTCTGGGCGGCGGTGTGGCTCGCCGGATGGGGGAGCAACAGCGTCCACGGCCTGGTCGGGGGCTACCGGTTCCTGGCGCAGGCGCTCGGCTACGAGCTGCCGCTGATGTTCGCGCTGACCGCTCCGGCGGCGGCGGCCGGCAGCCTGCGGATCGCCGACGTGGTGGCGGCGCAGCGGGAGCTGTGGTTCGTGGTGTGGATGCCGGTGGCGTTCCTGGTCCTCCTCGGCGCGGTGCTCGCGTTCAGCATGTCCGGGCCGTTCGCCTACCCGGACGGGCGGGACGTGGCCGGCGGGGTGCTGGCGGAGCCGTCCGGCGTGGACCGGCTGGTCCTGCTCGCCGGCCGGTACGCGTTGCTGGTGGCGGGCGCGGCGACGGCGGTGGCGCTGTTCCTCGGCGGCGGTTCGGGGCCGCTGCTGCCGGCGTGGCTGTGGAGCCTGGTGAAGACGCTGGCCGTGCTGGCCGCCCTGGTGGCGGTGCGCGACCGGGTGCCGGTGCTGCGGGCGGACCGGTTGATGCGCGTGGCCTGGCTGGTGGTGCTGCCCGCCACGCTGGCGCAGGTGCTCGCGGTGGCGGTGATCGTGGTGGGGAGGGGTTGAGGTGGCCGTCGTCGTCTTCGTCGTGCTGGCGCTTGTGGCCGTGGCGTCCGGCGTGGCGGTGTTCACGGTGGACTCGATGGCCCGGGCGACGTTCGCGCTGGCGCTGTCGTTCGTGGCGGTCGGTGGTGAGCTGCTCCTGCTCGACCTGGGCTATCTCGGCGTGGTGACCGTCCTGATGATGGTCATGGAGATGGCGATCATGGCGGTCTTCATGGTCATGTTCATGATGAACCCGGCCGGTCTCATGCCGATGTCGATGCTGCACAACCGCCGGGGCGCGCTGGCGGTCTCGGTGGGGGTGTTCGTCGTGCTGGCGGCCGGTTCGGTGCTCGTGCCGTGGCCCACCCGCCGCGGCGGGCCGCCCGCCGACCCCACCCGGGCCCTGGGCGAGGCGATCATGGGCTCGAAGATGCTGGTCATGATGGCGGTCTCCGCGGTGCTGTTCGCCACCATGGTCGCCGCTCTGGTGCTCGCCACCGCGCGGGGCCGTTACGACCGCGCGGGCTCTTCGGAGCGGCCGTGACGCTGCCGATGTTCCTGCTGCTCGCCTCCGCGCTGTTCAGCGTCGGCCTGTACGGAGCACTGAGCCAGCAGGCCGCCGTGATGGTGATGATGGGCCTGGAGCTCATGATCAACGGGGTGATCGTGGCCGCCGCCGCGCTCTGGTGGTTCCTGGCCCCGCAGCAGCCCGACGGGCAGGTCCTGGTCCTGGTGGTGATCGCCGCGATGACCGTGGAGATGGCGATGGGCTTCGCCGTGGTGACCCTGCTGTTCCGGTCGAGCGACGCCGACATGACCGACATGGCGGGGGAGCTGCGGGGATGAGCGTGGCGTTGTGGACCCTGGTCGTGCTCCCGGCCGTCGCCGGCGGCGCGCTGCTGCTGGGCGGGCGACGGGCGGACCGGACCGCTCCGGTGCTGGGACTAACCGTGGCCACGCTGGTGACGGCCTTGGCCGTCGCGGTGGCGCTGACCCGGCCGGCCGTCGACGCCCCGTTCCTGGCCGGTGCCCGGTGGGCCCTGACCGTCGACGGGCTCGCCGCGCTCGTCGTGCCGGCGGTGGCCGCGGTGGCGCTGCTGGTGCTGGCGTACGCCGCCGTCGAGATCCGTGCCGACCGGTCCCGGTTCCACGGGCTGATGCTGCTCTTCCTCGCCGCGGTGCTGCTCACCGCCACCGCGACGACGCTGCCCGTGCTGCTGCTGGGCTGGGAGGTCATGGGCGCGATGTCGTACGCGCTGATCGCGTACCACTGGCGGCGCGACGACGCGGTCGCGGCGGGCGGCACCGCGTTCCTCACCACCCGCGCCGGCGACCTCGGGCTCTACCTGGCCGCGGGTGCCGGACTGGCCGGCGGCGCGCTCGACCTGACCGGGCTGGCCGGGCTGCCGCCGGGTTGGCGGGATCTGGCCGCCGCGGGCGTGCTGGCCGCCGGTTTCGGCAAGGCGGCCCAACTGCCGTTCTCGTTTTGGCTGTCCCGGGCCATGCTCGGCCCGAGCCCGGTCAGCGCGCTGCTGCACTCCGCCGCCATGGTGGCGATGGGCGGCTACCTGCTCGTCCGCCTGCACCCGCTGCTCGTGGCGACCGGCTGGGCGGTGGACGTGGCGGCCTGGGGCGGCGCGCTGACCGCCCTGGCGCTCGGCGCGGTCGCGCTGGCCCAGACCGACCTGAAGCAACTACTCGCCGCTTCCACCAGCGCCCAACTGGGGTACGTGGTGCTGGGCGCCGCCGTCGCCCCGGCCGGCGCTGTGGCGCACCTGGTCGGGCACGCGGCCACCAAGGCGCTGCTGTTCCTCGCCGCCGGGGCGTGGCTGACCGCGTTCGGCACCCGGCGGTTGTCCGCGCTGCGCGGGGCAGGCCGCCGTTATCCGCTGGTGGGAGGCATGTTCGCGGTGGGCGCCCTGGCGCTGGCCGGGGTACCGCCGCTGGCGTTGTGGGCCACCAAGGACGAGGTGCTCGCCGGTGCCCGCGAGCGGTCCCCGGCGCTGTACCTGGTCGGTCTGGCCGGCGCGCTGCTCGCCGCCCTCTACGCCGGTCGGGCGCTCGCGGTGGTCCTGCGCCCGGTGCCGCCCGGCGTCGAGGCCGGGTACGACACCGAGCGCGACGGCACCCGGGAGGTGGCTCGGGGGCAGCTCGCGCCGCTGGTGGCGCTGGCGGTCGGCGCGGCGGTGCTCGGCGCGCTGGCGTTGCCGCCGCTGTCCGGGGCGGTGGCCGACGCGGTCGGTGCCGGTCCGGCCCCGCCGACCCGGGCCGCCGAACTGGTCCTGTCCGGCCTGCTCGCGGTCGCCGGTGTCACGGTGGCGGTTGTCGCGCCGGCCCGGCTGCCGGCACCGGGCTGGGCGCGGGTCTGGCTGGGGCTCGACCGGGCCGCCCGGCTGCTGGTGGTCCGGCCGACCCTCGCGCTGGCCCGGGGGTTGGCCTGCTTCGACGACCGGGTGCTCGACCGGGCCGTGCACGCGGTGCCGGACGCGGCCTTGGGCGTGGCGCGAGGGCTGGCGAGGTTCGACGACGCCGGGCTCGACCGCGCGGTCGGTGCCGCGCCGATCGTGACCCGGCGGTTCGCGGTCGCCCTGGCCCGGGTGGACGACCACGGGGTGGACGCCCTGGTACGCCGGCTCGCCCGGGCGGCCCGCCGGCTCGGCGCGCTGGCCCGCCGGCCGCAGACCGGCCTGATCAACCAGTACTACGTCCAGGCGGTCCTCGTGCTGGGCGCCGCCGTGCTGATCCTGCTGCTGGCGAGGTGAGTCGTGCTGTCCCTGATCGTCTTCGCGCCGCTGGCGGTGGCCGTGCTCCTGCTGCTCTGGCGTGGCCTGCCGGCGCGGGCGGTGTCGTGGGTGTGGATCGCGGTCGCCGGCGTCGAGGTCGCGGCGGTGCTGGGCCTGTGGTGGGCGTACCCCGGGGAGGGGTTCGCGTACGAGGTGGACCAGCCGTGGATTCCGGGCGCCGGGGCCGGCTACCACGTCGGGGTGGACGGCCTGTCGCTGCCGCTGCTCGCGCTCACCACCGTCGTCTTCGCCGCCTGCGCGGTGTACTCGCTGCGCCGCCAGCACCGGCCACGGCAGTTCGCCGCGCTCTTCCTGGCCCTGCAGACCACCTGCCTCGGGCTGTTCGTCGCGCTCGACCTGATCCTGTTCTTCGTCTTCTTCGACCTGTCCATCGTGGGCATGTACGCGGTGATCGCCGGCTGGGGGCACGGCTCGCAGGCCCGCCGCTCGGCGTTGACGTTCTTCCTCTACACGTTCCTCGGCTCGCTGGCCTTGCTGCTGGGCTTCATCGGCCTCTACGTCGCCGCCGCGCCGCACACCTTCGACATGGTGGCGCTGACCCGTGACCCGCCGACCCAGGGCGTGGCCGGCGCGCTGGTGCTGCTGGCGGTCCTGCTCGGGCTGGCGATCAAGACGCCGACGTTCCCGTTCCACACCTGGCTGCCGCCGGCGCACACCGACGCCCCGGCCGCCGGTTCGGCCGTGCTGGCCGGGATCCTGCTCAAGATGGGCACCTACGGGTTCGTGCGGATCGCCATGCCGATGCTGCCGGACGCCTGGCGGCGCTACGCCTGGGTGGTCGTCGTGGTCGGCGTGGTGAGCGTGCTCTACGGGGCGCTGGTGGCGCTCGCCCAGAGCAGCTTCAAGCGGATGGTCGCGTACACGTCGGTGAACCACATGGGATACGTGGTGCTGGCCGTCGGCGCGGCGGGCCTGGTCGCCGGCTCGGACGCGCAGGCCCGCGCGGTCGCGGTGACCGGCGCGGTCACCCAGATGGTCAGCCACGGGCTCATCACGTCGGCGCTGTTCCTGCTCGCCGGCGTCCTCTACGACCGGGGCGGCACCTACCGGATGGACGCCTACGGCGGGCTGGCCGGCGACACGCCCCGGTTCGCCGCGCTGACCGCGGTGGCGGCGTTCGCCAGCCTCGGCCTGCCCGGCTTCTCCGGGTTCATCGCCGAGTTACAGATCTTCGCCGGCAGCCTGGGCTCCGCGCCGGTGGCGGTGGCGATCGCGCTGCCCGGGATCCTGGTCACCGCCGGGCTGTTCCTGTGGGCGCTGCACCGGGTCTTCCTCGGCCCGGCCCGGCACCGCCTGTCCGCGACCGCCGACGTCACCACCGCCGAGACCGCAGCGGTGGTGCCGCTGCTGGCGCTCGCGCTGCTCGTCGGGGTCTTCCCCCGGCTGCTGCTGGACGTGGTGGAGCCCGCCGCCCGGGCGGTCACCGACCTGGTGGCCCGATGACCGAACGTCCGCTCGCCCTGCTGCCGGAGCTGCTCCTGCTGGCCGGTGCGGTCACCACGCTGCTGACCGGGGCGTTCCTGTCCCGCGACCGGCAGTGGGTGGCCCGGCTGGTCGCCGCCGGGGCGCTGCTCGCGACCGTCCTCGCCACGCTGCCCGTCGTGGGCGAGCGGACCACCGTCTACGCGCACAGCTACGCCCTCGACCCGGCCACCACCACCGCGCGGCTGCTGATCCCGCTGGCCGGGCTGCTGGTGGTGGGGATCGCCGCCGGCCGGGTCGCCGGCAACCGGCGGGAGACCGAGTTCTACGTGCTGACGCTGCTCGCCGTGCTCGGCGCGGTGCTGCTCGCCGGCGCGTCGGACCTGCTGCTGCTGGCCGTGGCGTACCTGCTGTCGTCGGTGCCGCTGGCCGGGCTGGCCGGCTGGGGGCGGGACCGGCGGGGCGCCGAGGCGGCGCTCAAGGTCTACCTGATGGGCGCGCTGGCCGGCGTCGGCCTGCTGGCCGGCGCGGCGCTGCTGACCGCGCTCGGCGGCGGGACGAGCGACTACGACCGGCTCGCCGCCGGACTGGCCGGGGCCCCGTCCGCCGCCGTCGCGGTCGGGGTGGTCGGGGTGCTGGCCGGCCTGCTGTTCAAGATCGGCGCGGTGCCGGGGCACTTCTGGGTGCCCGACGCGGTCCAGGGCGCGTCGGTCCCGGCCGGCGCGCTGCTGACCACCGTGCCGAAGCTCGGCGGACTGCTGGCGGCGTACCGGCTGTTCGCCATTGCGGTGCCCGCCGACGTGGTGAACTGGCCGCTGCTGGTCGCGGTGCTCGCGGCGGTCACCATGACGCTGGGCAACTTCTCCGCGTTCGGCCAGGCCGACCCCCGCCGGCTGCTCGCGTACTCCACCGTGGCGCAGGTGGGCTACCTGCTGATGGCCGTCGCGGTCGCCGGCCGCGCCGAGCGCGCGCTGCCCGCCCTGCTGGTCTACCTCACCGGGTACGCGGTGACGAACCTGGGCGCGTTCGCGGTGCTGGCCGCCGAGCCGCATGACACCCTCGACGGCTACCGAGGGCTGGCCCACCGCCGGCCCTGGCTCGCCGCGGCGCTGGCGATCTGCCTGCTGGGACTCGTCGGCACGCCGCCGACGGCGGTCTTCGCCGGCAAGCTGACGGTGTTCACCGCGGCCTGGGACGGCGGGCTGGCCTGGCTGGTCGTGGTCGCCGCGGTCAACACCGTGGCCAGTCTCTTCTACTACCTGCGCTGGCTGGTACCGGCCCTGTCCTTCTCGTCCGGTCCGCCGCCGCTGCCCACCCGGTCGCCGGCGGGCTCCCGGGTCGCGGTGGCGGCCGCCGCGGCGGCGGCGCTCGCCGGGATGGCCGGCACCTACCCGCTGTACGGCCTGGTCGAGCTGACCCTGCAGCGGTGACCTGCCCCGCCCCGTTCGGGCTACCCCGCGTCCCGGCCCAGGATCGCCTCAAGACGGCGCCGGCCGGCCTCCCGGTTAACCGGGACCGGAGCGGGTAGCGGTAGCCCACGGTGGCTACCGGGGCCGACCGGACCAGGGACGGGGTGGCGGTGGAGGGGTTCGCGCTCTACGTCGCCGCGCTGGGTGCGGTGGCGGTGCTGGCCGTGCTGTCCAACCGGCTGGCCGACCGGCTGCGGCTGCCCGCGCCGGCGCTGTTCCTGTTCGCCGCCGCGATCGTCTCCGACCTTTTCCCGAAGCTGAACGAGCTGTCCCTCTACGCCGTCCGGCACCTGGTCGAGATCGCGCTCGTGCTGGTGTTGTTCAGCGGTGGGATGAGCATGGGCTGGCGGCGGCTACGACCGTCGCTCGGGCCGGTCGCGCTGGTGGGTGTGCTCGGGACGCTGCTCACCGCCGGCGCGCTGGCGCTGGTGTTGCGCTGGGTGTTCGGTTTCGACTGGCTCGCCGCGCTGCTGGTCGGCACGGCGCTGTCCCCGACCGATCCGGCCGCCGTCTTTTCCGTGCTGGGGCGGCGCACCGTGGTGGGGCGCAGCGGCACGATCCTGGGGGGTGAGTCGGGCGCCAACGACCCGGTCGGGATCGCGTTGATGGCGAGCCTGCTCGCCGCCGGGACCGCCGGCGGCTGGTCGGCGGTGGCCTCCGGCGTGGGCGAGTTCGCGCTGCAACTGGTGGTCGGCTCGGTGGTCGGGTTGGCCGGCGGCTGGCTCATCCTGCAGCTGATGCGCCGGGTGTCCCTGCCCGACGAGAGTCTCTACCCGCTCCAGGTGCTCTTCGCCGCCGCGTCGATCTACGGCGTGGCGACGCTGGCCCGGGGCTCGGGATTCCTCGCCGTGTTCCTCGCCGGCATCGTCGTCGGCGATGCCCGCGCACCGTTCAAACGGGAGATCCAGCGTTTTCACGGCGCGCTGGCCAGCCTCGGGGAGATCCTGGCGTTCGGGCTGCTCGGCCTGATCGTGTCGCTGCGCAGCATGGTGACTGAGCGGGCCTGGCTCACCGGCCTGGTGCTGGCGGTGCTGCTCACGTTCGTGATCCGGCCGATCGTGGTCGGCGGGCTGCTCAGCACGATCCGGCTGCGGTGGGGTGAGCGGATTTTCGTGGTCTGGTCCGGCCTCAAGGGCGCGGTGCCGATCCTGCTGGGCACGTTCATCCTCACCGCCGACCTGGATCAGGACCTGCGGCTGTTCGACATCGTCTTCGCCGTGGTCGCTTTCTCGATCGTGGTGCAGGGCGGACTGGTTCCCCTCGTGGCCCGGTGGTGTCGGGTACCGATGCGGACCACGCCGCTGCAACCGTGGGCGGTCGGCATTCGGGTGCAGGGTGAGCCGGTCGGCCTGCGGCACTACACGGTCGCGTCCGGCGCGCCGGCCGACGGGCGGCCGTTGTTCGAGCTGAGCCGGGACGAGGGGGTGTGGGTGAGTCTGGTCAGCCGCGACGGCGAGCAGGTCCAGCTCGGGCGGTCGACGGTGCTGCGGGCCGGCGACGAGGTGCTGGTGGCCGGTGGTGAGCAGCCCGCCGCGGAGCGGGTCTTCACCGGTCGTGACGCGTGAGCGTTTGGCGGGCGTGCCGCCGGGTAGCCCGCGCCTCTCGGAAAGGTGGTGGACCATGGACCGCGGCAGGCTCGGTGACGTGGTGGTGGGGGCGGCGGGTGACGTGGCTGGTAGCGTGGTCGACCCGAGGGCGGGCGTGAGCAGGTTGCGCTCCGCGATGACCGCGCGTGGGGTGGCGATGCTGTCCGTCGGTGCGCTCCTCGGCTATCTCGCGGCGCGGTCGATGCGGCGGTCCTGACCTCGGCGCTCGGTGATGGACGCCGTCGCCGCTCTCGTCGGTCACCCGGGCTGGCTGGTCTGGGTGGCGGTGAAGGCGTTCCTGCTCTACCTGACCGCCGTGCTCGCGATGCGCCTCGGCGGACGCCGGACCCTCGCGGAGCTGTCCGCGTACGACTTCGTGGCGGCAGTCGCGGTGGGCGCGGTCGTCGGGCGGCTGCCCAGCGCGCCTGACGCCAGCTACCTGTCCGGCGCGGTGACGCTGGTGGCCATCCTGGCCGCCCACGCGCTGATCACCTGGGTGCGTCTGCGGCCCGCCGGGCGGCGGCTGATCGAGAAGGGGCCGGTGGTGGTGGTCGCCGGGGGCCGGGTGCTCACCGGCAACCTGCACCGCGCCGGTCTGACCCGGGCCGACCTGGACGGACTGCTGCGCGAGCACGGGGTGGGCGAGGTCGACGCCGTGCATCTCGCCGTGCTGGAGGGGCGGGGACGGCTGTCCGTGCTGCCCGGGCACGGGAGGCGCGGGTGACGGCGGCCCGAAACCGGCAGCCCTGGTGGGTTTGTGGCGGGGGAGGCCGGGTAGCCGCCGCCCCGTCCGCCCTGCTCCGCGGTGTCCGGTGGGACAGGTGAAAGCCCGCTGACGCGGACGAGGACGGGTGAACCCCGGAAGAGGAGGACGACGTGCAGGAGATCGTGGGCGAGAGCCTGGCCCGACGCCTGGTGGAATGGGGGGTCGACACCGTGTTCGGCCTGCCCGGCGACGGCATCAACGGCCTGATGGAGGGATTCCGCCGGCAGCGGGAGAAGCTGCGGTTCGTACTGGTGCACCACGAGGAAGCGGCGGCGTTCATGGCCACCGGCTACGCCAAGGCCACCGGCCGCCTCGGGGTCTGCTGCGCCACCTCCGGACCGGGGGCGATCCACCTGCTCAACGGGCTCTACGACGCCAAGCTCGACCACGTGCCGGTGCTGGCAATCACCGGCATGCAGGAGACGTCGGTGTTGGGCTCGCACTACCAGCAGGAGGTGCACACCACCCAGCTCTACCAGGACGTGGCCTCCTACAACCTGATGGTCACCAACCCGCAGCAGATGCCGGCGGTGGTGGACCTGGCGATCCGCGACGCGATGAGCAAGCGGACGGTGGCGCACCTGACCTTCCCCAACGACGTGCTGGTCGCGCCGGCCTCCGACGACCCGTACCGGCACGTGAGCCCGGGCAAGCCGCCGATGAGCGCGACCACGGTGTCGTACCCCCGACTGCCGGCCGACCCGCGGGAACTGGCGAAGGCGGCCGAGGTGCTCAGGGCCGGCCGCAAGGTGGCCATGCTGGTCGGCGTGGGCGCACGCGGCGCCCGCGAGGAGGTGCTGGCGGTGGCCGACGCCCTGGCCAGCCCGATCGTCAAGACGCTGCCCGGCAAGCTGGTGGTGCCCGACGACCACCCGCTGACCACTGGCGGGCTCGGACTGCTCGGCACCGCGCCGAGCGAGGAGCTGATGGAGGAGTGCGACACGCTGCTGATGATGGGCACCTCCTTCCCGTACGGGAAGTACCTGCCCGGCCCGGGGCAGGCGAAGGTGGTGCAGATCGACGTCGACCCGAGCCTGATCGGGATGCGGCTGCCGGTCGAGGCCCCGGTCTGCGCCGACGCCCGCCTGGCGCTGCGGGACCTGCTACCGATGCTGGACCACGCCCCGGACCGGTCGTTCCTGAAGAAGTACCAGGGCAAGATGAACACCTGGCGGTCGGAGATGAGCAGCCTGGTCGACCCGGAGCGGTCGCCGATCGCGCCGCAGTACCTGATGGGCTGCATCGACTCCGCTGCCGCCGACGACGCGATCCTCACCTGCGACTCGGGCACCATCGCCACCTGGTCGGCGCGGCACTGGACGATCCGCGGCGACCGGGAGTTCTACCTGTCGGGCAATCTGGCGACGATGGCGCCCGGCCTGCCGTACGCCATCGCCATGCAGCACGCCTACCCGGGCCGGCAGGTGATCGCGTTCGTCGGCGACGGCGGCTTCGCCATGCTGATGGCCGAGTTCCTCACCGCCGTCCGGCACGACCTGCCGATCAAGGTGGTGATCAACAACAACAACTCGTACGGGCAGATCCTCTGGGAGCAGATCATCCTCGGCTACCCCGAGTACGCGGTGCGGCACCGGCAGCCGGAGGCGGACTTCTCCACCTGGGCGCGCGGCTGCGGCGCGTTCGGGGCGAAGGTGACCGACGCGAAGGCGTTGCCGGGCGCGATCCGGGAGGCACTGGCGCACCCCGGGCCGGCGCTCGTGGACTGCGACGTCAACCCGAACGAGCCGCCGATGCCCGGCAAGATCAAATATGACCAGGCGAAACACTTCACCGAGGCGTTCCTCCGTGGTCAACCGCACAAGGTGGCCACGGTGGCGTCCGTCGCCCGCGACAAGATCAACGAGCTGCGCTCATGACCGAGGTGCTGCCCGACCCGGTCCTGCGCCCACCCGAGCCGACCCGCGACGTCGACCTGACCGCGCTCGACGCCGACCTGCGGGCGGAGGTCGACGGCGAGGTCCGCTTCGACGCCGGCTCCCGCGCCGCGTATTCCACCGACGCCTCCAACTACCGCCAGGTGCCGCTCGGGGTGGTGGTGCCCCGCACGGTAGAGGCGGCGTTGGCCGCGGTGGCGGTCTGCCGCCGCCACGGCGCGCCGCTGACCTCGCGCGGCGGCGGTACCAGCCTGGCCGGCGAGTGCACCAACACCGCCGTGATCCTCGACTGGTCCAAGTACTGCCATCGGCTGCTGGAGGTCGACGAACAGGCCCGAACGTGCCTGGTCGAACCCGGCATCGTGCTCGACGAGCTGAACGCCCAACTGGAACCGACCGGGCTGGAGTACGGGCCCCGACCGGCAACCCACAACCACTGCACGCTCGGCGGCATGATCGGCAACAACTCCTGCGGCGCCACCGCCCAGCGCACCGGCAAGGTGGTCGACAACATCGTCGAGCTGGAGGTGCTGCTGCACGACGGAACCCGGATGTGGGTGGGGGAGACCAACGACGAGGAGTACGCCCGCATCCAGCGCGACGGCGGCCGCAAGGCCGAGATCTACCGGCAGCTGCGGGCGCTGCGCGACGAGTACCTCGCCGACATCCGCACCCGCTACCCGCACATCCCCCGCCGGGTCTCCGGCTACAACCTGGACAGCCTGCTGCCGGAGAAGAACTTCCACGTCGCCCAGGCTCTCGTCGGCTCCGAGGGCACGCTTGTCACCGTGCTGCGCGCCCGGCTCAAACTCGTTCCCCGGGTCAAGGCCGACGCGATGGTGTTCCTCAGCTACCCGGACATCGCCTCGGCCGGTGACGACGTGCCGCAGATCCTGGAACACCAGCCGATCGCGCTGGAGGGCATCGACGACAAGCTGGTCAGCTTCGAGCGGCGCAAGAACCTGCACCCACACGCGCTGCACGAGCTGCCCGAGGGCGGCGCCTGGCTGATGGTGCAGCTCGGCGGCGACACACCCGACCAGGCGCAGGCCGCCGCCGACCGGCTGATCGCCGCCGTCCGCCGCGACGGCGGGCCGCGCGTGCACGAGTTCGCCGACCCGGCCGACGAGAAGCGGATGTGGGAGGTCCGCGACTCCGCGCTGGGCGCCACCGCCCACGTGCCCGACTCGGCGAACACCTGGCCCGGCTGGGAGGACTCGGCGGTCGCCCCCGACCGGCTCGGCGACTACCTGCGGGATCTCCAAGCGCTCTACCGCGAGTACGGCTACCAGCAGGCCTCGCTGTACGGGCACTTCGGGCAGGGCTGCGTGCACACCCGGATCCCGTTCCGGCTCCGTACCGCCGACGGCGTCCGCGACTTCCGCACCTTCGTCGAACGCGCCGCCGACCTCGTGGTCTCCTACGGCGGGTCGTTCTCCGGCGAGCACGGCGACGGGCAGGCCCGCGGCGAGCTGCTGCCCAAGATGTACGGCGAGCGGCTGATCCGGGCGTTCGGCCAGTTCAAGGCGATCTTCGACCCGGACGACCGGATGAATCCCGGCAAGGTCATGCCGCCCTACCCGCTCGACAGCCACCTGCGCCTCGGCGTCGACTACGACCACGGCGGCGTGCAAACCACCTTCGCCTTCCCCGACGACGGCGGCAGTTTCGGTGACGCGGTGCTGCGCTGCGTGGGAGTCGGCAAGTGCCGGCGGCACTCCGGCGGGGTGATGTGCCCCTCGTACATGGTGACCCGGGAGGAGGAGCACTCGACCCGGGGCCGCTCCCGGCTGCTGTTCGAGATGCTCGACGGCGCGACCCGGGGCGGCGCCATCGGTGACGGCTGGCGCTCCGACGCGGTCCGCGACGCACTCGACCTCTGCCTGGCCTGCAAGGGCTGTAAGGCCGACTGCCCGGTCAACGTCGACATGGCGACCTACAAGGCCGAGTTCCTGTCCCACCACTACGCCGGCCGGCTGCGCCCCCGCGCGCACTACTCGATGGGCTGGCTGCCGCTGGTGGCTACCGTCGCCGCCCGGCTGCCCCGCACGGTCAACGCCCTCGCGCACGCCCCGGGCCTCGGCCGCCTGGCCAAGGTCGTCGGAGGGATCGACCGGCGACGGGACATCCCGCTGTTCGCGCCGGAGTCGTTCCAGCACTGGTTCTCCCGCCGTACCCCGACCGGCGACGGCGCCCGGGGCGAGGTCGTGCTCTGGCCCGACACCTTCAGCAACCACTTCCATCCGGCCGTGGCCCGCGCCGCGGTCGAGGTGCTGGAGGCCGCCGGCTGGCGGGTCCGCGTGCCGGACCGGCCGGTGTGCTGCGGGCTGACCTGGATCTCCACCGGCCAGCTCGACGTCGCCAAGCGGGTGCTGCGCCGCAGCGTCGACGCGCTGCGACCCCACCTGCGCAACGGCACCCGGGTCGTGGGGCTGGAACCGAGCTGCACCGCGGTGTTCCGCAGCGACGCCCACGAGCTGTTCCCGGCCGACGACGACGTCACCCGGCTGCGGGAGCAGACCGTCACGCTCGCCGAACTGCTGCACGACCACAGCCCCGGCTGGCAGCCGCCCCACCTGGACGCGCACGCGCTGATCCAGACCCACTGCCACCACCACGCGATCCTCGGCACCGCCGCCGACCAGGCCGTCCTGTCCGCGGTCGGCGTCGACGCCGAGTTCCTGGACTCCGGCTGCTGCGGCCTGGCCGGCAACTTCGGGTTCGAGCGGGGCCACCACGAGGTGTCCGAGGCGTGCGCCGAACGCGTGCTGCTCCCCGCCGTCCGGGACGCCGCCGACACCGACGTGATCCTCGCCGACGGATTCAGCTGCCGTACCCAGGTCGAGCAGAGCGCCGCCGACGGCCGCTCCGCGATCCACCTGGCCGAACTGCTGCGCGCCGCCCTGCACAACGACCACGTCCCCCGACGGCCGGAACAGAGCTGGGGCGACCGGCCCCGACCGCCCGGCCCGGTCACCCGCTGGACGACGGCCGGCCTGGTGGCGGCCGCCGGGCTGACCGCGGCGACCGCGCTGGCCCGCCGGTGGCTGCGGTGACGGGCGTCGGCCTCACCGCCGAGGCGTACCGGATCCCCACCGACGCCCCGGAGGGCGACGGCACCCTCGCCTGGACCGCCACCACGCTGGTGCTGGTCCGGGCGCGGACCGACGGGCACACCGGGATCGGCTGGACCTACGGCCCGGCGGCCACGGTCGCGGTGGTGGCGGACCTGCTCGCGCCGCTGCTCACCGACCTCGACCCCGACGACGTGCCGGCGGCCTGGGACCGGATGCGGCGCCGGCTGCGCAACGCCGGCCGCCCCGGCGTCGCCGGGCTCGCCCTGTCGGCCGCCGACTGCGCGTTGTGGGACCTGAAGGCACGCCGACACAACCTGCCGCTGGCCCGGCTGCTCGGCGCCGCCCGCCCGGAGGTGCCGGTCTACGGCAGCGGCGGCTTCACCACCTATGACGCGCAGCGGCAGCACCGGCAGCTCGCCGGCTGGGTGCACGAACAGGGCATCCCTCGCGTGAAGATCAAAATCGGGGAGTCCTGCGGCACGGAGGTGGCGCGTGACCTGGAGCGGATGACGGCCGCGCGCCGCACCATCGGCGACGACGCGGAGCTGTTCGTCGACGCCAACGGCGCGTACCAGCGCAAGCAGGCGATCCGCGTCGCGCACGCCGCCGTGGACCTGGACGTGCGCTGGTACGAGGAGCCGGTCAGCTCCGACGACCTGCCCGGCCTGGGCCTGGTCCGCGACCGGGTCACGGCCGACGTGACGGCGGGGGAGTACGGCTACGACCTGGTCTACTTCCACCGGATGGCCCCGTACGTCGACTGCCTCCAGATCGACGTCACCAGGTGCGGCGGGATCAGTGAGTTCCTCCGCGCGGCGGCGGTCGCGGATGCCGCCGGGATCCAGGTGTCCGGGCACTGCGCCCCGCACCAACATCTGCCGGTCGCCGCCGCCACGCCGAACCTGCGGCATCTGGAGTGGTTCCACGACCACGTCCGCATCGAGGCGATGCTCTTCGACGGAGCGCAGCCGGCCACCGGCGGTGCGATGCCGGTGCGAACCGACCAGCCGGGCAACGGACTGGAGTTCCGTGCCGAGCAGGCCCAGCGGTTCCGGGTGGCCTGACATGGGTCGCCGACGAGCGCTGCGCCGCGCGGTATTGACCGGCCGTGTGGCCTGGGGAACTCTGTTGCTGCTCGCCCCCGGCGCGCTGCTGCGGCCGGTCGATCCGACCACCCCCGCCGCTCTGGGGACGCTTCGTCTGCTCGGCGCCCGACATTTGACGCAGGCTGCGGTCACCCTGCGGTGGCCCGAACCGGGAGTATTCGCCGCCGGTGCGGCGGTCGACAGCGTCCATGCACTCGCCACGCTCGCCCTCGCCGCCGCGGACCGGCGGCAGAGGCACGCCGCGCTGGCCGATACGGCCGTCGCCGCCGTCTGGGCGGTGCTGGGCGCTACCACCGCACGACACGAGGAGAAGCCATGAGGGCCGAGGAACTGCATCAGCCGACCGGACGGGTGCTGGTCGTCGTCTGCGACAAGGGCGACGAACCGGTGACCGCGATCGGTGAGGCACTGCGTCGGCACGACCTGCGCGCCGGCCGGGTCACCGCCGTGGGCGGTTTCCGGGAGGCCGAGGTCGGCTGGTTCGACCGGGAGAAGGGCGACTACCTGCATATCCCGGTCCGGGAGCAGGTGGAGGTGCTGTCGCTGGTCGGGGACGTGGCCGCCCGGGACGGCGAGCCGGCCCTGCACGTGCACGCGGTGCTCGGCCGGCCCGACGGCAGCACGGTGGGCGGGCACCTGCTCTCGGCCCGGGTGTGGCCGACGCTGGAGGTGATCGTCACCGAGGTCGCCCCCGAACTGGCCAAGCGGGTCGACCCGGAGACCGGGCTGGCGCTCATCGCCGGTCCCGGCCGTTAGGGCGTGTGCCGAAGTCGTTCACGGTGAGAGGTTGGGAGTTGGGACCCGGATCGGCTCCGCTGGAGCACACACGGCATCACTTGCCGAACCGGAAAGACACTCTTAGGCTTGCCGTCATGGAAAACGACTTTGAGCGTCCAGATCGAGAGGCCGCCGCCGAGGCCCTGAACACGCTCCACGCCGACCGGGAGCGACTCGCGAACGCCGTCGAGGTGCCTCGGCTGCTGCTGTTCGCCTTTGGCGCCCTCGGTGCATGGTGGGTCGCCGCAGCAGCCACCACCGACCCGGGCGCCGACTACCAGCCACCGACCTCGGGCTGGCTCGCCCTGGTGGGCGGGCTCGTCATCGCGTATCTCGTCCGGCGCGAGACCGGTATCCGATTCCGGGTCATGGGGGCCCGCGCCGGCTGGGCGGTCGCCGGAATCGTCGCGACCTGCCTCGCCCTGTTCAGTGTCTCGCTCGGACTGGTCTCCTTCGATCTGCGTTGGGCAGTGACCTTGACCAGCACCGCCGCGTTCCTGATGACGACCTGGCTTGCGGGAGTCGCCCACCGGTCGGCGATCGCCGAACTGCGCCGTGGCTGAGGCGAGGTTCGACGACACCATCCATGCCCCGGTGCGACTGCGCATCTGCGGGCTCCTGAACAGCACCGACCGCCTGGACTTCGCCGTGGTGCGCGACACCCTGAGCGTCTCGGACGCGACCCTGTCCAAGCACGTCAAGACTCTGGCGGATGCAGGGCACGTGACGATCAGCAAATCCGCGTCCGCCAATCGCACCGATGCCCGTCGCGTCACCTGGCTGTCGCTCAGCCCAACCGGCCGATCGGCGTTCGCCGCCCACATACGCGCGCTACAGGACATTGCCGGCAGCCGCACCTGACTCTCTGAGAAGCGAGTGCTGGCCGAACAGCCGTACAGGTCCAAAGCCAACCGGGCCTACCTACGCCGGCGCGCGGCAGGGGTCGACCTGGCCGAGCGTCACCGCGGTCTCCAACATCAGCGCGTGCACGAAACCCTGAGGGAGATTGCCGCGGAGCTGGCGCTGCCGCACGTCGTACTCCTCGGTGTAGAGACCCGGCGGTCCGCAGGCGGCCCGGTTGCGTTCGAACCACCGGTTGGCGCCCACCGCATCGCCGGCCTGCCACGCGGCCAGCGCGGCGGCGAACCCGCACAGCAAAAACGCGCCCTCGGCGTCGCCGAGCGGTCGCCGGTCCGGACGGAACCGGTAGAGATACCCGTCCTGAGCGAGGTCGGCGACGACCGCCCGGCGGGTCCGATCGGTGCGCGGGTCCTGCGGCGGCAGCGCACCCCGGATGCCGGGCAGCAGCAGCGCGGCGTCGACCCGGTCGTCGTCGTAGGCGCGACGCCAGTGCCCGTCTGCAGCCAGGCCGTGCTCCGCGGTGTCGGCCAGGATTCGGTCGGCCAGCGTCGACCAGCGCGCGACGAGACCCGCCGTCGCGGTACGCGCCGCCGCCCGCAGTCCCGCCACACAGGTCAGCTTCGAGTGCGTCCACTGCCGGGGCGGCAGTTCCCAGATCCCGGCGTCCGGCTGTGACCAGCGCCGCGCGATCACCTCGGCGGCCACCCGCATCGCCCGCAGGCCGTCGCTGTCGAGCCGGTCGTGGCGCTGCGCGGCGGCCAGCACCATCAGGACCTCGCCGAACGCGTCGAGCTGGAACTGGCCGCGTACCCAGTTGCCGGTGCGAGCGCCCGCGCCCGGATACCCGGGCAGGCCGTCCAGCGGCTGCTCCTGCGGCACCGGACCGCCGCCGACCGTGTACGCCGGCGCCATGCCGTCGCCGTCGGCCAGCACCCGATCGGTCAGGAACGCGACGGCGTCGTCGAGCAGGTCGTACCGCCCGACCAGCGCGGCGGCCTGCCCGGCGAAGGACTGGTCGCGGATCCACGCGTACCGGTAGTCGTAGTTACGCCCCGCCATGGCCCGCTCCGGTAGGGCGGTGGTGGCGGCGGCGACCATGCCCCCGCCGGCGCGGGTCATGCCGCGTAGCACCGCGTAGGCCAGCGTGGCGTCCCGGGCGGCCGGCCCGTCCAGCGACGGGACCGTCGACGCCCAGCGGTGCTCGGTGGTGCGCCACAGCTCAGCGGGCGGCTCGGCAGGCTGGTCGAGCGGGCGGGCCGCCAGCTCCAGCACCAGGTCGTGCCGGCCGCCGGCCGGAACGGTCAGCTCACCGGCCAGGAAGCCCTGCCGGTCCCGACGCAATCGGCCACCGCCCTGCAACCGCAGGTGCAGCCCACCGGTACGGGCCAGCCACCGCTCTCCGTCGCGGGTCACGTCCCGCACGGGCTCCCGGCCGAAGCCGGCCCGCGGGTCAAGCACCACCCGCACCCGTGCCGGTCGGTCGAGCGCGCGGACCTGGCGCACCAGCACCAACCGGTCCGCTTCCCCGGGGAAGACCAGCGCCTCCCGCGACTCGACGATCCCGTCCCCGGTGACCCACCGGCTGCGCCAGATCAGCGAGCCGGGCTCGTAGTGCCCGCCCCAGACGAACCGGCCGGCCGCCGGCGCGACCAGGTACCGGCCGGCGCCGCCGAGCAGCGCGCTGAACACCGCGGGGTCGGACCAGCCGGGCGCGCACAGCCAGGCGACGTCTCCGCCGGGGCCGACGAGCGCGCCCCGGTGCCCGTCGGCGAGTAGCGCGTAGTCCCGCAGCACCGCCGGTGTGGTGCCGCCGGCCGGCTGGTCCATGGCTGTCGCCCCTTTCCTCGGCGTCCGTGGCGGCGGTACCCGTCCGTCCCGGTCTGACACGTCCGGGTTGCGCGAATCAGACGCGCCGGGGTGACTGGGCCGACCGGTGACGGGTAGTGCGGCAGCAGGACTCGACGATCGGGAGGCGAGATGGGCATGCGGCGGCAGGACATCAAGGTGGCGGTGGTGACCGGCGCCAGCGCGGGAGTCGGCCGTGCCACGGTACGGCTGCTGGCCCGGCGCGGGATCGCCATCGCGTTGCTGGCCCGCGGGCGCGTCGGGCTTGACGCCGCCGCCGAGGAGGTGCGCGCCGCCGGCAGCCGGGCCCTGCCGATCGAGGTCGACATGGCCGATTACGACCAGGTCGTCGACGCGGGCCGGCGCATCGAGGCGGAGCTGGGCCCGATCGACCTGTGGATCAACGACGCGTTCAGCTCCGTCTTCGCGCCGTTCCAGCAGACCCGGCCGGAGGAGTTCCGCCGCGCCACGGAGGTCACCTACCTCGGCTACGTGCACGGCACCCGCGTCGCGCTGTCCCACATGACCCCCCGCGACCGGGGCACCGTCGTCCAGGTCGGTTCCGCGCTGGCCTACCGGGGCATCCCCCTGCAGGCGGCCTACTGCGGGGCGAAACACGCCATCGTCGGGTTCACCGAGTCGCTGCGCTGCGAGCTGCTTCACGAGGGCAGCAACGTCAACGTGACCATGGTGCACCTGCCGGCGGTGAACACCCCGCAGTTCGACTGGCTGCTGTCCCGGCTGCCCCGGCACGCCGAGCCGGTGCCGCCGATCTACGAGCCGGAGGTGGCCGCCCGCGCGATCGTCGGCGCCGCCGACCGGCCCCGCCGGCGCGAGTACTGGGTCGGCGCCTCCACCGCGCTGACCATTCTCGGCAACCGTGTCGCGCCTGGGCTGCTGGACCGCTACCTGGCCCGCACGGGCTACCGATCGCAGCAGACCGGCCGTCCCGCCGACCACGACCGGCCGAACAACCTGTGGCATCCCCTCGACGGGCCCGGCGGACACGACTACGGGGCGCGGGGCGACTTCTCCTCCCGGGCGCACGGCCACAGCCCGCAGGCCTGGCTCTCCCGGCACCGGCTGGGCGTGGCCGCAGGCTTGCTCGGGACCGCGGCCGGTGTCCTCGCCTGGCGCCGCACCTGATCAGCCGTCACCGGTCGTACCGGGGCCACCGACCGCGCCACCCCGATTGGTGGCCTCGGGCAGCTCGGCCACCGGCGGTGGCAGCAGACCACGGTCCGGCGCGGTGCTGATCCGGCGCACCGCCGCGCGCACCGCGACGGCCCGCAACCGGCCGCCGGCGTGCAGCAGCGCCGCCTTCGCCGCGTTCGCCCCCGGCCCGCCGTGCACGCCGCCGCCCGGGTGCGCGCCGGCACTGCCCAGATACAGCCCCCGGATCGGGGGTTTCCGCCCGTCCCAGGCCCGGCAGTGGTCGGAACACCAATTCCTGGTAGATCTTCGTGGTGCCGCCGTTGATCGCCCCGCCGACCAGGTTCCCGTCCGCGCCCACCAGGTCCGCAGGCGTCTGGACCACGCGGTTGAGCACCCGGTCGCGGAAACCGGGCGCGTGCCGCTCCACCAGGTCCTCCACCGCCGCCACCTGCCGTCGCACCACCTCGGGATCGAAGGCCACCCCGCGCGGCAGGTGCGTGTACGCCCACACCACCTCCGTACCCGCCGGCGAGCGGGTGGCGTCGGCGGTGGTCATCTGCCCGAGCAGCAGGAACGGCCGGCGCGGCGCACGGCCGACGGTCAGGTCCGCCGCGTAGTCCGTCAGCCCGTCGAGCCCTTCGCCGAGGTGGACCGTGCCCGCGCCGGCGACCTCCCCGGCGGTCCACGGCACCGGCCGGGACAGCGCCCAGTTCACCTTCAACGTGGCGGGATCCCAGTCGAACCGGCGCAGGTCCGACAGGACCCGGTCGGGCAGCCGCTCAGCACCGACCAGATCCAGGTAGAGCGTGGGCACGTCGACGTCGGCGACCACCGCCCGCCGCGCCAGGATCCGACCGGCGCTGGTCAGCACACCCCGGGCCCGGCCACCCACCACGATGATCTTCTCCACGCGCACGCCGCAGCGCAGCTCCCCGCCGGCCACCCGCAGCCGACGCACCAGCGCCTCGACCAGCTTCCCGGACCCGCCGCGCGGGACCGGGAAACCGGTCCGCTGACCGACCATCGTCATCAGCCACCCGAACAGTCCACTGCCCGGCTCGTCCGGCGACATGTCCGAGTGCAGCGCGGTGCCCGCCAGCAGCAGCCGCGCGCCGTCGCCGCGGAACTGCTCCATCCCGAGGCGCCGCACCGGCAGGGGCGTCCGCCGGGCCCATCCGGGTCAGCAACCGGACCCCGGAGCGCACCGGCGGGAACGGGCTGAACAGCGCCCGGCGCACGTCGTCGCCGTAGCGGTCCCACCGCTGCGCCAGCGCCTGCCAGGCCGCGCCGTCGCCCGGCGCGAACCGCTCGACGGACGCCGCCGTCTCGACCACGTTCCGGGACAGCACGACCGACCGGTCGTCCGGCAGCAGGTGCGCCAGCGGGGCCGGAGCGCGACTCCACAGGAGCCCGTGCCGCTCCAGGTCAAGTGCCCGCAGCACCGGCGATGCCGCGCCCAACGGATAGAACGCGCTGAACAGATCAGTGGTGAAACCGGGCCCGAGCACCTCGGCGGACCGCACGGCCCCGCCGGGCGCGTCGTCCGCCTCCAGCACGAGGACGTGCCAGCCGGCGTCGGCCAGCAGGTTGGCGGCCACCAGCCCGTTGTGCCCCGCGCTGACGACGACCGCGTCGTACCCGCTGCTGCTCATCGCGCCCACCCTGTCCGTTTGCGCATGGTCCTGGCGTTCCCCCACGACATCCGCCGAAACGGACGGGTCACCCGCCTTGCCGCGGCGACGTGTCGGGTACGTCGGGCACGTCGGTGAGGCTGCTGCCGTCGCCGAACCGGCTGCGGGTGATGATGCTGAGGGTCCCGTCGGTCTCCAGCACCACCGCGGCGAGGTCACCGAGGTCCCCGGTGCCCTGGCTGCGGGCGGCCTGCCGGATCTCGCTCTCCGCCACCCGGACGCTGCGCATGGTCTCGTACCGCAGTTGCCCGTCGCGCAGCAGCAGGGTCGGTCGGGCCTTGAGCAGCCGCTGCGACGGTGGCCAGCGGACCGCCAGCAGCGCGGCACCATACTGCAGGCCGACCAGCAGCACCAGCGCGAGGATCCCCTCGACCAGCGAGACGTCCCGGGACAGCAGGATCGTCGCCAGCGTTGAGCCCAGCGCCACCGTGACCACGAAGTCGAACGCGTTGAGCTTGGACAGCGTCCGCTTCCCAGAAACCCGCAGGATCACCACCAGCACCGGGTAGACGAGCAACGCGACCACGAGCAGGCGGAGAAGGTCCGCGGGGCTTTGCCACATCATCCCCGGGAGCTACCCATCAAGTTCGGTCCCTACCCGGGGCGAGCCGCACCATCTGACGCGGAGGGTTCGAGGTGTGTCGTGATGGGTTCGGTACACGGTCAACCGCAGCGGATATGCTGCTTCTCGCAGCTGGCGTCTCCGGTCGCTTCCGATGGCCGCGACAAACGTGCCCGGAAGTTGGGTACCGTCGAGGCGAGCGCCAGATTCGCCACCGGCCTGCCCTTCGGCAACCTTGGCGGGGTGTACGTGGGGCAGGCGGTGGCCTGGTGCCGAAGGTACCGGTCCTTCGTACGGCGGGAGCCCCCGTGCGTCCCGGTCGGGTCGGGTCGGTGACCGTTCCAGCCGGAAACCGGGGTCACCCCGGCCATCGATGCGCCTTATGTGTGATCAGGCTTCTGGCGACCCGCGAGCCGTCAGTCGTTCCTGCGTGGAGCCAGGCTGGTCCGGAACAGACCCTATCCTGGCGTGATCAAGTCTTGTTTCGTCGAAGCATTGACCGGCCGGCGCGTTCCGCACCCGGCCGGCGGGGCGGGAACTGCGCGGGCTCGAAGGCGCTGAACCCATGCCGCTGGCCGTGTCGGTGCTCTACCTCGGCGCCACCCGCCACCTGCGGGTCGACGACGACATTAGCGTCGGCGGCACCGGCACGGCACAGGTCAGCCTCAATCGGAAGGTCATCGACGAAACACCGTCCGTGGATGCTGCGGCGCCGTCCGCCACCCTGGCGGCCCGCTGGAGTTGTGCGCTGCACAGCATCGGCGTCTGGCCGCCGGCGGCCTCGTCGCCGAGGCCCTCGTGAACGGTGGATGACCGCCCGGACTGATAGCTTGATCTCGGTGTGCCGGGAAGTCTGGTCGGCGTTGCGGTGACGGCTGACCAGAACCGGAGAAACGCCGAATGAGCATCCTGGCCTGGATGGCGGTGGCGGTGTTCGCCGCCGCGTACGTCCTGATCGCCTCCGAGAAGATCAACCGGGTGACGGTGGCGGTCGGCGGTGCGGCGATCATGCTGGCCATCGGCGCCACCGATGCCGAGCACGCGTTCTTCTCCGAAGAAGCGGGGATCGACTGGAACGTCATCTTCCTGCTGCTGGGCATGATGCTGATCGTCGGTGTCCTGAAGCGCACCGGCCTGTTCGAGTACCTGGCGATCTGGAGCGCCAAGAAGGCTCGGGGTCGTCCGTTCCCGATCATGGTGATCCTGGTGGTCGTGACGGCCGTGGTCTCGGCGGCGCTGGACAACGTCACCACGGTGCTGCTGGTGGCGCCGGTGACGCTGCTGGTCTGTGAGCGACTCGACGTGCCACCTGTTCCGTTCCTCATCGCCGAGGTCATGGCGTCGAACATCGGTGGTGCGTCCACCCTCGTCGGCGACCCGCCGAACATCATCATCGCCAGCCGGTCCGGGTTGAGTTTCACCGACTTCCTGAACGTCATGGCTCCGCTGGTGCTCATCGTGATCGTCGTGTTCGTCGGCCTGTGTCGGATCATGTTCCGCAGGGCGTTCCGGTACGACGCCGAGCGTGCCGCACGGGTGATGGCGCTCCGGGAGGCGGACGCGATTCGCGACCGCCGCCTCGTCGTGATCAGCCTGGTGGTGCTCGGCGCGGTGCTGCTCGCGTTCAGTCTGCACACCGTGCTGCACCTGGAGCCGTCGGTGGTGGCGCTGCTCGGTGGACTGCTGCTGCTGGTGTTGTCCCGGCTGGACGCTCAGGAGGTGGCCAAGGACGTCGAGTGGCCGACGCTGGTGTTCTTCGCCGGCTTGTTCGTCATGGTCGGCGCCCTGGTGGCCACCGGGGTGATCGACAGCATCGCCCGGTCGGCGACCGGGGCCGTCGAGGGCAAGCTCTGGCCGGCGACCATGTTGCTGTTGTGGGCTTCGGCGGGGTTGTCAGCGATCGTGGACAACATTCCGTACGTGGCGACGATGAGCCCGATCGTCAGCGAGTTGGTGAACGCCGAGGGCGGGCTCGACAAGGCTCAGGTGCTGTGGTGGGCGCTCGCCATCGGCGCTGACTTCGGCGGCAACGCCACTGCCGTGGGGGCGTCGGCGAACGTGGTGGTGCTCGGCATCGCGGACCGGGCCGGGCACAAGATCACGTTCTGGGGCTTCACGAAGTATGGCCTGATCGTGACCGTGATCTCGGTGGCGATCGCGGTGCCGTACCTGTGGTTGCGGTTCTTCTGACTCTCAGGTGCCGAGGATCCGGTCGAGCAGCCCGTCGAGGGTGATGGCCCCGGTCATCACCTGGTCGCGGTCCACGACCGCGACCAGCGGCACGTTCGTGCGGGCCATCACCGAGGCAACCTCAAGCAGGGTGGCGTCGGCGCTGACCGCCGGCAGGCCCGGGCGGTTGCGGGGAAGCAGGTCCGCGACGGTCCGGTTACCGATCCCCGCCAGGACCACGTCGGCGGCGGCCTCGTCGATCACCCGCGCCAGCGCCGGATCGTCCTGGCAGTAGGACGGCAACGCCATGCGCAGTACCTGCGTGCCCGCCAGGACCGTCGACGGGCGACCCGCGGTGTCCACCACGATCAGGCCGGGCAGATCCTGCGCCGCCAGGATTCGGGCGGCCTCTCGGGCCGGCATGTCCTCGGTGACCGTGTCCATCGAGATCGCTACGTCGCTCGCGCGCATGCACCGACGATACGCCGGGCCGTCGCCTCGGTCGCGCGCATGCCGCCGGACCCGCCATCGGCAGCGGGCCTACCTCTGGTAGACGTCCGGGATGTCGTCGTGGTCACGGTCGACCTGCTCGGCCTCGAAGATCTGCCGATACACCCGGTTCCGCCCGCGCAGGATGACCATGGCCAGCGTGGCGGCGATCAGTGAACCCGCCAGCACCGCGATCTTGACCAGGTCATCGGCCTCGCTGCCGATGCCGAAGGCGAGTTCGCCGATCAGCAGCGACACCGTGAACCCGATGCCGGACAGCACAGCGAGCCCGATTACGTCGATCCAGGCCAGCCCTGCGTCAAGTTGGGCGCGGGTGAATCGGGCGACGAACCAGGTTGCCATCAGGATGCCGATCGGCTTGCCGAGGACCAGGCCGAGCACGATGCCCACGGCGATCGGATCGGTGGCCGCCTGCCTAAGGCCGTCGAGCCCGCCGACGGCCACGCCGGCGGACATCAACGCGAACACCGGCACCGCGACGCCGGCGGAGATCGGCCGGAATCGGTGCTCGAAGTGCTCGGCTAGGCCGACTCCCGCAGCGGCGCCCTCGCGGCGCAGCACCGGCACGGCGAAGGCGAGCAGTACACCGGCGACGGTGGCATGCACTCCCGAGGCGTGCACCAGCGCCCAGGTCGCGAACGCCAGCGGCAGGAGCAGCCACCACGAACGCACCCGCCGCTGCACCAACAGGGCGAACACGCCCAGCGGCACCACTGCGGCCAGCAGGGGAAGCACCGCCAGGTGGGCGGTGTAGAAGACCGCGATGATGACGATCGCCAGCAGGTCGTCCACCACCGCCAGGGTCAACAGGAACGTGCGCAGCGCGGCCGGCAGATGCCGGCCGATCACCGCCAGCACAGCGAGGGCGAACGCGATGTCGGTCGCGGTCGGCACCGCCCAACCCTTCAGCGCGCCACCGGAGTTCACCACCACGTACAGCAGGGCCGGTACCAGTACGCCGCCGATGGCGGCGGCGACGGGGACCGCGGCTCGGCGCGGATCGCGCAGGTCGCCGGCGACGAACTCGCGCTTGAGCTCGAGACCGGCGACGAAGAAGAAGATCGCCAGTAGCCCGTCGGCCGCCCACGTCGCCAGCGACAGGTCAAGGTGTAACGACTGAGGCCCGACGGTGAGAGCCGTCATCGCCTCGTAGCGATGCGCCCACGGGGAGTTCGACCAGATCAGCGCCACGGCGGCGCCGATCAGCAGCAGCGCGCCGCCGATCGTCTCCTTGCGCAGCACCTCGGCGATGCGACGCGCTTCGGCCCAGGAACCACGGCCGAGGACACGAGGGGGTGACTGCGGGTTGGACATCATAGGCGAGCACCTTTCGGAAGGCGGGTCGGAGCCATTTGCCGACCAGACTTCCCGGCGCACCGGAACCCATCGTACCGGCCCGCACGGCTGGAACGCCCGCTGCCAGCTACGGCCGGCGGTGCCCCTCCTCCCTGCGGCTTAGCAGTCGCAGGAGTCGGTTTCCCATCCCGAGTACCACCGCCACCAGGAAGATCGGCGTGAAGCCCCAGGCAGTGGGAGTCGGTGGCGCGCCGTCGGCGAGGATGCCCACGAAGACGCCGACGGCCACCGCCGTCGTGACGATCGTTGCGCGCCAATCGCTGAACCAGGCGGCCAGCAGGCCGCACACGACTGCCATCACCAGTACGCGACCCACCGGCTCCTCGGCCGGGAACATCACCACTGCGGCGAACGTGGCCAGCACGACCGCGCCCGCGCCCGCGATCAGCTGCCTGATCAGGGCGACCCGGCGATCCTCCGCGTCCGCGGCAACGCTCACGGCCTCAGCCCTATCCCGCACTTACCGCAGCGCCGACGCCACGGTGGCCCAGTTACCGGGTCCACGATACGTGCCTTCTGGTGGGTAGTCCGTACCGGTACTCGTACGCTCGCCGGCGGCGAATCCGAGACTTCATAGCGGCGCAATCGCCGGTCAGGGCAGGGTGACCGGAAGCGGGACGCCCTCGTGCCCCTGGGCGCAGGCACAGTCGGATTCGTGGGGCAGCGCCGGAACCGCCTGGTAGAGCACCTCGCGTAGTCGCTCGACGTTCGCGGCGAAGATGCGCAGCACCTCGGCGTGGTTGACCGCGCCGGCGGCGTCGACTCGGCGTCGAGGTCGGTGACCAAGGCGATGGGGGTGTAGCACAGTTCCAGTTCACGGGCGAGGACCGCTTCCGGGTGCCCGGTCATGTTGATCAATTGCCAGCCCTGGCGGGCGTACCACTGCGACTCCGCTCTGGTGGAAAAGCGTGGGCCCTCCACCACCACCACCATCGTGGCGCCGATGACGGGTTCGTATCCGGCGTTGCGGGCGGCGGCGGCGACGATCGCGCGTCCCGTCGGGCAGTACGGGTCGGCGAACGACGTGTGGACCGCACCGTCCTCGAAGTAGGTGCCGGCCCGTCCGCTGGTCCGGTCGACCATCTGGTCGGGAAGGACGAGGGCTCCGGGGGCCAGTGCCGGGGTGAGCGATCCGACGGCGCAGGGTGCGAGGATCTGGCGTACCCCGAGCCCACGTAGTGCCCAGAGGTTGGCCCGGTAGTTGATGCGGTGCGGGGGGAACCGGTGGTCGACGCCGTGCCGCGGCAGGAACGCCACTGTGCGACCACCGATCTGACCGACGGTGATCGGATCGGAAGGGCTGCCGTACGGGGTGGATACCTCGACCGCCGTGCCGCCGGCGACCAGTTCGTAGAGGCCACTGCCACCGATCACCCCCACGTCGGCCCGGGGTGTTTGCGCGTACCTCGTCATGTTCTTGCCTCCCTCGGGACAGCGGGCCAGGAACCCGTTCAACGCGGCGAAATGCCGACCCGTCGCCAGCGGAATCGGCGCACCAGGTACCAGCCTGCGCTGACCAGGAACAGCGTGGCGCTGAGTGCCAGCCAACGGACCAGGTATGGCTGCTGGTTCTGGCCGGTGGCGGCGACATAGGTTTCCTGGCCCTGGCGCAGGATGCCGGGGAGGTACACCAGGAACAGCAGTCCGCTGGCGAGCGCCGGCACCCGGATGTGATTAAGGGCCGAGGGCCGCAACGACGCCTGCTCGGCTCGTCTCGGCACCGAGCGTTGTGCACCGGCCGTCAGGCCGTCCTCGCCACGGTGGCCGCGCCCGAGCGTGCCGCGCAGCACCCGGTCGGCCGACGCGTAGATCGGGAAGAGGACGAGGTCGTGAGCGACGGCCGCGCCGACGAACCAGAGCAGCATTCGGCCGGCCGTCGCCTCTTGGCTGAGTCGCAGTGCGACCCAACCGGTGAGGGCGAAACAGGCGATCATGACGACGAGGTGCTGTGGGGAGGACCCGTAGGCCGTCCGGAACCAGGGGAGGGGCCTATCCATCGGTGCCGGTCCGGAAGGTGATCTCGGCGACCCATTTCGTGCAGTGCACGCCGGGCAGGGCGGGGACGATCACCCGGGCCGGAAATCCGTGGTCGGCGGAGAGGTCGGTGCCGTTGACCCGCAGAGCGAGCAGGGAGTCGGCGTCGAGCACCTGGTTGGCCTGGAGGATCGCCTGGTTGAACAACCCGGCCTTTTCCAGTGAGCGCACCTGTGCCGACGCCGGATCGCCCACACCGACCAGGGTGGCGAGGTCGCGTAGTCGTACGCCCGACCAGCTTTGCTCCGTCGACCACCCCTCCACGCAGGCGATCGGCAGACGGGCGGTGTGCTGGCCCATGGCGAGCAGGCGGGGACGGTCGAGGGTGACGAGGCGACCGCCGCCCCGCAGTGTCAACCGCCATCGTTGCCCGGTCTCGTCTGGTTTGATGTTCGCGGCGGCGGCGGTGCGGTTGATTGGGAAGCCGTTCGGTCCGGTGCCGGGCTCACGTCCGCGGGGCAGCAGTAGCGCGGTCCGACGCCAGAACCCGTCGAGGGTCTGCCCGACCGTGAGGGCGCCGAGTAGCAGGGACAGGCCACCGACCAGGGCCAGCGCACCGCGTCGGCTCATCGTCGGCGCGCCGGGTGCGGCGGCCACCAGGTCGTCCGGATCGGGTGGCTCGGACCGGGTGGCGGCCACCGGGGTACGCAGCTCGGCCCGCATCGGCTCGCGCTGCCCCGGTCTTCGGCGGTCCCGCAGAGCCGGCCGGGATCGGAGTGCGCTGACCATCCGGGGCAGCTTCAGCGTCACGTGTGCTACGAACGCGGCGATGAAGACCCAGGCTCCGAAGTAGTGCGCGGTGTAGAAGTCGAAGCCGAACAGGTATGCGTACTGGATGTTGAGCAGACCGGTCGCGATCTCGAAGAGGATGCCGCCGACCAGCAGCAGCAGGGACAGCCGCTCCAGCACCTGGGCCAGGGAGCGGGCCGGTGGCCAGATGAAGAGTTTCGGGATCACCGACCAGAGTTTCGCCAGCACCACGGGGATCAGGATGATGCCGAGCGTCACGTGCAGCCCCTGGGTGACTCGGAACAGCCAGGACGGCCGGGTCGGCCAGTCGAACGGCGGCAGCCGTAACCACCCCACCTCGCGGGGGAGGGCCTGGTCGAACTGGGGGCCGTAGGCGGCGAAGTCGAGTAGCCCGGTGATGATCGCCAACGGCAGCCCGACCAGGAGCACGGCCCCGTAGACGGCGGTGAGCCACGGACCCCGCAGCGGACTGCGCCACCGGTCTCCGCCCAGACCGGGGATCGGTGGGGGGTGCCGTTCCAGGGCGCGCCACCACCGCTGAGGGAAACCCGGTCGCCGGTCTGTCACACCCATACCCCGGGACGCTAGACGCGACGGGTCCCCAATTTGGTGCATACCGGGATACCGATCGCCTGGCAGGCGGGCGAACCGGCCTCGCCGCGCCCCAGTGCGGTCTACGGTCACCGGGATGCGGGTACTGCTCACCGGCGCGGCCGGTTTCATCGGATCGCAGATCGCCGATCTGCTCGTCGCCGAAGGCCACGAACTGGTAGCGCTCGACGCGTTGCTGCCTCAGGCGCACGGCGGGGAACTCCCCGAGTGGTCCCGGCGACATGACCCGGTGGTGGGTGACGTCCGGGATGCCCGCCTGCTGGACCGGCTGCTGACCGGTGTGGACGCGGTGTGTCACCAGGCGGCGATGGTGGGACACGGGCTTGATCCGTCCGACGCCCCCGACTACGTCAGCCACAACGACTTCGGGACGGCGGTGCTGCTCGCCGCGATGCACCGTGCCGGGGTGAGCCGGCTGGTGCTGGCCAGCTCGATGGTTGTCTATGGCGAGGGCCGGTACGACTGTGCGATGCACGGCACCGTGCGGCAGGTTTCCCGCGGTGTCGCCGACCTGGCCGCCGGCCGGTACGAACCAACCTGCCCGGACTGCGGGGGCATTCTCTCGCCAACTCTGGTGCCCGAGGACGCCCTGCTGGAGCCGCGGAGCACGTACGCGGCCACCAAGCTTGCCCAGGAACACCTGACTGCCGCGTGGGCGCGGCAGACCGGCGGGAGTGTCTGGGCGCTGCGTTACCACAACGTCTACGGCCCCCGGATGCCACGGGACACCCCGTACGCCGGTGTGGCTTCGATTTTCCGGTCCGCGTTGGCGGCGGGGCTGCCGCCGAGGGTGTTGGAGGACGGTCGGCAGCGTCGCGACTTCGTCCACGTCACCGACGTCGCGCGGGCCAACCTGCTGGCGTTGACCGCGTCGCCACCGCTGGGCCTCGTGCCGGTCAACGTCTGCTCCGGTGAGCCGCACACTGTCGGTGAGCTGGCCGTCGCCCTCGCCGAGGCGATGGGCGGGCCGGCGCCGCTTGTCGTCGGTGGCGGCCGGGCGGCCGACGTGCGACACGTGGTCGCCGACCCCCCGGCGGGCGACGGAGCTGCTCGGTTACACCGCCCGGGTGAGGTTCGCCGAGGGGGTGGCCGCCTTCGCCGCGGATCCGCTACGGGAGCCGGCCGCCCTTACCGCCTGAGATCCGTCGCCCTGCCGGCCGCGAGATCAGGACACCGTCCAGAGCAGGTGGCTGAGCGCGAGAGCGGTGACCGCCTGCCCTGCCAGCCAGAACCGTCGGGCCGGCGGTGGCAGGTGAGCGGCGGCCACCAGCAGCCAGACCACGAACGGTAGCCAGATCCGTTCCACCTCCGCCTTGCTCAGCCCAGACACGTCAGCAGCGCCGACCGCCAGTGCGGCGGCCAGCGGCAGCAGCACCGTGGGCCCGGCTGCCCGCAGGGCGGCTGACCAGGCGATGAGCGGGGCTCGGAGAGGTCCGCGGGTTCGCGTCGCGACGGTCCGCGATGGACCGGCCGACGCGAGTGCGGCCCGGCGCAGCGCGGGCCCGAGCACCGGGCCTGCGCAGAGCAGAAGCGCCGCCACATTCGCCCACACCCAGTAGGCGTATGGGCGCTCCGCGGCCCAGCCCTGGTGGTACCGCTCGACAACGAGGTGGTACCCGTCGAGCCACCAGAAACCGCTCACCGTGAAGGTGGACACCACCGCACCGACCCCGGCCAGTGCCACGAGCAACGCCCCCCACCGGTCCCGCGACCGCAGCGCCACCACCGCCAGGGCCAGGATGCCGACCAACACGAATCCGTACGACAGGTAGAGCGCGAAGCCGAGCAACAGGCCACCGACCGCGGCGGCGACCAGTCCGCGTACCGCCAGCAGGGCCAGCCCCGCCGCGACCACACCGGCGAAGATGCCGTCGGCCGAGACTCCCACCCAGATCGCACCGGGCAGCAGCACCAGGAACGGCAGCACGTGACGGGCGGCATCCTCCGCACCGAGGGCCCGCAGCGTCACCGGCACCGACACGGTCACTGTCGCCCCCACCAGCACGCACGCCACCGCTGCGGTGGTGGGACCGCCGAGGCCGATTCGGTCCAACCCGACGAAGACCAGCAGTGCCCCCGGCGGATGACCGGCGGTGTGGGTGGACCACGCGTGCGGCTGGAAGTCGAGGATCCGGGTGCTGAAGCCGGCCAGCATGGCAGTGACGTCGGTGATGCGGGGTACCTCGTGCAGGTATTCGGCCTGCGGGGTGAGTCGCCGGGTGAAACCGGCCGACCAGCCGTCGACCAGCGCCAACGACATTGTCCACGCGACCCCCGCAAGGTAGGCCGCGAACAGCAGCCGACCCCACCCGGCGGTGCGGGCCCACCGGACGCCCCAACCGAGCACCCCCGCGGCGACCAGCAGCGCGGCCGGAGTGCCCCAGCCCAGGTGCGGGCGCCAGGTGGCGTAGAGCGGCGCGGCGTCGGCGTGCAAACCGACACCACGCGCGTTGAGCAGCACGCCCACCGCCACCGCGGCGGCGACCACCACCACCTCGACGCCGAGCACCACCAAGTCGGCGTCGACGCGTCGGGCGGGTGCGTTCGATCCCCGACGCAGAGGCGCGAGCACGTTCATGAGGACCGCACAGTACGACCATCGCTGTCCCGGCGGGCGGAAACAGGCTGGCCATCACTCTTCGATGAGGAAGTGACGCCGGCAAGGGCACCGATGGTCCGATTCGCCCCTCGGGGGTGGCTTGGCGTCCTAGCGTTTCCGGTATGCCATCACCGATCGACGTGGTGCTTCCGTGTCTCGACGAAGCCGCGGCGCTGCCCGGCGTCCTGACCGCCCTGCCTCCCGGTTACCGGGCGATCGTGGTGGACAACGGCTCCGGGGACGGCTCACCCGAGGTCGCGGCCCGGCACGGCGCGCGGGTCGTTCACGAAGCGCGCCGGGGCTACGGCGCCGCCGTACACACCGGTCTAGAGGTGGCCGAGGCTGAGCTGGTCTGCGTGCTCGACGCCGACGGCTCCTTCGATCCCACCGAGCTCCCGGCGCTGGTCGCGCCGGTGGCCCTCGGAACGGCGGATCTGGTGGTCGGTCGTCGGCGGCCCGTCGCCGCCGGCGTCTGGCCCTGGCATGCCCGCGCCGGCACCGCGCTGGTCGCGGCGCTGCTGCGGCACCGGGGGGTGCCGCTGCGCGACCTCAGCCCGATTCGGGTGGCCCGCCGCGACGCGCTGCTCGGCCTCGGCGTCACCGACCGCGCCTTCGGCTACCCGCTGGAACTGCTCATCCGCGCCGCCGCCGCGGGCTGGCGGATCCAGGAACTCGACGTGCGGTACTCGCACCGCGCCGCCGGCACCCGGTCGAAGGTCTCCGGCTCGGTACGTGGCACGCTGCGCGCGACCCGGGACTTCGCCGGGGTCCTGCGCACTGTGGAGCGGACGCGGTGACCGTCCTGCTGGTGATGGCGAAGGCACCCGTGCCCGGGGCGGTGAAGACCCGTCTCTGCCCACCGGCCAGCCACCTTCAGGCGGCCCGGATCGCCGCAGCGGCACTGCTGGACACCCTGGACACCGTACGCGCCACGCCCGGCGTCACACCCGTCCTCGCCCTGTCCGGCCGGCTGGCCGACGCCGAGGAGGCCGCCGACCTGACCGCTGCGCTCGCCGGTTGGCAGGTGATGCCGCAGCGCGGCACCGACCTCGGTGACCGTCTCGCCAACGCCCACGCCGACGTGGCTGACGCCTACCCGGCTCGGCCGGTGCTCCAGATCGGCATGGACACGCCACAGCTGACCCCGGCGCAACTCGACGCTGCCGTCCAGCGTCTCGCCCTGACCGACGCCGTGCTCGGCCCTGCCGTCGACGGCGGGTGGTGGGCGCTGGGTCTGCAGGACCCTCGGCACGCCGCCGTGCTGGGAGCCGTGCCGATGTCCACCGCGCTGACCGGACACCACACCATCACGGCCTTGCGCAAGCAGAGTCTGCGCATCGATCCCCTACCGGTACTGCGCGACGTTGACGACTGGTCCGACGCGCTGGCGGTGGCCGGGCCGACGTCTGCCGATCGGTTGGCGTGGTCAATCGATGTGCTGGTCACCGGGCGTCCTGAACGAACTGCGGCTGACGTGCCTGAGCAAGGCGAACGCCAGGCCGCGACCCGTCTGGAGGAGCGCCTGCCGCGGCGCGGCACGTGCGGCCGGTTTGCGCGTCAGGTCGCGGCGGTCCGGTGCAGTGTGACCCCCGAGATGCCACGGTGAGCCGCAGCGTACGGGCCAAACCGGCCGAAGCGTTCGGCAGCCCGCTGCGGCGCCGCACCGACGACCACTGGCTGGTGCACGGCGACAACGGTTCGCGCCGCCGCCTACCGGTACGCCGATGGCACGGCCCGGCCGAACCGGCGGTGGCCGCACTCGTCGCCCGGTGCACCGGGCCGACCCTCGATCTGGGCTGCGGTCCGGGCCGACTGACACTGGCACTCACCCAGGCCGGGCTGACGGCGGTCGGGGTCGACATCTCCGCGCAGGCGGTCCGGTTGACCCGGGCCCGCGGCGCGATCGCCCTCCACGGGGATGTGTTTGCCCCACTACCGGCGGAGGGACGCTGGGCGCACGTGCTCCTGATCGACGGAAACATCGGCATCGGCGGCGACCCCGTCACCCTGCTCGGCAGGTGCCACGACCTGCTGCGCCCCGGCGGCACCGTGCTCGTCGAACTCGAAGCACCAGGTCCCGGGCTGTGGCGCGGTCAGGCCCACCTGGCCATCGAGGCCGCCGGAGGTGGCTCGCGCCTCGGGCCACCCTTCCGGTGGGCCCGGCTCGACACGGTGGCGGTCGCCGGGGTGGCGTCGGCGGCCGAGCTCACGGTGCGCGAGGTGTTCCGCCGTGATCACCGCTGGTTCGGCGAGCTGGCCACAGATAGCTCTGGCGCGAGCAATTCATCGCGGTGAGGTCAGTTGCCACCGAATCGTTCTCGGCCACAGCTTGCGGCCCTTGCCCCGTGTCGGTCTGCTCGTCACCCGACGCACCCCGGGAGGAGTGGTTGGGATGGTTCCCCGGCAAGTCGTCCGCCCGGGCGATTGCATCGAAACTCGTAGGGTTTCCGTCGACGTTGCCTAGCTTCGCTACGCCACGAGGTTCGCGACCTCCCTCACCCCGTGAACGGCGGCTGCCCGCCGCACCAGCCGGAGACCGTCGAGGCCGGGAAGCCGGTGGATGCGCTCGTCGAGCTGGTCGATCACCGTCGCGCCCGACGGGCCGCCGAGCAGGTAGCCGATCAGGTGTGTCGTCTCGGCCGGGGGCATCACCCCGGAACCGACCGGCGCCCAGAACCGGCGCAACGCGAATCGGGCCAGTCGCCGGGCTCGTGACGAACGCAGCAGCGGGTCCCGGGCCTGCGTCGCGTAGAAGGCGATGTGCCGGGTCTCCTGCCGCATGATTCGGTCCAGTACGTCGGTCAGGATGGGATGTTGCTCACGCTCGGCGAGTCGGGAGTACCCGGCGTGGGTGGACCATTCGTTGACCGCACCCCAGGTCATGTGGACGGCGACGAAGTCGACGCCGACGAGATTGGCGGCCAGCGCCTGCTGGATGGGCGCCCAGCGGTCGCGCCAGCCGAGGCCGGCCCGGACGGCGGCGATGTGCGCGTTGCCCGTCGGCATGTCGTGGGCGTCGAGGACCTTCGCCAGCACCTCGCCGTGCCAGTACTCCTCGTACGCCCACATGGTGAGGAAGGCCGTGACGTCGGGGTCGGCGTGTGACGGGGTGACGAGCAGGTCCCGCAGGTAGCAGACGGTGTGGCTTTCGATGTCGCACATGTAGCGCAGACACCGCAGCGCCGCCGGCGAGAGCGGACGGTCTCGGAAACGGCCGTACTCGATGTCGCCGTCATCGATCTTGGCGGCTGCATGCTTGTAGGAGTCAAGGTCAAATGCCATACCCGTTCTTCGGCGCCGACCGGCCCGCGGACTGCTCACGACGGCAGTAACCGAGTGGCTCACCGCCAGGGCCGCAGAAGTCTTTCCGGCCCGGCACCAATCCGGCGACCCCCGAGCCACGAATCCCTCCCGACTGCACGTGAATACCGACGCCGTACCGGCGGAGACGGAGATCTGTTGTGAGATTGTCCCGAGCCCTGCTCGCCCTACCCGCGGCCGCGCTGGTCCTCGCGTTCCCGGGGGCCGCGCATGCCGACGAGAGCGTGCAGGTCCAGTTGCAGGACCTCAACGAGACCGGCGCGACGGGAACCGCGACGTTGACCGCGACGAGCGGCGGTGACCTGAAGGTCATGATCCGGTCGAAGGGCATGACGCCGAACTCACCGCACGCCCAGCACGTGCACGGTGCCGCGAACGGCATGGACTTCCACTGCCCGGACAAGTCCGCCGACACCAACGGCAACGGCTACGTCAGCACCGAAGAGGGCCTGAAGATGTACGGGGACATCTTCATCTCGCTGACCACCACCGGCGACACGACCAAGGCCAGCGGCCTGGCGGTGGACCGGATGCCCAAGGCCGACGCCAAGGGCAACCTCAGCTACGAGCGCACCATCCCCGCCGCCGACCTGCCCAAGGGCACCATCGAGCACCTCAAGGACCTGCACGTCGTGCAACACGGCATCGACGCGAACAAGAACGGTAAGTACGACATGGAAGCGCTCGGCGAGTCGACATTCGCCAAGTCAATCGGGGTCAACGGCATCCCCGCCGAGGCCACCGACCCGGCGACCTGCGGCATGGTCAGCGGCGCGGCCGCCGGCTCCGTACCCGCCGGTGGTGTCGCGACCGGCGATGGCAGCACCTCCGGTGGGTCGCCGATGGTGATGTACACCGTGGGAGGCCTCGCGTTGCTCGGCGCCGCGGGTGCGGTAGTCGCGCGACGCCGGCTCGCCGGCGAGCGCTGAGCCGGACGCATTCGTCATGGATACCGGCGACGCACCAGTGCCGGCCGGCCACCGCCGGGGGCGCTTCGCGCTCCTGGCGGTGGCCGGCGTCCTCGCAGTGACGGCGGCTGTGACGATCGGTCTCGCGGTCGCGGGTCGCGGCGGGGACCCACCCCAGCCCGAGACGTCCGCTGCGGCACCGGCCGCGAACGCCTCGCCTGTCCCGGCGACCAGCCCGGGCGAGTTGACCTCGGGGCCGCTGATGGTCAGCTCGCCGCCGACGCGGGTGTCGATCCCGTCGCTGAAGGCGGCTGCGGCAACGGTCGCCCTGGGCCTGCAGCCGGACGGGGCGATGCAGGTGCCGGACAGCGCCACCGAGGTCGGGTGGTTCACCAGGGCGCCGACACCCGGCGCGCTCGGCCCGGCCGTGCTGGCCGGCCACGTCAACTGGAAGGGTCGTCGTGGGACGTTCTTCGACCTCGCTAGGGTCAAGGTCGGGGCCGCGATCACGGTCGACCGTCAGGACGGCAGCACCGCGATGTTCACCGTCAGCAAGGTCGAGCAGTACCCGAAGGACCGCTTTCCCACCGACGAGGTCTACGGGTCCACCGACCACGCCGCGCTGCGCCTGATCACCTGCGGCGGGGAGTTCGACGACAGCACACAGCACTACCGCGACAACATCATCGTGTACGCCCGCCTCGCCCACGCTCACCCCGCCTGATGTGCGCTGTCCGCCTCCGGTGGCGCGTCGACGCGTCGCCCGCACAGGAAAGGACCTGCCGTGAGCGGTGAGTCGGAACAGGCGCGACGGTTACGGTCGGTGCCGCAGGACACCGCAAGCCCCACCGGCGACGAGCTGCTCTCGCGGGTGGCACGTGGTGACGAGGCCGCGTTCGCGAAGCTGTACGACACCATGGCGGGCCGGGTCCTCGGGCTGACCCGCCGCGTCGTGCGCGATGCGGCGCAGGCCGAGGAGGTGACGCAGGAGGTGATGGTCGAGGTGTGGCGCACCGCCGGCCGCTTCGACGCCGCGCGGGGTTCCGCCTCGGCGTGGATCCTGACCATGGCGCACCGTCGGGCGGTGGACCGGGTGCGCTCCGAACAGGCCCGCACCAACCGCGTCCAGCAGGTGGCCGCGACCGAGACGCACGTCCCGTACGACGAGGTGGTCGAGGATGTCACCGCCCGGTTGGAGCGCGAACAGGTCCGCCGGTGTCTGGGCCGGTTGACGCCGGTGCAGCGGGAGGCGGTGACATTGGCCTACTACGGCGGTCACACCTACCGTGAGGTCGCCGAGAAGCTGGGGACACCGCTGCCGACGGTGAAGACGCGGATGCGCGACGGACTGATCCGGATGCGCGACTGCCTGGGCATCGAGATGGAGGGACGGGCATGAGCGCCGACGTCCACACCCTCGCCGGCGCGTACGCCCTGAACGCGGTCGACGACCTGGAGAGGGCGGCGTTCGAGCGGCACCTGGCCGAGTGCGAGCCGTGTCGGGTCGAGGTGGCCGAGTTGCGGGAGACCGTGGCACGGCTCGCCGACGACACCGCCGTCGAGGCGACCCCGCCGGGGCTGCGGGAGCGGACCCTGGCCCAGGCGGCCCGGACCCCGCAGCTCCGGGCCGGCGTCGCGGGTACCAGCGGCAGACGGCAGGCCGGCGGGTGGCGGCAGCTCGCCGTGGCCGCCGCCGCGGCTGTCCTGGTTGCCGGCGGCGCGAGCGCGGTCACCTGGACCGTCAGCAACGATCGGATCAGCGACGAGCGGGCCAGCAGCGACGAGGCTCGGCAGATCGCCGCGATCCTGGACGCCCCGGACGCCCGGGTGTTCGAGCGGTTGCTGCAGCCTGCCGGTGCCGCCACCGTGGTGGTCTCCCGCGACCGCGACCGGGGTGTGGTGCTGCTGCGCGACCTGCCCGCGCCGGGTGCCGGGCGGATCTACGAGCTCTGGCTCATCCGGGGCACCGAGCCGGCCCGTTCAGTGGGGCGACTCGCCGAGGGGGACAGGGCGTCGACCACGGTCATCGGCCCGATCACCGAGGCGGGCACATTCGGCATCTCCAACGAGCCCGTCGGCGGTTCCGTAACGCCCACCCGGATCGTGGGCACGGTCAAGCTGAGCTGAGCTGGGGCCGGCCGTCGTCACACCGACGGCCGGCCGGCCCGCTTCCTGAACCTGGTGCTTCTGGTCACCTTCACCCATCCGGACGACGAACCGCTCCGAATCACGCACATGGATGACGAGCTGCTCGCCGGCCGCTACCGCAGGCTCCTGCTGATCGGGGACACCGCGACCCCCGGACGCGTCTGGCTGGCACGCGACGAGATGCTCGACCGGCACGTCGCGCTCAGACAGATCGCCCTACCGGGATGGGCGAGCGACGCCGAACGGTCACGGTTGCAGGAGCGCACGCTCGACGAGGTTCGTGGACTGGCCGGTCTGGATCACCCGGGCGTCGTGGGAATGTGGGACGTGTTGAGCGCCGACGGCCACCTGTGGCTCGTCATGGAGCACGTGCCCTCCCGCTCCCTGTCCGAGGTGGTCGCCACCGACGGCCCGCTCGCACCCACCGAGGTGGCGCGGATCGGCCTGCACCTGCTCGCCGCACTGAGCGCCGCCCACGCGACGGGAGTCGTGCACGGGGAACTCAGCCCGCAGAACGTGCTGCTCGCCGACGACGGGCGGGTGCTGATCGGTGGGTTCGGCTTGTCAATCTTTGACAGCCGCAGCCCGGCGACCGTCACCGTGCCGACCCCGGCAACGGTCCAGTACGTCGCACCGGAACGCGCCCGCGACGGCAGGGCCACTCCCGCCAGCGACCTGTGGGCACTCGGCGCGACGCTCTACCTGGCCGCGGAGGGCCGCCCCCCGTGGAACCGGCCCTCGACCCTGGCCATGCTCGCCGCTCTGGCCACCGAGAAGCCCGACCGGATGACCGTCCTGCCGCTCGAACCCGCGATCACCGGGCTCCTACTGCGCAACCCCCGGCAACGTCTGTCCGCTCAGGAGGCCCGCGACCACCTGGAGCAGGTGGCCACGGCGACCGTACCCATCGAGCCCGTGCCGGCGCTGCGACCGCGCCGTCGGTGGCGCGGGCCCGCCGCCCGCCGTCGCCGGCCCGGAGCCGCCGCCATCCCACCCTCCCCTGTCGGCCAGGACGGAATCGACACCGCGGTCATTCGGGTCAGGGCGTCAGCCGCTCGCGACCGGACGACCGGCTGGGCGTTCGCTGGCGCGGTGGTGGGCCTCTTGGCGGTCGCGGCCGTCGGTGTCACCGCGACCGGTGCTGTGATCGGCGGCCTGCGCGGCCAGAACAATCCTTCGACGGCCGAACCGGGCGGTGCGGCGGCCGGCGCGGTGGAGTCGACAGCGGCGACACCGCCGGCCCACCCGTGCCTGGACGATGACGCCTCCAGCGAGACCGAGCCGCTGCAGGAGCCCGGCGTGCCGCTGCCGTACGCCCTGCCCGACGGGTGGACGTGGCACCAGGACCCCGCCGGTTTCCTGATGGCCGTACCCGTGGGATGGAACCGGCACATCGAAGGCGAGACGATCTGCTTCCGCGACCCCGCCGACCTGCGGGCCATCGCCGTGGACCCCGTCGCCGAAGCGTCGTCCATACCGTCGAGGCGGTGGGAGGCTGCGGAGCGCGACGTGCTCAGCACCGGCGCACTGGCCGGCTATCGGAAGATCAGCATTGGGCCGGTCATCCGTCCCGGCGGCGCGGCCGAGTGGGAATACACCTGCGACCAGCCCGGTGGTGAGCGACTGCATGTTCGCCGGCTTCTGGTCAACGACAGCCGGACCCGCGCCTACGGCCTGTCCTGGATCGCGTGAGACAGCCAGTGGGGCGCAATCGAGCCTCTGCAGCGCCTGGCACAGGCAAGCTTCCGTCTCGACTGACGCAACGGGCGGCCGGCCAGACCTGTCGACGTCCAGGTAGATGACGCGGCGGCGGGCGAGTGTGTAAAAGGGGTGGCACGCCGCCGTGGCCGTGACACCGAGTCCGGCGGATCTGGTTCGCCTTGGCCGGCGACGACTCCGGCGGCCAAGGCCGCCTCATGCAGAGGGGTTACTGCCGCAGGAGCAGACCGAGATCGACGACAGCGTGCCCGTTGAAGATGCCAGTTGTCTGAGCCTCGCCGGTGAGGAGGGTCGACTCGATACACCCGGGAGCCGGCGGTGCTGTTGAGTACGGCGTAGGCGTTGTTGGCCACGGCGCGGTCTCCGCGCAGTGGACTGTGGATGTCGAAGCCCGCTTGAAAGTTCGCGTTGACTCCGAGTGCGCCGGTGGCGGCCAGTTGCCCGGAGTTGGCAGGCGATTGCAGCGCGACCTGGTCGAGGGTGGTGTCGATGTCGAACAGGGGTGGTCGCAGTGGCGGGATTGAGGTCGTTGTTGGTGTAGGCGGCGCCCGTGACACCGACCGCGATCGTGCTGGGCGGGTAGGTGAGGGAACCGTCGGCGACGGTCGTGCCGCCCGGGTTGATGTTGTGGCGCAGGTTCTGGCCGGTGTCGCTGATGATCCGGAGTCGGTCGGCGGCGGGGTTGAAGTCGACGCCAAACGATGTGCCGTTCAGCGCGACGGTCAGTTGGCTGACCGTCGTGGCCGCGGCGGTGCGGGTGTTCAGCGCGTAGATGCCGCCGTTGTTGCCGACGCCGTAAAGGTTTCCGGCCTGGACGCGGAAGTCGATGCCGATGAGAACTTCGGTGCCGGGCAGTTCGACTGGACCGATCGTGCACGCCAGGCCGGGGCGGTTGACGGCGAATTTGATCAGTTGTTGGTCGGCGGTGAGGCCGATGGCGACGAGCCCGTTGCGGCCGCCGGCGTTCAGCAGGTCCCACAGCAGAGCGCACGTTCCGGTGCGCAACGAGCTTAGGTCGCGCGACTGATTGCCGGCGACCGTGCTGTGGCTTGCGGGCACGGCGGCGGTGACTGGAGTCGGGGTCATTGCGACGGCGGTGGCTACCGCTGTGGCGGCGCAGAGCAGCGCTCGGCGAAGCGTACGGTGCATGAGAGGCACTTCCTTGATCAGAGGCACCGATGGACTCCCCGGTGGAATCCGACGACTTGCCGGCACCGGTGCAGGGATGAACTCCCTGGTCAGAGCCTATGGAGAGGCAATCCTCAGTGCCTGTCAGAATTTGTACATTCCTGTGGCTTTCGCACCTTCTGCACATTGCGAATCCACGCGAGATGCCTCAGTCGTGCTTGAGTGGCCGGAACTGATTGGTTCGGGTGGGCTCGGCGAAGGGCTGGCTGCGGTTGTGTCCGGCCGAGCCGTTTGCAGTTGCCTGAGGAAGTGCTGGTCGCGTGGGCTACTCACGGTCCGGCAGTCCGGGAGGGAGCGAGGCGATCGTGCTGTAGAAGCGATGGATGTCGCTGACGACACGTTCGAAGGTGTGCAGGTCGAGGGGCTTGGTGACGTAGGCGTTGGCATGCGCGGAGTAGCTGGCCAGCACATCCACGTCGACAGTGGAGGTGGTGAACACCACGACGGGGATGGGCTTGAGCTGGTTGTCGGCTTTGACCGCCGTCAGGACCTCGCGACCGTCAACTCGTGGCATGTTCAGGTCGAGCATGATCAAGTCGGGGCGTGGCGCGTCTGCGTGAACGCCGCGGCGGTGCAGAAACGCCATGGCTTCCTCGCCGTCGCTGACCACGTGCAGGTCGGTGGGCAGATTCTGTGCCGCTATAGCGTTTTCGATGAGCGCAACGTCGGCGGGGTCGTCCTCTACCACGAGGAGCCGCAGCGAAGAGGCGCGGACGGTGCCGGTGGCGCCGGCGACAGTGTTCACGCACACGAGCCTACGACCAGAACATGCCACTCACCTCGACCGACCCAGCATCCTTGTGGTCCCGCGCCTCGACTTACTTCAGGCGAACAAGCAGACCGAACAGCCCTCTGACCGGGGCGTCGTCGACCTGGGGTGAGCGTCAAGATCTACGCGATCTGGACGTCCGGTCGCACTCACGGCCCGGCCGGCTGCATCGGCGGCTGCGCCGTGACACAGCCGTCCTCGTCGCCCTCGCCGGACCAGCCGTGCTGGGTGCGTTCCGACGCGCGGCCCGCCGGGCGCACTTCCAATCGGCCCCGAACTTCACGAGCACTGTCACGGACATGGACGCCAATGCAACGACGAATCGACATGCATAAAGCAGCCGTTTCGCCCTCCAGGGGGCCAGTTGGGGTCCCCGGGCACCGCTCGCAATCATGGTGGCCGTGTGCTGCCCAGTCGCTCTGTGTTTGTCGTTTGCCTGGCTCTGGCACACATTTTGTGAGTCGTGCTCGTCGGTAGTTCGGGTTGGGTGCCGGGATGGAGATCATTCCGGCGTTGCTGCCGCACCTGACGGGCCTGCGGTTGGAAGCGGTGGTGGTCCGGGGCGTCGGGGTCAGGATCGATGCGGCGACACAGACTGTGCGGGCGCGGTGTGGCACCTGCAGCACCTGGTCGACCACAAGGCATGGTCGCTATGTGCGGCGGCTGGCCAATGTCAGGTTGGGTGGTCACGGGGTGCTGGTCGCGTTGACGGTCCGCCGATTCACCTGCGTGAACGGCGAATGCGGGCGGCGGACCTTCGTTGAGCAGGTGCCGGGCCTGACTCGTCGGCATGCCCGTCACACCGTCGTGGCGGCCGGTGACCTGGAGGCCGTCGCGGTGGCGTTGGGCGGTCGACCGGGCAGCAGGTTGGCGCAGCGGTTGGCGGTGTCGGTCTCCCGGTCAACGCTGATCCGGATGCCCAGCACCGCCGCCGGTGACGCCGACGGTGCTGGGCGTGGACGACTTTGCCCGCCGCCGAGGGCATCGCTACGCGACCGTGCTGCTCGACATGTACACCCGCCGGCCGATCGACGTTCTGCCCGACCGCACCGCCGACACCTTCGCCGCCTGGCTGCACGACCATCCCGGTGTTCAAATCATCTGCCGCGATCGCGGCGGCAGCTACGCAGACGGCGCCCGCAAGGGAGCACCTGACGCGATCCAGGTCGCCGACCGGTGGCACCTGCTCAAGAACCTCAGCGACACCGTCGAGAAAGTCATCCGCGGGCACCGCCGATGCCTACGCACCCACGCCGAACCAGCATCTGCCCTGGTCACGCCGGCCGACGAGCCGGGCGAGACGGGGCGTCGGGCGGCGAACACACGCCAACGCCACGCGGCCGTGCACGCTCTGCGAGCCGAAGGGCTGTCGATTAGCGCGACCGCCCGCCGCCTCGACATGAACATCAGAACCGCCCGCAAGTACGCCCACGCCTCCACCGCCGAGGCGTTGATCGGCCCGAACGCCAGCAGCCGCCCCAGCATCCTCGCCCCGTTCCACTCCTACCTGCGGCAACGCCTCACCGACGGCGTCCATCAGACCGCTGACCTGCACGGCGAGATCCTGGCCCGCGGCTACCAAGGCAGCCTGCGGGTGCTGCGGGACTGGCTCACCATCAACCGCACCCGGCCTGCCCCTGCGACCGCAGTCCGGGTGCCGTCGGCCCGGCGGATCACCGCCTGGATCATGCGACCCGGCCACAAACTCACCGACGACGAACACGCCAACCTCGCCGACGCCCGCAGCCGCTGCCCCGACCTCGACACCGTCGCCGGCCTCGCCCGCGGGTTCGCCGCGCTGGTCCGCCACCAAGGCACTGGGCAGCACCTCGAGGCCTGGATCGACCGCGCCCGCCGCGCCGGATACCCCGAGATCCGTGGTTTCGCCGCCGGTCTTGTCAGCGACCGCGACGCCGTCGTCGCCGGCCTCGCCCAGCCCTGGAGTTCAGGTCCGGTCGAGGGCCAGGTCAACCGCATCAAAACGATCAAGCGACAGATGTATGGCCGGGCGAACAACCTCGACCTCCTCCGCAAACGCGTCCTGACCAACACGTGAGCCGCCATCAAGATCAATCACAGAATCTGCGCCAGAGCCAGTTTTCAGGCGGAGCCGACACCGCTTCGGATCGGTGACCCGGAGTCCGGATCACCCCCGCGTGCGCGGGGAGCAGATGCTGACGATCGCGCCGGCCGGCCGGCGGACGGGATCACCCCCGCGTGCGGGGGGAGCAGAGCACCTCGGCCACCGGGAAGGACACCGCACCGGGATCACCCCCGCGTGCGCGGGGAGCAGTCACCGCTCAGGGATGCGACGACGGCCGCCAGCGGATCACCCCCGCGTGCGCGGGGAGCAGCACCGCCGGCAGTCCACCAGGCCGGCGTCGACCGGATCACCCCCGCGTGCGCGGGGAGCAGGCGCCACGCGATGAGCAGGAACGGCGCAATCGCGGATCACCCCCGCGTGCGCGGGGAGCAGGCCCCGCCAGTCGGGGCTCACTCTGCCTCGACCGGATCACCCCCGCGTGCGCGGGGAGCAGACTTGCTGACCTGCAACGCTAAAGATCGACTTCTTGGTTTTCATTCACTATGTTCCGCAAGATCGTCTCCTTGGGCGGCAGTTGACGTAGTGGGCGGAGGCTCCCGGCTAAAGCATAGTTTGTGAGGCTCGAGGCGAAACTTTTCTCGTCGATCTCGTCAACGATGCGGCAAGATTGGACGGCGCACGTAGGGGACATCTCGCTGTGAAAGCTGCTCAGCCCTCGTCCCGATACTTAACTATCCGTGTCACGTGTTGCCCGACTGGCCCAGGACTGCTCCCCGCGCACGCGGGGGTGATCCCCCGACGGCGTCGCGCTCGATGAGCCAGCCACGCTGCTCCCTGCGTACGCGGGGGGTGATCCCGGGACCACCGCGAAGCCGTACCTCTACGACGTCTGCTCCTCGCGAACTCGGGGGTGATCCGCGCGGCAGCCGTCATCTGGGCTAGCTACGGGCGACAGTCGATCATTGCAATATCGTCTGCGTCGGGCGATGGTGGGGCGACGGTATCGATCACCCCTCGGACACCAAATTTTGTAGAAAATCACGATAAATGGGACAGAATGGGTGTCCTATTTGGTATTATTTAGACGCAAATGTTGTAAATCATTGAAGCGGCCGCCTGGCTATGATTGGCCGCGTCTGTCAAATTCGGTGACAGGGAATGGCGTCTCTTCCGCGCGCTGACGTCGCAGATTCACGGTGTTGGGCATGCCGGGTCTGCGCCTCAGCGTCGGTACGGGTCGATGATCTCCTTGGGGCGTAGCGCGGGTGCGGCGAGGTCGCGCAGCGTCGGCGAGGTGAGGTAGAACCTGCCTCGGGTCTCGCCGTGCTGTTCGAGCATGCCCGCCCGGACGAGGGCGCGAAGGTCGCGGGTTGCTTGGTCGTCGGTGAGGTTCTCGTCGCGCTGATAGAGGGTCCGGCGGACTCGACCGCCGGTCGCGGCGAGGTGCAGGGCGCTGATGACCCGCTCGGGTAGTCCGTGGCTCCGGACCGAGGTGTCGAGCAGTTCCCAGAGATGCGCGGCCTGATCGAGGCGTTGCCGGACCAGTTGGGCTTGTTGGTGGTGCGCGCTGAGGCAGAACCGGATCCACTTGCTGGTGTCGTTTTCCGGCTGCCAGGTTGGACCGCCGACCTCACCGAGCGCGTCGTAATAGGCGTAGGTGTTCCTCCCGACGCCGAGCCACTCCTCGATCGAGGAGAACTCCGGGGCGAGGACACCGTCCCGGGCGAGCAGCAGGGTGTGCAGGCAGCGCGACATCCGACCATTCCCGTCCCGCCATGGATGGATCTTGACCAGGTTCAGGTGAGCCATGGAGGCCCGCACGAGCAGCGGGGTCTCCGGCTCGCCGTCGGCCAGCCAGTCGATCAGCTCGGAGATCAGCGACGGAACATCGTCGGCGTCAGGCCCCGTGTAGACGCGCCGGCCGGTGTGCGCCTCGTCGATATGGATGTCACCCGGACGGAAGCGACCCGGCCACTTGCCGAGCTCATGGCGAAGCATCATGAAGTGCAGCGCGTTGAGCAACATGTGCTGCCAGGCGAACTCGCGTGAGCGGGCGAGCTGCTGCACATAGGTCAGGGCGTCCCGGTAACCAGTGATGACTTCCCAGGTTTGCGGGTTCGTCTCCACCGGCTCGTCGCCGGCGACGGCGGCGGCGGCGTCGTCCAGGGATACCTGGTAGCCCTCGATCGAATTCGAGCCCTGGATGGCGTGAGCGATCAGGGTTCGTCGAAGTTGCCCCGTCCAGCGGTGCGGCTCAGCGATCTGATACCGCAGGCTGTCCCGCATAATGTCCAGTTCGCCAAGCACGCGCTTGTCGTCATCCGTGAGCGCAGGGGTCCGATACAGCATGCGCTAATCATACAATGCTTTCCGCCGAATCCCAGATTAATTTCAGCATTGCATGGGGTGAAGGGCGTCGGGCGGCCCCTGACGGATCGCGCCACATCGCTGAATGAGGTTGTTCGGTCATGACACCACTTATCCGGCCGAAGGAACACCTCGTCGGTCCACTCGTACCCGCTGTCCTACCCGCGTGTCCCCGCCGCCGATGGCCGCTCTACCGGCCCGAGTCTGCCCGTCGGCGATCACCGAGGCGCCCCTGTTGCTGTGGATGGCTCTTCCGGCACGCTGTGGCCGGGTGAGCGCGCAGCACCTCCTGCGCCCCGTTGGGCTGGCCTCCGCACCACCGCCTCGACATTCAGCCGCGTCACGGCATGCTCGTCATATGCTCGGCCAGCGACGGTCTCCACCAGGTGGGCAGCCGAGGTGACTTGCCCTTGCCGGCGAATGCCCGGCACAGGTGCCGCATCGATCCCGGCCAACCCGTGCTGCTCGCCGCTATCGTTGCACGTGACCTGGTCGTCGTGCATCCCGTCAGCACCGTCGTACGCCTGCTCGCCGACCTGCACACGCACCTGGCGGGAGCCGACAATGAACGCTGACCCCGCCCGCCGTCGCTGCCGCTCGCCAGGGTCTGGCTCACCTGGGCGTCACGGTGACCGACCTGCAAACGCACCCCGCGGCGCCGTCCGTCCTGCCGACGGTCGCCGAGTACCTGCCCCGTGTTGTCGCCGCTGCCGGGCCCGGAGCGCGTCGCACCTACGGCACCTACTGGGACCGGATGGCCGCCGCGTGGCCCAAGCGGCCTTTGGACTCCGTCACCGCCGGCGACGTCGGGGCCCTGAAACAGGCGATGATCGCCAGCGCCGTGGCGCGGCGCAACAGCCGCAACGGCCGGCACGCCGGTGAGCACGTCATCGCCACCGCCCGCGCCTACTACCGACGGGCCATCGCCGACGGGCTGATCGACGCCGCAGCCAGCCCCGCGCACCGCGTCGCGAAACCCCGACGCCTAGCCGGCAGCCGCCGCGTGTTGACGGCACACGAGCTGGAGGAGATCAACGCGATAGCGCGCACCAGCGGGAACGACGTCATCCTCGACGCGCTGCTCCTGCGCCCGCACACCGAGACCGCGTGCCGCCGCGGCGGCGCCCTGGCCCTCCGGTTGGTCGACCTCGATGCCACCAACGGGCTCGTCCGCCTCACCGAGAAAGGACCCACCATCCGCTGGCAGCCCATCACCCTCGAACTCGCCGGACACCTGAGAGAGCACGCCCAGGCTCGCGGCGCGGTCCTGCCAACCGATCCGCTCCTGCGCGCGCAACGGCCAACCGATCACCAGCCGCCGCTACGACCACCTGTGGAAACGCTTAGGGGTGCGCCTGCCCTGGGTAGCCGTGCACGGCATCTCGACCCACTGGCTGCGCCACACCACGCTGACCTGAGTGGAACGACACTCGGCTACGGCATCGCCCGCGCCTACGCCGGACACACCGACAGCCCCGGATCCTCCACCACCACCTACATCCAGGCGGATCTGCACGACGTGGCCAACGCGCTGTCGGCCATGACCGGCCAACCCCATCCGCTGGCCCGTCTGACAGATCACGCTGAGCGGTGCTCGCAGACGAACTGCGCCGTCTCATCTAAAACCGAGTAAGGGATGGGGAGCCGCGTGCGGTGCTCCGGGTGAGGCGGCTCCGGGGTCACCGCACGCGGCGAGGCCCCTGCGAGCCGCGCCCTACCCCGGCTGCGGCACTTGCCCCGTAAGCCGTCCACGCTCGAGCTATTCGACGGTTTCCCAGGCCAGTGCCTGGGGGGTCGTTGCCCGTCGGCGGTGAGGACCTGTCGTGCGGCTTGCCGGACGGTCGCGTTGGTGATGCGGGTGCGTTCGGGCCAGGCGTCGGTGGGCGTGCCGGCGTAGTCGAAGGTGAACGCGGGCCCCGGTTGAAGGTCTGGCTGGTATCCCCAAGCGCTGCTGCCGTCAACGGCGACGTGATAGACGAACGACCGTTCGGCGTGCCCGACACCCATCTCATCAGCCCTGGCCGCCGACCTGCACGCCCTCGCCGGCAAGGCGTACGCCCGCATACGCGACGCGACCAGCAGCCACCCGCACCTCCGCTGCGTACGGCGGTGTGGGACGCCGACGACGTCCGCGATGACGTGCGTTCCTGGCTGGTGGAGCAGCTCGGCCACCCCGATGCGGTGCTGTCCCCGAGCGGCCGGAACCATTTCGGTCGCGCCGAAGTGCGGGTTCGGCACATCAGCGATCGATGGGGTCTCTGACCGGCCGGGTGGGCGGGATGCGAATCCCTGGAACGTCGGCGGAAGTGGTAGCCGAGGCCGGCGTCCCGCCCGCTGTGGCCGCGGTGGCCGGGCCCGCGATGCCGCGACGGCTGACTTGGACCCGCGACTGACTGACGTCAGCGCGTAACCCGCCGTTCCCGCGGACCCCGCTCGCCATTCATCGATGTTCTTGATGGTGTCTCTCGTGACTGGACTGAGTCGTCGTACGTTGGTACTCGGTGGGCTCGCCGCCGCGGGTGTCGCGATCGGACCGGGGCGGGCCGCCCGCGCGGCCGTGCCCTATCCCTTCAAGCTGGGCGTGACCTCGGGCGATCCCGACCCCGACAGCGTGGTGCTGTGGACCCGGCTGGCGCCGGCTCCGCTCGACGCCGACGGGCAGGGCGGAATGGCGAACGCGGACGTGACAGTCGAGTGGCAGGTGTCGGCCAACGAGCGGTTCGCGCCACTTGTCGCCTCCGGTTCGGTGGTCGCCCGCTACGCCGACGCGCACTCGGTCCATGTGATCGCGGGTGGACTCACGCCGGACTCCGACTACTACTACCGCTTCCGAGCCCAGGGACACATCTCACCCGTCGGCCGGACCCGCTCCGCGCCGGCCGCCGGGACGTTCGGCCGGGATCTCGTGATGGCGTTCGCATCGTGCGCCCACTACGAGGCCGGGTACTACACGGCCTACCGCCGGATGGCCGAGGACAACCCCGGTCTGATTCTGCACCTTGGTGACTACATCTACGAGGGTGCCGCAGCCGCCGGCAAGGTGCGCCAGCACCTCGGCGCCGAGATCGTGTCGCTCGCCGACTACCGCCGCCGGTACGCGCTGTACAAGACGGACGCGGATCTGCAGGCTGCCCACGCGGCGGCACCCTGGTTGGTGGTGCCCGACGACCACGAGGTGGAGAACAACTACGCCAACATGGTCCGCGCCGACAGCAGCCCGACGCTCACCGCCGCGCAGTGGGTCGCGCGCCGCACCGCCGCCTACCGTGCCTACTACGAGAACATGCCACTGCGACCGACCTCGGCGCCCAGCGGTAACAGCATCCCGCTGTACCGGCGGATCCGCTGGGGCCAACTGGCGACCTTCCACATGCTCGACACCCGGCAGTTCCGCGACGACCAGGCGTGCGGGGACGGCTGGAAGGTGTGCGCGGACGCGGACCTGGCCACGCGCTCGCTGACCGGCGCCGCTCAGGAAGCCTGGCTGCTGGACGGGCTGGCGCAGCGCTACGGCACCTGGGACATCCTCGGTCAGCAGGTGTTCTTCGCCCGGCAGTTCGACGCCAGCGGCGCCGCGAACATGGACGCCTGGGACGGCTACCGCGCCTCCCGTAGCCGGATCCAGACCGGGTGGGTGCAACGCGGCGTCCGCAACCCCCTGGTGCTCACCGGCGACGTGCACCGGTCTTGGGCCAACGAGCTGAAGGCCGACTACGCCAATCCGTCGTCGGCCACCATCGGCACCGAGTTGGTCTGCACCTCGATCAGTACCGACGGCAACGGCGACGGCACCGCCGCCATGCCGAACGCGGCGACCAATCCGCACCTCAAGTTCTACTCGAACCTTCGCGGCTACGTCCGTACCACGATCAGCCGCAGCCAGGTCCGCGCGGACTTCCGGGCGATCGGCACGGTGACCGAGCACGGCGCCGCCGCGTCGACCGTGCGTTCGTTCGTCGTCCTTGACGGTCAGCCCGGCCTGCAGGCCGGGTAGGGGGAGTGACCATGCAAGCGTTCACCGCGATTCTCGCCGCCAGTCTGCTCGTGCTGCCCACGGCGCCCGGCCCGACTCCGGCTCCGGCGCGCGTCACCGCGGAGTCGATCACCTGGACGGCGGCCAACAGCGTTGCCTCGGGCGACCAGGACCAGTCCGCCGTCGCCATGAACCGCGACGGGCAGGTCGCGGTGGTCTGGGAGGACGACCGCGACGGCACCGAGCCGCAGGACGACACGCACAGCGAGATCTACCTGCGGCTGTTCCGCGACGCCACACCCGGCTACGAGGTGAAGCTTTCCGACGGCGGGACCAGCGGGCGTCCCTGGCGGCACATCAGCCCGCACGTCGGCCTCGACGACCGGGGCGACGCGGTGGTCGTCTGGGCCGCCGACGGTGACGGGAACGGCGTCTACAACATCGCGTACCGGGTTGTGTCACCCACCGGGACGGTGCTCGGCGCCGGTCAGGCCAACGCCGCCGACGCCGGCCAGCAGATCTGGCCGAGGGTGGCGGTCGATCCGGACGGCGCACCGGGTAACGCCGCGGCTGTCGGCTTCACCGTCGTCTGGGAGGACATCCAGGGCACGGCGCCCGCCACCGTACGGGCTGCCGGCTTCACCGGCGCGACCACCAAGGCGTACGAGGTGACAGCCTCGCAGGCCACCGGTGCGCATCACCGCCCGGACGTCGCCGTGTCGGCCGCCGGTGACGCCCTGGTGGTCTGGGACGAGGACGCCGACGCCAACGGGTACTTCAACGTCGGTCTGACCCGGTTGGGGCGTGGCAACGGCGCGGTCGTGCTGTCGCGGCGGATCGCCAACGCCCAGAGCGGGGGCCAGCAGCAGCGCGCCTCGATAGCCGCGAACTTCGCCGGCGACTTCTCGGTTGCCTGGGAGTCCGACCACACCGGCACGCCGGGCGTCTGGGTGCGCTCCTTCACCAACGCCGGCGTTCCCCGGCACGGCGAGGTGCAGGTATCCGCGGCGGCGGCCGGCGCCTCCGCCCCGGACATCGGCATCGACGATCAGGACAACGTCGTGGTCGGCTGGACGGTCCAGGCCGCCGACGCGAACGTGTGGGCCGCCGGCCTCAACCCCGACGGTACGGCCACCGGGCGGCTCGCCAACCAGCAGCTCAGCCAAACGGTGACCGGACGCCAGGAGCAGATGGCAGTCGCGTCCTCGCCCTGGGGGGAGATCAGCGTCTGTTACACCGACGACAACGACGGGAACACGTTCGACCAGGTGATTCTCGGCCTCGGCGCCACCAACTCCACCTGGCTGCTCTCCGCCGAGGAGCTGCGCCGGCTCAAGGCGCGGCACGGCACCCCGCCCGCGACCATCGACGTGCACGGCGCCGCCCGGCGGTAGCGACTCCGCCCGCCCTCACCCGCGTCGGGTCGGCGCCGAGAATCGGCACCGACCCGACGCACGGACGGTCAGCAGCCGCAGCTGTAGAAGAGGATGTCCCAGTGGTCGCCCTCGTCGGTGTAGAGGTTGCCGGACGCCGCTCGGTACTGGTAGCCCCAGCCGGAGATGTACCCCACGTAGGCGTAGTGGTTGTAGATGTAGTTGTTGACGCAGCTCGACTTGGCGATGTCGAGCTTGTAGCCGTTCCAGTGGCTGTAGGTGCCACCGGCGTGGCCGGTCTCGGTACCGGCGGTGACGTTGACGGCGCAGCCGCTCGCCCGCTTGAAGGTGATGATGCCGTCGATGGTGGCCTGGCGGACGCCCTCGAACGAGGTGCACGTCGCGACGTTGCGGTTGCTGCAGTTGCCGCTGGAACTCCAGGTGATTCCCGCCGCGCGGAGTTGACTCGTCGCGCTGGACTGGCTGATGGCGAAGGCCGGCGTGGCGAGGCCGAGTCCGAGGCCGACCGCCCCGGCGATGGTGACGAGCAGCGTCAGCAGTCGGCGGCGCAGGATGGACCGGTGGACGGACATGTCTACTCCTGGTGTGCGGGCTGAGTGGGATTTTTTCAAAGCGATGAGCCGGCTTGGAAGATTTCTACATTACATAGATGAACGTCAGTATCATCCGAGCGGCCGGGCCGTACGATCCGGGCAGATGTACCTGTCCAGCCCGGTGCCCGGGAGAATGTCGCGTCCGCGATCCCGCCTCGGCGGCGGCTCCGGTTGCCGTCGGGTCGATCGATGCTTGAATCGGACCCGACGGCCGCGCTTCGAGAAGGAACCTGAGATGACTCGTCGACCGTGGCATGTGCTTGTCGCCACCGCGGGCGCGGTGCTGATGGCGCTGACCGCCGCGCTGGCAGCCCCGACGGGTGCGGGTACCTGGAGCTACGGAGTCAACCGGGTGCAGACCGCCGCGCAGGACGGTGCCGCCCAGACCGGGATGGGCTCGGGCTGGGCGGCGCTCACCTACAAGCCCAACGGCCCGATGGTCGGCTGTCTCTTCGCCCGCGACTTCGTCTTCGCAGGTGGCGCCGTCAAGACGAGCTTCGACCACATGGACATCCGGGACGCCGGAGACGGCGCGGCGGGCAACACCGAGGGCATCACACGCTGGCCGTGGGGTACGCCTCGGGCAGCTTCGCGGGCTGCGCGTACGCCTACGGCGCCAGCAAGTTCGTGATCGAGCGAACGGGATTCATGAGCGGCTCCTGTGTCGTTGGCCCGAACGTCGTGGGGTTCCAGCAAGGCCGACGGTTCACCGGACTCGCTGCGGTGGTGGCACTCGGAGCAGGTGTTCTGCACCGCCTCGGACGTCGATGCGCTGTGCAGCCCGTACGCAGTCTGGAGTGAGAACAGGGGCGGCGGGCTCAAGGTGACCGTCAGCACGACCGCCTGCACCGCGTACGGCAACTTCGGCGCGGCGGCCCGCCTCGACGAGTGACAGGTCGATCGCCCGGAGGATGGCGGAGGGTCTCGGTCTGATGGATGTAAGGGGTGCCCTCGGGGCGGCAGTGCTCATCAGACCTCCTGAGGGGTGCGGAAGTGCCAGGCCGTCTTTGGTGGCGTACCGCCGACGGCAGCGGCAGCTCCGCGCGTGTCTGATCAACGGTGCCCGGCGGTTGATCACCGAGGGAGACGGCTCGATCATGAACCGAACCGGGGCAGGTATGTGGGCGCAACGAACTTCGGAACGGCCATCGGCGCCTGGGTGCAAATCTGGGCGTGCGGTCGCCGCCGAGCCGAGGCGGCAGGTGGTGACGACGTCGGCGAAGCCGGCGTCGTTGCCTCCGATCGAGATCGTGACGAGGTCGGTTATTCAGCGCGCCGAGCTGGTTGTTCAGCACCTCGCGCGTGGTGGCGCCGGAGCAGGCGACGAACTGGAAGCTCGCCGGTGCGTGGCTGTTGGCCCACAACCTCGGGTATGCCTGCGGGCTGCGCCGGCACGAGCCGCTGCCGCTGTCGTAGTTTGTTGGTGCCGACACCGGACGAGGGGGAGTCGCCGAGGGCGGCGTAGTCCGTGCCGGCGGCGGAGGCGGGGGCGGCGAGACCGAGGCTGAGCAGCAGGCCGGTGGCGAGACTGCCGAGAACCGTCAGAGGGCGACGGGTCGTGCGGGACCTCCAGGGGGATGGGGGCCCACTTCGCAACACGTCGCCTACTGGCCAGTAGCAATTGCTGAGGTCTTTCACGACTGGCGCTTTTTGTCGTCGCCGGCCTTGCCGTTGCGACAATATCTCGCACAAGGCGGATGGGTTTGTGATCCGGTGACGGCGGGAGCGGCCGACCGCTCCGCCGTCACCGACGCGACTCAGGTCAGCGGTTCGCGTCAGCTGCTGCGGTAGAGGACGTCTGCTCCGGGATCGCCGTGATCCTAGAGCCGCAGTGATCCGCCGGTTGCCGTCTCGGCGGCGGCACCGCCGGTCGGGCCGGGTGATCTCGGTGTCGTCGTGCACAGCACACCGATGCACTGCAGCCTCATGCGCGCCTGCCCGGCTGCCGACGGCCCGCTCCGGCCGCCGGAAAGACATCGATTACCGGCTACGGCCTCAGGAGCAGCACATGCCTTAGCACGGATAGCCGGTGCGAATCTTGTGGAAGGCGGCCTCGCGGGTCAGGCCGGTCTCGCTGACGCTGGTCGGCCCGTTGCGGGCGGACCAGCCGAGCTGCACAGGTTCGATCACGGTGCGGCGGATCTGGTACCTGTCGCCGTCGGTCGTTTTCTCCGCCCGCAGGCCGACCAGTGTCAGGCCGTCGCTCCCGCGTAGGCATCCGACGCCGGTGCCGGACCGGGCGAACCCGTTGTCGAACCGGTACTGCCCGCCCTCTGCGTTGCGCGTCGCGACGACTCGGCATCCGACGAACGCGAAGAGGTATGCCTGCCGCGAGCCGCTGAGGAGGATGAGCGACGAGCCGTCGGCGACGACGAAGCCGTGCGGTTGCAGTTCGCTGGGTTCGGCGACGGAGAAGCGGGTGGAGGCGGTCAGGCCGGTCGCGGTCCGGACCCCGATGCGGTTCATCCCGTCATAGACCAGGAACAGCGTGTCCCGCCGTCCGTCGTGGTCGAGGTCGCCCGTCGATGTGCTGCGGGAACCCGGCGGGAGCCGATCCTCATTCGCCGGACAGCCCGGCCCGGTGCCACTGCCCGGGGCGCCGACGGTCGGAGTGGCGGGGCTCGGCGTGCCCGCGGTCGTGGCGGTGCCCGGCGTCGTGCGTGCCGCCGGGGCGGCGGCCTCCTCACCGGTGCAGCCGCTCAGCCCGGTGATCCCGAGGATGACCAGGGCTGTCGCCAGCATGACGGTGGGGCGTCGCATCCTCTTCCTCTCCTCGACGGCACGTGTTCGGCGGACGTGCTCACGTGGGGCTCAGTGCCCCGTCCGGGTGGAGCCCACTCCATACCGCCTACCGGAACGTCCGGTGACGCATCGGGGAGGCGTCGCACGCCGGGGGAGTCGCCCATGCTGCGACGGGGTAGGAACCGGGGCGTGACGCAGACGGTTGGGATGGTGCGCCGGATGGTCGAACGCGGCCCGGGTGGAGGAGTCGTGGGGCTTCTCCTTCTGGCGGCGCTGCTTGGCGGCTGCCGGGCCGGCGAGCCGCGGGAGGGGGGCCGCCCGGGCACCGGCGGCGACGGCCACGCGTGGACCGACCGCAGTCCCGACGGTGAGGATCGGCACACCGTGGCGGCGGAACGGGGTGGCCTACGTTCCGCCGTTTTCGTGCTGGTCGACGGCGCGGACGTGGTGCGGGTGCGGACCGCCGATCTCGGGGACGACCTGTACCGGGTGTCGACGCCGACCGGCGCGAAGGTCCGGCCGACGGTGTCGATGTCCGACGGCGCCGTGACGGCTGGTCTTGCCGCCGCCGGCGGCGCGGGTCCGGCGTTGGTCGAGGTGGCGCTGCACGACGACGTGCGGTGGCGTGTCCGGCTCGGCGGTGGCGCCCAGGAGGAGGTGCTCGACCTGCGCGGCGGCCGGATCGACGAGGTCGAGCTGACGGCCGGCACAAGCCGCGCGGAGGTCACGTTGCCGCCCGCCGCGGGTACGGTGCGGCTGGCGATGGCCGGCGGGGCGAGTCGGCTGCTGGTGCACCTTGACGGCGACGCCCCGGTGCGGGTCCGCGTGGCGGGCGGTGCCGGCCGAGTGAGCGTGGACGGTGTCGAGCGAAGCGGGGTGGCCGGCGGCACGGTGCTCACGCCCGGCGGTTGGGACACCGCGACTGACCGGTACGACGTCGATGCGGTCGCGGGAGTCTCCGACCTCGTCGTCGACCGCACCTGACCGAGCCTGCCCAACCGACGCGATCATGCGCGACCGGCAGGGGCGACGATGCGTCGCCACCGGTTCGGATGGTGTTCACCGTGCGGTGGCCCGTACGGGGGACGAGCGGCGTTGAATGGTGGTGAGCATTCCGCCGTCGGGAGGTTCACCGTGGCGCTGCCGTTGCACGAGGGTCTGCTGTTCGCCGGGTGGATGATCTCTCTGGCCTGCGCTGCGGCCGGTGGATACGCAATCCTGGCTCATCGCGAGTCCTCGCGGCCGGCGGCGATGCTGCGGGCGGGGCGCTATGCGGTCGTGGTGGCGGTGACGGGACTCGTCGGGCAGGCCGCATGGGCGTTGATCGCCGTGCTCGCCGACCGGTGACGTCGGGCGATGGGCGGTGATCATGACGGTGGCGGCGTCAGTGGGAACGGTGTGACACGACGCTGACACTGGCGACGACCGCGGCGGCGGGTGACGAGGCCGGCCGAGGGGCACGGCGAGCCGGCTACCTGACCTCGCGACACGTACGACGGAGCGGGGAGGATGTGCTGGGGCGCCACTGGTTCCCATCGCAGCGGCACGCGACCTGCGGCGTTGAGGCCGAGTCGGCTGGCTGTTGTCATGCGCTGTGCGATCCTGCGGCTGTAGCCCGGTGTGGGCAGACGCCCGGTCGGCAAACCATAGGCCGCGATCACGCCCGAGGCCAGGGCCGTCGTGGTCCAGCCGGCCGGCACCTCGATCAGGCCGCCGGCGAAGAGCAGTCCCGTCGGTCGTGCAGCGCGAGGCCCATGGCGTGCGGGCGCGCGTACCATCCGGGCGCCGGCGGTGACGAAGCCGCGTGCCTCCACCGGGTGAGCCCGAGCCCAATGGCGGCCTCGACCTGCGCCTCCTACACGTGTCCGTTGAAGGCTGCGGCCATCGCCGGGCGCCCAGGCGCGAACCGCACCACGGCCGGCGACCGGTCGACGGCGTCGAACCGGTGCGGTATAAGGGGCCTCCGGACCGCGCCCGGTTCAGGGGTCCGCCGTCGAGCGGTCTCAGCCTCCGCGAGCATCCACGCGTCGCTCATGTGGTCCCGCTGACGCCTCCGGCGAGTTGCGGTCGGATCGCTCGCGTTGGACAACACGTGAAGTAACGTACCGAACACCCGCAGGATTGTCCGAGTTCGATGTGACGTCGTCAGGCCCGAGCCTCATGGACGCGGTCTCGGGCGCCGCACCGTCCTGCCATCGTAACGAGTCCACGATGTCTCTACGGCGTCCCGGCTCCGGTGCCGTGCCCCGCACACGGATCGCCACCGGCGGACACGGTCGGAGGAGCCCACGCTCCGTCGCTTTCCGCAGATTGCGTACCGTGACAATCCCAATAGCGTCCTGGCCTGCGGATTTCTCCCGATGCTCGGGCCAGGCCGCCGGCCCGGCCAATCCGCCGGTCAGCGCTTTCCGTCATCCTGTCCCGTCCGCAGGGGTTACCGTCTCCGATGCGGGGTGCACCCTTCAGGAGGGACCATGGATGTGAACATGCCGCATCGGGAGCCGGACGCTACACAGGAACTCACGATCGACTTCTTCGTCGGTGAGCGGCTGATGCACCGCCTGCGCCGAACCGCGGCGCCGATGTCTGCGGGGCAGCGGACGTCTGCGGGGCGGCGGCACCTTCCGGTCGTGCCCGACTGGTACTGCGGCGACTGCGCCCAACCCTGGCCGTGCCGAGCTGGTCGTGATCGCCTGAGGGACGAGCACCGCCGCGCGCCCGGAGCGGTCTTCCAGTACCTCGGTGCCTGCTACACGCGGGCTCTGACCGACCTGCCCGCGGAACCGACCCGATACCTGCACGCACGGTTTCTGGGCTGGATACCGCGTCGTCGGGCGCCCAATTCGGTTCCCGATCGGCGGTACGAAAGAGGCGTACCGTCGGACTGGATCCGTCGCGAGCACGAAGGGGACCGGTAGGAGGAGGCTTGAGGCGAGCAGCCGCGACGCCTGTCCTCGTCGGAGATGGCGGCCGACGCGGCGGAGCAGGCGAGACGGTCAGGCTTCATCCTTGGTCGCTTCTGCGGGCCAGGTCAGGTGGAGCAGGGCGGTGTCGTCGTTGTGTCGACCGTCGTCGCTGCGCCTGATTTCGGTGAGGAGAGCGGTGAGGAAGTTGCCGGGATCTGTGGTGGCGCTCAACCTGCCGGCGAGGTCGACGAATCGTGGCTCGCCGAGCCGGGTGCCGTCCTCGGCGAATCCTTCGTAGGCTCCGTCGGTGTAGAGCAGCAGTCCCGCGTCCTTCGGAAGGGTGACGATGGATTCCTGCCAGCGGCCCCGTCCGGGGAACATGCCCAACCCGAGGTGGTGACGGATCGGCGCGGGGTAGGCGCCGTCGGGTGTGATCACCAGGGGCGCGGGATGGCCGGCGCTGACGACGACCACCGTCGAGCGGTCCGGGGTGACGCGGATGGTGCAAGCGGTGGCGAACATTGCCTCGCGTGGTCGTTCGGCCACCAGCACCTGTTCCAGCAACCGCATTCGGGAGGTCTTGTCCACCCCGGCCAGGGTCAGGGTGCGCCATCCGACGCGGAGGCCGACGCCGATCGCGGCCTCGTCCGGGCCGTTGCCGCAGACGTCACCGATGACGGCGTGGATCGTGTGGTCCTCGTCCTGCACCAGGTCGAAGAAGTCACCGCCGAGCAGCGATCGTCCTCGCCCCGGTACATATCTGCTGGTAACCGCCAACGTGGGATCGGTGATTAACGGCGTCGGGAGCAGGCCTCGCTGCAGCCGAAGGCTCTCGCTGGCCTGCATGCGGCTGTCCCGCAACTGCCGCTGCGTGACGACCACCCGGCGGCGCTGAACGGCGTACTCGATGGTGCGCCCGAGAAGCGCCCCATCGATCTGGCCCTTGATCAGGTAGTCCTGGGCGCCGGCGGCGACGGCCGCCGTGGCCGTGGCGGCGTCGGCCAGGCCGGTGAGCACCACCACGGCCGCGTCCGGCCACCGGTGCAGCACCTGCGCGAGCGCCGCCAACCCGCGGCTGTCGGGCAGGTGCAGGTCAAGCAGTACACAGTCCGGCATCGAGGTGGTAGCTGCGGCCTCGCTCAGGCTGCTGGCCTGCGCGAACCGGGTGCCCATGCCACTGTCCGCCAGCAGTTCCCGGGTGAGCAGCGCATCGCCGGGATCATCCTCGATGAGCAGGACCGCGAGGTCCGCCGCTGCGGACGATGACGCCGGACGCCCGACCGTCGATGGTACGGCGGTGGACGACGCCACCGGCCGGTCGGCGTCACTGAGCACGGCAGATCCCCTTCTCCCCGGCTGCGACATGAGGCTGACGTCAGCGCGATGCGTGATCCGCTCGTCCGGTGGACCCCAGCCATTATCACCTTCGCTCACGCCGTCGGATCCGCCGCCAGCGTCGATGTGGCCGCGCCGCCCGACGACGTGCAGCCCGGCGCCGGTCGAGCGCCGGTCCGGGAACGGGAAAGAAGAGTAAGTAAGACGCGCGCCGCAGACTCGCAAACAAGGTCGAGGTCGATGATTGGCAACGGGACTGGCGGGGCATCAGGAAGGTAGATCCGATCGGGTTCGAGTGGCAGCGATCCCCGTGCTCGATCGCGAGGAAGAGAGGTCCCCTGCCGCTTTGGGCGGCAGGGGCTCTCCTTCGCAGTGGATAATCCTCACGGTCGAAGCTTTGGCCGCCGCGTGCGTGGTAGCGGCGCCGAAGCGACAGGCGCGTGGTGCGTCTACGCGTCGTGGGTCGGCCCTCACCGCTTCGCTGTCTGCACCTCGCCGCTGTGGTCAGGCTCGTTCCTGCTCGTCGTCTGGCGAAGCGGTGTATGTGCGGGCGTAGTAGTCCCCGACGCGCTGGCGGAAACCGGCGGTGTCGAAGTCCGCCTCGTCGTACCGAGGGGAGTTCTTGACCTGCTCCTTGGTGCGGTCGACGAACAGGGTGCGCGCGTCGTGGTCGGCGTAAGCCACGGTGCCGGCGGGCAGAAGCACCCTGCGACCGAAGATCCACGGACCGGTGTCCACGACGAGCAGGGCCTCGCCGACGTCGTAGCTGGCCCGGTCGACCGAGCCGATCTGCCCGTCGGTTGCCTCCACCCAGTAGCCCACCATGTCGGCGTGCGGACTGCCGCCGCGGCCCGCGTCCGATTCCTCGTTGCCGCGGGCCGCGTCGAGGAAGCTTTCGCGCCACGCCCATGGTGTGAACGGCTGCACAGCGCCCTCCGGTCCTGACGAGCGTCAATCCTGCTCCGAGGAAGTACCCAGGGTCAGGTGGGCTGAATCCGTCGTTGGGGGCGTCGGGCAGCACTCCCGCCCGGCCGAGGAGGTCAGGCGGACCGGTCGAGGGGAATGGCCGCCCACACCACTTTGCCGGGCTGGCCGTCGTCGATGGCGTACGCGCCCCACTCGCGCGCCATGGCCTCCACGATCAGCAGGCCCCGCCCGCCGATCCGATGCGGGTCCGGCGCGAGACGTCGGGGTTGCTGGGTGGAGTTGTCGAACACCTCGACGAGGATCGTGTCCGCCTGACGCGTCAACTCGAGCTTTCCACCGTCGTCGGTGTGCCTGATGACGTTGTGCATCAGTTCCGTGATGACGGCGAGCGCGTCGTCGGCGACGTGCGCGGCGTCCCAGTCGGCAAGGATTTCCCGGGCGGCCTGGCGGAGCGGCGCGCTGTCAGCGCTGCCGTTGAAGGGCATCCGCACCGAGTCCATACCCGAACACCTACCCCGCTCCACCGCACCTGTACCGTAGTCGATCATTCGCGCGTCGGCGAGCCAGGCACTGCCCGCGTCTCGACTGCGCCGTCACCTCACGTTCGGGCGACCTCGGCGTGGAGCAGGCAGCCCACGCCACCTGACCAGATCAGGTGAGCGCCGCTCCCTAGCCGTGGAGCAGCAGGGGCGTGCCTAGGGCCTGTGTCGAAGTCGGTCACAGCCACTCGTTGATGGCGGCGAGGTGGATGGTGGCCTCATAGCGGACGGCCAGCTTGTCGAAGCGGGTG
>NZ_JBITFD010000023.1:0-66927 GCF_044455765.1 Micromonospora sp. NPDC051141
ACCAGGTCCGCGTCCGCGTCACCGTGCAACGACGGCACGCTCGACAACAACCCCCAGGTGTACGGATGCTGCGGCGAACGCAACACCCGCGCCACACTGCCGTGCTCCACCGCCCGCCCCCCGTACATCACCAGGACGTCATCGGCCACCTGCGACACCACACCCAGATCGTGCGTGATCAGGATGATGGCCGACCGGAACTCCTCCTGGAGATCAGCGAGCAGGTCCAGGATCTGCGCCTGCACCGTCACATCAAGGGCGGTCGTCGGCTCGTCCGCGATCAACAGATCCGGATCATTGACCAACGCCATCGCGATCATCGCCCGCTGCCGCATCCCACCCGAGAACTCATGCGGATACTGCGCGAACCGCTTGGCCGGCTGCGGGATCCCGACCCGACCCAACATGTCCACCGCCCGCGTACGGGCCTCCCGCTTCCCGGCCCCCGGATGATGCACCCGATACGCCTCCGCGATCTGCCGCCCCACCGAGTAGTACGGGTGCAACGCCGACAACGGATCCTGAAAGATCATCGCCATGTCCCGACCGCGCAGCCGCCGCACCTCCTCCTCCGGCAGGCCGACAAGCTGACGCCCACCCACCGAGATCTCCCCGGTCACGGTCGCCCGCCTCGACGTGCCGTGCAGACCCAGAATCGCCAACGACGTGACGCTCTTACCGGAACCGGACTCCCCCACGATCCCCAACGTGCGACCCCGCTCCACCGCGAACGACACACCATCCACAGCCCGCACCACACCGTCCTCGGTGTCGAACCGCACCCGCAGGTCTCTGACCTGGAGATAGGGCGCGTCGCCGGCGCGTTGCTCCGGCACCTCCGGGCGGTCCGGCTCCCCGGACGGCACCGCCTCCGACCTGCCCATTGACCGCCTCCCCTTCGGTGATGAAGAGAACCTACAGGAAACCTCTGGAGGCGAAAATAAGCTACATCGAGCGGCCTGTCAGCGGTCAGAGCGTAACGACTCGGTTTCCGACCTGAACAGCCCTCACCTGGGACATTCACCGACGCGACTGGGCATCATCGTCCCGCCGTCGCACGCTAGGTGCGACCATGGTCGCGGCGACCCCAGGAGGATTCCCGCCGACACGAGGTGGAGGTGACCATGACCGCGGCGGTGTTCGGCCACGACGGCCCATGGACCGAAGAGGAGTACCTCGCCCTCGGCGAGACGCGGCAGCGCATCGAACTCTTCGACGGGAGCCTCCACGTGACGCCCGCACCCACCCCACGACACCAGCGGATCCAGCGAAACCTCGGCAACCTGCTCGAGGCTGCGGCTCGGCGCGTGGGCCTGGAACTGCTGGAGACGGTCAACGTCCGCCTCCGACCGGGCCGGATCCCCATCCCTGACCTGGTTGTCACCGAGCCGATCGACTTCGACGAGCCGATGATCGAGGCGCGGGACGTGCGGCTCGTCTGCGAGGTCATCTCGCCGAGCAACGCGTCGACCGACAAGGTGCTCAAGATGCACTACTACGCCGCCGACGGCATCGAGTGGTACCTGCTCGTCGAGCAGGAGAACGGCACGCTGCACCTCTACCGGCGGCAGGGCGGGCACTACCGGGAGCAGTCGGTGACCAAACCCGGTGACGTGCTGGAGCTGACCGAGCCCATCCGGGCCACGATCCGGCCCGAGGATCTCGTCCCCTGACGGATGTCGGTGTGCTCGCCTAGGGTCGGACGCATGGGATTCGACGCGGCGACCGCCGCCGTGCAGGCCGCCCTCGACGCGGGAGCCCGCTATGCCGACGCCCGGGTGATGCACCGCCGGTACGAGTCGATGTCGGCGCGCAACGGCGACATCGAGGAGCTGGCCCAGCACGAGAGCGTCGGCCTGGGGGTGCGCGCGCTCGTCGGCTCCGGCTGGGGCTTCCACGCCGTACCCGAGCTGTCCGACGCCGCGGCCCGCGACGCCGGCCGGCGCGCCGCGGCGATCGCCGCCGCGAGCGCGCGGGTTCCCGGCCCGCCGGTGGACCTGGTGCCGGTGGAGGCGGCGGTGGCGAGCTGGGCCTCCGAGTGCGCGGTCGACCCGCTCGGGGTGCCGCTGTCCGACAAGGGCGACCTGCTGGTCGGCGCCACCGCCACGATGCGCGAGCACGGGGCCGACCTGGCCGAGGGGCTCTACCAGATCTGGGACACCACGAAGTGGTTCGTCTCCAGCGAGGGCCACCGGATCGACCAGCACATCCGCGAGTGCGGCGGCGGCATCTCCGCCACCTCGATCGGCGACGGCGAGACGCAGCGCCGGTCCTACCCGAGCTATCGCGGGCAGTACGGCACCACCGGTTGGGAGCTGGTCACCGCGCTCGACCTGGCCGCGCACGCCGCCCGGGTCGCCGAGGAGTCCCGCGCGCTGCTCACCGCGCCGGAGTGCCCCTCCGGCGAGACCGACCTGATCCTCGGCGGGGAGCAGCTCGCGTTGCAGATCCACGAGTCGGTCGGGCACGCCATCGAGCTGGACCGCATCCTCGGCTGGGAGGCGGCGTTCGCCGGGACGTCCTGGCTCGACCTGGCCCGGCTCGGCTCGCTGCGCTACGGCTCGGAGCTGATGAACGTGACGATCGACCCGACCATCCCCGGCGCGCTGGGCAGCTTCGGCTTCGACGACGAGGGGTCGCCCGCGGTCCGACGGGACGCGGTCCGCGAGGGGCGGTGGGTCGGGGTGCTCGCCGGCCGGGACTCGGCCGCCGTCGCCGGTCTGGACCACGGCGGCAGCGTACGCGCCGACGGCTGGGCCCGGCTGCCGATGGTGCGGATGACGAACGTGGGCCTGGAACCGGGCCCGCACACGCTCGACGAGATCATCGCGGCCACCGACGACGGGGTGCTGATGGACATCAACAGGTCCTGGTCGATCGACGACAAGCGGCTCAACTTCCAGTTCGGCTGCGAGGTCGGCTGGGAGGTGAAGAAGGGGCGTCGGGGCCGGATGCTGCGCAACCCGACCTACACCGGCATCGGGCCGGTCTTCTGGCGCTCGATGGACATGCTCTCCTCGGAGACCGTCGCCTGGGGCACGCCCAACTGTGGCAAGGGCCAGCCCGGCCAGATCGGGCACACCGGCCACCCGGCCGCGCCGGCCCGGTTCCGCGGCGTGCGGGTGGGGGTGCGTGCATGAGCGAACGCACCGAGCGGAGCGAGGGCCGTGAGCGCATGCCCGGTCGGCACGGCATGAGCGAACGCACCGAGCGGAGCGAGGGCCGTGAACGCATGCCCGGTCGGCACGGCATGAGCGAACGCACCGAGCGGAGCGAGGGCCGTGAGCGCATGCCCGGTCGGCACGCCATGAGTGACGAGCGGGATCTCGCCGCCCGGGTGGTGGAGCTGGTCCGGCGCGCGGCCGGGCCGGGCGCCGAGGCCGAGGTGGTGGTGACCCGGTCCGATCTGGCGCTGACCCGGTTCGCCAACTCGTTCATCCACCAGAACGTGGCCGAGACCGGCACCGCCGTGCGGCTGCGGCTGCACGTCGACGGCCGGACCGCCGCGGGTGGCGGCAACCGGGTGGACGCCGACGGGTTGACCGCGCTCGTCGAACGCACCCGGGCGGCGGCCCGCCTCGCGCCGCCCGACCCGGCCTGGCCGGGCCTCACCGCGCCGACGTCGACGCCGACCGGCCCCGCCGTCGACGAGGCCACCGCGTTCGCGTCGCCCGACGAGCGGGCCGCCCGGGTCCGCGCGTTCGTGGACGCGGTCGACGGGCTGGGGGCGGCCGGTTACTGCCGGACGCTGTACCTCTCCGGCGCGTTCGTCAACTCGGCCGGGCACTCGGCGGTGGGCCGGTCCGCCGAGGCGGCGATGGACGGCATCGCCCGGACCGGCGGCGCGGACGGGGTGGCCCGCCACTGCACGGACCGCCTGGCCGACCTGGACGGCGGCGCGCTCGGCGCCCGCGCGGCGGCCAAGGCGCGGGCCGCGGCCGACCCGGTCGAGCTGCCGCCGGGGCACTACGAGGTGGTGCTCGAACCGGCCGCCGTGGCCGACCTGCTCCAGAACCTCGCCTGGTACGGCTTCAACGGCAAGCGGCACGCCGAACGCCAGTCGTTCGCCGAGCCGGGCGCGGCCCAGTTCGACCCGGCGGTGACGCTGGTGGACGACCCGCTGCACGCCTCCACGCTGCCGTTCGACCTGGAGGGCACCCCCCGGCGGGCGCTCACCCTGGTGCGGGCCGGCACCACCGAGGCGGTGGCGCACGACCGGCGCAGCGGCGCCGGGGCGGGTGCCGGGTCCACCGGGCACGGCATGGCCGGCGGGTCCACGTTCGGCCCGATCCCCAGCAATCTCCGCCTGCTGCCGGCGGACGCCGCGCCGGTGGCGACCGTCGACGGCCCGGCCGGTGCGGTGGGCGCGGGCGTGACCGGTGCGGTGGGCGACCCGGACACGGCGGCCCTGGTGGCCGGCGTACGGCGTGGGCTGCTGGTCAGCGACTTCTGGTACACGCGGGTGCTGGACCCCAAGCAGCTCGTGGTCACCGGCCTGACCCGCAACGGCGTCTGGCTGGTCGAGGACGGCGTACCGGTGCGGGCGGTGCGCGACTTCCGGTTCACCGAGTCCTATCCGCGTGCCCTGGGGCCGGGCCGGGTGCTCGACCTGGGCCGGCGGCCGGTCCGGCAGCCGGCCCGGTCCGACGGGTCGTGGTGGGAGGGCCCGGCGTTGCGACTGTCGTCGTGGCACTTCACCGGCGGCGCGTCCGGCTGAGCGACGCCACACATATTGATCATGAGTCGGGTCTTTCCAACCAGCGGGACACACGGGACACTGCGTTGCGCGGCCGGGCCGTGAAGATCGGCGTAACGTGTGTCACTTAGCCGCGCCGGTTCACCGGCGTGGTCCCACGCGTGCGCAGGACGTGACAGTGACGTCAGGGAGATGACTCGAATGACAACTACGTCGGCCAGGGGGCCGAGGTCGCAGCCGCGGGGGGCGCGGGCACGTGCCGCCATCGCGGCGAAGACGTTGCGGACCGACCGATGGTGGCTCGCTCCACTGATCACCGTGGTCGGGCTCAGCGCCTGGGTCATCTACGCGACCGTCCGGGTCTTCATGCACAAGTGGTACTGGGTGGAGCAGTACCACTACCTGACCCCGTTCTACTCCCCCTGCGTGACCGAGCGGTGCGTCGAGGGCTCCTCGCACTTCGGCAGCTTCCTGCCCGGCTGGTGGATCATCCCGGACGCGGCGCTGACCCTGCCGTTCCTGCTGCTGTTCCGGCTGACCTGCTACTACTACCGCAAGGCGTACTACCGGTCGTTCTGGCTGTCGCCGCCGGCCTGCGCGGTGCCGGACGGGCACCAGACGTACAGCGGCGAGACGCGGTTCCCGCTGCTCGGGCAGAACCTGCATCGCTACTTCTTCTACGCCGCCGCGATCATCTCGCTGATCAACACCTGGGACGCCGTCCTCGCCTTCCACTCCCCCGAGGGCTTCGGCTTCGGTCTGGGCAACATCATCCTGCTGGTCAACGTGGTGATGCTCTGGGCGTACACGATCTCCTGCCACTCCTGCCGGCACATCATCGGCGGCCGGCTCAAGCACTTCTCCAAGCACCCGGTGCGGTACAAGGCGTGGACCGGCGTGTCCTGGTTGAACGTCCGGCACATGCAGCTCGCCTGGATCACGCTCGGCACCCTGGCGTTCACCGACTTCTACGTGATGGCGATCGCCGCCGGCTGGTTCAACGACCTGCGGTTCATCAACTGAGGGCCCCTGACATGACTGAAACGCGAATCGAACGACACCACTACGACGTCGTCGTGATCGGAGCCGGCGGCGCCGGCCTGCGCGCGGCGATCGAGGCCCGGTTGGCCGGCAAGAAGACCGCGATCATCTCGAAGTCGCTGTTCGGCAAGGCGCACACGGTGATGGCCGAGGGTGGCGCCGCGGCGGCCATGGGCAACGTGAACTCGCGGGACAACTGGCAGGTGCACTTCCGGGACACCATGCGCGGCGGCAAGTTCCTGAACAACTTCCGGATGGCCGAGCTGCACGCCAAGGAGTCGCCGCAGCGGATCTGGGAGTTGGAGACGTACGGTGCGCTCTTCGACCGCACCAAGGACGGCAAGATCTCGCAGCGCAACTTCGGTGGCCACGAGTACCCGCGCCTGGCGCACGTCGGCGACCGGACCGGCCTGGAGCTGATCCGCACGCTCCAGCAGAAGATCGTCTCCCTCCAGCAGGAGGACAAGCGCGAGTTCGGCAGCTACGACGCGCGGATCCGGGTGTTCTCCGAGACCACGATCACCGAGCTGCTGCTGGACGGCGACCGGGTGGCCGGCGCGTTCGGCTACTACCGGGAGTCCGGCGAGTTCATCCTTTTCGAGGCGCCCGCCGTGGTGCTGGCCACCGGCGGCGTCGGCCGGTCCTACAAGGTCACCTCCAATTCCTGGGAGTACACCGGGGACGGCCACGCGCTGGCGCTGCGCGCCGGGGCCACGCTGATCAACATGGAGTTCCTCCAGTTCCACCCGACCGGCATGGTCTGGCCGCCCTCGGTGAAGGGCATCCTGGTCACCGAGTCGGTGCGGGGCGACGGCGGCGTGCTGAAGAACTCCGACGGCAAGCGGTTCATGTTCGACTACGTCCCGGACGTCTTCCGCAAGCAGTACGCGGAGACGGAGGACGAGGCGGACCGCTGGTACACCGACCCGGACAACAACCGGCGTCCGCCGGAGCTGCTGCCCCGCGACGAGGTCGCCCGCGCGATCAACAGCGAGGTCAAGGCCGGTCGGGGTACGCCGGCCGGCGGCGTCTACCTGGACATCGCCTCCCGCAAGTCGGCGGAGGAGATCCAGCGCCGACTGCCGTCGATGTACCACCAGTTCAAGGAGCTGGCCGACGTCGACATCACCAAGGAGCCGATGGAGGTCGGCCCGACCTGTCACTACGTGATGGGTGGCGTGGAGGTGGACCCGGATTCCGGTGCGGCGGCCGGCACGGTACGTGGGCTCTTCGCCGCCGGTGAGGTCTCCGGCGGCATGCACGGTTCCAACCGGCTCGGCGGCAACTCCCTGTCCGACCTGCTGGTCTTCGGCAAGCGGGCGGGCGGGCACGCCGCGACGTACGCCGACCAGCTCACCGCCCGCCCGGCGGTGTCGGTGGCGGCGGTGGAGGCCGCGGTGGAGACGGCGCTGGCGCCGTTGCAGCGCGACACCGGGGAGAGCCCCTACCAGCTCCAGCAGGATCTCCAGGTGGTGATGGGCGACCTGGTCGGCATCATCCGGCGGGAGGGTGAGCTGGCCGACGCGCTCGGCCGGCTGGCCGAGCTGCGGGAGCGGGTGGCGAAGGTGAGCGCGGTCGGCGGCCGACGCTACAACCCGGGCTGGCACCTCGCGCTCGACCTGCGCAACATGCTCGTGGTCTCGGAGTGCACCGCGAAGGCGGCGCTGGAGCGGCAGGAGTCGCGCGGCGGGCACACCCGGGAGGACTATCCGGCGATGGACCCGAAGTGGCGGCGGGTCAACCTGGTCTGCTCGCTCGACGGGGACGCGGTCCGGCTGACCCACAAGCCGCTGCCGACGATGCGGCCGGAGCTGATCGGGCTGTTCGACCGGGCCGAGCTGTCGAAATACCTGACCGACGAGGAGCTCGCCGAGTTCGACGCCCGCACCGAGGAGGAGCGCTGATGGGAAGCAAGCGACAGTTCCGCATCTGGCGGGGTGACGAGACCGGCGGCGACCTCCAGGATTACGCGGTCGAGGTGAACGAGGGCGAGGTCGTCCTCGACGTCATCCACCGGCTCCAGGCCACCGAGGCGCCGGACCTGGCGTGCCGGTGGAACTGCAAGGCCGGCAAGTGCGGCTCCTGCTCGATGGAGATCAACGGCAAGCCGCGGCTGGGCTGCATGACGCGGATGTCGACGTTCGAGGAGACGGAGACCGTCACGGTCACGCCGCTGCGGACCTTCCCGGTGATCCGGGACCTGGTCACCGACGTGTCCTTCAACTACGAGAAGGCCCGGGAGACCCCGGCGTTCGCGCCGCCGGCCGACGTGGCGCCCGGTGACTACCGGATGCAGCAGGTCGACGTCGAGCGCTCGCAGGAGTTCCGCAAGTGCATCGAGTGCTTCCTGTGCCAGAACGTCTGCCACGTGATCCGCGACCACGACGAGAACAAGCCGGCGTTCTCCGGTCCCCGGTTCTTCATCCGGGCCTCCGAGCTGGACATGCACCCGCTCGACACGCGTACCGACCGCAAGGAGTACGCGCAGTCGGAGATGGGGCTCGGGTTCTGCAACATCACGAAGTGCTGCACGGAGGTCTGCCCCGAGCACATCAAGATCACCGACAACGGGATCATCCCCATGAAGGAACGGGTCGTGGACCGCAGGTACGATCCCCTTGTGTGGCTCGGTAACAAGATCTTCCGGAGGGGTCAGGTGCCTCAGACCAGCGCGACCAGCGGGCATTCCAGCGGTGCGGTGACCACCGGTGCGGCTCACCGTGGGGTGCACTCGCACGCCGGCGGTTCGCACGACAGCGGTGCCGAGCGCCAGGCCCAGCAGGGCGTCAACTGGCAGCGCGAGGTGCCGCACCCGACCGCTCCGGCGGTGGACGCCAACGGCAAGCTGCCGCTGACCGAGCTGACCTTCGACCGGGCCGCCGCGCCGTCGCCGTTCGGCGACGACGTGGAGTTCCCGCTGCCGGCGGAGCACCTCAACTTCGCCCACCCGCAGCAGGACGAGCCGAAGCACTGACCAGCGGCGCGACGATGACGGGGGCCAGCGGCACACGCCGACGGCCCCCGTCCCGTTCGCGTCCGGCTGTCCGGTGCGGCGGGTCAGATCCTGCCGGCGGCGGGCTTGCCCATGGCGTTGCGGGGCAGCGCGTCGACCAGCGCGGCTCAGGACCTGGCGAGCAGCGGGCGCAGCGCGGGCACGATCGGCACGTCAGCCGGCAGCCAGTCGACGGTGTCCAGCTCGGTCGCGGAGAGCCAGCGCAGCTCGGCGTGTTCCAGCGCGGTCGGCTGGTCGCCGTGCAACAGGCGGGCCGCGTAGACCCGCAGGACGGACCGGCCGTGCGCCATCCGGACGTCCCGTCCGACCCGGGTGCCGACCGCGACCCGGACGCCCAACTCCTCGGCGCACTCCCGGGTCAGCGCGTCGACCTCGGTCTCCCCCGGCTCGACCTTGCCGCCGGGGAACTCCCAGCGCCCCGCCACCTCGGGCGGCGCGGCGCGCTCGCAGGCGAGGACCCGCCCGGCCACGATGATCGCCGCTCCGACGACCACCCTCGGCTCCCGCCGGTCGGCCTGCCCATTTCCGCTAACCCGTTCGGTCCGCACGGACCACCAGCGTGCCAGATCAATCGGCGGTTTGGGTAGCTGAGTCGGCCATCAGGCCAGCAGAACACGGAAGTGTGGGCGTGGACACACCATCTGTGCGACGACAGACTAGAGGGCGTCGACTGGGACACGGGATGGCGACGATTTGGCCACAAGCCGGCAACGACGCCTGGGAGGTGCGGTGATGCGCGTGCTGTTCAGCAGCCGGGCGAAGCACGACTACCTCAGCGACGCGCTCGCCCTGCTGCCCGGGTGGGCGCGCGAGGGCGAGCAGCTCAGCCGCATGCTCGCCCTGGACGACACCCAGCACGCCGCGCTCACCGAGCGGGTGGCGGTGGTCGCCGACGCGCTGCGACTGCGCCCCGAGATCAGTCGCCAGGCCGGGCGGACCCGGATCAGGCTGGGGCACGACGACGGCGAGCCGCTCACCGAGGGTGAGGTGCTGCTCGCGGCCCGCATCGAGGACGCGGTCCGGGCGGTCACCGCGCCCTGAACACTGGCGCGCCTGCCCTACCGTCGAGGACATGTCTGGCCCGACGTACGACCGTAAGGAACAGTTCCAGCAGATCCAGAGCGGGCTGCTGCCCGGGGAGCAGATCATCGCCGTCTACGACGCGATCGGCACCGGCACCGGCTTCATCGGACTGACCGACCGGCGGGTGATCGTCCAGGACCGCTCGTTCGTCGGCAAGCGGTACGCCATCACGAGCATCCCGTACTCGAAGATCACCAGCGTGAGCGTGGTGAGCAACAAGTCCTGGGGTGGCTCGTTCTTCTCCACCGGGGCGATCGCGGTGCACGTCGGCACGCACACCTACGAGGTGGAGTTCCGGGGCGCGGAGAAGAGCCACCACGTGCACAACGTCATCCTGCACCACATCTCCTGAGCGGCCTGGCACAATCGCCGCCATGCGGGGGCTGACGGCACGCTGGCGCGCCTGGCGCGACGGGCACCGACGGGCCGTACGCCTGGTCCGCCGGCTGCTGCTGGTCGGCGCCGCCGGCGCGGTGCTGCTGGCGGTGGCGACGACGGCCAGCGTGGTCTGGGTCCGCGGCGACGCCGAGGGGCACGTGTTCACCGTCGCCGACGTGCCGGACGCGCCGGTGGCGCTGGTGCTCGGCGCCAAGGTCGAGCCGGACGGCACGCCGTCACCGTTCCTGGCCGCCCGGCTGGAGATCGCCCGGCAGTTGTTCGCGGCCGGCAGGGTCACTGTGGTGCTGGTCTCCGGCGACCACATGGACTGGGACTACGACGAGCCGGACGCGATGCGGCGCTGGCTGGTCGACCGGGGTGTGCCGGCGGAGAAGGTGGTGCTCGACCACGCCGGCTTCGACACCTACGACTCGTGCGTCCGGGCCCGGCGGATCTTCGGCGTGCGGCGGGCCATCGTGGTCACCCAGTCCTTCCACCTGCCCCGCGCGGTGGCGCTCTGCCGGCACGTCGGGGTGACGGCCGACGGCGTGGGCGACGACACCGCCCGCCGGTACGCCCGGCAGTGGCGGATCAGCAGCGCCCGGGAGTACGGCGCCAGCGTGAAGGCCGCGGTGGACGTGCTCTCCGGCCGGGACCCGGTGCACCTCGGCCGGCGCGAGACCGGCGTGGAGGACGCGCTCCGGGCGGGCTGACCGCGGTAATCCGGTTGTGGTGCCGGGACGAGCACTGGTCTGCTGACGCAATGTCCGTCTTCGATGATCCCGGCCTGTTCGGCCGACTCTGGGCCGCGAACTACGACAGCCCCGGTAATCCCGACCCGACGCCGGCCGTCGACTTCCTCGCGCCCGTCGCCGAGGGCGGCCCGGTGCTCGAACTCGCCATCGGCACCGGCCGGGTGGCCCTGCCGCTGGCCGCGCGCGGCCTGGCCGTGGAGGGCGTCGAGGCGTCCCCGGAGATGGTCGCGCAGCTACGCGCCAAGCCGGGCGGCGAGCATCTGCCGGTCACCATCGGCGACATGGCTGACGTCCCGGTGTCCGGGCCGTACCGGCTGGTGTTCCTGGTCTTCAACACGCTGTTCAACCTGGTCGACGCGGAGCGTCAGGCGGCGTGCTTCGGCAACGTCGCGCGGGTGCTGGCGCCCGGCGGCGCGTTCGTCATCGAGACGTTCGTGCCCGACCCGGCCGGCTTCGACCGCGACGAGCAGGTTCAGGTCCGGGAGGTGACCGAGGATTCGGCCACCATCCGGCTGCACCGGTACGACCGGGCGGCGCAGACGTTCGTGCGGCAGACCATCACGTTCGACGCCGACGGCGTGCACCTCAAGCCGTTCGCGATGCGCTACGCCTGGCCGGAGCAGATCGACGAGATGGCGGAGCGGGCCGGGCTCCACCTGGCCGAGCGGTACGCCGACTGGGACCGGACGCCGTTCGACGCGGACAGCCGCACGCACATCTCGGTCTACCGCCTCCGGTAACGTCTCCCCCGATGACAGTGACCGTCGTCGCGATGGACGACTCGCACGCCGACGCCGTGCTGGAGATCTACCGGCTCGGAATCGCCGAGGGCGACGCCACGTTCGAGACCGAGCCGCCGGAGTGGCCCCGGTTCACCGCCGGCCGGCTGCCCGGCCACCGGTGGGTGGCGCTCGACGCGGACGGACGGCTGCTCGGCTGGGTGGCCTGCTCGGCGGTCTCCGACCGCTGCGTCTACGCCGGGGTGGTCGAGCACTCCGTCTACGTGCATCCCGAGGCGCGGGGCCGCGGTGTCGGCCGGCTGCTGCTGGACGCGCTGATCGACTCCACCGAGGCGGCCGGCGTCTGGACCATCCAGTCCGGCGTGTTCCCGGAGAACACCGCCAGCCTGGCGCTGCACGCGGCCCGCGGCTTCCGGGTGGTCGGCACCCGGGAGCGGATCGGCCGGCACCACGGCGTCTGGCGGGACGTCACGCTCATCGAACGCCGCAGCCCCCGGATCCGCTGACTTCGCGGACCGGGGGCGGGCGCCGCAGCTAGCGGGACTCGCGGTTGAACAGCCGCCTGGACCAGAGGTACCCGCCGAGCGCGACGACGGCGCACCAGCCGAGCGCGATCCAGCCGTCGTTGCCGAGCGGCGTGCCCATCAGCAGGCCGCGCAGGCTCTCGATGATCGGCGTGAACGGCTGGTACTCGGCGAACCAGCGCAGGCCGGCCGGCATCGAGTCGGTGGGCACGAACCCGCTGCCGAGGAACGGCAGCAGGATCAGCGGCATCGGCAGGTTGCTCGCGGTCTCCACACTCTCGCTGACCTGGCCGAGCGCGACCGCCAGCCAGACCAGCGCGAACGTCACCGCCGCGAGCAGGCCGACCGCGCCCAGCCAGCCGACCGGCCCGGCGGTGGGACGGAAGCCGACCAGCAGCGCCACGCCGATCACCACGGCCAGGCTCAACGCCGCCTGGATCATGCTGCCGAGGACGTGCCCGGTCAGCACCGAGACGCGGGCGATGTGCATGGTGCGGAACCGGGCGATGATGCCCTCGGTCAGGTCCATCGCGATCGAGATGGCGGTCCCCTGGACCGTGGCCGCCACCGTCATCAGGATGATCGCCGGCGCCACGTAGTTGGCGTACGCGGCCCGGGTTCCCGCACCGGCCGCGCCGCCGGCCGTCGACCCCCCGGCGCCGCTCCCGAGCCCGGCGCCCAGCGTCCCGCCGAACACGTAGACGAAGAGCAGCAGGAAGACCACGGGCATCCCGATGAGCATCACGGTCATCGACGGGTAGCGCAGCATGCGGCGGAGGTTGCGGCGCAGCATCGTCACCGAGTCGCGCAGCGGGTGGAACCGGAGGTCGGCATGGGTGGAGACGCTCATCGCGTGGTCACCTTCCCGTCGGTGGGCTGGTCGGTGCGGATGTCGGTGGGTCCGCCGGTCAGGGTGTCGGTGGGTCCGCCGGTCAGGGTGAGGAAGACGTCGTCGAGGTCGGGGGTGTGCACGGACAACTCGTCGACCTCGACGCCACCGTCGTCGAGCCGGCCGATCAGCGCCCGCAGCGACCGCAGACTGCCGTCGCCGGGCACCCGCAGGGTGAGCGCGTCGGTGTCGCGGGTGGTCCGGTCGAGCACGCGTACCGCCGCGTCGAGGCCCGCCGGGTCGGCGAACCGCAGCCGGACGTGCCCGCCCGGAATGCGGCGCTTCAACTCCTCGGGGGTGCCCTCGGCGACCACCCGGCCGTGGTCGAGCACCGCGATCCGGTCGGCCAGTTCGTCCGCCTCCGCCAGGTACTGGGTGGTCAGGAAGATGGTCACGCCGCCGGCCACCAGCTCGCGGACGATCTGCCACACGTCCCGGCGGCTGCGCGGGTCGAGCCCGGTGGTCGGCTCGTCCAGGAAGATCACCCGGGGGTCGCCGACCAGCGTCATCGCCAGGTCGAGTCGTCGCAGCATCCCCCCGGAGTAGGTCGACGCCGGCTTCCCGGCCGCCCCGGTCAGGTCGAACCGTTCGAGCAGCCGGGCGGCCCGCCGCCGGCCCTCCTGGCGGGCGAGGTGGTGCAGGTCCGCCATCAACCGCAGGTTCTCCTCGCCGGTGAGCAGCTTGTCCACCGCGGAGAACTGACCGGTGACACCGATCGCGGCGCGTACCGCGTCCGGCTCGCGGGCGAGGTCGTGCCCGGCGACCCGGACCTCACCGGCGTCGGCGGCGAGGAGCGTGGACAGGATCCGCACGGTGGTGGTCTTCCCGGCGCCGTTCGCGCCGAGCAGCGAGAAGACCGTGCCTTCGGGTACGCGCAGGTCGACGCCGTCGAGCACGACATGCTCGCCGAACGACTTCCGGAGCCCGGTCACGGCGATCTGGTGTGTGGTCACGATGTGCTCCCGTCAGGACCGGTGGATGGTGATGTCGCCGTAGGAGGTCCGGCCGCGTACCTCGACGGTTTCCTCGGTGCCGCCGGGCCGCGCGGTGCTCTCCAGGTGGTTGTGCACCTGGCCGAAGCCGGTGTTGACCTCCAGCCACGCGGCGGTGCCCGCCGCGACGCCGATGTCCAGGTCGCCCATGGCGGTGCCCAGCACCACCGAGCCGCGCGTCACCTCGGCGACCCGGATGCCGCCGTTGGAGGTCTTCGCGTCGACGCCGGCGCCGGCGTGCGCCACCTCGATGGCGCCGTTGGCATTACGCACCCGCACGTCACCGGTGGCCGCGTCGATCGTGGTGTCGCCGTTGGAGTTCTTCACCGCCACGGCGCCCTGGACACTGCCCACCCGCACCGTGCCGGAGCCGGTGGAGATGTCGGCGTCGCCGGTGATCTCGTCGACGGTGACGTGGCCGACGCCGGTGTGCAGACGCAGCGGGCCGCTGCGCTCCAGCCGGACGTTGCCGGTGGTCTTCACCCGGGTCTCGCCGAGCCGGCCGGTGGCGTGCACGTCACCCAGCAGCAGGTGCGCGGCCAGCCGGGAGTCGCTGGGCAGCTCGATGGAGACGTCCACCGACCTGCTCTTCTTCGAGAAGTCGAAGGTGCGCTTCGGGCCGGTCACGTGGAGCGTGCCGTTGGTGAACTCGACGCGTACCTGGGCGGCGGCCTGGACGTCGGACTCGTCGTCACCGTTGCTCGGGCGGACCTCCACCACGGTGTCGGCGCGGTCGCCGGCGGCCACCCGCAGGGCGGCGACACCGAGTTCCAACGTGACGGAGATCGATTCGGGTGTGTCGAAAACAGGCATGGTGGTCCCCACATCCTGGGTCGGTGAGTCGTCCCCGCAGGTCAGGGGGACGTGAGAAGAAAAGCCGGGTGGCGCGGTGCGGTCAGTGCACCCAGCCGGTGAAGCGCTGCTGCGACCGCTTCCCGCCGCCGCGTGACTCGGGACGCGGCTCCCGGTCGGCTCGGGGCAGGCCGGCGGCGGCGGCCCGGACCAGCCAGGCGTTGACCGAACGCCCCTCGGCGGCGGCAGCCTCCTCGACCGCGGCCTTGAGCTGCTCCGGCATGCGTACGTTGATCCGGGCGACCGGGCCGTCCTCGCTGATCGGCAGGTCGATGTCCGGCGCCGTGCCCTGGTCGGAGGCCACCGGGAGCGGCTCGGCCGGTGGCGGGGTCACCACGAAGTCGGGGTCCCGGCCGCGCAGCCGCACCTCCACCGAGCCGGGGGCGAGCTCCCGGGTGATCTCGTCGGCGGCGGCCGACAGCGCGTCCAGCAGCGTCATCCGGATCGCCGACTCCAGTGGCCCGGTCAGGCGCTCGACCAGCGCACGCGACTCTTCACCGCCGGCTTCGGCGAGCGAGGCGAACTCCCGCCCGAGGTTGCTCACATACGAGGTCAAGTCCATGGCACTACTGTGGCACACGGATGGCATCACTGCAAGCCCCAATGATGCCACCACGGCACGCGCCCTACGTTGAATCCCGCATCAACCCTGCTCAGAAGCGATCCAAAGCGTGGCATCACCGTGATGCCACGCCACCCGGGTTGGCGCCCGGCCGCAAGCGCTGACCCGATCCCCGCCAGGCGGTTTCACTCCGCCCCCTCAGCTTGGCGTTGTGGCCGGGCCAGGGTGTCCGCGAGGTAGGCGTTACGGCGGGCGATGAGGCGTCGCAGATACGGCCGCAGGATCACGTGGGCCACCAGGCGACCGAGGGGCCCATCGGCGCCGTGAAGTCGATGACGTCGTGCATGACGGTCGCCGCGCGGTCGGCCGGGTTCCGGGTGAACGTGTGCTCGTGGCGCCATCGGCGAAACGGGCCGCTGGTCTGCTCGTCCGTGAAGCCGTGCGGTCGTCGGTAGTCGGTGATCCGGACCGTCATCCGCCAGGGCAGGCCGAAGTGCCGGGCTTCCCATGTCACGGTGTCGCCGGCCGCCAGCCGACCGGTCGTCACACCGGCGACCGCCCGTTCGGCGCTGTTCCCCATGGATTCGGTGTGCGTGCCAACGTCGAGGCAAGCGTCGAAGACGGCATCCGGCGATGCCCGAACGTCAGTGGTCAACTCGATGCGCGGCACACCGCCAACGGTAGGCCCCGCGTTTGACGCAGCGACAGCGCGATGCTCTCGACCTGTTGCACGGTCAGCCGTCGAACTGGCACCCGCAGCGCCGGAAGATCACTTCGTCTCGCCCGAGCAGCAGGAACAGCCGGGTTCGCACGCGCAGGTGTCGGCGCTCCCACGCTGACCGGCAGGGGGAGCCGAGCCGTTGACCGGCATCGCGCAGCACGCGTCCCCGCGCCACGCCGCTCGCCCCTCCTTGATCGCCACCACGGCGATGACGAGCGCGGCGATCGGGTCGGCCCAGCTCCAGCCGAAGAGGCTGTTGAGACCCAGGCCGACGAGCAGCACGGCGGACAGATAGGTACAGAGCAGGGTCTGCTTGGAGTCGGCCACCGCTGATCGGGAGCCCAACTCGCGCCCGGCCCGCCGCTGCGCGTAGGACAGCACCGGCATGATCAGCAACGACAGGGCAGCCAGCACCAGGCCGACGGAGGAGTGTTCGGCCTCTCCGCCGCCGGCCAGCGCTCGCACCGACTCCACGGTGACGTACGCGGCCAGCGCGAAGAACGACACGGCGATGATCCGCAAGGCGGCCTTCTCCCGCGCCTCGGGGTCACGGCCGGCGAACTGCCACGCCACCGCCGCCGCCGAGGAAACCTCGATCACCGAGTCCAGACCGAAGCCGATCAGGGCGGTGGAGGAGGCCGCAGCACCGGCCGTGATCGCCACCACCGCCTCGATCACGTTGTAGGTGATCGTTGTCGCCACCAGGAACCGCACCCGTCGTGCGAGCACCGCGCGACGGGCCGCGCCGCTACCGGACTGGACCTGTAGCAGAGCGGCGGACATCAACAGCAACCCTTCTCGTCGGCGTCCGCGCACATCGTCGGATCGACCGTCAACACCAGGTTCAGCAGGTCGCCGAGAGCATGCGCCAGCCGCGCGTCGGTCAGCTCGTAGCGGGTCCGCCGCCCCTCGGGCACCGCCACGACCAGACCGCAGCCGCGCAGGCAGGCAAGGTGGTTGGACAGGTTCTGGCGAGTCGTTCCGAGCAGGTCGGCCAGCTCCGCCGGATAGCCCGGGGCGTCCCGCAGCGCCAGGAGCAACCGCGCGCGGATGGGATCGGACAACGCGTGGCCGAACCGGGCCAGCACATGCCCGTGCGTCAGGATCTCCACGCGACGACAGTACAGCGACCGCTGAATTCAGCTCCAGTCGTACCGACCCGGTCATCCCGGCAGGGCGGGTCGGACAGTGAAGCGGAACCAAGAGGCGCGATCGGCCGGCCGGGACGTGCCAGACGCCTGCTTACCCTCCGGCTGGCCGCCGAGTGCGTTCAGGGGCTCCCCCGGCACGGCGTGTCGGTCGGTTTGGCCAAGCGAGCTGTGGGCGTGCCTCCACCAGGATCATCGCAGCGGGGAGGCACGCCCACTGACGGGCCGACCGGCAAAGGAGCCATCGTGATCACCCGTCCAGTCGCCAGAGTTCCGTAGTTGCCAACTTTTTGCAATAAGGCATACTGGCCGAGACGATCTCCATCACGCGGGAGGGTTCCGTTGGCCGTCTACACGCTTCCTGACATGCCCTACGACTACGGGGCACTCGAACCCGCCATGAGCGGTCAGATCCTGGAGCTGCACCACAGCAAGCACCACGCCGCGTACGTCAAGGGCAGCAACGACACCCTCGACCAGCTCGCCGAGGCCCGCGACAAGGGCGACTACACCACGCTCGTCGGCCTGGAGAAGACCCTCGCGTTCAACCTCTCCGGCCACGTCCTGCACTCGATCTTCTGGAACAACCTCTCGCCCGAGGGCGGCGACCGCCCCGACGGTGAGCTGTCCGCAGCCATCGACGAGCACTTCGGCTCCTTCGATGCCTTCGCCGCTCAGCTCTCCACCGCCACCAAGAGCGTGCAGGGCTCCGGCTGGGGCGTCCTGGCCTGGGAGCCGCTGTCCCAGCGCCTCATCGTGGAACAGGTCTACGACCATCACGGCAACGTCGGTCAGGGCTCCACCCCGATCCTGGTCTTCGACGCCTGGGAACACGCCTACTACCTGCAATACAAGAACGTCCGGCCCGACTACGTCGACCGGCTGTGGAACCTCGTCAACTGGGGCGACGTCACCCGGCGCTTCGACGCCGCCCGCGCCGCCGGCAACCCGATCCTCGTCGCACCGTGACCACAGCCGACCCCGCGTCGGCCTTCACCGCTGCGCAACGCGCCGCCGGGGTCATCGCCGCCAAGCACCGCGGCGACCTCGGCGGCGCCGAGCAACTGCTCGCAGCCTTCCCTGACGAGGCTGCCCGCACGCGCGGCTTCATGCTCCTGGCCGAACTCGCCCTCACCCTCATCCGCACCCAGACCGGCCAAACCATGGACGATCTTGTCCAGGAACTCACCCTGCACATCGCCGCCGCCAGCGAGCCCCCGCTCAGCACCTAGACGCCCGCCCGAACTCGACTGCCGCACGGCCCGTTGCCCAGGTTGTCCCCCATCGGCTGAACTCGGCGGTGCAGGTCGCCGGTGGGAACCTGGTCAAGGTCCCGGATGGCATCGACGAATTGCGCGGCCAGGTAGACCACCAGCGGTGCCGGGGCGCCGTCGCACTCGGCTCGCAGTTCGCGGCGCCGGCTCCGACAGGGCCAATCCCTCGCGCAGCGTCCACCCTCTGACTGCGGAAACAGGATCGGTCAGACGTTGAAGCGGAACTCCACCACGTCGCCGTCCTGCATGACGTACTCCTTGCCCTCGATCCGGACCTTGCCGGCGGCCTTCGCCGCCGCCATCGATCCGGCCGCGACCAGGTCGGCGTAGGAGACCACCTCGGCCTTGATGAAGCCGCGCTGGAAGTCGCTGTGGATCACCCCGGCGGCCTCCGGCGCGGTCGCCCCGATCGGGACGGTCCAGGCCCGCGCCTCCTTGGGGCCGGCCGTGAGGTACGTCTGGAGCCCCAGCGTCCGGAAGCCCACCCGGACCAACTGGTCCAGGCCCGGCTCGGACTGCCCGATCGACTCCAGCAGCTCGCGGGCCTCGTCCTCGGGCAGGTCCACCAGCTCGGACTCGATCTTGGCGTCCATGAAGACCGCCTCGGCGGGCGCGACCAGGGCGCGCAGCTCGTCGAGGAACGCGGCGTTGCCCAGCTCGGCCTCGTCGACGTTGAAGACGTAGATGAACGGCTTGGTGGTGAGCAGGTGCAGCTCACGCAGGTGCTCCAGCTCGACCTTCGCGGCGGCGGCGCCCGCGTACAGCGTGACGCCGTTGTCGAGCACCTCGACGGCCTTCTTGGCGGCCTCGACGGCGGCGGCCCGGTCCTTGCGGAGCTTGGCCTCCTTCTCCAGCCGGGGCAGCGCCTTCTCCAGCGTCTGGATGTCGGCCAGGATCAGCTCGGTGTTGATCGTCTCGATGTCGTCGGCGGGCGAGACCTTGCCGTCGACGTGCACCACGTTCGGGTCGGAGAAGGCGCGCACCACCTGGCAGATCGCCGAGGCGTCGCGGATGTTGGCCAGGAACGCGTTGCCCCGGCCCTGCCCCTTCGAGGCGCCCCGGACCAGGCCGGCGATGTCGACGAACGAGACCGGCGCGGGCAGCACCTTCTGCGAGGAGAAGATCTCGGCCAGCCTGCCCAGACGCTCGTCGGGGAGCCCGACCACGCCGACGTTCGGCTCGATGGTGGCGAACGGGTAGTTCGCGGCGAGCACGTCGTTCTTGGTCAGCGCGTTGAACAGGGTGCTCTTGCCCACGTTGGGCAGGCCGACGATGCCGATGGTGAGACTCACGACGAGCCAGCTTACGCGGTCTACCGGCCGTCCGGCCCGGCGGGCAGCAGGCGGGGCTCGATCCGGGTCTCCCGCACCGTGCCGTCGTCGCCGCGCACCAGCTCGTACGCGGCCACGTCCGGCCGGTCCGCCACCGCCTCGACCAGCCGGGTCCCCCGGTAGATCAGCCCGACGCCGTCGTCGGTGCAGTGGCTGGTCGGCAGCGTCCCGTCGGCGACCAGCCGGTGCATCAGGGGCCGGCGCTGCTCCTCGCTGTCGTAGTGCACGCCGTTGCCGTACGGGAGCCAGCCCAGCCCGTCGGTGAACGGACGCAGCTCCGGGCCGTAACTGTCGGTGGCGCCACCGGTGTGCCAGCAGATCGAGCCGGCGGAGACGCCGCCGAGCACCACGCCGGCCTGCCAGCACTCGTGCAGGATCTCCGGCAGGCCGTGCACCCGCCACACCGCGCACAGGTTGGCGACGCTGCCGCCGCCGACCCAGATGACGTCCTGCGCCAGCAGGTGGGCACGGATGTCGTCGACGTTGGGCATGGGGTACAGCGCCAGGTGGGACGCGCGGAACCGGGTGTCGGCGAACGCGCCGTAGAACACGGTGAGCCCGGTCGGCTGGTCGCCGACGGCCTGGCCGAGATAGCAGACCCGGGGCGCGTCACCGGCGCCGGCCAGCTCGGCCATGTGGTCGAAGAGCTGGCTGGGCCGGGCGTCCCAGGGGCCGCGCCGGCGACTGAAGTAGCCCATGCTGGTGGCGACGATGGTCGGTTCGGTGGCGGGCATGGGTGTCCTTCCGGCCGGCGACGGTGGAGATCATTGTGCCTCGTCCGCCACCCCGACCGGCGGCCCGTCCGCCGTCTGGGCGGCGGCGAGCAGCGCGCGCAGCAGGTCGGCCAGTCGGTCCCGGTCGGCGGGCGGCAGCGCGTCGAGGATCCGCCGCTGCACCTCCAGCCCGGCCTCCGCCGACTCCTCGACGATCCGACGGCCGGCGTCGGTGAGGCTGACCCGCAGCGCCCGCCGGTCGCCCGGGTCCGGCGCGCGGCGGACCAGCCCGGCGCGTTCCAGCCGGTCGAGCCGGCCGGTCATCCCGCCGGAGGTGAGCATCAGCGCGGCGGTGAGCGCCTTCGGCGCCAGCGTGTACGGCGGACCGGAGCGGCGCAGCGCGGCGAGCACGTCGAACTCGCCACGACCGATGCCCCAGCGGGCGTACACCTGCTCCTGCCGGTCGCCGACCAGCCGGGACAGCCGGTAGATGCGGCCGAAGACGGCCATCGGCTCGGGCCGCATGCCGGGCCGTTCCCGACGCCACTGCTCGACGATCAGGTCCACCTCGTCCGCTGCCACGGCTGTCGATTGTGCCGCACGTCGCCCTTCCGCTTTCACTCGACGCCAAGTAGCTTAGCTCTAAGATACTTGCCATCGTGAGAAGAGGCAGCATGACCCGCCGGACCGATGTCGCGCTGACCGCGATCGCGCCTGTCACCTGGGGCAGCACCTACCTGGTGACCGCCGAGCTGCTGCCCGCCGACCGGCCGCTCTGGGCCGGCGCGATCCGCGCCCTCCCGGCCGGCCTGCTGCTGCTCGCGGTGACCCGCCGCCGACCGCACGACATCTGGTGGGGCCGGGCCGCCCTGCTCGGCACGCTCAACATCGGGGCGTTCTTCCCGCTGCTCTTCGTCGCCGCCTACCGGCTGCCCGGCGGCACCGCGGCCGTGCTCGGCGCGGCCCAGCCCCTGCTGGTCGCGGTGCTCACGGTCGCCCTGCTCCGGGACCGGCCCGGCCGCACCGCGCTGCTCGCCGCCGTCGCCGCCCCGGCCGGCGTCGCCCTGGTGGTGCTGCGGCCGGGCGCCGGCCTCGACCCGCTCGGCGTCGCCGCCGGCCTGGCCGGTACCGCCGCGATGGCCGCCGGCCTGGTGCTCACCCGCCGCTGGGGGCGCCCGCCCGGGGTCGGCACGCTCGCGGCCACGAGCTGGCAGCTCGTCGCCGGCGGCCTGCTGATCACCCCGGTCGCCGTCGTCGTCGAGGGGGCACCGCCCGCGCCGGACGGGCCGGCCCTGCTCGGGTACGCGTGGCTCGGGCTGGTCGGCACCGCGCTGGCGTACGCGCTCTGGTTCCGGGGCGCGGCCCGGCTGCCGGTGGCCCGGGTGTCGATGCTCGGCGCGCTCAGCCCGCTGACCGCCGCAGCGCTCGGCTGGCTGGTGCTCGGCCAGGCGCTCGGCCCGATCCAGCTCGCCGGCTTCGCGGTGGCGGTCGCCGCCATGGTGCTCGGGCAGCTCCCGGACCGAAACACTCGGGGCGTGACCGCCGCTCAGCCGGCTCGCAGCCGTCGCCAGTCGGCCGGCACCGTGTCGACCGGAACGTCCTCGGGCAGCGCGCCGGACGGCAGCTCCGCGGCGGCGGCGAGCGGCAGGGTGAACCGGTGGCCGGCGGCGGGCCCGGCCTCGTGTGAGCGGTCGAGCAGCCAGCGCGCCTCGTCGGCGGTCCAGCCGAGGCCGCGCCGGCCGGCGATCTCCCCGACCAGCCGCACGCCGACCCGGGTGTCGTCGTCGTAGAAGCGCATGCACCAGTGGTGCGCCCACATGCCGAGCGCGCGGAGACCGGACGCGTCGAGCGAGCCGACCAGCCGGCCGCAGGCGGTCTCGGCGAAGGGCCGCGTCGGGTCGTCGGCGCGGTCCCGCTCGATCGCGCCGTAGGCGGCCGGCGCCACCGCCCGCATCCGGTCGTAGAAGCCCTGCACCACCGCGGCGTCGAGTGGTGCTCGCCCCCGCCCGGCCACGCTCGCCATGCCCCGCACCTTTTCTTGAGTTGGTGGCGGGACGGTACCGACCACTTACGACACTTTCTCCGCCGCACCGGCAAGATCCACACCACTACGCCGAGGTGGCGGTATCCGACGGCCGGGCATACCGCCACCTCGCCGAGCTGGCGCGACTGCCGCACGTCAGGTCCGAATCCCGCCAGCCGAGCGGCCGGTCCGGGAGGCAGGATCGGGGCATGGAGCTGGACTTCGAGCGGTGCTACCGGGCCGTCGACAGCCGCGACCCGCGGTTCGACGGCTGGTTCTACACCGGCGTCACGTCGACCGGGATCTACTGCCGGCCGTCCTGCCCGGCGACGACGCCGAAGCGGCAGAATGTCCGGTTCTTCCCGTCCGCCGCCGCCGCGCAGGGCGCCGGGCTGCGGGCCTGCCGCCGGTGCCGGCCCGACGCCGCCCCGGGCTCCCCGCAGTGGGACGTCCGGGCCGATCTGGTCGGCCGCGCGATGCGGCTGATCGCCGACGGCGTGGTCGACCGGGACGGCGTCCCCGGGCTGGCCACCCGGCTGGGCTACACCGAGCGCCACCTGCACCGCATGCTCCAGGCCGAGCTGGGCGCCGGCCCGCTGGCGCTGGCCCGGGCGCAGCGTGCGCAGACCGCCCGCATCCTGGTCGAGACCACCGACCTGGGCCTGGCCGAGGTGGCCTTCGCCGCCGGGTTCGGCAGCGTGCGGCAGTTCAACGACACGGTCCGCGAGGTGTTCGGCGTCACCCCGTCCGAGCTGCGGGGCGGCCGGAGCGGCGGGGCGACGGCCGGCGGGGCGGGCACCATCACGCTGCGACTGGCCTACCGGCAGCCCCTGCACGCGGACGCGCTGCTGGACTTCCTCGCCCTGCGCGCGCTGCCCGGCATCGAGGAGGTCCGCGACCGGACGTACCATCGCGGGCTGCGCCTGCCGCACGGCCCCGGCACGGCGGCGCTGACCCCGGCCGGCGGACACGTGGCCGCCACGCTGCGGCTGGCCGACATGCGCGACGTGGCACCCGCGGTGGCCCGCTGCCGCCGCCTGCTCGACCTGGACGCGGACCCGGTCGCGGTGGACGCCGTCCTGGCCGACGACCCGGCGCTGGCCCCGGCGGTCACGGCGGAGCCCGGTGTCCGGCTCCCGCACGCGGTGGACGGCTTCGAGACCGCGGTCCGCGCCGTCACCACCCAGCAGGTCTCGCTCCGCTCGGCCCGGACCACGCTCACCCGCCTGATCGCCGCCACCCGGTCCGACGACGACGGGGCCGCCGACGGGGCACCGGGTGGCCTGCGGGCGTTCCCGAGCGCGGCAGAGGTGCTCGCCGCGCCGGACCCGGCGTTCCGCATGCCCGGGGCCCGACGGGAGACGATCCGGGCGTTGGCCCGCGCCGTCGTCGACGGGGAGCTGGACCTGGACGCGGGCGGCGACCGGGAGGAGGCCGCCCGGCGGCTGGTCGCGCTGCCCGGCGTCGGGCCGTGGACCGCCGGTTACCTGGCCATGCGCGCGCTCGGCGACCCCGACGTCATCCTCGCCACCGACCTGGGCGTCCGCCGCGGCGCAGCCGCGCTCGGCCTGCCCGACACCCCCAAGACCCTGACCGCGTACGCGGACCGCTGGCGCCCCTGGCGGTCGTACGCGACGATCCGACTCTGGAGAGCAGCATGACCACTCTGGACAGCACCGTCATCGACACTCCGGCCGGGCCGCTGAGCGTGCTCGCCGGGCCCGGCGGCGCGGTGCGTGCGGCCGGCTTCACCGCCGACCCGACGACCCTGGTGCCGTTGACGCACCCGAGCCTCCGCGGCGACCTGCGGGAGCGGGCCGACCTCGGGCCGGTGACCGCGGCCGTCCGGGCCTACCTCGACGGCGACCTGACCGCGATCGACGCGGTCGAGGTGGAGCAGCACACCGACGGCGTCTTTCTGGCGCACGCCTGGCGGGTGCTGCGCGACGTGAAGCCGGGTGATCCGGTGACGTACACCGGGTTCGCCGCGCTGGCCGGCCGGCCGGCCGCGGTCCGCGCCGCGGCGGCGGCCTGTGCCCGCAACGCCGCGGCACTCTTCGTGCCCTGCCACCGGGTGTTGCGCACCGACGGCGCGCTCGGTGGCTACCGCTGGGGGCTGGACGTGAAAAAGTGGCTTCTCGGGCATGAGGGACGGGTGACGGGTAGCTGACCCCGCGCCGACACACCCGGCCGCTACCGTCGGTTGGTGCCCGCGCCCAGCGACGGCAATCCCGCGGCGCATACCGACGCCCGGTCCCAGCCGCTGCACAACCTCTGGCGGCTGCGGCCCTACCTGCGCCCGTACGCGACGGAGTTCGCCTGGCTGCTGCTCGCCGCGCTGGCCGCGACCGCGGCGAGCCTGGCCGTCCCGCTGGTGGTGCAGCGGGTGGTGGACGGGCCGGTGGCCCGGCACGACGCCTCCGGCCTGCTCCGGCTCGGCGCGCTCGCGCTGCTGCTCGGGCTCGCCGAAGCCGTGCTGATCTTCATCCGGCGGTGGACGCAGTCGTCCTCCTCGGTGGGCATGGAGGCGGCCATCCGGGCCGACATCTACGCGCACCTGCAACGGCTCCCGGTCGGCTGCCACGACCGCTGGCAGTCCGGTCAACTGCTCTCCCGGATCACCAGCGACCTCTCGGTGATCCGCCGGTTCCTCTCCTTCGGCCTGCTCTTCCTGGTGCTCAACCTGATCACCTACGCCGCCGTGGTGGTGCTGCTGATCCGGCTGCACCCCTGGCTGGGGCTGCTGGTCGCGGCCAGCGCCGTCCCGCTGTTCCTGATCAGCCGGCGGTTCGCCCGGCACTACCACGCGGCCTCCCGTCGCATGCAGGACCAGCAGGGCGACGTGGCCACCCTGGTCGAGGAGACCGCGCAGGGGCTGCGCACCATGCGGGCGTACGGGCGGGGCCCGGAACTGGCCGCCCGGTTCGCCGCCGGGGCCCGCCGGCTGCACGACACCGGGATCGGCAAGGCCCGCCTGCTGGCCCGCACCTCCGCGCTGTTCGACCTGGTCCCCAATCTGACGCTCGGCGCGGTCCTGGTGGCCGGTGCCGCCGCCGTGGCCGGGGGCGCGCTCACCATCGGGCAACTTGTCGCGTTCGTCAGCCTCCAGCTCATGCTGATCTGGCCGGTGCAGTCACTCGGCTGGATCATCGCGAACGGGCAGGAGGCCGCCACCGCCGCCGACCGGATCCAGGAGGTGCTCGACACGCCGCCGACCATCGTGGACGCCCCGCACGCCCGGTCGCTGGGCCGCGGCGAGATCCACGGCCGGCTCCGCTTCGAGCGGGTGAGCTTCCGCTACCCCGGCGCGCCCGCCCCGGTGCTGCACGACCTGGACCTGACCGTCGAGCCGGGCGAGACGCTCGCCCTGGTCGGCGCCACCGGGTGCGGCAAGAGCACGGTGCTCTCGCTGGTCCCCCGGCTGCACGAGGTGACCGGCGGCCGGCTCACGCTCGACGGGCACGACGTACGCGACCTGCGCCTCAACTCGCTGCGCCGGCTGGTCGGGGTGGCCTTCGAGGAGCCGACGCTGTTCTCCATGTCGGTCCGGGAAAATCTCACCCTGGGCCGGCCCGAGGCCGGCGAGGAGGAGATCCGGGCCGCCCTGACGCTGGCGCAGGCGGAGTTCGCGTACGAGCTGCCGTGGGGGTTGGCCACCCGGATCGGTGAGCAGGGGCTGTCGCTCTCCGGCGGGCAGCGGCAGCGGCTCGCGCTGGCCCGGGCGGTGCTCGGCCGGCCCGCCCTGCTGGTCCTCGACGACCCGCTCTCCGCGCTGGACGTGCACACCGAGGCGCTTGTCGAGGCCGCGCTGCGCCGGGTGCTGCGGGACACCACGGCGCTGCTGGTGGTGCACCGGCCCTCGACCGTGGCGCTGGCCGACCGGGTGGCGCTGCTGGAGGCCGGTCGGGTGGTGGCCGTCGGCACCCACTCCGAGATGCTGGCCGGGGTGCCCGCGTACCGGGCGGTGCTCTCCGCCGAGCCGGAGGGGCGGCCGGGCGGCGTCGGCCTGGTGCGGTCGTGACCGCGCCGGACGCCGACCTGACCCGGTGGCGGGGCCGGGCCACCGACCCGGACGCCGACCGCAGCCGCGCGGAGGGCTCGTCACCGGCGGCGGTGACCCGGCTCCGCGTCCGCAGCCGGCTCCTGCTGCGGACGCTGCTCCACCCGCACCGGGCGCCGCTCGGGCTGGCCGTGGCGCTGCTGCTGGCCCAGAACGCGGCGGCGATGACCGGTCCGTACCTGGTCATGCTCGGCATCGACCGGGGCATCGGGCCGCTGCGGGCCGGTGACGCCGGCCCACTGGTCGCGGTCGCCGCCGCGTTCGTCGTGGCGACCGCCGTCGAGTACGCGGCCCGGCGCGCGTTCCTCGCCCTCGCCGCCCGGATCGGCCAGGCCGTCCTGCTCGACCTGCGCCAGCGGGTGTACGCGCACTTTCTCCGCCTCGACGTCGGCTTCCACGAGCGCTACACGTCCGGCCGGATGGTGTCCCGGCTGACCAGCGACCTGGAATCGATCGGCGAGCTGGTCGACGGCGGGATCGACCGGCTGGTCATGGCCGTGCTGTCGGTGCTGTCGGTGGCCGGCATCCTGCTCTGGCTGGACCTGCCGCTGGCCGCGGTCACGCTGTTCGCGTTCCCGTTCCTGTTCGGGCTGTCCCGCTGGTTCGCGCGGGCCTCCGCCGGGGCGTACCGGCGCACCCGGGAGGCGGTGGCGCTGGTCATCGTGCACTTCGTCGAGTCGCTGCGCGGCATCCGCGCCGTGCAGGCGTTCCGCCGCGAGCCCCGCAACCAGCGCATCTTCGCCGCGGTCAACGACGACTACCGGCGGGCCAGCCTGCGGGCGTTCCGGCTGATCGCGATCTACTCGCCGGGCATCCGGCTGATCGGCAACCTGACCGCCGCCACGGTGCTCGCGTACGGCGGTTGGCGGGTGCTCGGCGGCCACACCGAGGTCGGCGTGCTCGCCGCGTTCCTGCTCTACCTGCGGCGGTTCTTCGAGCCGATGGAGGAGCTGAGCCAGTTCTACAACTCGCTCCAGTCGGCGACCGCAGCCCTGGAGAAGCTGGCCGGGGTGCTGGACGAGCGCCCGGCGGTGGCCGAGCCGGCGCGGCCGGTGCCGCTGCCCACCGGGCCGCCGCGCGGCGCCGTGGCCTTCCGCTCGGTCTCCTTCGGCTACCGGCCGGAGACGCCGATCCTGTCCGGGCTGGAGCTGACCGTCCCGGCCGGGCAGACCGTGGCGTTGATCGGGCCGACCGGGGCCGGCAAGTCCACGCTGGCGAAGCTGCTGGCCCGCTTCCACGACCCGGACGCCGGCTCGGTCCACCTGGACGGGGTGGACCTGCGCGACCTGGCCGACGCCGAACTGCGCCGGGCGGTGGTGCTGGTCACCCAGGAGACCCACCTGTTCAGCGGTTCCGTCGCGGAGAACATCAGGTTCGGCCGCCCGGACGCCGACGACGCCGCCGTGGTGGCCGCCGCCCGGGCCATCGGCGCGCACGAGTTCATCGCCGCGCTGCCCGACGGGTACGCCACCGACGTGCACCGGCGTGGCGGCCGGCTCTCCGCCGGGCAGCGGCAACTCGTCGCGTTCGCCCGGGCGTTCCTGGCCGACCCCCGGGTGCTGATCCTCGACGAGGCCACCTCGTCGCTGGACGTGCCGACCGAGCGGCTGGTGCAGCACGCGTTGCGCAACGTGTTGTGCGACCGCACCGCGCTGGTGATCGCCCACCGGCTCTCCACCGTGGAGATCGCCGACCGGGTGCTGGTCCTCGACACGGGCGGAATAGTCGAGGACGGCCCCCCGACCGAACTGGCCGCCGCCGGCGGCCGGTACGCCGCCCTGCACCGCCAGTGGCGCGACTCGCTGCTCTGAGTCGGCTGGTGATCGGGCAGCCTCGTCGCACCGCTCACGCCGGAGCCGGTCGACCGTCCGTTCATGACTGAAGAAACAGCGCGGAGAGCTGATCTGTTCGTAGGAACTTCCCGCTCGATGTGGGCCTAGCTGACGGTCGTCACTTCGGCCCGCATCCTTTTCGGTCAAGTCAATGAACCTTTACGCGCAACATGGTGACCACGGTTCCCGATGGCCTTGGATATCTTTTGCGACCGACCTGTCAGGACGGAACCTGGGCAAGCCTGAGCACGTATTCGAAGCCGCGTTTCTGCGCGGGCGAATCCACCATTGGCAGGATCAGCGCTGGTATGCCGGCGGAAACCGATCCGCCGTCGCTGGCGGGATGATCACCTACCATCAGGGTCTGATCCGGCGCGGCATGGAGGGCTTCGAGGGCGGCGCCCCAGATACGAGGGTCCGGTTTGACGAAGCCGACCTCATAGGACAGTACGAACGCATCGACATAGCCGTCGAGTCCGTGCCGCGCGAAGCATTTTCGGATATCCCAGCCGACGTTGCTGACGACGCCGATGCGAACACCGCTATCACGCAGTGCGGACAGGGTGGCGACGGTGTCGGCGTACGGCTCGATCGCTTCGGCGTGTGTTTCGTGCAAGACCGATGCAAGCGCCTGGTCCACCCCAGGAATCTTTTCGAGCACGGCGAGGATCGCCCGATCCCAGACTCGCGGATCCAGATCTCGGGCGATGTGTGCCGGATCCGTGGCCGTCTCCCGCAACAGTTCCGCGAAGTCGCCAGCAATACGGTGCGCCTCGCCGGCAGCCAATGTCCGGTCGATCGATGCCGCCGCGTTGCCCGCCCAGCGCTCCGAGTCCCTGGCGAACAGAGTCCAGGCGAAGTCGAACAGCACTGTCGTCACGGGCTTGGCGGTCATCGCATCACCCTAGATCAACACGACGAGTTCTGTGGACCGCGACGCAGTGAGCTATTCCGCGCAAAAGCCTCGGTAACGTTTCGTGATCATGTGGTCGATCAGCGTGCCGTCGATAATCACGTGCGGGTGGCCGGCCATCTTGGCCGCCAGGAGTGCACCAGCCAGGCTGGGCGCATGCACTGCGATCACTTCGGGTAGCCGGGGCTCTGGGTCATGTCGGGTCAGCCCACGGGGCCGAGCTTCTTGGCCAGGTTGACGAAGCCCTGCCAGGAAGCTGGCCCGAAGGTCAGCGTGCCGCCGTCACGGTCCTTGGTGTCCCGGACCAGGACGACACCCGGGAGGTTGTCCGCCACCTCGACACACGAACCACCGTTGTTGCCGCTCTTCGTGCTCTTGCGCCACTGCGCACCGGTCATGTCCATGATCCTGCCGCTTCTCTGATCAGGTCTAGGGACTGGTTGCGGGAGAGGGCCTCACCCCTGATGCGCTCCCATCTACGGCCGAGCGTAGCAACGGGCGCAGCCTCATTGACGATCTGCGCTGGCCCCTGACTGTCGACATGGGCGACGTGCTCACCGCTGGGTAGTTCGGCGATGATGAAACCGCCGCCGAGCCCCGGATACATGCCCACGTCCTTCGGCACGATGTGCACCTGCACCATAGGAAGAGCCGCGCAGCGGGCAACGTGCTCGACCTGCTCGCGCATCAGCTCACGGTCGCCATACGCCGACTGGTACAGCACTCCTGCGAAGATGACGGCGACGAACAGAGGCGGTCGCTCCCGGCGCAGGATTGCTTGGCGCTCGATACGGGAGGCAACCAGATCGTCTGCCTCCATCGAGGTGAGCGCCTCACCGGCGAGCGTCGCCCGTGCATACGCCTCGGTCTGGAGCAAGCCAGGTATCCAGCAATGCTCGAACCAGCGGAGCGCTACCGCTTCCCGTTCCCAGTCGACCCATGCGCGTAGCCATTGCGGCTCGCGACGCTTGAGGACATCGGGCCATAGGTCCTGAACGTCCCGTCCAAGGAGCGCGGCCACCTGCGCGCGTCTCCGTGGTTGCGGCACACGCCCAGGGGAGATCCAGCGCGCAGCCGTCTTCGGATCTACACCGGTCTGATCTGCAAGGCTCTCGGCCGTCTCGCCAGCCTCAACCATCGCCGCTTGGAGTACGTGGTTCATCCCGTCTCCCTGTGGACGTCCCGGATACCTCGGCACCATACCTTAACGCTGTGTATTGATCCCGTAGCTCCGAGGAAGGTGGTGCGTGCGGCGCTACCTGGTGGAGGACCGATGCCCGGCGGGAGCGCGGCCGGGGCCGCTCGTGGGCGGGTAACCAGGGGCGGCCCCTTCCCAACCACCGAGGGGGAGACGTGCCGGCGACCACTGCATCGATCAGGGGCGGAGACGTCCTGCATCTGACCCGCTCCGCGAGCGTCCAATTCGTTCGTCCGATCATCGTCCGCGTCATTCGAGAACTCACGGACCGGCACTGCTACGACGGCTGGACCTGGATCGAGGCGTACGAGCTGAACGCCAGGGGCGAGGCAGTCGCCAAACGGGAGTTGTTCGTACAGCCGGCCGGACTGCGCTGGCTCACTACCCCCACACCGGCAGCGCCGGTCAACCGTCGTCGATCCCGCGTAACGGCTCCGGCGCCGGCATGAGCAGCGCCGCCCGCCCGCACCTACCGATGCGCCCGATCTGGCTCTGCAAGCGCTGCGCCCAACCATGGCCGTGTGCGATCGCCCGCCTGGCCCTGGTCACCGAGTACGCGGATGATCGGCTGGGCATGTCGGTCTACCTGTGCGGGCAGCTCTACGAAGCAGCGATCGACCTGTATCGCCTGAGCCCGAACGAGGCACCATCACCACAAGCGCTGTTCGCCCGGTTCGTCGGCTGGACCCGTGAAAGCCGTGGAGCGGCCCCGCCGCACCCGCCTACCATCGGCGGATGAGTGACACGACGAGGACGGGGCGCTCCGGGGTCCCCGAGCGTCCGAGCCTGGACGGCCTGGAAGAGACCTGGGCCGGCCGCTGGCAGGCGGACGGCACGTACGCGTTCGACCGCACGAAGGAACGCGCGGACGTGTACTCCATCGACACCCCGCCGCCGACCGTGTCGGGCGAGCTGCACATGGGGCACGTCTTCTCGTACACGCACACCGACGTCGTGGCCCGGTTCCAGCGGATGCGCGGGCGGACCGTCTTCTACCCGATGGGCTGGGACGACAACGGGCTGCCCACCGAGCGCCGGGTGCAGAACGTCTACGGCGTGCGCCCCGACCCGGCGTTGCCGTACGACACCGACTGGCGACCGCCGGCCACGCCGGTGAGCGCCGACGCCCGAAAGAACCCGACGGCGATCTCCCGACGCAACTTCATCGAGCTGTGCGAAACGTTGACCGTGACCGACGAGCAGGCGTTCGAGGCGCTGTGGCGGCGGCTCGGCCTCTCCGTGGACTGGTCGTTGACGTACACCACGATCGGGCCGGCGGCCCGGGCGGCCAGCCAGCGCGCGTTCCTGCGCAACCTGGCCCGCGGTGAGGCGTACCAGGCCGAGGCGCCGACGCTCTGGGACGTCGGGTTCGGCACCGCGGTCGCGCAGGCGGAACTGGAGGACCGGGTCCGGCCCGGCGCGTACCACCGGCTGCGGTTCACCGGGCCGGACGGGCGCGAGGTGCTGATCGACACCACCCGGCCGGAGCTGCTGCCGGCCTGCGTGGCGCTGGTCTGCCACCCCGACGACGAGCGGTACGCCGACCTCGTCGGCACCGCTGTGCGTACCCCCGTCTTCGAGGTGGCGGTGCCGGTGCGCGCGCACGCGCTGGCGGACCCGGCCAAGGGCACGGGCATCGCGATGGTCTGCACGTTCGGTGACCTGGCGGACGTGACCTGGTGGCGGGACCTGCGGCTGGAGACCCGGGTGGTGATCGGCCGGGACGGGCGGCTGCTGCCGGAGCCGCCGGCGGACGTGCCGGCGGGGCCCTACGCGGCGCTGGCCGGGCAGAGCGTCAACGGTGCCCGGCGCGCGGTGGTGGAGCTGCTGGGCGAGGCCGGCGACCTGGTCGGCGAGCCGCGCCCGATCACGCACCCGGTGAAGTTCTACGAGCGCGGCGACCGGCCGTTGGAGATCGTCTCGACCCGACAGTGGTACCTGCGCAACGGCGGTCGCGACGCCGACCTGCGCGACGAGCTGCTGGCCCGCGGGCGCGAGCTGCGCTGGGTGCCGGAGCACATGCGGCACCGCTACGAGCACTGGGTGGGCGGCCTCACCGGTGACTGGCTGGTCAGCCGGCAGCGGTTCTTCGGCGTGCCGGTGCCGGTGTGGTACCGGCTCGACGACACTGGCGAGCCGGACTGGACCCACCCTCTCACACCGGACGAGGCGATGTTGCCAATCGATCCGACAAGCGAGCCGCCGCCCGGTTTCGACGAGTCGCAGCGCGGTCGGCCCGGTGGCTTCACCGGCGATCCGGACGTGCTGGACACCTGGGCCACCTCGTCGCTGACCCCGCAGCTCGTCGGCGGGTGGGAGACCGATCCGGACCTGTTCGCCCGGGTCTTCCCGATGGACCTGCGCCCGCAGGGACACGACATCATCCGCACCTGGCTGTTCGCCACCGTGGCCCGCTCGCACCTGGAACACGGTGTGCTGCCCTGGCGCACGACGGTGCTCTCCGGCTGGATCCTCGACCCGGACCGGAAGAAGATGTCCAAGTCCAAGGGGAACGTCGTCACCCCGATGGGGTTGCTGGCCGAGCACGGCTCCGACGCGGTCCGCTACTGGGCCGCCAACGGCAAGCCGGGCATGGACCTCGCCTTCGACCCGGCCCAGGTCAAGGTGGGCCGCCGGCTGGCCACCAAGCTGCTCAACGCGTCCCGCTTCGCGTTGGGGCTGGGCGCCGCCGACGCGCTGCGGGCCCCGGCGACGGAACCACTCGACACCGCGATGCTCGCCGAACTGTCCGGCCTGGTCGGGGCCGCGACGTCGGCCCTCGACGGGTACGACCACACCGCCGCCCTGATGGCCACCGAGGCGTTCTTCTGGCGGTTCTGCGACGACTACATCGAGCTGGTGAAGGAACGCGCCTACGGTGACGGGCCGGCGGCCGACTCGGCGCGGGCGGCGCTCGCCACCGCGCTGTCGGTGCAGTTGCGGCTCTTCGCGCCGGTGCTGCCGTTCGTCACCGAAGAGGTCTGGTCCTGGTGGCGGTACGGCTCGGTGCACCGGGCGACGTGGCCGACCACGTACGAGGTGGACCGCGCGCTGGCCGCGCCTGGCGACCCGGAGCTGCTGCGGCTGGCCGCCGACGCGCTGGGGCAGGTGCGCCGCGCCAAGTCGGAGCGGAAGCTGTCGATGAAGGCGGACGTGCCGCTGGCCGAGGCGCTCGGGCCGGCGGCCCTGCTCGACCAGCTCACCACCGTGGCCGACGACGTGCGCGCGGCGGGGCGGATCGCCAAGCTCGACCTGCTGCCCGACCGCACCCCCGAGCTGGTCATCGCCTGCGCGTTCTAACCCGCTGTCGGGTAATGGAGGGGCCCCTTCTTGACGCCTCCGGTAGAGAAGGGGCCCCTTCTCACCCAAGGGTGTTAAGCAGGGGCCCCTCCTTCTAGCTCGTCTCGCCGGCGACGCTGAACGAGCGGAGGCGGTCGACGGCCAGCGCGGTGAAGCCGACCGTCACCAGGGCGGTCAGCACGACCGCCACCGGCACCGAGACGGTGGTGCCGAGCAGCGCGGTCGGCGCGATGCGGTCGGCCAGCGCGATCACCCACTGCTGGACCGAGAGCACCTTGGTGCCGTCGACGAACCGGCCGAGCAGCCCCTCCCAGATCAGCACGTAGACCAGCCCGAGCAGCACCGGTCGCCGGCTCACCAGGCTGAGCGCCAGGAACAGCGCCGAGTAGGCCAACGCGCCGGCCACCGACGCGGCGACCAGGGCCAGGCCGAGGCGTACCGAGTCGGCCAGCACGCCGGCCACGTAGAGCGGGACGGCGACCGTGACCGCGCTGACGCCGGCCGCCACCGCGAGCTTCGGCAGCACGATCTGCCAGCGGGGCAGCGGCTTGGTGAGGATGTGCACCACGGTGCCGTCGTCGATCTCGGCGCCGAGCACGCCGGTGCCGACGATCAACGCGACCACCGGCAGCACCACGGCCAGGCCGAGGCCGACCAGCACCGGCGGCCCCCACTGGCCCGGGTCCACCCCGAGCGACCGGCAGAGCACCGCCAGGCCGATCAGGACCAGCGGCAACGGCAACAGCATGAGGAACCGGCTCCGGCCGAACAGGCCGCGGGCGGTGATCCAGGTAACGGTCGACATCAGGCCTCCACCAGATACGAGAAGACGCTCTCCAGCGACTCGTCCTCCGGCAGGAGCTGCCGGACCCGGATGCCGTGGCGGAGGGCGATCCGGGGCAGGGCCCGGGTGAACGCGCCGTAGTCGCCGGCCTTGACGGTCAGGCCGGTGCGGCCCAGCTCGACGCCGGAGACCGAGGACTCGGCCATCAGCGCCACCGCCAGCGCCCGGTCGTCGGTGGAGCGCACCGCGAAGACGTGCGGCCGGTTGGTCATCAGGCGGCGGATGGTGCGGTAGTCGCCGGAGGCGGCCAGCCGACCGGCCACCATCACCTGGACCGTGCCGGAGACCTGCTCGACCTCCTCCAGGATGTGCGAGCTGAACAGGATGGTCCGGCCGGCGTCGCCGAGCCGGTGCAGCAGCGCCATCATGTGCAGCCGCTGTCGCGGGTCCATCCCGTTGAACGGCTCGTCGAGCAGCAGCACCTGCGGGTCGTGCACCAGCGCGGCGGCCACCCGGGTGCGCTGCCGCATGCCCTTGGAGTAGGTGCCGATCCGGCGGCCCTGCGCGCCCTCCAGCTCGACCAGCTCGATCGCCCGCCGGGCCGCCGCCTCCGGGTCCGGCAGCCGGTGCAGCTTCGCGCTGGCCAGCACGAACTCGTACGCGCTGAGGAACGTGTGCACCGCCTCCCGCTCGCTGACCAGGCCGAGCCGCCGGTAGACGCCGGGGTTACGCCAGGTCGGCTCCCCGTCCAGCGTCACCGCGCCCCGGGACGGGGCGAGGAACCCGGCCATCATGTGCAGCAGCGTGGTCTTCCCGGCGCCGTTCGGGCCGAGCAGGCCGGTCACCCCGGGGCCGAGCCGCATGGTGACGTCGTTGACCGCCACCACGTTGCCGTACCAGCGGGAGACGCCGGCCAGGTCGAGGGTGCTGGTCGTGGCGGCGGGCGCGTCGGCCGCCGGTTGCGTGTGCAGCGCCGTCATCGGGCGGCCACCTTCCGGTATCGCAGGAGCAGCAGGCTGACGCAGGCGGCGACCAGCAGGACGGCGACCACCGCGTAGACCGGCCCGAAGCCGCCGATCGGGATGCCCCCCTCCTGTCCCTGGGTCAGCAGGTCGCCCAGCGCCCAGGTGCCCACGCCACTGACGAGCGACGACGGGGAGGCGAGGAACGCCAGCTCGTTGACCGTCCGGGAGGGCATGATGGACAGCACGCCGACCACCGGCGTGGTCATCAGGAACACCGCGACGATGCCGCCGGCGGCGAAGGCGCGCTTGCCGGTCAACGACGCGACCAGCAGGCCGATCGAGGCGAAGACCACCGCCCACAGCCCGGCGTAGAGCAGGCCGGGCAGCAGGTCGAGCAGCTCGTCCCACACCCCGCGCATGCCGCGTGAGGTGGTGAACGCGGCGCCGAGGAACATCACCAGCTGCGGACCGCCGAGCAGCAGCCAGAGCGCGGTCATCAGGGCCGCCAGCTTGGCCAGCGCGTAGTCGCCGCGGGGCAGCGGACGGGAGAAGTAGAGCGGGAGCACGCCGCTGCGCAGGTCGCGGGAGACCAGCTCGGGCGCGGCCACCGCGACGAAGAAGATGACCAGCCAGCTCATCGCGTCGGCGAACTGCGCGTACGTCAGCACCACCTGGCCGAGCTGGCTGCGGACCGCGGTCAGCCCGGCGGCCACCACGGTGACCACGGCGACCACCAGCCAGGGGAAGATCTTCGCCTTGGCGCTGCGCCCCAACCCGAAGACGGTACGCACGCCGTGCCCGTAGAGCGCGCCGAAGACCTGCCGCCGGCCCAGCCGCGGGCCGGTGTAGCGCTGGTATCCGATGTCGTGGATGACGCCCGTCGCGTCAGACATGGCTGGGCTCCCTCGGGGCGAAGAGCTCGGCCACCCGGTGCCGTCGCTGGTCCAGCCGGTGCAGTGGCAGGTCCAGCTCGGCGACCGCGCCGAGGATCAGGTCGTAGGTGTGGTCGTCGGCGAGCGGGACGAGCAGCAGCCGCCCGTCCCGGGACACCGGCAGGTCGAGCGCGGCGAGCCGGGCGGCCAGTTCCTCGGTGCCCTCGCTCACCTCGACGGCGAGCACGTCGGTGGCGGTGGTCATGGCGGCGACCCGGTCGGCGCGCAGCAGCCGGCCGCCGTCGATGGCGACGAGCGTGTCGCAGATCCGCTCCACCTCGCCGAGCAGGTGGGAGCAGACCACCACCGAGATGCCGAACTCGGTGCCGATCCGGTGGATGAGCGCCAGCATGGCGTCCCGGCCGGCCGGGTCGAGGCCGTTGGTGGGCTCGTCGAGCAGCAGCAGGTCGGGGTCGTGCACCAGGGCCTGGGCGAGCTTGACCCGCTGCTTCATGCCGGTGGAGTAGCCACCGACCGCCCGGTGCCGCTCCTCGTGCAGGCCGACGTGGCGCAGTGCCTCGGAGGCGCGTTCCCGGGCCACCGTGCGCGGCAGCCCGCTCATCCGGCCCAGGTGGGTGACCAGCTCGGCGGCGGAGAGGTCCGGCGGGAGGGCGTCGTGCTCGGGCATGTAGCCGACCCGGGCGCGGACCTGCGCCGGATCGGTGGTGGGGTCGAGGCCGAGCACCTGCACCCGGCCGCTGGTCGGCGGGAGCAGACCCAGCAGGATCTTGATCAGGGTGGACTTGCCGGCGCCGTTGGCGCCGACCAGCCCGATGATCCCCGGCTCGACCGACACGGTGAGGTCGGCCAACGCGGTGACCCGGCCTCCGTACGTCTTGGTCAGCGACTCGGTCGCGAGCAGTGTCACGCTGCCAGCCTAGGAAGCGGGGGCCCGCCTTTGCACCGGGAAACGCTCGGGGTTGTCCCTGATTCGGCCCGGACACCGCCGGTAAGGCTTCCGTAAGCGGCCGGACCGGTGCCCGCCGCGCCCGGGGCCGGGACACTCGACGCATGCCGATGCGTCTGCTGCGTGCGCCGCTGACCTGGATCGCAGTCGCCGTCCTCGTGGTCGGGGCGGCGACCGCGCTGTACTGGTTCCAGCCCTGGAAGCTGGTCACCGACAGGGAGGTGCACGAGGAACTGGTGGCGGTGCCGTCCGCGACGCCCTCCGCGGTGCCGTCCACGGCGTCGTCCACGGGGTCGGCCGCGCCGTCACGTCCGGCCGCGCCGTCACGTCCGGCCGCGCCGTCGCCGACGCCCGCCGGCCCGGTGCTGCTCGGCGGCGGCGAGTTCGTCAGCCACGAGCACGACACCCGGGGCGCGGCCCGGATCGTCCGCACCGCCGACGGGCGGCACCGGCTGGAACTGGTCGGGCTGGACACCTCGAACGGTCCGGATCTTCAGGTCTGGCTGACCGACCAGCCGGTTCGGACCGGGCCGTCCGGGTGGCGGGTCTTCGACGACGGGCGGCACGTGGCGCTCGGTCCGCTCAAGGGAAACCGGGGCGACCAGGCGTACGAGATCCCCGCCGGAACCGATCTCACCGGGCTGACCAGCGTCTCCATCTGGTGCGAGCGGTTCGCTGTCTCGTTCGGCGCGGCGGCGCTGACGACCGCCGGCTGAACCCGCCCGGCGACACCCGGCCGACCTGCGGGTGACCGGGAGGTGGAGTGGCGCTCTCGACCGATCGCCGGTGGGCTGCGAAACTGTGTGCCGGCCGGCGAGTTGGGGGTTCGATGAGCAACGGGTGGATCCTGCCCGAGGATGTGCTGCGGGATGCGCCGTCGTACGCGCCAAGACCCGCTGAGCTGGCCGATCTGGAGTTGTTGCTGACCGGGGCGTACGCGCCGCTGAGCGGTTTCATGACCCGGGCGGACCTGGCCTCGCTGGGCCGGCGTGGCCGGCTCGCCGACGGCACTCCGTGGCCGGTGCCGGTGACGCTCCAGGTGCCGGCGGCGCTCGCCGACGGGCTGGAGCTGGCCGACCCGGCGCGTCGGGCGCTGGTGCTCACCGACGGCGAGGGCGCCCCGGTGGCGGCGATGGACGTGAGCGACGTCTGGCCGGCCCGCGACGGCACGGTCGGCGTGGGCGGCGCGGTACGCCGGCTCGGCGACGGCGGCCACGGGCCGTTCCAGCGGTTGCGGCGCGGTCCGGACGAGGTGCGCGGGCTGCTGCCGCCGGGCCGGGTGCTCGGCGTCTTCGCCGACCGTGCGCTGCACCGCCCGCAGCTGGCCCAGATCGCGCACGCGGCCCGGACGCTCGGCGCGCACCTGCTGGTGCTGATCCCGGTGGGCGAGGAGTCCAGCGGTGGCCTGCCGGCCGAGGCGCTGGTGCGCAGCGTGTTCGCGGCCCGCGACCGGATGCCGCCGGCGACGCTGGTGGCGGTGCCGCTGGCGCGGCGCAGCGACGAGATCAGCGACGCGTTGCTGCGGGCGCGGGTCGCCGCCGCGTACGGCGTGACCCATCTGCTCTCCACCGAGGGCATGCTCTCCGGCGCGGGCCTGCGGGTGCTGGTGCCACGCGAGCTGGCGTACGACAACCGGGACGGGCAGTGGCGCTGGCGGGAGGACATCCCGCCGCGCAACCGCCGGTTGGCGCTCGGCCAGCACGAGATCGACGACCTGCTGGACCGGGGTTTCCCGCTGCCCGAGTGGCACACCCCGCCCGCGGTGGCGCGGGAGCTGGCCCGGGCCCGCCCGCCCCGGCGGCACCGCGGTCTGGTGATCTTCCTGACCGGCCTCTCCGGCTCGGGCAAGTCGACGATCGCCCGGACTCTCGCCGACGTGCTCCGGGAGCAGGGCGACCGGACGATCACGCTGCTCGACGGCGACGTGGTGCGGCGGGAACTCTCCGCCGGGCTGGGCTTCAGCAAGGCCGACCGGGACCTGAACGTGCGCCGGATCGGCTGGGTGGCCGCCGAGATCGCCCGACACCGGGGGGTCGGCATCTGCTGCCCGATCGCGCCGTACGCGGCGGCCCGGTCGACCGCCCGGGAGATGGCCCAGGCGGCCGGCGCGGGTTTCCTGCTGGTGCACGTGGCGACGCCGCTGGCGGTCTGTGAGCAGCGCGACCGCAAGGGTCTCTACGCCCGGGCCCGGGCCGGCCTGCTCACCGGCATGACCGGCATCGACGACCCGTACGAGGAGCCCACCGACGCCGATCTGGTGGTGGACACCTCGGACCTGACCGTCGAGGAGGCGGTCCAGCGGGTGCTGGAGCACCTCACCGAGACCGGCTGGGTGGAGCCACGCATGCAGCCGGCCTGACCGGCACGGATCCGCCGACCGCCGCCGTTCCGTCCCGGGACGGCGGCGGTGTCGCGTCCGCCCCCGCCGAGCGGTAGTGTTCGTCTTTGTTGGAACACGTTCGACCGCGTTCGCGGTGGGGGAAGGCTCGGGAGGTGACCGGGGATGCTCGCGCGACAGCGGCAGACCGCCATCCTGGAGCGGGTCCGCGCCGCCGGCGGGGTCCGGGTCACCGAGCTGGCCGCCGAGTTCGGCGTGTCGGACATGACCATCCGGCGGGACCTGGAAACGCTGCACGACCAGGGTCTGCTCGCCAAGGTGCACGGCGGGGCGACGCTGGCCGGGCCCGGCTCGACCGACGAGCCCGGCTTCCGGGCCAAGTCGGTCCGCCAGGCCGCGGAGAAGGCCGCCATCGCCGACCACGCCGCGCGGCTGGTCCGCCCCGGCGCCGCGATCGCGCTCTCCGCCGGCACCACCACCGCCGCGTTGGCCCGCCGGCTGGTGGACGTGCCCGGCCTGACGGTGGTCACCAACTCGCTGCCGGTGGCCGAGATCCTGCACGTCGGTGGCCGGCCGGACCAGACCGTGGTGCTCACCGGCGGGGTCCGCACCCCGTCGGACGCGCTGGTCGGCCCGCTGGCCGTGGCCGCGATCGCCGCGCTCCACCTGGACCTGCTCTTCCTCGGTGTGCACGGGATCAGCGAGCGGGCCGGGTTCACCACGCCCAACCTGATGGAGGCGGACACGAACCGCGCGCTGGTGGCCGCCGCCGACGGGCTGGTGGTGCTCGCCGACCACACCAAGTGGGGCACGGTCGGCATCTCGTCGATCGTCGGCCTCGACGCGGCGGACGTGCTGGTCACCGACGACCGGTTGACACCCGACGCGCGAGGGGTACTCGAGGACCGGGTGGGTGAGCTGGTGACCGTGCCCGCGACGGAGGGAGCGGAGTGAAGCGTACGCAGATCGAGCTGGCCGACGGCCGGGAGTTGATCTACTTCGACGAGCGGGACGACGCGGTGCGGGACCAACCGGACCGGCGGGACCTGCCCCCGCCGCCGCCCGCCTCGCAACTGCGGTACGACCCGCTGACCGACGAGTGGGTGGCGGTGGCGGTGCACCGGCAGACCCGCACGTTCCTGCCCCCGGCCGACCAGTGCCCGCTGTGCCCGTCGCGCGGCGACCGGCACAGCGAGATCCCGGCGCCGGACTACGACGTGGTGGTCTTCGAGAACCGGTTCCCGTCGCTGAGCCAGCGGGTCGCCGAGGAGCCGGCCGAGATCACGCCGTTCACCCCGGTGCGCCCCGGGCTCGGCCGGTGCGAGGTGGTCTGCTTCACCGACGACCACAACGCCTCGTTCGCCCGCCTCTCCCCCGGCCGGGTGCGGACCGTGCTGGACGCGCTCGCCGACCGCACCACCGCGCTGAGCGCGCTGCCCGGCGTCGAGCAGGTGTTCCCGTTCGAGAACCGGGGCGTGGAGATCGGGGTGACGCTGCACCACCCGCACGGCCAGATCTACGCGTACCCGTTCGTCACGCCGCGGACCCGGAGCATGCTGGCCGCCGCCCGCCGGCACGCCGAGCGCACCGGCGGCAACCTGTACGCCGACGTGCTGGCCGCCGAGCGCGCCGCCGGTGACCGGGTGGTGACCAGCAACGAGCACTGGACCGCGTACGTGCCGGCGGCGGCCCGCTGGCCGTTCGAGGTGCACGTGGCCCCGCACCGGCCGGTGCCGGACATCCCGGCGCTCGACGACGCCGAGCGGGACGCCTTCGGCCCGCTCTACCTGGACCTGCTGCGCCGCTTCGACGGGCTGTTCGACCTGCCGATGCCGTACATCGCGGCGTGGCACCAGGCGCCGGTGCGCGTCGACCGGGAGCTGGGGCACCTGCACCTCCAGCTGTTCACCGTCCGCCGGGCGAAGGACAAGCTGAAGTACCTGGCCGGTTCGGAGTCCGGCATGGGTGTGTTCATCAACGACATCGCCCCCGAGCGGGCCGCCGAACTCCTGCGCGCCGCGTGAAAGGCGGGGCCCCTTCTTCACGCCCCCGGTAGAGGCGGGGCCCCTTCTTCACACCGCCGGTCGCCCGCGCCCCGGAAACAGGGCGCGGGGGCCCGGTGACCGGGCCCCCGCTGGGAAGGGACGGGTGGACGGGACTGGCATCGCGTCCACCCGGAACAACGAGCCCGGTCGGGCCCGGGTGACGCCCCACCGCGTGCACCCCGCACCACAACGAGGACGCCGGGCAATGACGACGCCCGGACACGACGGAGCCCGCCGGCGCGTACCGGCGGGCTCCGTCGTGATCGGCGAGGAGGCTCAGGCCGCGAGCTTGCGGGCCAGGTTCTCGTCGAGCGCGTTCATGAACTCGTCGGTGGTCAGCCACGGGGCGTCCCGTGAGATGAGCAGCGCGAGGTCCTTGGTCATCTGGCCGCCCTCGACGGTCTCCACGATGACCTGCTCCAGCGTGTTGGCGAACTCGGTGACCGCCGGGGTGCCGTCCAGCTTGCCCCGGTGGGCCAGGCCCCGGGTCCAGGCGTAGATCGAGGCGATCGGGTTGGTCGAGGTCTTCTCGCCCCTCTGGTACTGCCGGTAGTGCCGGGTGACAGTGCCGTGGGCGGCCTCGGCCTCGACGGTCCGGCCGTCCGGGGAGAGCAGCACCGAGGTCATCAGGCCGAGCGAGCCGAAGCCCTGCGCCACGGTGTCGGACTGCACGTCACCGTCGTAGTTCTTGCAGGCCCAGACGTACCCGCCCTCCCACTTGAGCGCGGCGGCGACCATGTCGTCGATCAGCCGGTGCTCGTAGGTCAGGCCGGCGGCGTCGAACTCGGCCTTGAACTCGGCCTCGAACACCTCGGCGAAGATGTCCTTGAACCGGCCGTCGTACGCCTTGAGGATGGTGTTCTTGGTCGACATGTAGACCGGGTAGTTGCGGTCCAGGCCGTACCGGAACGAGGCGCGGGCGAAGTCCCGGATCGACTCGTCGAAGTTGTACATGCCCATGGCGATGCCGCCGCCGGGGAAGTTGGCGACCTCCATCTCCATCGGCGCGCCGCCGTCGGCCGGGGCGTACGTGATGGTGACCTTGCCGGGGCCGGGGACGACGAAGTCGGTGGCCTTGTACTGGTCGCCGTGCGCGTGCCGGCCGATGATGATCGGCTTGGTCCAGCCCGGGACGAGCCGCGGCACGTTCGACATGATGATCGGCTCACGGAACACCACGCCGCCGAGGATGTTGCGGATGGTGCCGTTCGGCGACCGCCACATCTTCTTCAGGCCGAACTCCTCCACCCGGGCCTCGTCCGGGGTGATGGTGGCGCACTTGACGCCGACGCCGTGCTCCTTGATGGCGTTGGCGGCGTCGACGGTGACCTGGTCGTCGGTCTCGTCGCGGTACTGGATCGACAGGTCGTAGTAGTGCAGGTCGACGTCGAGGTACGGCAGGATCAGCTGCTCCCGGATCTGCTTCCAGATGATCCGGGTCATCTCGTCGCCGTCGATCTCCACGACCGGGTTGTTTACCTTGATCTTCGCCATCGGCCGGCGCTCCTCTCGGGGGACACGTGCTCAAGCAGTACGAGCGTACTGGAAACCGTCGGAGGTGACCCAGCCGGCCTCGCGGTGACATCCTTCCCGCATGCCGCTGACGCACACGCTCGGGTCCATCACGATCACCTCGCTGCTCGACGGAGCGGGCCCCTTCTTCATGCCGCGCGAGGAGGCGTTCCCCGACGCCACCGAAGCGAACTGGCGCGAGGCGGACCGGCGGGACCCGGACGCGGTCGGGCCGGACGGCGGCTGGCGGCTGCCGTTCCGCGCGTTCGCGCTGCGTACCGGTGACGGGCCGGTCACCCTGGTCGACGCCGGCATCGGCCCGGCGGACGCGCTGGCGGCGAGCTGGGCGCCGGTGCCCGGCCGGCTGCCGGCCGAGCTGGCCGACGCCGGCATCGACCCGGCGGACGTCCGCACGGTGGTCCTCACCCACCTGCACAGCGACCACGTGGGCTGGGCCGGCTCGCTGTTCCCCAATGCGGACCACCTGGTGCAGCGCGCCGAGCTGGACGCGCTGGAGCTGTTCCACCCGGAACTGCCGGCCCGGCTGCTCGGGCCGTTGCGCGCCGACGGCCGGCTGCGGGTGCTCGACGGTGACACCGACCTCACCCCGGGGGTACGCGTGCTGAGCACGCCCGGCCACACCCCCGGGCACCAGTCCGTGCTGGTGGAGTCCGGCGACGACCGCCTCCTGGTCACCGGCGACCTGCTGGTGCACGCGATCCAGTTGATCGACCCGGCACTGTGCTACGTCCACGAGGAGGACCGGGCCGGCGCCGGCCGGACCCGCGAGCGCGTCCTGTCGACCCTCTCCCCGCTCCTCCTGGCCACCCCCCACCTGGGCGCCCCCTTCACCCCCCACCCCTGACCCTCACCCCACCCACCCCACCACCTCAATCCTCAACCCCCACCGCCCGCAGATTCACGGAAAGAGTGGCTGTCCCGGGAGGAATGGCCACTCTTTCCGTGAATCTGCGGGGGCTGGGTGGGTGGGTGGGACGCGCGAGGGGCGGCCGGCGGAAGCCGGCCGCCCCTCGTGGCGGATGGTGCTCGGGTCACATGGAGGCGACGTCGCCCTGCTTGGCACGGACGGCCTCGGCGGCCTCCTTCAGCGCGGCCAGCTCGTCGGCGTCCAGCTCGGTCTCCACGACCCGCTTGACGCCCTCGGCGCCGATCTCGGCCTCGACGCCCAGGTAGACGCCGGAGATGCCGTACTCGCCGTCGACCCAGGCGCAGACCGGCATCACGTCGCCGGAGTCCTCGGCCACGGCCTTCGCCATCCGGGCCGCGGCGGCGGACGGCGCGTAGTAGGCGGAACCGGTCTTGAGCAGCGCGACCACCTCGGCGCCACCGTTGCGGGTCTTGACGACCAGCTCCTCGATCTGCTCGGCCGGCATGACGTCGCGCAGCGGCTTGCCGTTCACGGTGCTCTTCGACGGCACCGGGACCATGGTGTCGCCGTGCGAGCCGAGCGTGAGGGTCCGGACCGACTTCACCGGTACGCTCAGCGCCTCGGCGACGAAGTTGGTGAACCGGGCGGTGTCGAGCATGCCGGCCTGGCCGAGCACCCGGTTCTTGGGGAACTGGGTGGCGATCTGGGCCAGCGCGGTCATCTCGTCGAGCGGGTTCGACACCACGATGACGACGGCGTTCGGGGCGTACTTGGCGACGTTCTCGGAGACCTGCCGGACGATCTTGGCGTTCGTCTCCAGCAGGTCCATCCGGCTCATGCCCGGCTTGCGGGCCAGGCCGGCGGTGATGACGACGACGTCCGAGCCCTCGATGGCCTCGTAGCCCTCGCCGTTCGGGCCGGTGGTGACGCCGACGAGCTTGGTCTCGAAGCCCTCGACCGCCCGCGACTGGTTGAGGTCGAGGGCGAGGCCCGCCGGCTTGCCCTCCACGATGTCGGTGATCACGACGGTCTCGAAGATGTCGTACTCGGCCAGGCGCTGTGCGGTGGTGGAGCCGTAGAAGCCGGCCCCGACGACAGTGACCTTCTTACCCATGGTCGTCCCACTCCCTGATACCAGTCGGTTTTCCGGACCGTATCAGCCATCCTGGCACCGATCGGGCGAGGGGCGGACGGTTATGACCTGTCTGGGTGGTCAGGCGTCCCGCTCGGCGCGTTCGACCACGTTGGTGAGCAGCATCGCCCGGGTCATCGGGCCGACGCCACCGGGCATCGGGACCATCTTGCCGGCCACCTCGGCCACCTCGGGGTCGATGTCGCCGGTGTAGCGCCCCTTGCCGTCGCCGCCGATCACCCGGGTGATGCCGACGTCCACCACCGTCGCGCCGGGGGTGATCATGTCGGCGGTGAGCAGCCCCGGCACGCCGGCCGCCACGATGACGATGTCGGCGGCGCGGGTGTGGCCGGCGAGGTCCAGGGTGCCGGTGTGGCAGAGCGTGACGGTGGCGTTCTCGCTGCGCCGGGTGAGCAGCAGGCCGAGCGGGCGGCCGACCGTGTTGCCCCGACCGACCACCGCGACGTTCGCGCCGCGCAGCGGCACGTCGTGCCGGCGCAGCAGCTCGACGATGCCGCGCGGGGTGCAGGGCAGCGGGGCGTCGTAGCCGAGCACGAGCCGGCCCAGGTTGACCGGGTGCAGGCCGTCGGCGTCCTTGTCCGGGTCGATCGACTCCAGCGCCCGCTGGGTGTCCAGGTGGGCCGGGAGCGGGAGCTGGACGATGTAGCCGTGGCAGGCCGGGTCCGCGTTCAGCTCGGCCAGTGCCGCGTCGAGCTGTTCCTGGGTGGCGTCGGCCGGCAGCGTGACGCGCAGGGAGGCGATGCCGACCTCGGCGCAGTCGCGGTGCTTGCCGTTGACGTACGCCTGGGAGCCGGGGTCCTCCCCGACCAGGACCGTGCCGAGCCCGGGGGTGATGCCGCGCTCGGCGAGCGCCTTGACCCGCGCTCGCAGCTCGTCCTTGATCTCCGCCGCGGTGGCCTTGCCGTCCAGGATCGTCGCCGTCACGTCGTGATCGTCTCATGTTCCTCGGCGAGCCGGACGACGACGGGCACCGATCACGCTCCGCAACGTGGTTTCCGTCACTGAGAGTGGTCGTGCGGGCCACGAAACGGGACTCGACGGCACGTTCCGTTACCAGCTCGCAACGCATCCGTTGTCGATCCGCCGCAGCGCGACCTACCGTTACGGCTCGTTGCGCAGCGTCACCCAGCGTCGGGCCGACCGCGCAGCGTGAGGAGATGAGGAGACTCCATGCGTGTTCGTAGGCTCGCGGCCTGGGCCGCTCTGCCGCTCGCGGTGACCCTGGGCCTGACGGCCTGCGGCTCCGGCGGTGGAGGCGGCGGCGCAAGCGACCCCGACGCGGCCGTGCGGATCGAGATCGCCGAGCCGCAGCACCTGGTGCCGACCAACACCAACGAGACGAGTGGCTCGCAGGTGCTGTCGGCGCTGTTCAGCCCGCTCGTCGACTACGACGAGGCGAACAAGCCGCACGAGGTGGCAGCCGAGTCGGTGACGTCGTCGGACAACAAGGTCTGGACGATCAAGCTGAAGCCCGGCTACACGTTCCACAACGGCGAGAAGGTCACCGCCGACAACTACCTCGACGCCTGGAACTACGGCGCGTACGCGCCGAACGGCCAGAACTCCAGCTACTTCTTCGAGAAGATCGCCGGCTACGAGGACCTCCAGGGCGAGAAGCCGAAGGCGCAGACGCTCAGCGGCCTGACGAAGGTCGACGACCTGACGTTCACCGTGACGCTCACCGAGCCGTACGTGGACTTCAAGACCATGCTCGGCTACACCGCGTTCTACCCGCTGCCGAAGGCGGCGTTCTCCGCGCCGGGCGTGCTGGCCGAGGGGTACGAGCAGGCGCCGATCGGTCAGGGCCCGTTCAAGATGAAGGGCTCCTGGCAGCACGACGCCAAGGTCGAGGTGGAGCGCTACGACGCGTTCACCGGCGAGCAGCCCAAGGTCGGCGGCGTCGAGTTCCGGATCTACCAGCAGCCGACCGCCGCGTACGCGGACGTGCTGTCGGACAACCTCGACGTGATCAAGACGATCCCGACCGAGAACCTGTCGACCGCCGCCACCGACCTCGGCGACCGGTTCCAGCAGAGCCCGGCCTCGTCGCTCCAGGTGCTGGCGTTCCCGACGTTCCAGAAGGAGTTCAGCAAGCCCGAGGTGCGCAAGGCCATCTCGATGGCGATCGACCGGGACGAGATCACCAAGTCGATCTTCAAGGACTCGCAGCAGCCGGCGCGCTCGTTCGTCTCGCCGGTGGTCGCCGGTTACCGGGAGAACACCATCGGCACCGCCGGCGCGTTCGACCCGGCCAAGGCCAAGGCGATGTACGAGGCCGCGGGCGGCCCGAAGAAGATCGAGCTGTCCTACAACGGCGACGGCGGCCACAAGGACTGGATCGACGCCACCTGCAACCAGCTCAAGGCCAACCTGGGCGTGGAGTGCGTGGGCAACGCCGAGCCGAAGTTCGCCGACCTGCTGACCAAGCTCAAGCAGAAGCAGTCGGTGGGCCTGTTCCGGATGGGCTGGGTGATGGACTACCCGTCCATGGAGAACTACCTCGGCCCGCTGTACAGCACCAACGGCTCGTCGAACTACTACGGCTACTCGAACCCGGAGTTCGACAAGCTGCTCGCCGAGGGCGCCCGCGCGGCGAGCGCGGACGAGGCGGTCAAGAAGTACCAGGCGGCGGAGGACCTGCTCGCGCAGGACCTGCCGGTGATCCCGCTGCGGTACGGGCAGAACAACTTCGGCCACTCCACCAAGGTCAAGAACGTCCACGTGGACCTCTTCGACCGGGTGGACCTGCTGAAGATCGAACGCGCCTGACCCACCCCCGACAGGGCCGGGCCACCCCCACCGGGTGGCCCGGCCTTGGCATTGGCCCGCATTTGCCCCATCTTCGGCAGACTCGCAGGCATGTTCCGGTTCATCCTGCGGCGACTGCTCCAGATGGTCCTCGCGTTCTTCGGGACCACGCTGATCGTCTACGCGTTGATGTTCGCCGGGCAGGGCGACCCGATCCAGGCGCTCGCCGGGGAACGGCCGGTCACCGCCGCCCAACGCGCCTACCTGACCGAGAAGTACCACCTGGACGCGACCGGGGTCGGCGGCTTCTTCTACCGCTACCTGAACTATCTCGGCGGCCTGCTCCGCGGTGACCTCGGCCAGTCGCTCACCGGCCGGCAGATCGGCGACATCCTGGCCGCCGCCTGGCCGGTCACCGTGAAACTGGCGCTGATCGCGCTGGCCGTGACCGTGCTCTTCGGGGTGACCGCCGGCGTCGTCGCGGCCATCCGCCGCTCCGGCGTCTTCGACCACGCCACGCTGGTGCTCACGCTGCTGGTGCTCGGCATCCCCACCATCGTGCTGGCCCCGCTGGCGCAGTACTTCCTCGGCGTACGCTGGCCGATCTTCCCGCCCACCGCCGGCGCCCAGCCCTCGTTCCGGGCGCTGCTGCTGCCCGGCATCGTGCTCGGCTCGCTGTCGCTGGCCACCGCGCTGCGGCTGACCCGGACCTCGGTCACCGAGAACCTGCGCGCCGACTACGTGCGCACCGCCCGGTCGAAGGGCCTGGTGCGTCGCCGGATCGTCGGCGTGCACGTGCTGCGCAACTCGCTCATCCCGGTGGTCACGTTCCTCGGCGTCGAGCTGGGCAACCTGATGAGCGGCGCGATCATCACCGAGGGCGTGTTCAACATCCCCGGCGTCGGCTTCAACCTGTTCCGCGGCATCCGCACCGAGGACGGCCCGCTGGTGGTGGGCATCGTCAGCGTGCTCGTCGTGGTCTACCTGCTGTCCAACCTGGTGGTGGACGTGCTCTACGCCGTACTCGACCCGAGGATCAGATATGAGTGACTTCGAGACGGTGGCGGCGACGGAGGACCAGTCGGCACGGCGCGGCGTCTCCGGCGAGCCCGGCACCCCGGACCGGGCCGGCCGGCCCGGCAGGTCCCGCAGCCTGGCCGGCGACGCCTGGCGGGACCTGCGCCGCAACCCGGTGTTCTGGCTCAGCCTCCTGCTGGTCCTGCTGGTTGCCGCGATGGCCGTCGCCCCCGGGCTGTTCACCGCCAACGACCCGCGCGACTGCGTGCTCTCCCGGCAGCACGCCGGCCCGTCCGGCGGGGCCATCTTCGGGTACGACTTCCAGGGCTGCGACACGTTCGCCCGAGCGGTCTACGGCGCCCGGGCCTCGCTGCTGGTGGGCGCGTTCTCCGCGGTGATCACCGGGGTGATCGCGCTGGTCGTCGGCATGCTCGCCGGCTTCTTCGGCGGATGGGTCGACGCGGTGCTCTCCCGGGTCATCGACATCGTGCTCGGCATCCCGCTGCTGCTGGCCGCGATCGTGCTGCTCAAGCGCGTGAGCACCAGCGGCGAGACGGTACGCCTGTTCGCGGTCATCCTGGTCCTGGCGCTGCTCGGCTGGACCACCGCGGCCCGCGTGGTGCGCTCCTCGGTGATCACCGCCCGCGAGCAGGACTACGTGGCCGCGGCCCGGATGCTCGGCGCCGGCGACGGCCGGATCATGTGGCGGCACATCCTGCCGAACGCGCTCGCGCCGGCCATCGTGGTGCTCACCATCGCGCTCGGGTCGTTCATCGCGGCCGAGGCGACGCTGAGCTTCCTCGGCATCGGGCTGAAGGCACCGACCATCTCCTGGGGCATCGACATCGACGCCGGCCGGGTGCACATGCGCGAGTCGGCCACGCCGCTGATCGTGCCGTCGGTCTTCCTCGCGTTGACCGTGCTCGCGTTCATCATGCTCGGCGACGCGGTCCGCGACGCCTTCGACCCGAAGTTGCGGTGAGTTCCCCATGACCGAGTCCGCGGTCCGGCCCACGCCGGCCTCCCCCACCCCGCCCGACGGGCACCTGCTGGAGGTACGGGACCTGCACGTCGAGTTCCGCACCCGGGAGGGCGTGGCCCGGGTGATCAACGGGGTGACGTACCACCTGGACGCCGGCGAGACGCTCGCCGTGCTCGGCGAGTCCGGCTCCGGCAAGTCGGTCACCGCCCAGGCGATCATGGGCATCCTGGACACCCCGCCCGCGTACGTGCGGGGCGGTGAGATCCGCTACCGGGGGCGGGACCTGCTCACCCGGTCGGAGGAGGAACGGCGGCAGGTCCGGGGCACGGAGATCGCGATGATCTTCCAGGACGCGCTGTCCGCGCTGAACCCGGTCTTCCCGGTCGGCTGGCAGATCGGCGAGTCGCTGCGGCAGCGGGCCGGACTGTCCCGCGCCGACGCACGCCGCCGCACGGTCGAGCTGATGGACCTGGTCCGCATCCCGGCCGCGGCGAAGCGCCTCGGCGACTACCCGCACCAGTTCTCCGGCGGGATGCGGCAACGCGTCATGATCGCCATGGCGCTGGCGCTGGACCCGAAGGTGCTGATCGCCGACGAGCCCACCACCGCGCTCGACGTCACCGTGCAGGCGCAGATCATGGACCTCCTGGCCGACCTGCGCCGGGACCTCGGCATGGCGCTCATCCTGATCACCCACGACCTCGGCGTGGTCGCCGGCGTGGCGGACCGGATCGCGGTCATGTACGCCGGCCGGATCGTCGAGCACGCCGACGTGCGTTCGCTGTACCGGGCGCCGGCCCACCCGTACACCAAGGGGTTGCTGGAGTCGATCCCCCGGCTCGACGTGCGCGGGCAGGCGCTGTCGACCATCCCGGGGCTGCCGCCGAACCTGATGCGGATCCCGCCCGGCTGTCCGTTCCACCCCCGCTGCCCGTACGCGCAGCAGGTCTGTGTCGACGAGGTGCCGCACGACCTGGTGCTCGGCGACGGCCGGACCAGCGCGTGCCACTTCGCGCAGGAGGTCCACGATGACCGCGCCCGCTAGCCCGGCCAAGGTCCGCGGCGAGACCGTCCTCGCCGTCGACGAGCTGGTCAAGCACTTCCCGATCACCCAGGGCGTGCTGTTCAAACGGCAGATCGGCGCGGTGCGGGCGGTCGACGGGGTGAGCTTCGAGCTGCGCCGGGGCGAGACGCTCGGCGTGGTCGGCGAGTCCGGCTGCGGCAAGTCCACGCTGGCCCGGCTGCTGATGCGGCTGGAGACGCCGACCGCCGGCCGGGCCACGCTGGAGGGGCGGGACCTGTTCCGGGCCTCCGGCGGGGAGCTGCGGCGGCTGCGGCGGAACATGCAAATGGTGATGCAGGACCCGTACACCTCGTTGAACCCGCGGATGACGGTCGGCGACATCATCGGCGAGCCGTTCGCCATCCACCCGGACGCCGCACCGAAGGGCAGCCGGCGGCAGCGGGTGCAGGAGCTGCTGGACGTGGTCGGGCTCAACCCGGAGCACGTGAACCGCTACCCGCACCAGTTCTCCGGCGGCCAGCGGCAACGCATCGGCATCGCCCGCGCGCTCGCGCTGCGCCCGGAGATCATCGTCTGCGACGAGCCGGTGTCGGCGCTTGACGTCTCCATCCAGGCCCAGGTGATCAACCTGTTGGCGCAGCTCCAGGACGAGTTCGGGTTGTCGTACATCTTCATCGCGCACGACCTGTCCGTGGTCCGGCACATCTGCGACCGGGTGGCGGTGATGTACCTGGGCCGGATCGTGGAGATCGGCACCGAGGAGCAGATCTACCAGCGCGCCACCCACCCGTACACCCAGGCGTTGCTCTCGGCGGTGCCGGTGCCCGACCCGGAGGCCCGCGACCGCCGGACGATCATCCGGCTCAGCGGCGACGTGCCCAGTCCGGCCGACCCGCCGTCGGGCTGCCGGTTCCGTACCCGGTGCTGGAAGGCGGAGGAGGTCTGCGCCGTCCAGGACCCGCAGACCGTGCCCCGCGCCGCGGACCCGCACCCCAGCGCCTGCCACTTCGCCGAGGTGCGCCCGGACGTCTGAGGCCCCGTCCCCCGGAGGAAGGAGGGGCGGGGCCGCAGCGGGACGTGGACGGGGTGCGTGAGGAGCGCCCCCCGTCGGCGACGGCAGCGCGCGGTGGAGCCGCCGGGTCGACGCGGCAGGCTCCGGCGCGACTCAGACGGTGGGCGGCGCCCGCGCGGCCAGCGCGCCACGCGGCGGCAGCGGCAGGGTCGGTGACCGGTGTCCCGGCGCGAGCCGCGCCGACACCACCGGGCCGGCGACGCTCGGGGGCGCGGTCGGGAGCGGTTCGTCCGGCCCGTCGCCGTAGGCGAGGCCGCCGCGCCGCTCACCCCACCACCCGCCGGACAGCTCCGCGCACCGCCGTTGTGGGTACGCGCCGAGCGAAGCGACCGGCCCGGCCCGGCACCCCGAGGCGGGTACGACGGCAGCCGGCCCGACGGCGTTCCCGCCGTCGACGGACGGGTCGAGCGTGTGCGCGCCGACGACGGAGAGGCCGGCTGCGGACGGGCCGAGGGTGCGCGCGCCGACTGCGGTGGGGTCGACTGCGGGCAGTGCGACAGCGGGCGGGCTGGCGGCGGACGGACCGGCGGCGGCGGACGGACCGGCAGCGGACGGACCGGCAGCGGACGGACCGGCAGCGGACGGACCGGCAGCGGACGGACCGGCAGCGGACGGACCGGCAGCGGAGCCGAGTGCGGCCAGGACGAACGCCAGCATGACGACGACGGCGGTCAACCGGTCGCGCACGCGCATGGCACACCTGCCGGGGCTCACGGACAGTGGAGACGGTCGATCGAACGTCGCCGGCACACGCTAGCAACCGCCCCCGGCGGCCGGCAACGACGCGGCCGGCAACGACGCGCGACGGGGGGCCCACCCGCGTGCGGCGCGTTCCGCCACCGGCTTCCGGCGTGTCGGGGCAGCGGCACCAGTGAAGCGTGAAGCGGTATACCTCAGAGTCATAAATATGCCTCTGAGGTATACCGCGCAAACCTGATTACCTCGCCGCCGCGGCTACGCACGGTAACCAGCGGCGAGGGCAATCCGGGCGGAACAGCCCTAGTGGAAGAAGTGGCGGGTGCCGGTGAGGTACATCGTCACGCCGGCCGCCTTGCAGGCCGCGATGGTCTCCTCGTCGCGGATCGAGCCCCCGGGCTGCACGATCGCCCGGATGCCGGCGTCGATCAGGAGCTGCGGGCCGTCGGCGAACGGGAAGAACGCGTCCGAGGCGCAGACCGAGCCGCGGGCCCGCTCGTCGCCGGCCCGGCTGACCGCCAGCCGTGCCGAGTCCACGCGGTTGACCTGGCCCATCCCGACGCCGACGGTGGCGCCGTCGCGGGCCAGCAGGATCGCGTTGCTCTTCACCGCGCGCACCGCCCGCCAGGCGAATGCCAGGTCGCGCAGCGTCGCCTCGTCGGCCGGGTCGCCGGTGGCCAGCGTCCAACCGGACGGGTCGTCGCCGGGCGCGTCGACCGCGTCCCGCATCTGCACCAGCACGCCGCCGCTGACCTGCCGCCACTCCGCCGGCCGGCTGGCGAACGCGGGCGCCCGCAGCAGCCGAAGGTTCTTCTTGGCCCGCAGCAGCTCCAGCGCGCCCTCGTCGAAGCCGGGCGCCACCAGCACCTCGGTGAAGATCTCCGCGACCTGCCCGGCCAGCTCCACGCTGACCGGCCGGTTGACCGCGATCACGCCGCCGAACGCGGAGACCGGGTCGCAGGCGTGTGCCTTGCGGTGCGCCTCGGCCACGTCCGCGCCGACCGCGATGCCGCACGGATTGGCGTGCTTGATGATCGCCACCGCCGGCTGGTCCGCGAAGTCGTGCGCGGCCCGCCACGCGGCGTCCGCGTCGACGTAGTTGTTGTAGGACATCTCCTTGCCGTGCAGCTGCTCGGCCTGGGCCAGCCCGGCCGGGGCGCCCGGGTCGGCGTAGAGCGCCGCCGCCTGGTGCGGGTTCTCGCCGTAGCGCAGCACCGCCTGGCGGCGCAGCGCGAGCCCGGCGAACTCCGGAAAGCCGTCCTCGGCCGGGGCCACCGTGGTGGCGAACCAGTCGGCCACCGCCACGTCGTAGTCGGCGATGTCGGCGAACGCCCGGGCCGCCAGCGCGCGCCGCCGGGCCAGGGTGAACCCGCCGTCGGCGAGCGCGGCCACCACCGCCGGGTACGCGGCCGGGTCGGTCACCACCGCGACCGAGGCGTGGTTCTTCGCGGCGGCCCGCACCATCGCCGGCCCACCGATGTCGATCTGCTCCACGCACTCGTCGGCGTCGGCGCCGGAGGCGACCGTGGCCTGGAACGGGTAGAGGTTGGAGACCAGCAGGTCGATCCCGGCGATGCCGTGCTCGTCGAGCTGGGTGGCGTGCGAGTCCTTGCGCAGGTCGGCGAGGAGGCCGCCGTGGATCTTCGGGTGCAGCGTCTTCACCCGGCCGTCGAGGATCTCCGGGAAGCCGGTGACCTGCTCGACCGGGGTGACCGGAACCCCGGCGCCGGAGATCGTCGACGCGGTGCTGCCGGTCGACACGATCTCCACGCCGGCCTCGTGCAGGGCGCGGGCCAGCTCGACCAGGCCGGTCTTGTCGTAGACGCTGACCAACGCGCGCCGGATCGGGCGGCGGGCGTCGTCATGGGTGCTCACGGAACGGTGACCTTTCTGCCGGTGATCGTCCAACCTTCACGGACCAGGCGGCCGACCTGCTCGACGAGCTGGCGCCGCTCGGCGGACTTGATGCGCTCGGTGAGCGTCTCCTCGTCGTCGTCGTCGAGCACCGGTACGGCGACCTGGGCGACGATCGGGCCGGTGTCCATCCCGGCGTCGACGAAGAACAGCGTGGCCCCGGTGACCTTCACGCCGTACGCCAGCGCGTCGCGGGGGCCGTGGATGCCGGGGAACGCCGGCAGCAACGTGTTGTGCGTGTTCAGGTAGCGGTCACCGAACGCGGTGAGGAACTCCGGGCCGACCAGCTTGAGGAACCCGGCGCTGATCACCAGGTCGGGCCGGTGCTCGGCGACCCGGGCGGTGAGCGCCTTGTCCCAGTCGGCCCGGGTGGGGTGGTCCTTGACCCGCTCGACGAAGGACGGCACGCCGGCCGCGGCGGCCCGGTCCAGGCCGGCTATCCCGTCCCGGTCGGCGCCCACGGCCACCACGCGGGCCCCGTAGCCGGGGTCGGTGGCGGCGTCCAGCAGTGCCTGGAGGTTGCTGCCGGAGCCGGAGACGAGGACGACGAGGCGGGCGACGGACGCGGGCTCGGTCACGCGGCCACCCTATCGGGCAGGTCGGGCGGTCCGGCTGTCGGGCGGCGGCCTGTCGGATGATCTCCGGAGGTAGTGGGGTCGCGGTACGCTGCCGGTCGCCCGGTGTCCGGCGTACGCCCGACCCGCACCCCCGAACGAGTAACCGGCACGCGCCGTGCCGCCGGCCCGAGGAGCCACCCCATGCAGCCCGGATACCCCCAGCAGCAGCCGTCGCAGATCGACAACAACATGACGATGTCCATCGTCGCGATCTTCCTGTTCTGGCCGCTCGCGATCCCGGCGATCATCAACGCTTCCAAGGTCAACCCGCTGATCCAGCAGGGCGACTACGCCGGCGCGCAGGCCGCCGCCGCCGAGTCCAGGAAGTGGTCCAAGTGGGCCCTGATCGTCGGCCTGGTCTGGATCGGCATCATTGTGGTGTGTTGCCTGTTCGGTGGCCTGGCGGGTCTCGTCGGCGGCAGCACCGGCACGAACTGACCGACAGCCCACCAACTGAGGAGTTTCCCGACATGCAGCCCGGATACCCCGGACAGGACCCGTACGGCCAGCAGCCGAACCAGGACCCGACCGCCCAGCCGCACGACCCGTACGGCCAGCCGCCGCAGCCCCCGCAGTACGGCCAGCAGCCGCAGTACGGCCAGCAGCCGGACTACGGGCAGCAGCCGCAGTACGGGCAGCAGCCGGACTACGGCCAGCCCACCTCCGGTCAGCCCTACGGCCAGCCCACCTCGGGTCAGCCCTACGGCCAGCCGACCTCCGGTCAGCCCTACGGTCAGGACCCGTACGGGCAGCAGCCGTACGGCGCCGCGCCGCAGTACCCGGCCGCCGGCTACCCGGCCGGCCCCGGCCAGAGCCAGGGGCAGAACAACACCATGGGCCTGATCGGCATGATCGTCGGCATCGCCTCGATCGTGCTCGGCCTCTGCTGCCCGCTGCTGGGCGTCCCCGCCGGCATCGCCGGCGTGGTGCTCGGCTTCCTGGGCCAGAAGAAGGTCCAGGCCGGCGAGGCCAGCAACCCGGGCCAGGTGAAGGCCGCCCTGATCTGCGGTGGCATCGGAGTGGTCATCGGGATCATCAGCGCCATCGCCGGCGCCGCGATCAACATGAACAACTTCGGTTCCTGAACCGGCTCCGACGAGGGGGCGTCCGGCGGCTGCCGGACGCCCCTTCGTCACGTCCACCCGCGAAGACCCGAGCCGTCAGCGCGGGGTCGGGGCGGGCCGGGGCGGGGTGGACCGGGGTGGGGGCGGGACGGTCCGGGTGGTGAGGGTGCGGGCGGCGGCGGCACCGAGCACCGCGCCCACGGCGATCACCAGCGTGGCCACGGCGGTCACCGGCCAGGGCGCCGGGCCGATCTCGGCCAGCCGACCACCGCCGAGCGACCCGCCCGAGGCCGCCGCGAGCAGACCCAGCAAGACCCCGGCGACCGGGCCGGCGAGCACGGCCGGGACCAGCAGCTCCGGCCAGCCGACCTCGGCCCGGTCCTCGGCCGCCGCGCGCAGCAGCCGCCGGGCCAGCAGCCAGCCGGCCGCCATCGCGGCCAGCACCGGCACCGCGAGCAGGCCGGTGCCCAGCCCGTCCACCGGGCCACGCGGCAGCCCGGCCAGCAACGGCACGGCCGGCAGCGCGCCCACCGACACCTCACTGGTGCGGACCGCGGTGTCCGTGCCGACGGCGAACCCGGGACCGAGCAGGTAGCTGGCCGACCAGGCGGTGGCGTTCGGCGCGTACGCGAGGCTGACCAGCGTGATGCCCGCCTGCCCGGCCACCCCGGTCCGGTACGCGCCGATCATGTCGGCCGCGTCGCCACCGCCGGTGGCCACCGCCAGCCCGGCCGCGCCGGCGCTCGCGCCGAGCAGCAGCAGCACCGCGACCAGCCCGGCCCGCAACCCGTCGCGCACCACCGGCGGGCACCGCCGGGCCAGCAGCGCCCAGACGCCCGTGGTGCGCAGCGCGCCGACGAGTGCGGCCGGGGCGGCGAACACGGCGAACGTCACGGCGGTCGTGACCGGGGAGACGCGTACGCCACCGGCGCCGACCGCCACCGCGGCGATCGTGCCGAGCAGCGCGTACCCCACGGCGACCGCGACCGCGACGGCGAGCGCCTGCCGGGGCGAGCCGGCGCCGCGCGCGCCCACGGCCCGGCTGACGTGCACCCCGGCCCGGGTGAGCCGCCAGACGACCAGCACGCTCAGCGCGAGCGGCGCCAGGCCGAGCGGGCCGGCGGCGGTCTGCAACGGCACCCCGTGCCCGAGCAGCCAGCCGGCCAGGCCGGCGCGCAGCGCGCCGCCGAGCGACCCGGCGTCCTCGGTGAGCTGGGCGAGGCCGAGCACGACGACGACCGGCAGCAGGGAGGTCAGCGCCGCCCAGAGCGCGGCCACCCCGGCGGCCACGGGCAGCGGGGCCCGGCTGCGCGACGGCTCACCCGCCCGGGGCGGGGGCACGCGCGCGGCGGGGCGGGCACGGGCGCGCGGCCGGGCGCCGGCGATGGGGCCGGCGGCCGGACGGCGGGGCTGGTCAGGGGTGACACGTGACATTGCGTCTACTCTGGCACGCCACGGGAGAGGACGGCAGTCCGATACCGGGCCGGGACCGCGGCGAGTTCGTCGAACCCGCGGATCGGCGGCGGTGATCCGGTCTAGCCTCGGCTTGAGACGCGACCGTTCCCGTCGCGGCACCGACCGCTCGGAGGAAGCCGTGAACGCTCCGTATCCGCCGCCCCCGCCGCCACCGGCCGCCGGCCGGGACCGGAGCACGCTCTGGGGCGTCCTCGGCATCGTCTTCGGCCTGTTCTGCTGCGGCATCCTGGGCATCGTCTTCGGCTGGTTGTCGATCCGCGACGCGCGCCGCAACGGCAGGTCGCCGCTGCTCGGCTGGCTGGCCATCGCGTTCGGTGTGATCAACATCGTGGCCAGCGCCATCGTGCGGGCCCGGGGCAGCTACTACTACCCGTACTGGTACCGCTGAGCGCGAGGGGGCCGACCGGAACCGGTCGACCCCCTCGCCGTGTCGGCTGACCGCTCAGCGGCCGGACATGAGCTCCCGCATCAGCTCGGCGGTCTCGGTCGGGGTCTTGCCGACCTTGACGCCGACCGCCTCCAGCGCCGCCTTCTTCGCGTCGGCGGTGCCGGCCGAGCCGGAGATGATCGCGCCGGCGTGACCCATGGTCTTGCCGGGCGGGGCGGTGAAGCCGGCGATGTAGCCGACCACCGGCTTGGTGACGTTGGCCTTGATGAACTCGGCCGCCCGCTCCTCGGCGTCGCCGCCGATCTCACCGATCATGACGATCGCGTCGGTCTCCGGATCCGCCTCGAAGGCGGCCAGCGCGTCGATGTGGGTGGTCCCGATGATCGGGTCACCGCCGATGCCGACGCAGGTGGAGAAGCCGATGTCGCGCAGCTCGTACATCATCTGGTAGGTCAGCGTGCCGCTCTTGCTGACCAGGCCGATCCGGCCGACGCCGGTGATGTCGGCCGGGATGATGCCGGCGTTGGAGGCGCCCGGCGAGGCGATGCCGGGGCAGTTCGGGCCGATGATCCGGGTGCGCTCGCCCTTGGCCACGTTGTACGCCCAGAACGCGGCGGTGTCGTGCACCGGCACGCCCTCGGTGATCACCACGGCCAGGTCGATGCCGGCGTCGATCGCCTCGACCACGGCGGCCTTGGTGAACTGCGGCGGCACGAAGATGACCGTGACGTCGGCCCCGGTCTCCTTCATCGCGTCCGCGACGGAGGCGAAGACCGGCAGCTCGGCGCCGTCGAAGTCGACAGTGGTGCCGGCCTTGCGCGGGTTCACGCCGCCGACCACGGTGGTGCCGGCGGCGAGCATCCGCCGGGTGTGCTTGGAACCCTCGGAACCGGTCATGCCCTGCACGATGACCTTGGAGTCCTTGGTCAGCCAGATAGCCATTGTCAGACCCCCGCCGCTGCCAGCTCGGCGGCCCGCTCGGCCGCGCCGTCCATGGTGTCGACCCGCTGGATGAGCGGGTTCGCCGCGCCGTCGAGGATGGCCCGGCCCTCCTCGGCGTTGTTGCCGTCGAGGCGGACCACGAGCGGCTTGGTGGCCTTCTCGCCGCGCTGCTCCAGCAGCGCCAGCGCCTGCACGATGCCGTTGGCGACCGCGTCGCAGGCGGTGATGCCGCCGAAGACGTTGACGAAGACGCTCTTCACCGACGGGTCGGAGAGGACGATCTCCAGGCCGTTCGCCATCACCTCGGCGCTCGCGCCGCCGCCGATGTCGAGGAAGTTGGCCGGCTTGACGCCGCCGTGCCGCTCCCCGGCGTACGCGACCACGTCGAGCGTGGACATGACCAGGCCCGCGCCGTTGCCGATGATGCCGACCTCGCCGTCGAGCTTGACGTAGTTGAGGTCCTTCTCCTTGGCGGCCTGCTCCAGCGGGTCCACCGACGCCTGGTCGACCAGGGCCTCGTGGTCCGGGTGCCGGAACCCGGCGTTCTCGTCCAGCGTGACCTTGGCGTCCAGGAGCAGCAGCTTGCCGTCCTTCGTGGTGGCCAGCGGGTTCACCTCGACCAGGGTGGCGTCCTCGGCGACGAACGCCTGCCACAGCCCGACCGCGACGTCGACGATCTGGTCGGCGACCTCGGCCGGGAAGCCGGCCGCGGTGACGATCTCACGCGCCTTGGCCTCGTCCACGCCGGTGTTCGCGTCGATCGGCGCCTTGACGACCTTCTCGGGGGTCTCGGCGGCGACCGCCTCGATGTCCATGCCGCCGGCGACGCTGGCGATGCAGAGGAAGGTGCGGTTCGCCCGGTCGAGCAGGTACGAGAAGTAGTACTCCTCGGCCACGTCCGCGGTCACCGTGATCATGACCTTGTGGACCGTGTGACCCTTGATGTCCATGCCGAGGATGTCGGTGGCGCGGGCCACCGTCTCCTCCGCGCCCTCGGCCAGCTTCACGCCGCCGGCCTTGCCGCGGCCACCGACCTTCACCTGCGCCTTGACGACCACCCGGCCGCCGAGGCGTTCGGCGATCGCGCGGGCCTCCTCCGGGGTAGTGGCGACGCCGCCGGCGAGCACGGGCAAACCGTGCCGCTCGAACAGGTCCCGCCCCTGGTACTCGTACAGGTCCACGATTGCGCGTCCCGTCCCGTCTCCGCGGCGCGCCGTCGCGCCGCCACCAGCGTTGGAAAATCAGTTTGACGCCTGTCATCAGAACAGACAGGCCATTTGCCGCAGCCTAACGAGATGGGAACCGGCGGCAACCGAGCGGGTGCGGGGTGTGCGGTAATGCACAGCCGTCGTCGCGGTAGCGCACGACGAGAGACGCGGTGTCAGCCGTCCGGGGGATGTCCACGTCGGGGCGTAACCCCCGGTCAGGGGCGTCGTTGAGTCTGATGTCGGAGCGCTGGTCAAGCGCGATGACGGGAGCGGCCGATGCCCTGTCGGTCGAGGGGTGGCGGCGGGGCATCGTGCATAGAGGGGCCGGGCGTGTGAGGGGTGCGTCCGGCCCCTCCCCCTGCCCGGAATCAGCCGACCGGCTGGGCCACGTTCTCCCGTACCCAGTCGACGATCGACCCGGTGGTGGCGCCCGGGGTGAAGATCTTCGCGACGCCGAGCCGCTCCAGCTCCGGGATGTCGGCCTCCGGGATGATGCCGCCGCCGAAGACCACGATGTCGGCCGCCTGGCGGTCGGTGAGCAGCTCGACGACGCGCTTGAACAGCGTCATGTGCGCGCCGGAGAGCACCGAGAGGCCGACCGCGTCCGCGTCCTCCTGGATCGCCGTCTCGACGATCTGCTCGGGGGTCTGGTGCAGGCCGGTGTAGATGACCTCCATGCCGGCGTCGCGCAGCGCGCGGGCGACGACCTTCGCGCCGCGGTCGTGGCCGTCCAGGCCGGGCTTGGCGACGACGACCCGAATCCGAGAGCTCATCTGCACACCTTTCACCGGCATCGGCACTGCTGACCTGAACGAACGGTAACCCGGGCGGACCGGGAGCGGAAAGCCGGGCTGCGCCATACCGCCCACCCGGACGCGCCGGAAGTCGGACACCTCCGCCGATCGGTCACGGTCCGCGACGAAAGGTCGGTCGGCAGGCCGTCCAACCGGCGGCACGAGATGACACAAGACAGGATGTAAACGGACATAACGAAACGCCGATTCGGCGCTTCGGCTTGTGACAGGAGTGGCGGTTGGCTAACGTGTCCACGGTTGTCATCAGGTCCACGGACGGGTGACGACGCGGCACCGGACGTTCGACAGAGCTTCACCGAACGGCCCGAGGTCGCATCGGATCCCCGACAACGGAGGGTGTGCGTGCGCCAGCGCCTGTCGTCTGAGCCCGATCGATATCGCGGTCGTCGCCGCGTACCCACCCCCCCGCGGAGCCGCTACGCGGCGGTCGTCACGACCGCCTTCGTCGGCGCCGGCATCGTCGCCCTCGGCGCGAACGCCCTCCCCGACGCCAAGAGCGTCAGCCCGTCCGTCCTCGACGAGCTCCGGCAGGCCTCGGTCGCCAGCCAGGACGCCGCGGCCCGCGCCGACAGCGCCGACCGCGCCACCCGCGACGACCGGTCGGGCGGCGACACCGCCGCCACCGAGCAGGACCCCTGGCTCCTCCCCCTGCACGGCTACGACTTCAAGTCGCCCTACGGCATGCGCTGGGGCAAGCTGCACACCGGCATCGACCTGGTCGCGCCGGAGGGCACGCCCTACAAGGCGGTCCACGCCGGCACCGTCACCAAGGCCGGCTGGTTCGGCGGCTACGGCTACGCCGTGATCGTCAAGCACGCCGACGGCAGCGAGGCCATCTACGGCCACTCCTCCGCGGTCACCGTCAAGGAGGGCCAGCAGGTCAAGGCCGGCGACCAGCTCGGCCTGGTCGGCAACACCGGCCACTCCTACGGCTCGCACCTGCACCTTGAGGTGCATGTCAACGGCGAGCCGCGCGACCCGGTGACGTTCCTTCAGGAGCGCGGAGTGGACATCAAGCTCGAAACCGAGGCACTCTACGGCGACGTAGCCGCCTCCTGACGCTCCGCACCGCCCGACAACCGCCCGGATCCCGCGATCCGGGCGGTTTTCCGTGTCCCGATGTCTGCCCCGTCACACCGCACGATGTGAGCGGGCCCACACCGGCCGATGATCGACGCTTGTCGGGAACCGCCCAGGCCGGCCCGATCGGGGACAATCTCCGGCGGCGCACCCCGCCGGGCCACGAACCCGCCATCGCCGCGATCCCGGACCCACACCAGTATTTCCAGGTCCACGTGCCCCTCAACTGGTGAAGGTTCCCGTGCAGCACAGCAGTCCCACCCCGAACGGCACCACCCCGGACCCCGCCCCCGCCCGGCACCGGCGCACCGGCCGGCGGACCGCGTACCTGGTCACCGGCGCGCTGGCTCTGCTCGGCCTCGGCCTCGGCGGTGTCCTGGTCGCCACCGACGACCACCCGGCGCCGACGCCGGCCGCTGTCGACTTCGACGCGCGGGCCCGCGCCGAGGCCGCCGCCCGCGCCGACCGGTCGGCCCGCGAGTCGGTCAGCCCGGTCACCCCGTCCGCGACGCCGGCCAGCCCGTCCCCCAGCCCGAGCACGACCAGCCCGAAGCCGAAGCAGACCGTGCCGCCGAAGCCGAAGCCGAAGCCGAAAAAGAAGAAGGCCGCGCCGAAGCCGAGCTGGGTCATCCCGATGCGGGGCGCCGACATCACGTCCTGCTTCGGGCCGCGGTGGGGCACGCTGCACGCCGGCATCGACTTCGCCATGCCCGCCGGCACCCCGATCCGGGCCGCCGCGTCCGGCACCGTGGTCAAGGCCGGCGACGTGGGCGACGGCTACGGCAACTCCGTCTTCGTCGACCACCACGACGGCTACCTGACCCACTACGCCCACCAGAGCCGGCTGCTCGTCGCCGTCGGCGACCGGGTGAAGGCCGGTCAGGTCATCGGCTACGAGGGCGCCACCGGGGACGCCACCGGCCCGCACCTGCACTTCGAGGTGCACCAGGGTGCGATGTGGAACCAGATCGACCCGGCGCCGTTCCTGCGCGCCCGCGGCATCGACGTGGCCTGCTGACCGCCACCGCACGACGAGGAGGCCCGGCCGGTGCGACACCGGACCGGGCCTCCTGGACGCTCAGAGCTTGTCGATCGGCGCGTGCCGCAGCACCAGCCACATGGTCTGTTCGCCGAAGTCGATCTGCGCCCGGGCACCCGGCCCGGCGCCCTCCACCGCCAGCACCCGGCCCAGGCCGTAGCGCTGGTGGTTGACCCGGTCGCCCACCGAGACCTTGGGCGTCTGCTTCAGGTCGCTCGCGGTGGCCAGCCGGCTGGCGTCCACGCCGAGACGCTTGGCGAGCTGGGTCGCCCTCGGCGTGCCGCCGGTGAAGCCACCCCGGCCGCCGCCGGACAACCGGTCCGCCCGGCCACCCACGCCACCGCCGCCGCCACCCCACGAGGTGTACGACCCCTCGGTGCGCTCCCACCGCACCAGCTCCGGCGGCAGCTCCTCCAGGAACCGCGACGGCGGGTTGTAGGCCGGCGCGCCCCAGGCCGACCGGGTGACCGCCCGGGACAGGTAGAGGCGCTGCCGGGCCCGGGTGATGCCCACGTACGCCAGCCGGCGCTCCTCCTCCAGCTCACGGGTGTCGCCGAGCGAACGCAGGTGCGGGAAGACGCCGTCCTCCAGGCCGGTCAGGAAGACCACCGGGAACTCCAGCCCCTTGGCGGTGTGCAGCGTCATCAGGGTGACCACGCCCTGGTGGTCGGGGTCGTCGGAGGGGATCGCGTCGGCGTCGGCGACCAGCGCCACCTGCTCCAGGAAGCCGGCCAGCGTGGCCCGCTCGTCGTCCGCGCCCAGCGACTCGATCCGCTCGGTGTACTCCCGGGCGACGCTCACCAGTTCCTGGAGGTTGTCCACCCGGCCGGCGTCCTGCGGGTCGAGGCTCTCCTCCAGCTCGGCCAGGTACCCCGAGCGGGTCAGCAGCGCCTCCAGCACCTCCTCCGGGGTGCCGGTGGCGGTCAGCTCACGGGCCGAGTCGAGCAGCCCGACGAACTCGGCGATGCCGTTGGCCGCCCGGGTGGAGATGCCCGGCGCGTCCTTCGCCCGGCGCAGCGCGGCGCCGAACGAGATGCGGTCCCGGGCGGCCAGCGCCTCGACGCAGGCCTCGGCCCGTTCGCCGATGCCCCGCCGGGGGGTGTTGAGGATCCGGCGCAGGCTGACCGTGTCGTCGTCGTTGACCACGGCCCGCAGGTAGGCCAGCGCGTCGCGGACCTCCTTGCGCTCGTAGAAGCGCACCCCACCGACCACCTTGTAGGGCAGGCCGACCCGGATGAACACCTCCTCGAACACCCGGGACATGGCGTTGGTGCGGTAGAAGACCGCCACGTCGCCCGGCCGGGTGTCGCCGGCGTCGACCAGCCGGTCGATCTCCCGGGCCACCCAGTCCGCCTCGGCGTGCTCGGTGTCCGCCACGTAGCCGACGATCTGCTCGCCCGCGCCGGCGTCGCTCCACAGCCGCTTGGGCTTGCGGGAGGTGTTCCGGTCGATGACCGCGTTGGCCGCGTTGAGGATGGTCTGGGTCGAGCGGTAGTTCTGCTCCAGCAGGATGGTGCGGGCGTCGGTGAAGTCCCGCTCGAACTCCAGGATGTTGCGGATGGTCGCGCCCCGGAACGCGTAGATCGACTGGTCGGCGTCGCCCACCACGCACAGCTCGGCCGGCGGGATGCCCTCGGTGCCGGAGACCAGCTCCTTGATCAGGACGTACTGGGCGTGGTTGGTGTCCTGGTACTCGTCGACGAGCACGTGCCGGAACCGGCGCCGGTAGCTCTCCGCCACGTGCGGATGCGACTGGAGCAGGTGCACGGTGGTCATGATCAGGTCGTCGAAGTCCAGCGCGTGGGCCTCGCGCAGCCGGCGCTGGTAGAGCGCGTACGCCTCGGCCAGCGCCCGCTCGTTCGGGCCCTTGGCCCGGCCGGCGAACTCCTCCGGGTCGACCAGCTCGTTCTTCAGGTTGGACACCTGGGCCGCCAGCCCCCGCGCCGGGTAGCGCTTCGGGTCCAGGTCCAGCTCGCGGGCCACCAGCTGCATCAGCCGCCGGGAGTCGTCGGCGTCGTAGATGGAGAACGTCGACTTGAGGCCGGCGTGCTCGTGCTCGGCCCGCAGGATCCGGACACAGGCCGAGTGGAACGTCGACACCCACATCATCCGGGCGCGGGGGCCGACCAGCGCGGCCACCCGTTCCTTCATCTCGCCGGCGGCCTTGTTGGTGAACGTGATCGCGATGATCTCGCCGGGGTGCGCGTCCCGGGCGGCGAGCAGGTAGGCGATCCGGTTGGTCAGCACGCGCGTCTTGCCCGAGCCGGCGCCGGCCACGATCAGCAACGGGGAGCCGGCGTGGGTCACCGCGTCCCGCTGCGGGCCGTTCAGGCCGTCGAGGAGGGCCTGCGGGTCCGACCGGGCGCCCCCGGAACGGCGTGGCGGGGTCGGCCGGGACTCCGGCGCGGGCGGGGACGCGGGAATGTCGAAGAGAGGATGCATCGCAGCCCGAGTCTATGCCGTCGCCCGGACACTTCCCCGTCCGCGCGCCCGGGTCCCCGCACCGCGTCCCGTCCCATCTGTTGGCCGGTTTCCTTGCGCGTCCGCCCCGCCGGTCGGCATACTCGACGACGTGTCCGATCAGCGCTTTTTTTACTACGGCACCGGGAGTCCGGCAGCCGTGGGTCGCGCCTGATCACATCAGACCTACGAAATGCCCCGGGCTCCCCGAGCCCGGGGCATTTCCGTCCCGGGATCCGGGTACCGGGTCCGAGCCCCGAGAGGGACGACGATGATGACTGACGTGGTGGAGTCCAGCGACGGCCTGGCGCGGCACGACCGGCGGGCCGGCGGTGACCCGACCGGCGCCGCGGCGGCGCGGACCGGCACCGACGACTCGGTGGCGGCCGAGCGGATCGGTGAAATCCGGCGCCGGATCGACGAGATCGATCGGACGCTCATCGCGCTCTGGCAGGAACGGGCGGCGCTGTCCCAGGAGGTCGGCGCGACCCGGATGGCGGCCGGGGGCACCCGGCTGGTGCTCTCCCGCGAGCGGGAGATCCTGGAGCGGTTCCGCACCGAACTCGGCGCCGACGGCACGCAGCTCGCGCTCCTGCTGCTGCGCGCCGGCCGCGGCCCGCTGTGACCCGACCCGCGCCACGGACGACGAACCGCCTGCCGGCGTCGGGCTGACGTCGGCAGGCGGTCCGGATTGGTTCAGGCCACCTCGTGGGTGACGACGATCTCCCGCTTCTCGGCGAAGTGGCAGGCGCTCGGGTGGTCCGAGCCCGGCCGGATCTGCAGCAGCGGCACGTCCTGGGCGCAGACGTCCTGCGCCTTCCA
>NZ_JBITFD010000024.1:0-66872 GCF_044455765.1 Micromonospora sp. NPDC051141
GACGCAGCAACACCCCACCGATCAGCAGGCGTAGCAGAAACCGCATCCAACCCATCACGCAACAAAACCCAGAACGCTGCCGGACCAGCCGCGCGCGGCAAACGACACGCCACACCAACAACAGCAATCGCACCATCCTGACCCCGAAAAGCCTCAGACATCGCCGAAAATCTCAGACATCGCCAACCTCAAGCATTCTCATCCACACTGCGGAAACACGAACCAACGGCCCGGACGCGAGCCTTCCGATGACACCCCGGCGGGCTCACACAACTGCCTGACCTACACGCGACCTTCGAACACGGGCCAACAGGTCAACGCCACACGACCGGAGTCCTGACACTGAATCGCTCGACGAGACGTCATCAGCAATGACTCCACGGGCCTGGCGCGCGAAAGAACTTTGGGCGAATATCCTCTGAGAATCCGCCAGCAGACCAAATCGCGGAGGAACGGCGCAGCGACGCGCCGGCTCGACCCACACCCACCAGCGGCCACCAACCGGCCGCGCCTTGAAACGAGTTCAGCGAAAATGTAGTACGCGATGCCCGACCAGATTCAAGCGCATCCAGCAGGCGGCAGCGCCGCCGCAGCGCTCGCACTATTGGGACGGCGAACGTGGACGAGGCATCGATGATCCTTCCGTCGAAGTTTTCTTCACCGGAACGACTCCTCCATACACGATCTCCAATCTTTGCCCGCCATGTCAAGGGTGAGCTTGTCGAGACCTGTGTCGGTGCAGCTCAAGCGGCAGGGCACATTGTTGAGGCCGTTGCAGGTTGGGATGCCGAGCCTGGATACGGATCTTGTGTGAGCCGGTGCGCGGTGGGGAAACTGCCACATCGGCAGGTGACAAGGTGTAGTCGCGCCGCCTGACTGGGCGGTGGGTGCATGACGGTCGCTAATTCCACGGGTCAGCGGGGACAGTGACCGCTGTCGTCGGTGGCGGTGGGTCCGTTCGATCCAGGTGACGATCGCGATCCGTCGTTACTGGCGGGTGGCCCACGACCGCCGGTTCAGGACCGTGTTCTGCAGAGGCCGAAGAAGGGGCTCCATGGTGGCGTTGTCGCCGGCGCGGCCCATCGATCCGGCCACCCGGTGGCGGTGGAGGGGCCCGGACGAATCTCCGGGACCGGAACGGGGATCCGCGGGTCGGTGTGCGGGATGCAGCCGGCCAGGCCGCCGCGTCTGGCGGCGCCGTTGTGCAGCGCGGCGACGCCCAGGCGGGACTTCATCAGTGAGTCGATGGAGTAGCCGACGATCCGCTGGACCAGACGTCCTTGCTCGCACGCAGGTGGAGCTTGCCCTCGGCGGTGTGGTGCTCGGTGGCGTCGACCAACCACAGCGCCGGTCCGGGCCGCCGGCGTTGGCCCCGGTATGCCGCCACCTCCTCGTCGCTGGTGACGGGTCGGGCCAGCCACCGGCAGTAGGGCTGACGAGCGATCTTGCGTACGCCTTGCTTCCGGAATTACGAGCGCCGAGCGTCGCCGGAGATGCTTGCCAACGTCCGCGCCGAGCCACCCCTCCGTCGAGCCCTCGGGCCCGCAGGTGGTCGGCGCGATGCCGGGCGGCTGGCGCACGCTCCACGAGAAGGCAGGCGTTCCGATCGCCCTGGACCCGTCAGGCTCCATGCAGGCGATGGCCGGCACCCGTACCCGTTCCCAGATCGCCAGCGGCGGCGGGTAAGGGCCTCGCGCTGATCGACACCGAGGACCGGGCGGGGTTCTGGTCGTGCCCCTCGGGGACCCGGAAGCGGCCGAAGGGCGCCTACCGGAAGAAAGTCCCTCTCGGCGAGCGAGATCAGAGGCGGATCACCAGCGAGTCGCCGTCCGGCACGTCGTGGGCGGCACCGTGCCCCTACGCGACGGTCCGGACCGCACACCGCGAGCTGCTCGACCGGTACGACCCCGCAGCGGATCGACGCGATCGTCGTGCCCGGCCGACGGCCACACGAGTACGGCCAGGACGGCCGCCTGGCCCGCCTGCTCGCCGAGGCCGCCTTGACAACAACTCGCTGGCCGGCGCTCGTTTCCGGCAGCCCACACGCCCGCAGCGGCCGGTGACGGTGTTCCGTGTCGCCTTCGACCGGGAGTCGGACGTCTCCACGCTGGACCGGATCGCCAAAGCATCGTCGGGCAAGGCGCTCGACGCGACCGATCCCACCAAGATCGACGAAGCGTTCGTGCAGCCCGGTCAGCAGCTTCCGACGTTCCACCCGGCCCGTCGGGCGGGTCTGCGGACTCATGGCGGCGACCTCGACACCCGGGCAGACAGATCGTCCCCGGCCCAGGCGGCGCGAAGGCGAACCGCGGTCGCCCGCGTGGCAGGCCGGGACGGCGTGACGGCGGTCCCGTCGCCGCGCGGCCGGTCCGCTACCCGCTGCCGTACACCTTCTTCGCCGCGTCCTCCAGACGCTGCGCCACCACCCGCGCGTCCAGGCCCTTGGCGAGGAATTCCTGGAGCAGCATCCAGAGTGCCGCGTTGCTACCACCACCGAAGCGCTGCGGCGTCAGGTCGGACAGGTCGAAGCGGAGCACGTCGGCGTCCACCACGGCGGCGGCCATCGCCCGGGTGGTCGGATCGGGATAGGCGCGCTGGTCGAGTTTCGCGTTGGCCGAGATGAACCCGCCCTTGCCCACGATCAGCGCGGCGGCCTCCGGGGACGCCAGGAACGTCATCACGGCTCGCGCCCCGGGGGTGTCCTTCAACTGGACCGCCTGGTCGCCGGCGACGACGACCGACGGCGCCGAGCCCTTGATCGACGGCCACGGGAAGACCTTCGCGGTCTCCCCCACGCGGGACCGACCGAGCCGGGTGATGTCGGCGGCGACGAAGTCACCCTCGAAGAGCATGGCGGCCCTCGGCGTGCCGCCGAACACGTCCGCTATCGACTGGGCGAAGGTGATCCGCGGCGCGCCGGCCGGTCCACCGAGGATCGTCCGGGGCGTGCGCCAGTACGCGCCCAGCAGCGTCAACGTCTCGACGACGGCCGGGTCGGTCCAGGGAATCTCGTGGCGGGCGAGTCGGTCGTACTTCTCCGGCCCGCCGACGCGCAGGAAGGCGTTCTCGAACCAGTCGGTCAGCACCCAGCCGTCACCACCGGCGGCGACCATCGGGGTGGTGCCCGACCGGACCAGGGCGCGCGAGACCGTCCGGAGGTCGTCCCAGGTCGCGGGCGGCGCCACGCCGGCGGCCCGGAACGACTCCGTGCGGTACCAGATCACCGATTTGTTGGCCACCTTGAAGGAGAAGCCGTACCGGGTGCCGCCGACCTCGCCGAGCCGCTGCCACGCATCGTTGTAGTTCGCCGTGACGGCGTCCGCGGTCCGGCCGCTGAGGGGGACGAGCGCACCGCGTCCGGCGAGCGCGGCTACCACACCCGGCTGGGGGATGAGCGCGACGTCGGGCGGCGACCCGCTCGCGATGCGGCTGTCGAGCAGCACCGGCAGGTCGTTGCCGCCGGCCGTGTACCGCACGGTGGCGCCGGTCCGCGCCGCGAAGGCGTCGAGTACCGCCTGGAAGTTCTCCCGTTCGGTACCGGACCAGGTCGCCGCGACCTCGACTGTCGTACCGGCCAGGTCGGGGTCCGGGCGGGGCGGGCCGACGATGTCGTCACAGGATGCCAGGAGGAGCACGATCGCGACGGCGGCGAGGACCGATCTTCGTGCCATGGGGTCTCCAACGGTCCGGGTTGCCGGTCCTCCGATCGGGGGTCCCGCACAGTGTTGAACGCGGTCATGTTTCCGACCAGCGACGCGCCTGTGGCGTGATGAAACCGACGAGAACCTCACAAGATCCTCACGGGGGTGAACGCCACTCCGTCACCAGCCGTTGGTCAGGTCGGCTCCGGCCGACGTCCCGGGTGGGGGGTCCGGGGCGGGATCGGGACTCCGAGTGGTGGTGCGGGGGAGGCAGGGATGCGGGACCTGGCCGGCTACACGATCGCGGTCGCCGCCGAGCACCCCGACCGGCACGAGTTGGCCGCACGCCTGCGGGCGGTCGGGGCGTGGCCCGTCGACGTCCGGCCCGTCCGCGCGGCGGGGCCGGCTGATCCGGACGCCGTGGCGGAGGCGACCCATCGGGCGGTCGCGCGACCCGTGCACGACGTCGTCGCCTTCTCCGCCCCCGGGCTTCGGACCTGGCTGCGGAGCGCTCAGGAGGCGGGTCACGGTGACCGGGTCGCGGCGCTGCTCCGCGAGGCCCGGCTCGTCGCCCACGACGTCCGGGCGGTCGGCATGCTGCGCGAGATGGGCCTCGCCCCGGCCCGGCCGCCCGCCCGGGATCCCGATCGGTGGCTGCTCGATCAGCCGATGGCCGGTCGCCGGGTCGTCGCCGTCGTCGGGTCGGATCATCATCGTGAGTGGTGTGCGGCGCTGGGCCGACGCGGCGCCGACGTCGTCGTCGAGGTGCCGACCAGCCGGGCCCTGCCGCTCCCGCGCGCCCACGAGCTGCGCCGGCTGTGGACGGGAATCGTCAGTGGTCACGTCGACGCGGTCGCGTTGACCGGTCCGACCATCGCGGTGGACCTGCTGCGCCGGGCGGACGCCGACGGCGTGCTGGACGATGTGCGCGACGCGCTGACCGAGCGCGTGCTGGTTGCCTGCCTCGGCCCGCTCACGGCGGCGCCGCTTCGCGAGCGGGGCGTGACCCCCGTGGTCGCGGCGGCTCCGTGCCTCGCCGGCCTGCTGGCGGCGTTGGTGGAGCAGGTGCCCGGCCGGGGACCCACGCTGGACGTCGACGGCCACCGGGTGCAGATCCGCAGCCGATCCGTCGCGATCGACGGTCTCGTGGTCCCCGTGCAGGCCGGACCCATGACGGTCCTGCGGGTACTCGCCCGCTCGCCCGGGCGCGTGACGTCCTCCGCCGAGATCCGCGGCGCCTCGGCGGCCTGGTCCGGGGTGAACGACCACGCGGTCGAGATGGCGGTGTCCCGGCTACGGCGCGCGTTCGACGACACCCCGTTGGCCGGCGTCGAGCTGGTGCAGACCGTCGTTCGCCGTGGATACCGGCTGATCGCCTGACCGGAGCGGCGCGCTGCCCGACCGCCACCCACGGCCATCGAACCGGGCCCGGGTCTGTCCGTTGTAAGGACATGGACTCGACACGAAGCGGCCCGCCGCCCGGCCCCGACGACTGGCCGGCGGAGGGCGCACTATTCGGCAACCGGCCACCGATCCGGTCCCACCGCCGGCCACGGGACCGGCGACGGCGACGGCCCCTGCGGGTCCTCGTCGGCGGCGCGATGGTCGGTGCCATGGCCTGGTCGGCGACCGGCGTGCCGCATCACCGCGACGGCCCGGCCACCACGCAGGATCCGCCGGCCCGCGACCTCGCCGTCGGCGCGCTCCCCACGGCGCCGCACCCCGCCGGAGGCGGTGCGCCTGCCACGGCGACCCCCGGTGCGCCCCGTCCGATCGGCGACGCCCCCAGCGCGGGCTCGACCCCGCCTCCGGTGGCGACGCCGAGCCGGCCACCCCTGCGCCCGGTGGCCGCGACGGCCGGCATCACCGTGGCGCCCGCGCCACCACGGGGCAGGTCCGACGCGCGGCCGGCGGCGCCCGCGCCGACCCCGACGACGCGCCGCCCGGACCCGCCGGCGGCGACCCGGACCAGCACGCCGGCACCCACCACGGCACCGGCCACCCCCACCACCGTGGCGCCGTCGAACGGTGACACGGTACGGCTGAAGAACCCGACGAGCGGCCAGTTCGTCGGCGTACGGGACGGGTCGACGGCCGACGGCGCCGGCGTCGTCCAGCTCACCGGCACCGGGGACGCGGCCCGGTGGAAGCTGGTCGCGACCTCCGGCGGGTGCTATCAGCTGATCAACCTGCGTTCCGGGAAGGCACTGGACAATCCCGACGGCGGTTTCGACGACGGCGCGCCCATGCAGCAGTGGGAGCCGGCGAGCGGTAACCCCAACCAGAACTGGTGCTTCCGGTCGGTCGGCGCGAAGCGGTACTCGATCCGCAACGTGGCCAGCGGCTCCCTGCTCGACCTGCGGGACGGGCGCACCGGGGGCGGGGTGCCGATCCAGCAGTGGAGCGCCGACCCGGCCGCCCCCAACAGCAAGCAGACCTGGCAACTCGTCCGCGTCGACTGACCGGCGAAGCGGGTACGCCCTGCCTCGGTGCTCTAGTCTTGTCGGCGAGCAGGCGTGGTGTATCGACTCTCGCCACTGGAGTGGTGCGTGGGCTACCTGGACGTCCGTCGTCGCCGGCCGCGCGTGTCCTGGACCGCGCTACCGACCGTGACCGCCGCCTGTCTCGTCCTCGCGCTGCTCGCCGGAGCGCACGAGCCGGTCGGGGTGGACGCCGAGCAGCGCCTCGTGCTCAGCCAGTTGGAGAGCGCCCTGCTGCACGACACCGCGCAGCCGCAGTACGCTCGCGCGGTCCGGCAGTTCGACTCGCGCGGCTACCTGCTCGGCATCGGTGACTTCTCCACCGCCAACGGCGAGGCGTTCGAGGTCGTGCAGAGCTATGCCGCCCAGGTCGGCCCGACCCCGCTGTCGCGGAGATACCTCACCGTGCTGGCCCGGCTCAGCGCCGACCAGGACCCCTCCGTCACCGATCTGGCCGGGCTGCCGGCCGCCTGGGCGCAGGCCAGCGCGGACGCCCGGTTCCGGCGGGCGCAGGACGACGTCCTCGAGTCCCGCTACCTCGCGCCGGCGCTGAGCCTGGCCCGCACGTTGGACATCAGGACGCAACTGGGCGTGGCGATTCTCCTCGACTCGATGCTGCAACACGGCAACACCGACGACGTGGACTCGCTGCCGGCGCTGGTCCGCCGGGCCACGCACCGCGCCGGCGGTCCACCCGGCACGGTCACCGAACGGGAGTGGTTGGCCGCGCTCCTGCGGGCGCGCCGGGCGACCCTGACCAGCCCGGCCGACCTGGAGCACCGGGACACCTGGCCGTACACGGTGGGTCGGGTGGACGTGCTCGCGGCACTGCTCGACGGCGGCCACGACACGCTCCGGCCGCCCCTGACCGTCGCCCCGTACGGCACACCGCGGCTGATTAGTCCCACCTTCTGATCCGACGAGGCTGAACGATCCCCGTCGGGGATCCGTTGTGACGGCGTGCCCGGCACCGGTTCCCGTCCCGGCGAACGGATCGGGCACTCCGATGAGAGGGAGGTACCACATTGTTCAGGACTGGACGGTGGCGTCGCGCCGTCGCCCGGGTGGCTGTTCCGCTGATGGCGGCCGGCCTTCTCGCCACGGTCTCCGCCGCCCCGGCCGAAGCCGCCGCGCCCTACCAGCTTCAGCTCTGTTCCCAGGGGCCGTGGACCAACGCCCTCGTCAGCGGACCTGACGGGAGCTACTCCACCAGGGGCGTCCCCTCGTACAACTGCGGGTGGTTCAGCCTGCCGTCCGGGATGCTGACGATCTCCTTCATGGCCGGATCGACCTACGTCGGGTCGTTCTGGGTCTCGGGATCCGACGGCGCCTGCGCCGTCGTGTACGGCAACTGGCACGGCGGCTTCTACCGCTGTTGAGCGTCTGTGGGGGCGCGGTCGCGCCGCGCCCCCGCGGGCAGCCCCCGCTCGCGGTGGAGGGCGACGATCTCGGTGCGGGATCGGCAACCCAACTTGGCCAGGATGTGCGACACGTGGGTCTGGACGGTGTTGCGGGAGGTGTACAGCTCGGTCGCGATCTCGGGGTTGGACCGGCCGGCGGCCACCAGGCGGCACACGGTGACCTCGGTCGGAGTGAGGGCCTCCCACCCCGTCATTGGGCGACGCCGGCGGGCGCCGCGGCTGCCCCGACGGACACCGATGTCGCGCAGGCGCGCCTCGGCCCGGCGGCTGTTCCACCGGGCGTCCAGGTCGGCGTACCGGTCGAGCGCCTCCTCGAGGGCCGCCCGGGCCTCGGCCGGCCGGCCGGCCCGACCCAGCGCCCACGCGGCGTCCTCGAGCGCGGTGGCCTGGTCATGGACCTGGTGGACGGTGGCGAACCCGGCCGCGGCCGCGAGGAGCCGGTTCGGGTCCTGGTCGACGAGTCCTCGGCAGTGCTCCGCCGCGGCCAGGCTGACCAGGTCACCGCGCTCCTCGGCCTGCGCGACGCAGGCGCCCGCGGCGGCCCGGGCGATCTCGTCGCGACCCAACTCCACCGCGATCCGAACCGCGGTGGCACTGAACACGCAGCGTTCGGGCGTCAGCCGGGGGAAGCACCGGGTCGAATCCGGGTCGAGCAGGGACAGCCACCGGTCCAACGCCCGTTCCGGCCGCCCGTCACGCTCCTCGACGAGGGCCTGCGCCGCGTGCACGTAGTCGGTCATCCCGGCGGCGTCCGGGGTCGGCGGCTCCGCGGCGGCGGCGGCCAGGTACCGCTCGATCAGCTCGTCGTCGCCCCGGTTCGCCGCGATCAGCGCGCCGACGCCGAACAGCATGCCCCGGACCACCGCTCCCCGATGCAGCAGCTCGGCCGCCGCGTCGAGCTCGGGCAGCGCGTCGTCCCAGCGACCCATCAGAAAATTGATCTCGGCGGCCTGGACCCGCAGCCAGGCCAGTCGCAGCGGCGTGCCGGCCCGCTCGGCCAACGTCAGCGCGCGGCCCAGGGCCCGCGCCCCCTCCCCGGTGCGGTTGAGGTTGTAGAGCGCCGTGACCCGCAGCCCCTGAAACAGCAGGTGCAGCTCCACCGTGGCGGGATCGTCACCCAGAATCGCCAGGCCGCGTTCCGCCTCGGCCAGCGAGCCGGCCGAGTCGCCGAGGGAGATGCCGGTCGCGAGTGACCAGGCGAACAACGCCCAGGCGACGGCGATCCGGTCGGGCACCCGCTCCCCGTCGGCCTCGGCCTCGCGCGCGACGGTCAACGCCTCGTCGAAGCGCCCGAGACCGGCCAGCGTGACGGCCTGGATCGCGCGCACGCGGGCCCGCCACCGGGCGTCGAGGCGGTCCGCGGTCAGCGCGGCCACGGCCAGGTCGAGCGCTTCGACCGGGCGACCCAGGGCCCGCAGGACGACGACGTGGCACCACGTCATCCGCCCGACGACCTCGATGTCGGTCGCCTCCCGCAGCAGCGGGACGACGGCCGCGTCCACCGCCTCGTAGTCGCCGAGGTGGAACAGCGCATCGACCAGGTGCATGCCCAGCACGGACCGCCGCGGATCGTCGTCGCCGACCTGGGCCATGACCCGCCGCAGCAGCTCGGCGGCCAGGCCGGCGGCGCGCGTGGTCACGGACGGGGCGGCCCGCAGCAGCCAGTCGACCACCCAGCCACTGACCGGCCCGGGGCTGGCCTGGAGCTGGGTCACCACCAGTTCGGCGGGCTCTCCCACCTCGGCCAGCCGCTGCGCCGCCTGCCGGTGCAGCGCGTTGCGCATCGCGGCCGGCATGGACTCGTAGAGCGCGTGCCGGATCAGCGCGTGCCGGAAGGCCAGGTCCGGGTCGGCGTCCGTGAGCACGCCGGCCGCGAGCGCCTCCTCGATGACGTCGACCAGCGCCAGCGGGGACCGCTCGACCAGCAGCGCGAGGTGCTCCAGCCGGAAACCGGCGCCCAGCACCGTCGCGGCCCGCAGCACCCGCATCGCCGGCTCGGACAGGAAGCTGAGTCGGGCGCCGATCGCCGCCGCCAGCGACCGTGGGGCCACCGCGTCGGCGTCGTCGAGGTCGAGCGCGCCGTCCTCGGCCCGCCGGACCCGACTGCCCCGGACCAGGGCGTAGACCAGTTCCCGCACGTACAGCGGATTGCCGCCGGCCTGCCGGACCAGGGCCCGTAGGCCCGGTCCGGGCGGGGCCTGGGTCAGCCGTTCCACCAGACGGTGTACGTCGGTGTCGGCAAGCGGGTCGAGCGGGACGTGCGCCCCGCCGCCCGCCGTGACGGCCCGCCGCAGCCGGTCGACCTCCTCCCGCCGGGGCACCGGCCGCGCGGCGGCGACCAGCAGGAGTGGCAGCTGTCGGGTCGCCTCGTCCAGCCTTCCCCAGACGGCGAGCGTGGTCTCGTCGGCCCACTGCATGTCGTCGACCACGATCGTCACGGGTCCGGCCGCGCAGAGCCGGTCGACCAGCACCGTCAGCAACTCGGCCGCGGCGGTGACGGCGTTGCCGGTGCCCGGGCTGTCGTCGCCGTCGCGGCCCCACAGCCGCTCGGCGATGGCGGCCCGGTCCGGGTCGGTGCTTCCGGGACCGACCCGCAGGGCGTCCAGCAGCACCCGCAGCGGGAAGATGTCCGCCGCCTCGGCCGTACGCGCGGTGAACAGGGCGATCGCGCGCCGGCCGACCCGGCCGCACAGCTCGGTCAGCAGGGCCGTCTTGCCGACGCCCGGCTCGCCGTCGATCCACACGGAACGGCCCCGCCCCGAGACGAGATCGGTGACGACCTCGTCGAGGGTCGACAACTCGGGATCGCGGCCCACCAGGTCCGCCGACGCCGGCACCCGTGACCGGCGGGTCACGTCCGTGGTCCGAGGTCCGGCCGGTTCGCGCATGGCTGACTCCCTCCCCGGACCGGACGGCGGTGCCCGCCCCGCGGTCACCCGCGGAGCGGCGCGACGGCCACAGCCGACAAGTGTCGCACCCCGCGCAGGCGGCCGGTGACACCATCTTCACGCCGGTGATCGGTTCTGCCATCATCTGTCCGGCTCCAGCACACGCTGCGGCGCCGGCAAGTCGACGTGAGGGGGCGGGGTGCCGCAGGGCCGACCGACCGCGCGATCCCGATTCCGGCCCGGGCTCCCGATGCTCGCCTGGCCGGCGATCGTCGTGGTGATCGTGGTGGGGTTGCTCGTGGTGTGGGCGATCGAACCCGACCGCAGGCTGACCGTCACCCCGGAACAGCGGCTGATCATCGAGAAGATCCGCAGCGTGCTCATGCACGACGCGGACGCTCCCCAGTACGGGCGGGTGGTGGACCAGGCCGACGGGCGCGGCTACGTCGCGGGCACCGGCGACTTCTCCACGGCCGGCGGTGAGATCGTCGCGGTCCTGGACACCTACACCGCCCGGGTCGGCGCCAACCCGCTGTCCCTGTCCTACCTGCCGGTGCTGAAGCGGCTGGCCGACCGGCGGAGCCCGGCGGTCGGTGAACTGGCCGGGCTGCCCGACGCGTGGCGGCTGGCCAGCAAGGACCCCCGCTTCCGGCAGGCCCAGGACGACGTGGTGGACGACAGGTACTACCAGCCGGCGGTGCGGACCGCCACCGACCTCGGCCTGACCACTCCGCTCGGCCTGGCCGTCATCTACGACACGCTCCTGCAACACGGCGACTCGGCCGATCCGGACGCGCTGCCGTCGATCATCTACCGGACCGAGGTCCGCGCCCACGGCCGCCCGGGAGAGGTGCCCGAACGCGACTGGCTGTCGGCGTTCCTGGCGGAGCGGAGGGCGACGTTGACCAACCCGTCGGCCCCGCAGCGCCGCGCCACGTGGCCGTACACGGTCGGTCGGGTGGACGCCCTCGGGACGTTGCTGGCCGACCGGGACGACGACCTCCGGCCGCCGCTCACGCTGAGCCCGTACGGACGCCGGCACGTGCTCGACCTGACGCCCTCGATGCCGGCCGTGGCGGACGGCACCACCCACCCGCCCGCCACGCCCTCGCCGTCCGCCGTCCCTCGCTCGGCCGCCCCGCGCCCGGCCGTGCCGTCGCCCACGCCGAGGGGATCACGGAGACCGCCCGCGACGACCGGCCCGCCACGACCGTCGAGCAGCCCGCCGGCCGCGCCGACGGCGGCCACGCCCCGCGACGGGCTGCTGGTCCGGGTGGTCGCCACCAGCGGCAGGTCGATCGGGGTGGCGGGCGGGGCGTCCTCCGCCGGCGCGAAGATCGTCCTCAGTGGGGGGACCGGAGCGGCCGAGCGGTGGCGCCTCGTCGCCGCGACATCGGGCTGCTTCCACCTGGTCAACGTCAGGTCGGGCATGGCGCTCGACAACCCGGACGGCACGTGGACCAACGGCGTGCAGATGCAGCAGTGGGAGTACGGCTGGGGCACCAGCAACCAGAGCTGGTGCTTCACCCCCGTCGGCCGGGGCCGGTACTCGATCCGCAACCTGACGAACTACTATCTGCTCGACGTCCGCGACGGCGGCACCACCGACGGCACCGCGGTCCAGCAGTGGGGCGCCGACGCGGCGGCTCCGAACGCCAACCAGACCTGGCGTCTCGTACCGGCTGGCTGACTGCCACGAACCTCGCGCCCGGTCGGTCCGTTGTGACTGGCGAACGGCTCCGAGCGACGGCGGCAGGGAAGGCGGGCAGCCATGCCAGCGATCAGGGTAAGGACACGGCCGGGGAGCGCACCCACCCCGATCCGCAAGCCTGACGGCACGTTCTACCGCTTCGAGCTGACCGAGCCGGGCGACCGCTGGCGGGCCTACGCCGACGAACCGGCCGACCTGGTCGCCGAACTCGCGCCCTGGTACGCCGCGGGGTCCCCGTCCGGTCGGGCCGCCGCCCGACGGTCGATCGCGCAGCGGCTGCGGGCGGTCCTCCAGTCGCAGCTGCTGGCGTTCAGCGACGCTCGGGAACACACCCCGGAGCAGATGCACGCGCTCCGCGGCACCGCCGACCCGGCGGCGATCACGGTCTGGACCACCGAGACGCCGCTGGTGTTGATCGAGGGCGCGTACGCCCCGGCCGGGCTCCTGCCACGTCCGGTGGCCGAGCCGCCGGCGGAGATCCTCTGGATCGACCCCGCCAGCGACGAGAGCCTGCTGCGCTCGCTGCACTACCTCGGCGCCCTGGTGCTCGAGGAACTGGCCGAGCGCACCGTGGACCGGCCGTGACCCCCGTCCGTGCGGAAGGCGGCTACCGCCGCTCGGTGAACGTCAGCCGGTAGCCGGTCCCCCGGACGGTCGCGATGGCCGCCGGCGCGCCGAGCTTCCGCCGGAGCCGGGCGATGACCACGTCGACCACGTTCGAGGTGGGTTCGGCCATCTCGTCCCAGCAGTGCTCGATCAGCTCCGTCCGGCTCACCACCGTGGGGTGGCGCATCATCAGCCGCTCCAGGACCGCCAACTCCTTCGGGGTCAGGCTCAGCAGGACGTGGTCCCGGCGTACCTGACGCCGGGCCACGTCGAACTCGAGGTCGCCGGCGCGGAGCACGGCGGGGCGGATGGAGCCGCGCCGCCGGCACAGCGCCCGCACCCGGTGAACCAGTTCGGCGGTGGCGACCTGCTTCGCGACGTAGTCGTCCGCGCCCGCCTCGAAGCCGGCCAGCCGGTCGCGCACGTCGTCCCCGGCGGCGAGCAGCATCGCCGGCACCGCCATGCCGCGCCGGCGGAGCAGGTGCAGCCGGTCGGCCGAGTCGCCGTCGGCCAGGAACCGGTCGAGCACCAGACAGTCGTACTCGTTGACCGCCAGTCGCAGCTCGGCCTGACGCCAACAGTCCGCCACGTCGACGGCGAGCCCCGACGAGCGTAGGGCGAGCACGGTGGAGTCCCGCACCGAGCCGCCGTCTTCGAGGATCAGGATTCGCATGCGTCTCGCTCCTCACAACGGGCAGCGGATGACCGTCAACTGTGTCGAGGACTACGGCGGGCGACGGCGCGGGTTCATCCGGCGCGGTGTCGTCTCGACCCGTGGTCGGTCCGCTCGCCGGCTCAGCCGGCCGCCGGCGCCCGGACGCCGACAGCCCGGAGACGTCAGGTCCCGTCCGGCGGACCGAGCCGGACCGGCTCGGACCGCTCGGCGTCCGCGACCCGCCACCCACCACCGCCCGTGACGATCAGCTCGCGTCCCAACCGCGCCCGGAGCCGATGGATGATCACGCCGATCTGGTTCGTCCGCGGCGGTCGCATCGCGGCCGGCATGGCGTGCCAGATCCGCTCGGCGGTGCAGGGCAGTCCGTGTGCCTGGACGAGGACGCGGAGCACGAGGAACTCCCGCCAGCCGAGTCGTGCCGCGGACCGCCGGTTCCCGACCCAGGCCCGGCGTCCGGTCTCGTCGAGCCGGACGTCGCCGAATGACAACACGCTTGCGCCTCCCTCACCGGGTGTGGCCCGCATTGTGGCCCGGGGTACGTGAGGATTTGATGAAGCGCCGAGGAACGGGTTTCGGCCTTGTGAAATTCTGCCCGTCGGTCGAACGAGTGAGCCTTCCCATCCGATGTCAGAGCGAGATCAGCGGGGTGACCCGTCAGGAGGAGACGCGCCAGCATGGATGCCACCAACGGTCGGGGCGGATCGCACGTCAGCGATCAGATCGACCTGTACCTGACCGGAGCGCTGGACGCGGAGCGCGAACAACGCTTCGAGGAGCACCTGTTGCGGTGCGCCTCGTGCCGCACGGAGGCGGACGAGTCGAGCGAGGTGGCGCTGGCCGTGGCCGCGCTGCCGTCCGGGTTCGTCGCCGAACTCGAAGACGCGGACCGGTCGACGCCGGCGGGCGGTGACCGCGTGTCCGGCGTGGCGTCCGCCCGGCCGGCCGGCCGCGGCAGCTCCACCTCGGACAGCCGCCGCCCGCCGGCGCGCCGCCGCTCACGGGCCCGCCCGGTGCTCGCCTATCTGGCCACGCTGCTGGTCGGCGCGCTGCTCGGCGGCGGCTGGACGCTCTACCAACACCGGGAGCCGGACCCGGTCCCCGCCGCGAACGGCACCGCGACGGGGACGCAGGGCCAGCTCGCCGCCACCGTCACGCCCCGGTCCGGCGGCGCCGAGGTACGCGCGGTCACCGTCGGGCTACGCCCGGGCGTGCGGTACGAACTGCTCGCGGTCAGCACCGACGGCCGTACCCTGGTGGTGGCCGACGGCGTCGCCGCCGGCGGTCCGCAGACGATTGTGGGGACCGTCCGGCTGCGCCCCGACCAGTGCCGCTTCTTCGCGGTGATCCAGGGAGCGGGAGACGTCCTGTTGGTGGCCCCCGCCGGATGACAGCACCGGAACGGACGCCGGATCGCCCGCCCGAGCCGGCGGACGACGGGGCGGCCCGGCCGCTCGTGGGCCGCGAGTCCGAACTCGCCACTCTCGTCGCCCTCCTGAACGGAGTACGGGCCGGGCGCGGCGGGGTGGTGTGGCTGGAAGGCGCGGCCGGCCTCGGCAAGACGGCCCTGCTGTCGGCGCTGCTGCGCCGGGGCACGTCGACCGGCTGCACGGTGCGGGCCGGCGCCGGTGACGACCCGAGGTCACTGGACGCGGTGTGGGGCCTCACCGACCACCGGCCGGTTCATCCGTCCGGGATCACGGAGTCCGTCGACCAGGTCGATGCCGCGGTCGCCGCGCTCTGCGCGAGGGGCCCGGCCGTGCTCGCCCTGGACGACCTGCATCGCGCCGGCCACGCCACCGTGCTGGCCTGGAACCGGATCAGCCGGTCGGCGGCCCGGCTCCCGCTGCTCCTGGTGAGCGGTTGCCGGCCCACCCCGTACCGGGAGCCGGTCGCGACGCTGCGCGAGCTGGTCACCCAGCACGACGGTGAGCTGCTGGTGCTGGGTCCGCTCGGGGACGCCGAGATCGTCACCGTGGCGGCCGGGCGCCTGGGCGCCCGACCGGGGCCTCGGCTCGGACGCTACCTGCGGGCGCTCGGCGGCAGTCCGGCGCGCGTGCTCGGCCTGCTCGACGACCTGGACGCGGCGGGCCTGCTGCGCCGCGCCGGCGGGCGGGTCGAGCTGGGCGGCGACGACGACCGCGCGGCTGCCGCGCTCGACCGGTACGCCTGCGCGGGGGTGGCCGAGGCGAACCGTCCGATCGTGCGGATGGCGGCGTTGCTCGGGCCGAGGTTCGACGCCACCGAACTGGCCGCTGCCGGTGGGCTGCCGCTGCCCGCCGTCACCACCGCGCTGTCCGACGCGGTCGAGGACGGCGTGCTCGGCGACGACGGGGACCGGTTGTCGTTCCGGCACGACGTGGTGCGGGACGCCGTCGCCCGGTCGTTCCCGGTCGCGGCCCGGCGCACGTTCCACCGGGCCGGCGCGCTCGCGTTGCTCGCCACCGGCGCCGAGGCCGGGGTGGTGGCGAGGCACCTGCGCGAGGCCGGAGAGCTGCCGCCGGCCGCCCGCGACTGGCTGGCCCGGCTGCCGGAGTCGACGCTGCTCACCGACCCGGCGCTGTTCTCCGACGTGCTGGGCCTGGGTCCGGTCGACGCCCGCCGCTGCGTGCTCGACCACTGGTTGGGCCGGCGACAACGGGCGGCCCGCACCGCGCTCACGCTCGCGGCGACCGCCGAAGCCCGCCCCGGGGCCGCCGCCGACCTGCGCCGGCTCGCCGTTCGCGCCCTGGTCCGCGACGGGAGCCTCGCCGACGTCGACGCCATCTGCGCCGACACCGATGATCCCCGCCTGGCGGGCTGGCACGCGGTGGCGCTGGCCGGGCTCGGTCAACTGGCCGCCGCCCGGGAACGGATCCGCGGCCTGGCCGGCACGCCGCAGGACGGGCCGACGGCCGCCGTGCTGGCGCTCGCGAGAGTCCGCGCCGGCGACGGCCGGCTCGTCGCGGACCACCTGGCCGCCGTCCGCGACGACCTCGGCAGCGACAGCGAGTCGGCCGAGCTGCGCGGGTTGCTGCACGGATGTCTGATCGACCTGCTCGTGCAGACCGGTCCACCGGACGCGCTGGCCGGGGCGATCCTGGAGGCCGGGCCACTCGCGGCCCGTACCGACCCGGGCCTCGCCGGGTGGCTGCGGGCGACGGCGGCCCGCGCCGGTTACCTGGCCGGCCGGTGGGACCTCGTCGGCGATGCCGAGCCCGGGCTGGCCGCGCTGGTGGCCCGGCACCGGTCGCCCCCGGAGGCCACGACCGCCAACCGGTCCCTGAGGTCCGTCCGGCGCGAGGACGAACTCGACGCGATGGCCGCCGAGCAGGTGGGCGACCTGGCCGGGGCGTTGCGGGCGCGGCATCGGGCGCTGGCCGTCGCGCTGGAGGCCCGCCCCGCCCGGCTGCACGGCGCCGAGCACGTGGTCCGCCTCGCCCTCGCCGTCGGCGACGACGTGTCCGACGTCGTCCGCCGCTGCGAGTGGGCGGCGGCCGAGGAGGCGCTACCGGTGCAACTCGCGATCGCCGCCCTGGTACGCGCGATGCCGGACGCCGACCCGGCGGCCCTGAGCCGCGTCGTCGAGCAGCTCAGCCGGCGCGGGGCGCCGCGGCAGCACGCGTACGGGCTGGAGGAGTTGGCGGTCGCGCTGGCCCGGGCCGGTGACCGGGCCGGCGCCGGGCGGGCGCTGCGCGAGGCCGTGCGGCATTACGCCTCGGTCGGGTCGGTCTGGGAGATCGCCCGGGCGGACCGGCGGCTCGGCCGCTACCGGGTGCGCCGCCGGACGCCGGCCGACCAGCCCACCTCCGGCTGGGCCGCCCTGACCCCGGCCGAGTTCCGGGTCGTCCGGTTGGTCGCCCGGGGGATGTCCAACCGGGACATCGCCGACGAGCTGTATCTGAGTCAGAACACCGTACAGACGCACCTGGCCCGGATCCGGGCCAAACTCGGCGTGCGGTCCCGGCTGGACATCGCCAGGGCGGCCGGGTTCCAGGCCGAGCCGGGTGGCGAGGTCGGGCCGGTCAGGTGCCGGCGGTCCGGGCCCGGGCGGCCGACCTGACACCGACGCCGGCCGGTGGCGCGACGCCCGGTTCGTGGAGCGCCACGTCGCGGGCGAGCTCGGTGCGGGAGCGCCGGCCGAGCTTGCGGAGCACGTTGGAGACGTGCGTCTGCACGGTGTTGCGGGACAGCATCATCTCCCGAGCGATGTCCGGGTTGGACAGACCCTGGGCGACCAACCGGCTGATCCGCAGCTCGGTGTCGGTCAACGACTCCCATCCGTGCCGGACCGACCGCGGTGACACCCGGGTGCCGCGGCGGATGCCGTACGGACGGAACCGCGCCGCGGCCCGGCGGAGGTCCCAGTCCGCGCCGACCTGCGCGTACTGCTCGCTCGCCCGCAGATAGTGGCGACGCGCCGCGTCGACGTCGCCGGCGGCGGCCAGCAGCACCGCCGCCTCTTCGGCCGCGAACGCGCTGAGCAGGGGCCACCCCCCGGCGAGGAACCGCTCGGCGACCGCGAGCAGGCCGGCCACGTCGCCGTCGAGCATCGCCCGGCAGGCGACGGCGCAGAGCTGCCCGTCCCGGCTCGGCGGCCGGGCGGCCTCGACCGTGGCGCCGGCGGCCCGTGCGACCTCGTCGGCGCCGAGGACCCGGGCCAGACGGATCAGCGGGAGCGCGTCGGCGCACCGACCGTCGCGCTGGACCCCCGCCGGCAGGTCCAGATAGCGGGCCCGGAACAGCAGCGCCTGCCGGTGGTCGCCGGCCGACTCGGCGCGCAACGCGAGCGCCTCGTCCAGGTGCGGGCCGGCAGCGGCCGGCGGCTCCTCGGGGTCGGGGTCGGGGACTCCGGCGGCCCGCAGGTGGCGGTTGCCCTCCTCCGGCTCGCCACGCCGGTAGGCGATGACCGCACGCATCCCGTGCAGGTAGCCGAACGCCGGGTGGCGCAGCGCCGACGCGTCCATCTGCGCGATGTGCATCAGGGCGTCGTCCCACCGGCCGCGCCCGAACAGGAAGTCGGCGGCGTGGGCGTGCACCGTGGAGGTCCGGTACGTGCCGACCCGCTCGGCCGCCACGAGCACCTCGTGGAAAGCGGCCTCCGCGTCCGGCGATCCGAGCGCGCCGAGCCGGGCGGCCCGGTTGCCGGCCATCAACAGCCGCTGGTCCAGCGACTCGGGGTCGTCGCCGAGCACGGCGAGACCCGCGTCCAGGTGGGCGATCAGTCGATCGCCGCCGTCGACCACGGCCAGGGCGCTGTGCGCGTAGGCGACACCGAGCGGATCACCGATCGAGGTGGCGAGCGTGAGCGCCTGCTCCCCCACCGACCGGGCCGCCTCGGGCGCACCGGCGAACGCCTGCGCGTTCGCCGACCAGGCGGCGGCCCGGGCCCGCCAGACCGGCGTGGCGGCCGGGTCGGTGACCGAGGGCGCGACGACCCGTACCGCCTCGTCGAAGCGGCGCAGCCGGGACAGCGAGCGCAGCACCTGGATCCGCAGCCGGGCGGCCAGGTCCGGGTCATCGGCCGAGGCGATCGCCTCCGCGCCGAGCCCGGTCACCGTCTCGTCGTCGCCGACCCAGAACGAGACGAGCATCAACTGCCGGACCAGGTTCCGCCGCCGGCCGTCGGCGTCGGGTACGGCGTCCACGGCGCGGCGCAGCAGCCGGGCGTACGCGGCCGGGGCCGCGTAGAGCGTCGACTCGGGCCGCTCGGCGAGCCAGCCCAGGGCCCAGCCGGGAAGCGGGTCCGCCGCCGCGGTGAGGTGCCCGGCGACCGCCCGGTCGGCCCGGCTCCCGTCGGCGAGCGCCCGGGCGATGTGCCCGTGCAGGCCGGCGTGCAACGCGGCCGGCGTCTGGGTGAGCAGGACCTGCCGCAGCAGCTCGTGCCGGAACCGCACCCGGTCGGCGGCCAACTCGACCACGCCGGCGGCCGAGGCGGCGGCCAGCGCGTCCGTCGTGTCCCGCGCCAGCACCAGGCGCAGATCCTGCCGGGTGAAGTCGTTTCCCAGGAACGCGGCCAACCGCATGGTCTGGAGGCAGTCCGGGCTCAGCACGCCCAGGTGGCGCCCCACCGCCCCGGCCAGGGTCCGGGGCACCAGCTCCGCCACGCAGAGCTCGACGGAGCCGTCGCCGAGCATGGTCAGCTCGTCCTCACCCAGCGTGCAGAGAATCTCCCGCAGATAGAAGGGGCTGCCGGACGCCGTGTCGAGCAGGGCCGACAGCCGTGGCCCGGGCGGTCCGGTCAGGTGGGCCCCGGCGAACGCCGCCACGTCGTCCGCGCTCAGCGCGGACAGCGTCAACGTGACGGTCGCGGCCCGGCCCAGCGGGTCGCGAGCGCGACCCGGCTCGTCCCGGTCGGGCCGGGCGGTCAGCACGAGCAGCAGGGGAAGCTGGTCGACCTCCCGGCCGAGCCGCTCGGCGAACGCCACGCTCGCCTCGTCCGCCCAGTGCAGGTCCTCCAGCACCAGGACCAGCGCCTGGTCGGCGCAGAGCTTCTCGACCAGCTCCACCATCCGCTCGGACGCCGCCAGCACCGGGTCGGCGTACGGCAGCTCCCCGGCCGCCTCCCCGGTGAGCAGGCGTGCGATCTGCGCGCGGACCGGGTCGTCGGACCAGGTGGACACGCCCAGCGCGTAGGCCGCCACGCACAGCGGGAAGACCTGCATGAGTTGATCGGCGTGCCCGATGTGCACCCGGCAGCCGCGTGCGGTCGCCCGCCGGTCGAGCTCACCCACCAGGTGCGACTTGCCCAGGCCGGGGCCGCCCTCGATGCGGAGGACGCCGCCCCGCCCCGCCACGACGTCGTCGAGGGCGGCGTCGATGCGGACCAACTCGGCGCTCCGGCCCACGGTGACGCGATCGGCGAACCGCACCGCCTCACCATAACCACGACCGGGCACCGCACAAGAGGCCGACTGTTCGCCGTACCGATCGAACGACCGGCCCCCGCTGGACGTTGTGGATGGCGAATCGTCGATCCGGAGGAGGCGTGGGAGCGTGAAGCGTTCCGCGAACGAGGACGACGGCTGGGCGTCCGACGGCGCGTTGTTCACGCGACGCGACCCGATCCGGTCGCACCGGCGGTCCGGCCGCCGGCGGACAGGGCTCGTCCGGTTGGGCGCCGTCGCGGTGGCCACCTCGGTCGCCGCGGCCGGCTGGACCACCGTGGCCGGGTTGTCCGACCGGGCACCGACGTCCGAGGCCGATCAGTCCTCGACCGGCACCGAGGCGCCGGTCGAGCCGGCGCCGCCCGAGGGGTGGGGCGACGCGACGGCGAGCCCGACGCCGACGGCGCGGCGGGCCCCGACCAGCCCGCCGGCCAGGGGCCCGGCCGGGCCGGCGGCGTCACCGACGTCGGCGTGGTCGGCGGCGCCGGTGTCGCCGGCCGCCCCGGCGCCACGGCCGGCCTCGTCCACCCCGCCGGCGACGGTCAGCGCCGGGCCCACCCCGCCACGGGCCACGAGGACCGCCGGGCCGTCGGCGGTCGCGCCCGCCAACGGACTGGTGGTCCAGGTGATGAGCCGGGCCAGCGGCCTTCCGGTCGGGGTACGGGAAGGATCGTCGTCGGACGGGGCCTCGGTCGTGCAACGGTCCACGGCCGGCGCGGCCACGCGGTGGCGCCTGGTGTCGACCGGATCGGGCTGCTACCAGTTGGCCAACGGGTCCTCCGGCAAGGCGCTGGACCTCACCGACGGCAGTCACGCCGACGGCACGCCGATGCAGCAGTGGACGATCGGCCCGGGCAACATCAACCAGACCTGGTGCTTCCACTCTGTCGGCGGCGGCTGGTACTCGATCCGCAACGCCGCCAGCGGAGCGCTGCTGGACCTGCGCGACGGCGGCGACGGCGACGGGGTGACGATCCAGCAGTGGGGCGCCGACCCGGCCGCGCCGAACGCGCACCAGACCTGGAAGCTGCTCCCGGCGGGCTGACGGACGGCACTTCGTGCGGGTCCCGGGTGAACCCGGGACCCGCCTGTTCGTAGAGAACGGTGAGTCTCCGCCGTCGTACCGCCGGTGGGCTGCGGTGGCGGACGGACGGGAGTTGTGCCGGGTGGACCCGGCACAACCTTCCCCTCAGCCGGAGGAGGTGGGACGTGGGCGAGGAGACGGCGTCCGGTTGGTGGCGGCAGGCCGCGTGTGCCGGCTCGGACGCCAACTGGTGGACCGACAACTGCCCGGACCGGAGCCTGGCGGTGCGCATCTGCCTGGGCTGCCCGGTGCGCCAGGCGTGCCTGGCCGACGGGCTGGCCAACGGCGACAACGGGATCATCCGCGGCGGCATGCTGCTCTGTCGGACCCGGCGGCGGACCGAGGCGGTGCCCCTGCTCTGCGCGCAGTGTGGGCGTTCCCCGGTCACCTGTGGCCGCGCGGGCGCGGGACGGTACTGCGGTCGGCGGTGCGCGGCGATCGCCCGCAGCCGGCGGGCCGCCGCCCCGGCCCGCGTGGGCCGCCGCCCGCACCTGTGGTGAACCCGGACGGCCGGCGGTACGTAGTGCCGGGGATCGTCGTTTCGGACGGGCGGAACTGACCGCCCGGCCGGATCGACACGGCGGAGGGGGAAGACACGACCGTGAACCGAGATCCTCATGAGGACGAGTGGGACCAGGCGCAGGACTGGGAACGCGCCGCCGGTGACGCCGATCAGGACGAACCGCGTCTGGTGTGGACCGTCGCCGAGCCCGAGGCGGCGGAGACCGGCGGGAACACCGACGCACCGGCCGACCCGGACCCCACCGCCGACCCGGATGCCACCACCGACCCGGGCCGGTCGCGTCGGCCGGCGGTGCCGGTCAAGGTCGTCGTCGCGGCCGGCGTGCTCCTGCTCGCGGCGGCGATCTGGGCGACCGCCGGCGGGGACGGGTCGCGGCCCACCACCTCGCCGCCGTCCGGCTCGGAGATGCCGGAGCCCTCGGCGGTGCCCGAGCCGGGCTTCACCGAGCCGCCCACGGAACCCACCGCATCACCGGCTCCCCCGGAGCCGACGTCGGCTCCGGCGTCGCGCGATCCCGCGCCGATCGCGGACCCGCCCTCGCCCGCCGCGTCGCGGTCCCCGGCGGCGCAACGCCCGCCCGCGCCCCGTTCTCCGCAGCCGTCGGCGGTCCGGCGGGTCACCCGCCCCGACCACATCGCACCGCGGGCCGGGGTCACCGTGCGTCTGGTCAGCCTCGCGACCGGCAAGTCCGCCGGGGTCAGCCAGGGTTCGAGCGCCGACGGGGCGCGCATCACGCAGAGCGGCGACGCGGCCGGCCCGGCCCAGCACTGGCGGGTGGTGACGGGCCCGTCCGGCTGCTACCAGCTGATCAACGTCCGGTCCGGCAAGTCGCTCGACAACACCGACGGCACCTCGACCAACGGAACGCAGATGCAGCAGTGGACGTGGTACCAGGCGAGCGCCAACCAGTCCTGGTGCTTCCACAGCGTCGGCTCCGGGCGGTACTCGATCCGCAACATGACGAGCGGATTCCTGCTCGACGTCCGGGACGGTGGCACCGCCGACGGGGTCGCGGTCCAGCAGTGGAACGCCGACCCGGCCGCCCCCAACGCCAACCAGACCTGGCTGCTCGCCCCGGTCCCCTGACCGCCGCGGGGCCGGCGCACCGACGCGCGCCGGCCGGCCGGCCGGGCGTCACCCGAGCCCGGCGAACGGTCGGCCGGCGTCGGCGAAGCCGATCGGCGCGATCAGCGGGGCGTCGCCGTCCGGCGCGTCGGGCACATCCCGACGCAGTCGGGCGAGCAACTCGTCCCGATCGGCCGGCCGGCCGGCGCCGAGATCCGCGAGGTACATCCGGAACCGCTCGCCGACCCGGTCGACGGCGAGCACCTCGAAGCGGCTGCCCGGGGGGAACACCGCGACCGGCGCCCCGGCGACGAAGACGCCGTCCAGGCGGCGGGCGGTCATCGACCAGATGACGTACTCGACCGACGCGGCGAGGTGACCGCCCGGGACCAGTCGCGCGTCGACGAAGCCGGGTTCGGTGAGGTGCTGGCCGGGCACGCCGACCGCCGGCACGCCGGTGGCGGCGAAGACCGGACCGAACACCACCGGCAGCAGCGGCAAGGCCGCCACCACGCCGTCCGCGACGGCCGCCACGCGCGACGCCCGGTCGCCGTCCACCGGCGCCGATCCGGATGCCGGCGCTTGCCGCAGGTAGGCGTTGACGTCGGTCCGGTCGTGCGTGCCGTAGGCCCGCAACGCCACCAGCTCCGGGCGCGGTTCCTCGCCCGGCGCCGCCGCGACCCTGCGGTGCGCGTCGGCCAGTTCGGCGGCGTGGCGGGGACCGGCCGGGCCCGGCGCGGCGAGCAGTCCGGAGGCCGGGTCCACAAGCGTGTCCTCCGCGTCGGCGGCGGGCCCGGACGCGGGTGGCGGGTACGGCGTCGACCGGGCGGCCAGGTCGTCCAGCCCGGCACCGGAGGCCGGCAGGACCGGGCCGACCGGGCGCGACGGGGCAGCAGGCCGGTGGGCGCGGAACCCGGCCGAAGCCAGCAGCACCCCGGTCGCGGTGAGCGCCACCGGGCCGGCCGAGGTGAGAACCGTGGCGTCCCGGGCGGCGGCCAGGTCCGCGGCGAGCGAGGTGCGGCGGCCATCGTCCGGCCCGGTCAGGACCAGCGGTCCCACGCCGGGTCCCAGGACCGCGGTGAGCAGGTCGGCGAAGTCGGTCGCGTCGATCACCCGGTCACCGACGACGAAGCCGTCGTGGTTGGTGGCGACCTCGACCACCGTCCCGGCGGCGGCGGACGTGACGCCGAGGTCGTCGGCGCCGTCCAGGAACGACCAGCCCGCGGCGGTGGCATGGCCGGTGACCGGCCGGCGGCCGGTGGTGTATGGACCGGTGCGCGGCGCCGGGCCGGCCGGATCCGGGCCGGGTGGGGTCCAGGAACCACCGCGCGGCGGCCGGCCGGCAGTGGGCCGCCCCGGGTCGGCGGCGTCCGGCGGCGCGCCGCCGACCGGGTCGGGACCGTCAGCCGACGGGAACTCCCCGACCGCCGCGACCACCGTGCCGTCGAAGGCCACCGGCACCAGCCGCCGGCCGGTCGGGGTCAGTGCGGGCACCGCCGAGCGCAGCCGCACCGGCAGGTGGCGCAGCCGTGCCGGTGGTGTGCCGGCCGGCACCGCGCCGGGCAGCAGCACCAGCCGGGACACCGGATCGGGCCGCAGCGCGGCCACCGCCCGGCACAGTTCCGCCACGGGCACCGGCGCGCCGCACCCGCCGACGAAGATGGTGGCGGCGTCCGGCTCCCGGGGCAGGCCGCCGACCGTCCCGCCGGGCCGGACGTCCGGCGGAACCAGCCACAGCCCGGCGGGCACCGGGCGGGCCACCAGGTCCGGCCCGGCCCACCGCTGCGGCGCGGGCAGCGTCGACCACGGCGGCGCGGGTGACCAGGGCGGTTCCTCCCATTCCTCGGCCGGGCCGGCACCGCCGACGGCGTGCCATCCGGCCCCGGCGTCGGGCAGATCCGGGCGGCGACCGTCGGGCTCGGCCACCGAGACGCAGGTGCCGTCCAGCGCGACCGTGACCGGGCCGAGCGAGACGGTGACCGGCCGGCCGAGCCGGCGGGCGACCAGACGGGCGCCGTCGCGGCGGGCCGCCGCGTCCGGCCCCCGGCCGAGCAGGACGAGCCGCAGGCGGTTCTCGGACGGCGGTGCGCCCGCCAGGGCGTCGGCGACGAGTGCGAAGAGCCCGTCTCGACCGGTCACCGCCGGCGCGGTCACCAGCACCGTCTCCGGGTGGGCCCGCTGGAGGGCGGTGGTCACCGCCCGTAACGCGCCCACCGGCCCGGTTCCGCCCCGCAGCAACAGCGCGGCGCCGAGCGCCTCGACGGCGACCGCGGCGCTCACCGACCGTCCCCGGCCCTCACCACGGACCTGCCGATCCCGCGTCGGCCAGCGCCCGCACCGCGAACTGGGCGGCGACGGTGTCCGGCGCCCCCGCCCGGTAGCCGGCCGAGCGGATGTGCCGCAGGAAATCCTCCTCCGGCGCCAACCCGTGGGTGCGCAGGTAGTAGGCCACGCCGTCCGACCACACCCACGCGCCGTCGGACCGGCAGGTCATGGGCACCACGGCCGGCCCGCCGCCGACGACGTCGTCCATCAGGGCGGTGCTGGCCAGGACCGGCACGCCTCCGGTCAGGAAAGCCAGGATCTGGTCTCGCTCGGCGGCGTCGAGATCCTCCCGGCCGGACCCGACGCCCGGCTGTACGCCCGGATCGAGCAGTCGTGCCACCCGGGGCCGGACCCGCGCGGCAGCGGTCGCCCCGGTGCCGTCGGCGGCCCAGACCAGCGCCGCGACGGCGAGGGCGGCCCGCTGGTACGGCGGCAGGTCGTCCGGCTCGGCGAAGAGCTCGACCTGCGGGTCCGTCTCGCCCGCGTGCTCCAGCACCTCCTGCAGGCGGGCCGCGACCAGGGCGAGCAGTTCCCCGTCGGCGGCGGCCCGGACGAGGTACACCCGTCTCGGTGGCGGCCACGCCGTCGGCCGGTCCGGCGACCGCCAGGCCCGCCACACCGCGCTCGCCGTCCCCTCCGACTCCAGCTCGACCGCGTCGACGCAGGCCCGGTCGATCAGGTCGAGGTCGTCGGCCACACCGTCCGTCGGTGCCGGGTCCGCCGCGCCGGCCGGCGGGACCGGCTCGCCGTCGGGCAGCGGACCGGCCGGCGGGGTACGGGTGAACACGACCGGCGGGAGGACGGGCCGGTCACCGGCGCGCAGCACCGGCGGAACCTCGCCGAGGGCGGCCCCGATCCGCTCGACGTCCCGGTCGACGAGGGGGAACCGTCCGATCGTGGCCGCGTACCCGACCATCGCGGCGACGTCGCCGGTCACCCCCCGGACGAGGCTGTCGCGGGCGACGCTCACCAACGCGTCGGGCACCCAGCCGGCGACCCGGAGGAGCAGGTGGTGGTACGCGGCGACCGGCACGGGACGCCTCCTTCGGAAACGGTCGGGCAGTGGTCCGTCACCGCTACTTCGTCGCATCGGTTCGAAACGTTCACACGCGTGCAAGAAATCACTGGGCTCAACGATGTCTCGCCGACCGGATCGCGGGAGCGTCATGACAGTGACGACAATGGAGGGTCCGATGACCGCGATGGCCGATCATCCCGCCTGGAACCCGCCCCGGGAGCGGTCGGGCGAGGCGCGGCAGGCCACGCCGGTGGATGCGGCGGCCACCCCCACGAGCCGGGCCGAGGCCCAGCTCACCCGGCTGCACGAGCGGCACAGCAAGCAGTTGCTGAACTATCTGGTCAAACTCACGCTGGGCGACCGCAAGCTGGCCGAGGATCTGTTGCAGGAGACGTTCGTCCGCGCCTGGCGTCACCTGTCCCGCAACGGCGACACCGACATCGACACGTTCCGGCCGTGGCTGTACACGGTGGCCCGGCGCCTGGTCGTGGACATGCTGAGGTCGCGCCGGTCCCGGCCGTCCGAGGTGGTGATGGACGATCTCACCAAGCTGTCGGTGTCCGAGGACACCATCGCCGACGTGGTGTCGGCGCGGGCGGTCCGCGAGGCGCTGCTGCGGTTGCGGCCGGACCAGCGCGGTGTGCTGATCGAGCTCTACTTCCACGGCCGCACCCCGAGCGAGGTCGCGGAACGGCTCGGCGTCCCGGTCGGGACGGTCAAGTCGCGGGCCCACTACGCCAAGCAGGCGTTGCGCACGTATCTGAACCAGTAGGGAGCGCCGATGCCCCTCTCGTCCCGACCGGTCGCCCGTGCCGCCGCGTCGTGCGCCGCCGTGGCGCTGATCGCCGGCCTGCACCTGGCCACCGCGGTCACCCCGGCGGTCGCCGACGAGGACCCGCCCGCCCTGCCCGCCGCGCTGACCGGCTGCGTCGGGGAGTCCCCGGTCCGGTACGGCGAGCGCACCCCGTGGTCGGTCGCCCGGATGGCGCCGTACCTGACCCGCTCACTCGGCCAGGGCCGGGGCGTCCGGGTGGCGGTCCTGGACTCCGGGGTCAGCGGCGCCGCCGCCGGCCTGCGCGCCGCCGTCGCGCCCGGCCGGGACGTGGTCTCCGGCGGCCCCGCCCGGTCGGACTGCCTGGGTCGCGGTACGGCGTTGGCGGCGATCGTGGCCGCCCGGCCCACCTCCGGCACGGGCGTGGTGGGGATGGCCCCCGAGGCCACCGTGCTGCCGTTCCGGATCATCGGCCCACAGCGCCGTACGACGCCGGCGTCCATCGCCGACGGCATCGACGCCGCGGTGGACACGGGCGCGGACGTGGTGCTGGTCGGCAGCGGCCAGGTGGCCGACACCCCGGCGTTGCGCGCTGCCGTGACCCGGGCCGCCGGGCGCGACGTCCTCGTCGTCGCGCCGGTCGACGACGGGCCGGCGTCCACGACGGGACAACCGCCGCCGGTGTGGTACCCCGCCGCGTACCCGCAGGTCCTAGCGGTCGGCGGGGTCGACGCGAACGGCCGGGTCACCGTGCTGGCGCTGCCGGCGAGCGGCCTCGACGTGCTGGCCCCGGCGAAGGACGCGGTCGTGCCCGGCCCGACCGGCGCAGGCCACTACACGGTCGGCGGGACGGCGGTGGCCGCCGCGCACGTCGCCGGCGCCGCCGCGCTGGTCCGCGGGTACCACCCGGAGTTGACCGCCGCGCAGGTCCGGGACCGGCTGGTCAGCACGGCCGAGCGGACGCCCCACGCGCCGGCCGGCACGGTCGACCCGTACGCCGCGATGACGACGCTCGATCCCGGCGCGGCGACCCGACCGGTCCGGCTCGACCCGGGCGCCGTCTCGGTCGCCACCGCCCCTCCGGCCGATCCGGCGGTCGCCCGGTCCGGGCTGCTCGCCGCCGCGATCACGGCGGTGGCGCTGCTGATCGGCGCCGGGGTCCGGATCCGGCGGGGACACCGTCGGCCGGTGTCCCGGGGTCCAGGTACGGCGTCTGGATGACCCTCGCCCCCCGGCGGGTGCAGAGCAGCGCGCGCCCCGGCGGCAGGATTCTCGGCTTGGTGTTGCCCAGCAACGGGCCCTCACCCGGCGGGCAGGACAGCACCACGTCCGGGCTGTTCGTCTCCTGTAGCCGGCGGACCAGCGGATCCATCGACATCCGCATCGCGCCCGCAGCCGCCCGGGTCAACACCATGTGGAACCCGATGTCGGTGCCCTGCGCCAGGTAGGGAACCAGCCGCAGCAGCGGACTCTCGTGCCCGCCCATCATGTCGTAGTCGTCGACGAGCAGGTACAGCCGGGGACCCGACCACCAGTCCCGGGCCCGCAGTTGCTCCGGCGAGACGTCGGTGCCGGGCATCCGGTGCTTCAGTCCCTCGATCGCCTCGGCCACCGTGGCCTTCGTGGAGTCGACGGACACCGAGTAGCCGAGCCGGTACGCCTCGGGGATCCGGTCGAACAGCGCCCGCCGGAAGTCCACCGCCATGATCCGCACCTCCCGTGGCGGGTAGCGGCGGACCAGCGCGTCCGCCACGTACCGCAGCAGGCTGCTCTTGCCGCTCTGCGCGTCGCCGAGGACGGTCAGGTGCGGCAACTCCTCGAAGTCGTGCCACACCGGCTGGAGCCGCTCCTCGTCGATGCCGATCGGCAACCGGAGGTCGCCGTCGGCCGCCGGCAGCTCGGTCGCCGGCAGCACCGCCGGCAGGGTGCGTACCCGGGGCGCGTCCGGGCCGTCCCAGAAGTCCCGGGCCGCCGCGGCGAGCGCCCGGGTGCCGTCGGCCACGCCGGCCGGGTCGGCGACGCCGTCGATCCGGGGCAGGGCGGCCAGGAAGTGCGCCTTCTGCGCGGTCAACCCGCGCCCGGGCACGTGCGGGACGGTGGCCGCGGCCCGCAGGTCGATCGCCGAGTCGACCGGGTCGCCGAGGCGTAGCTCCAGCCGGTTGCCGATCAGGTCCCGCATGCCGTGGTGCACCTCCGACCACCGGGACGCGGTGAGCAGCAGGTGGACGCCGAAGTTGAGGCCCCGGGCGACGATCTGGCGCACCGCCGCGTCCGCCGCCTCGAACTCCTGACGCAGCGTGAACCAGCCGTCGACCACGAGGAACACGTCGCCGTACGGGTCGTCGTCCAGCCCGGCCGCCCGCCGGGCCCGGTAGGCGGCCATGCTGTCCACGCCCTCGGCGGCGAACCGCCGTTCCCGCTCCGCGATCAGCGCGCTCACCTCGGCGATGGTGCGGGTGACCCGGTCGGCGTCGAGCCGGCTGGCGACGCTGCCGACGTGGGGCAGGTCGGCGAGCGTGCCGAGCGTGCCGCCGCCGAAGTCGAGGCAGTAGAACTGCACCTCGCGCGGGCTGTGGGTAAGCGCCAGCGCGCAGATCAGCGTGCGCAGCAGGGTGGACTTCCCGCTCTGCGCGCCGCCGGCGATGCCCAGGTGGCCGCCGGTGCCGGACAGGTCCACGACGAGCAGCTCGCGGGCCTGCTCGAACGGTCTGTCCACGAAGCCCACCGGGACCACCAGCAGGCTGTTGCCCGGCCAGTCCACCGCCCGCAATCCGGCCTCCGGGTCGGGGGCCAGCGCCGGCAGGAGCTGATCCAGGGTCGGTGGTTGCTGCAGCGGCGGCAGCCAGACCTGGTGCGCCGGTGGGCCCTGGTCGACCAACTGGTCCACGACCACGTCGAGCACGCTCGGGCCGCGCTCGTCGGGCGGGTCGGCCGCTCCGGCCGCCGCCGGTTGCTCCGGCGGCTCGGTCGCCGCGACGGGGACGTGCCCGAGCCGGTACGCCACCACCTGCCGCTGCACCACCGCGAGGTCGAGCCGCTTGTGCTTGGGCCGGTGCGCCCCCGACACGTAGGCCGCCTTGAACCGGAGCAGCGACGACACGTCGGCCCGCAGGAAACCGTTCCCCGGCTGGGTCGGCAGCTCGTGCGCGTCGGGTACGCCGATGGCGGTGCGGGACTCGATGGCGGAGAAGGTGCGCAGCCCGATGCGGTACGACAGGTGGGTCTCCAGCGCGGCGATCCGGCCGTCGTCCAGACGCTGGCTGGCCAGCAGCAGGTGCACCGCGAGCGACCGGCCGAGCCGACCGATCATCACGAAGGTGTCGATGAAGTCCCGGTGCGTGGCCAGCAGCTCGCTGAACTCGTCCACCACCACGAACAGGGTCGGCAGCGCGTCCAGCGGCTGCCCCTGGGCCCGGGCCCGCTCGTACTCCAGCACCGAGGTGAACCCGCCGGCCTGCCGCAGCAGCTCCTGGCGGCGGATCAGCTCGCCGTGCAGCGCCTCGCGCATCCGGCCGACCAGCGCGGCCTCGTCGGCGAGGTTGGTGATCACGGCGGAGGTGTGCGGAAGCCGGTCCAGGCCGAGGAAGGTGGCGCCGCCCTTGAAGTCGACGAGCACGAAGTTGAGGATCTCCGACGAGTGGGTCATCGCCAGCCCCAGCACGATGGTGCGCAGCAGCTCGCTCTTGCCGGAGCCGGTGGCGCCGATGAGCATCCCGTGCGGGCCCATGCCGTCCAGGGCCGACTCCTTGATGTCCAGCTCGACGGGCGCGCCCTCGGCGTCGATGCCGATCGGGATCCGCAGCCGGCGGGCGGGCGGGCGGGCGGCCCAGGCGTGAGTCAGGTCCAGGTGGCTCAGGTCGGCGACGCCCAGCAGCGTACCGATGTCGAAGTCGGTGGTCAGCGCCTCGGCGGCCGGCTCGGTGGTGATGCTCAGCCGGTACGGCGAGAGGATCCGGGCCAGGCTGCGGGCCTCGGCCGGGGCCAGTTCGTCCGGCCGGGCCAGGTTGGACCGGACCTCCCGGCCGACCTGGTCGTGCTTGACCTGTTCCAGGCCGGAGTCGGTGAGGTCGGCCCAGAGCAGGCCGCGGGGCACCGTGGTCGGTGGGGTACCCAGGTCGATCAGCACCGCGTTGCGGTAACCACCGGACAGCAGGCGGGAGCCGGCGGGGATCCGCCCGCCGTCGCAGACCATCAGCACGAACGGCTCGTCCCGGCTCGGTGTGGCGCCCGCCTCCCACCGGGGCCGGGCCAGGAAGTCCTCCCCCAGCAGCCGTTCCACGGCGTCCGTGCTGGCAGCCGCCAGCCGGGCCGGACCCGCCGCGTCCTGTTCGGTGGGGTGTTGCAGGTGCGGCAGCCACTTCGCCCACTCCCACGCCTCGGTGGCGTCGTCGGACACGCACACCGCGATCATGACCTCCTCGGGCGCGTGGAACGTGGCGACCTGCGCGACCAGCGCCCGCGCCACCGCCCGGCGCCGCTCGGGGTCGCCGGTGATCCGGATCTGGTGGAAGCCGGGCAGGAACAGGGCCACCGGCAGGTCGGCGACCGTGTTGTAGGCGTTGATGAACCGCCGCAGCGACTTCGCCGCCAGCGGTTCCAGGTCCTCGATCGGCTTGGTCTGCAACGGCGCCATCCGGGTCGCCAGGCGTTGCCGGCCGGTGCCCACCCGGACCTCCAGGAAGTCCGGGTGGCTGGGGCGCCGTTCCCACCGCCGCGTGGTGAGCGCCACCGACCAGAGGGCGGACGGGTCGGGGTGCCGCCAGTCGGACGCCTCCCGCTGCTGGTCGATGGACCTGCGGACGCGCCTGCGCTGCTGCGACAGGTAGCGCAGGTAGTCGCGGCGGTCGCCGCTCATCCGGTGCTTGCGCTCCCCGGCGCTCATCGCCAGCTGGCCGACCAGCATGCCGACCATGGCGACGCCCATCATGCCGGCCATCACCCAGGTGAGCACGCCGCGGCCACCGCCGAGGAACATCATCGCCATCACGCCGGACATCAGCATCATCGGCAGGATCGTCATGACGCTGCGCAGCCCGCCGGGTGTGACCTCGGGCAGCACCGGCGGTTCCTGAAGGCTGATCTCGCCCGCGGGCGTCTCCGGCCCGGTCCGCCGGGCCGGTCGCCGGAACACGACGGTGCTCACCGTTCACCTCCGCTGCCGGCGGTACGGGGTAGCCGGCACGACCTACAACGCACGATCCGCGGGAGGAGGGTCAGCGGGAGCAGATTTTTCCGCCGCCGGATGAACTCGGCCGGCACCCATCCGTTGATTCGGCCATGACTGTCTCGGCCACCGGTGAGATGTGCCGCCTCACCGTCTGCGGGCCCACCCGCCAGGTGGAGGTGGCCGTACCGACGCACGTGGTGGTGTCGGACCTGCTGCCGGTGCTGGTCGAGCACCTGGGCGAGAACCTGGTCGAGACCGGTCTGCTGCACGGCGGCTGGGTGCTGCAACGCCTCGGCGCCGCGCCGTTCGACCAGGGTTCCACCGTCGCCATGCTGGGCCTGCACGACGGCGACCTGGTCCACCTGCGTCCCCGGTCCGAGCAGATCCCGCCGGCCGACTTCGACGACCTGGTCGACGGCGTCGCCACCGGGATGAAGCAGCGGCCCGGACGGTGGCGGCCGGAACTGAGCCGGTGGGCCGCCCTGGCGGCGACCGTGCTGCTGGCGGCCACCGGCGTCGCGGCGCTCGCGCTGCCCGGCCACGCCGGCCACCGGGCGGGCGCCGCCGGCGTGCTCGCCGCCGCCTGCCTGGTCGGCGCGCTGGTGGCCACGTTCGCCGTCGGGGACCGGCCGTTCGGCAGCGCCTTCACCGGCGCCGCCGCCGGGTACGCCGGCCTGGCCGGCCTGCTCGCGGTCGACCCGCGGGTCGGGGTGGTCGGTCTGCGGCCGGACGGTCCCGGCCTGTTCGCCGCCTCGGTGGCCGTCCTGGCCGTCGCCGGGGTCGCCGCGACGACGACGGCGTACGCCCGGCCGGCGCTGCTGGCCGTGCTGGTGGCCGGCCTGCTCGCCGCGGGGGCGACCGCGCTCACCGCGTTCGCCGGCCTGACCGCGGTGCAGGCGGCCGGTGCGATGCTGGTGGCGGCCACCCTGGCCACGATGGTGGTGCCGCTGGTCGCCTTCCGGCTCGCCGGCCTGCGGATGGCGCCGCTGCCCACGCAGCCGGAGCATCTCCAGGAGGACCTCGACCCGATCCCGAGCGGCACGCTGCTGCCCCGGGCCGCCGTCGCGGACCGGGCGATGACCGCGCTGTACGCCGGGATCGCCGCCCCGACGGCGGTGGCCGTGGTCGTGGTCGGCATCGCCCCGGGCTGGGCGCCGGCCACCCTGGTCGGCTTGGTCGCGCTGGTCCGCTGCCTGGCCGCCCGGACGATGACGAGCGCGTGGCACCGGCTGGCCCAGCTCGCGCCCGCCGCGGTCGGCGCGGTCACCCTCGCCCTCGACGCGGTGGCGTCCAGCGGCCCGTTGGCGCGGGTCACCGCCCCGGTGCTCGCCGTGTCGCTCGGTTCCGCCCTGCTGCTGCTCGTCGCGCGGACCATGCCCGATCGCCGGCTCACCCCGTACTGGGGTCGACTCGGGGACCTGCTCCAGACGCTGGCCGCCACGGCCGTCCTGCCGGTCCTCCTCGCCGTGCTCGACGTGTACCGGTTCGCCCGTGGGATCGGGGGCTGAGCGCGGTGCAGTCGAGACGGGACCAGGTGCAGGCCCAGTCGTACATGACCGGCCGGCTCACCGCCGCCCTGGTGATGGGCGAGCCGGAGGCGCTGGAGAACCCGCACCGGCGGTTGCTCACCGGGATGATCGCCGGGCTGCTGGTCGGCTGCCTCGTGGTCGCCGGGGTCGTGGTCTACGGCCTGCTCAAGCCGGGGGGCGCCACCCGCTGGCGGGAGCCGGGCACGCTGATCGTCGAGAAGGAGTCGGGCGGCCGGTTCGTGCTCGTCGACGGCCGGCTCCGGCCGGTGCACAACTACACGTCGGCGGCCCTGATCTTCGGCCGGCGGCCCGCCCTGGTGACCGTCTCCGCGGCGTCGCTGACCTCCGTACCCCGGGGCACGCCGATCGGCATCGTCGGCGCGCCCGACTCACCGCCCGCCCCGGCGGCGCTGGCCGGGGCGCAGTGGAGTGTCTGCGCCCTGGGCGGGACGGACCGGACCGGCACGGCGCGCGCCGGCACCCTGCTGACCCTCGCCCCGGGCGCCGGCGGAACCCCGCTCGGTGCGGACGGCGGCTTCGTGGTGACCTCGCCGGGCGGGCAGCTGTTCCTGATCTGGGACGGGCAGCGCTTCACGCTGACCCGGCCGTGGATCCCGCGGGTGCTCGGCTACCCCGCGGCCCCGGTGGTCACGGCGAACTGGCTCAACCAGCTTCCCCCCGGCCCGGACGTCGCCCCGGTGCCGGTCGCCGGGCGGGGCGCCGCCGGACCGGTCGTCGACGGGCGACCCACCCGGATCGGCCAGGTCTTCGTCGCCCGCGTCGTCGGCACTGCCGACCGCTACTTCCTGCTGCTGCGCGACGGGCTGAGCCCGCTCGCCGAGACCGCGCTGGCGCTGGTGCTCGGCGACCCGGCGACCGCCGCGGCCTACCCGGGTTCGACGGTACGTCCGGTGGACCTCAGCGCCGGGGCCCTCGGCCAGCTACCGGTGTCGAGGCAGCCGGCGCTGCCGGCCGGCGTCCCGCCGCGACCGCCAGTCCAGGCGAGCCCGGCGGCTGGCGACACCTGGTGCGTGCAGTGGTCCACGACGGACCGACCGGCCCGGGTGACCGCGCGGGCGGTCCCGACGGTCACCGCCTCCGGGGACACGCCGGGGGTGAACCGGACCGCGCAGACCGCCACCTCCGTGTCGGTGGCGCCGGGGGTGGGTGGGCTGGTCCGGCAGGGCCGCGCCGGGCAACTGAACGGGACGAGCTACTTCCTGGTCACCGACGCCGGGGTGAAGTTCCCGGTCGCCGGCGCCGACGTGGTCCGGGCGCTCGGCTTCACCGTCGAGGCGGCCCGGGTCGTGCCGGCCAACCTGCTGTCCCTGCTGCCGACCGGGCCGGTCCTGGACTCGGCGGCGGCGAGGAGGTGACACCCCGAGGATCCGCCGGCCCGGCCGGCACCCCGTCCACCACCACCGATGTAGGAGGAACACCGTGACCTCACCGCTGAACCAGGTGGATCAGGCCACCATCACCCAGACGCTCAGCGCCTTCGAGACCACCATGGCCGACGTGAACGCCGCCGACCAGTCGGTCGACGCGGTCAGCTCGTCGGTGCCCTGGAGCGGCGACGCCGCCACCCAGTACCGCAACTCGCTCGCCGAGTGGCGGACCGGCCTGAACGACGTCCGGCGCGGGCTCGAGATGCTGCGCACCGCGATGACCCAGCACCTGAACATCTCGTCCAACGTCGAGGACGAGGCCGCCCAGAACGCCCGCTGGTACACCAACTGACGAGAGGAAGAGCAGATGGCGACCTACTCCCTGAACCCGAACGGCCTGCTGGACTCCGGTGAGGAGCTGCGCGGTGTCACCCGGGCCATCGACAACTCGCTGACCACCCTCGAGGGGTACGTCAACCAGTTCATCGCCAACAACGCCGGCGGCGCCGCCACGGCGTACCAGCAGGCGCAGCAGACCTGGCACCAGGGGCTGGCGAAGATGCAGGCGTCGCTCGGCAGCGGCGCCACCGCCATCGACAGCATCCGGGAGAACTACCACATCGCGGACAGCCAGGGCGCGGCGCTGTTCGGCGGAAACGTCTAGGAGGGACCGGGATGCCGATCACCACCGACGACGCCTACCTCACCCGGGCGGCGAGTTCCAACACCCTGATCTCCGAGGAGGTCACCGCCTCGCCGGGCGGTGACATCGCCGGGATCAGCCTCAAGCCCGGGCACAGCAGCTTCTCGCTCGGCGCCCAGGTCCAGAGGGCGGTCTCCGGCGTCGGCGCGAACCTGAGCACGCGACTCACGGAGATCCGCGACACGGCCAGCAACCGGGCCGCCCAACTGACCAACTTCATGGCCGTCACGGACGACACCGAGGGCATGAACGGTCACCAGGCGCAGGAGTTCCTCGCCAACGCGCCGGCATGGAACACCTCGCCGACGCCCGGCAAGTAGCCACTTCTCCCGCCGGCATCGCCGCCCCGGCACGCCATCGCGCTGGGCGGCGGTGCCGTACGGGCCGACGACCCGGACGTACACCGCCGGTCGACGTTGAGGGGATCAGATGACACAGCCGATGGACTGGGACGAGTCGATGCGGGTCGTTCTCGGCACCGACAAGGACATCGACTCGTCCCGCGTCAGCAGCCCCGCCTGGCTCGGCCTCGACATGTCGTTCTGGGAGACCTCGGCGGCCACCGAACAGGACTACCAGCGCCCGTGGGAGCACTGGATGCCCAACGGGACCGACTGGAACAAGATCACCATCTACCGGTACCGCGCCTACAACGACATGGCCAACTTCCAGCTCATCCGCGCCACGGTCTACTTCTACGAGGGCGGCGACAACTCGCCCGCACGTCAGGGCAAGGCGCTCGTCGACGCGAGCCGGGAGATCATCGACGGGATCGACACCAACCAGTACCTCGACCCGGCGATGTTCCGCGACGTCGCCACCCGCTTCCGCAACGTGCACACCTATCTGACCGGTCCCGGCCAGGCCCGGCTCCGGGCGATGTACGACGAGGTCCACGCCGGGGGGTCGTTCGACGGCTCCGCCGCCGACGTCTTCGCCTGGGCGATGCACGACATGACGCTCGGCATGCAACGCCTCGCCGAGAACATCAGCGGCCGGTTCGAGCTCAACTACAACCACTACGTGGACACCGGCTGGCCACACGTGCTCGACCTGACCGCGACCGAGATCGACCGGTTCCGGCAGCGTCTCAAGGACGCGTGGAGCGCCTACACGGCGTACCAGCACCACGACCCGAACACCCTCGTCGACGCGCTGCTCAAGGAGATGGAGCGTCAGGTCGACGCGGCGAACGCGAACGTCGACAGGTCGGCGGCGACCGGCGACCGGCAGGAGACCTGGACGTTGAACTTCGGTTCGATCCTCGGCAAGGCCGGCAACGCCACCTACGACGTCATCAAACAGTCCGAGTGGGTACGCCTGAACAACGACCTGAAGCGGGAGTGGCAGAGCCGCTACGACGAGCTGGACACCGCCTCGCAGACCGCGACCCGGCTGCTCATCAAGAGCTACAACGACCTGATCGCGGCGTTCGGGCGGGGCGTCATCGCCCTGCCGCACGTGCCGTACCCGAGGTCCGGCAACGGCAACACGCCACCCGGTCTCGACGGGCCGCCGCCACCCGGCTTCGACGGCGCCACCCCACCACCCGGCGGCGTCTCGAACGCCGCCATCCCCCCGCCGGGCGGCGGCAGCGGTACGCAGTTCGGTGGTGACTCGGGCGGCTTCAGCGGCGCGGGCGGTCCCGGCGGAGCGGGCGAGTTCGGTGGCGCCGGCGGCGGCTTCGACGGCGGGTCCGGCGGCTTCGACGGCGCGGGCAGCTTCGACGGGGGCCCCGGCGGCGGGGCCGGTGGCTTCGACAGCGCCGGCGGCGGCTCCGGCGGCTTCGACGGTACGGGCGGCCCCGGCGGTGGCCTCGACGGCGCCGGTGGGGTCGGCGCGTCCGGCGGGGAGGCCGGCGGTGGCACGGGCGGTCCGGCCCTGGTCGGCGGCGGCATGGCGAGCGGCGGCGGGCTGCCGGGCCGACTGGGCGGCTCCGGAACCGGCGCCGGCGGCGTCGGTGGCAGCGTCGGCGGTGGCTCCGGCAGCGGCGCCGGCGCCTCGGGCTCCGGCTTCGACGACGACACCGCCGGAGGTGGGCTCTCCGGCGGCACCCCGACCACTGTCGATCCCGGTGACCTCGGGTCGAGCGGCTCGGAACTGGGTGACCTCGGCTCCAGCGGCATCCGGACACCGGGGCAGCCGAGCGGCTTCGCCCTCGGTCCCCTGGGGACGCCTCCGCCGGGCTACGCCGCGGCCGGGCTGGGCAGCCTGCCACCGGGGGCGCTGGGCGCCGGCTCGGTGGCCTCCGGCGGCGAGAACCTCGCCGCGCTGCCCGGCGCCGCCGCGTACGCCACGCCGGGCGCGGACGGCTCGACCGGTGCGGCCGGCCTCGGCATGGGCGCCATGGGCGGCATGCCGTTCATGCCGCCCATGGGTGGCGGAGGTGGCGGCAACCAGAACGAGAAGGAGCGCGAGCGCAGCACCTGGCTCGCCGAGGAGGAAGAGGTCTGGGGCACCGATCCGGACGTCACCGTCGCCGTCATCGGGCGGGAGGAGTTCGAACCCCAGCCGGCCAGCCGGCCCACCCGGACGCCCGCACCGCCCCGCACACCGCAGCCGGGCTACGAGCCGTCGCGCGGGCGCGGAAACCGCTAGTCGAGAGGAAAGGCGAAACAGCATGTCCGGTTCCTGGCATGACGAGATCGATCGGGCCTACACCGAACTGGAGGAGAGCCAGCAGGCCATCGCCCGGGTGCAGCACGACATGGCGGACCGGAGAATCACGGTCCGGTCCCGGAACCGGGCGCTGTCCGTCGTCGTCGACGCCCAGGGCGAGGTCGTCGACATCACGTTCCACTCGCGCGGATACCGCTCGATGCCCCCGCGGGAGCTGGGCGAGCTGCTGGTGGAGACCATCGCGGAGGCACGCCGGCAGGCGGTCGCCGAGGTCGCCTCGATGTTCTCGGCGGTCCTCCCCGAGTCCCTGCCGATCATGGACATGATCAACGGGACGGCCGACATCGACGAGATGATCAGCCAGGCCATGCGACAGGTCCCCGACCTGCCCGGCGTGCCGGACGCGGAGCGGGGCTGACGCATGCCGACCCCACCACTGCACGCCGACACCGACCTGCTGCGCAGCGAGTCGTTCGCGCCGTTCGTCACGCACATGCAGAACGTCATCGACACGCTCAACGCCGCGGTCGTCGACTGCCTGCCGGTCGCGACCACGATCCGCGACGCGTCCGACCAGATCCTCAACGAGGGCCTGGCCGCCCAGGTCGAACAGATCCGCATGCTGCTGTACGGCCTGCGGGACCTGTCCGCGGGCGACGCCGACCAGGTGACCGCGCTCAACCAGTTGCTCGGCGCGGTCGAGGAACTGAACACGGACGTCGCCTCCTTCGGCGGAACGCGTCCATGACAGCCGGCGTCACCTCGACGCCGGCCCCGTTCGACGGAGGGGCCGGCCGTGGAGATTGAGATCCCGGACCGGCTCGCCAACTTCCTGTACTGGCTGACCGACCAGAAGTTCCCCGGCGCCAGGGTGGACAAGATGCGCCGGCTGTCCCGGGAACTGAAGGTGGTGGCCAATCTCGTCGAGGCGGCCGAGCCGAAGCTGGCCGGCGCCGTACGCCGGGTCCAGGAGGGCGTGGGGGGCGAGACGCAGCGGGCCGTCGTGGCCAGCATGCAGGACTACGTCCGCACGCCCGGCTACCTCAGCAACACGGCGGCCCACCTGCACAACGTCAGCGCCACGACCGAGGACGCGGCGATGCGGACCCAGTACCAGAAGTTCAGCATCCTCGGGGCGACGGTCCAGATGTTCATCGAGTTCGTCTGGGCCTTCGCGGCGGCCTTCATCAACCCCGGGATGGCGATGGCCTGGCTCGCCGCCCGCATCGCCATCTTCCGGTTCGTCATCAGGCTGCTGTTCAGCCGCCTGATGCTGGCGGCGCTGGGCGCCGTCGCCACGGAGGCGCTGACCGAGGCGTTGATGGACGCCATCATCCAGCGGATCCAGATGCGGCTCGGCACGCGCCGGACGTTCGACCAGGCGCAGTTCTGGCAGGCCGTCCGCGACGGGACGATCGCCGGCCTCGTCGTCGCCGTGCTCGGCCCCGCCTTCGGCAACATCGGCGCGATCCTGAACCGGGTGCCCGTCCGGCCCCGGCAACTCACCGACGTCCCGACCCCACCGGTCCCGACCCCACGCCCCACCCCGAAGCCGGTCCCCGCGCCGCCTCCCCCGCGTCCCACCCCCGCTCCCGGTCCGGTCCCGCCGCCGCCCCCCGTGCCGGCCCCCGTCGGGCGCGACGTCCCGGTGCCGGCCGGCACCGCCCCGCCCACCCGCCCGCAGCAGGTACGCCAGCACACCGGGGAGTTCGTCACCGAGGTCGCCGCCTCGGTCGCCATCGAGGTGATCGCCGGGGGTACCGTCTCCGCTGCCAACGGCCAGGGGTTCAGCGTCAGCGCCGCCGCGGCCACCTCGGGCGCCATCAGCGGCACGCTCGACTCGGGCGCCGGATCGGCCGGGACGGCCCTGCACGACCGGCTCTATCCGAACAATCCCTCCCCCGACCGCAAGCGCGACGACGCGAGCCCGGCGACTGTCGATCCCGCCGCCGTGTCGACGGCGGCGGAACCGACCGCACTGCCCGATACGGCCCGTCCAGTCGACCCGGCGCGCACGACCGGCGCGGACGCAACGCCGAACCGGACCCCCTCCGGCATCGTCCCGGGCACAGGCACAGGCACAGGCACGGGCACGGGCACAGGCATAGGCACGGGCACGGGCGCAGGCACGGGCACAGCCGCAGGCGCGGGCACAGGCACGGGCACGGGCACAGCCGCAGGTACAGCCGCAGGCACGGGCACCGGTGACAACGCTGCGGGCGGGGATCGGGTCCAACCGGGCGCCACGGCCGGCGAGACGGCCCCGGGTCGGTCGACGTCGGACGCCGCGACACAGTCGGACGCCTCGCCCTACGCGGACTCGCCGTTCGACGATCCGCGGTCGGCACGCCAAACGTTCGATGACATCGACTTCTCCGACACCTCCTCATTGTCCGACTTCTCCGACACCTCGTCGGTCCGCGACCTCCTCGACGCCGCGTCGGGCCCCGACGCGTTCGACGGCGGCCCGCGGTGGGAGGACACCGATCGGACCACCGGCGACGACGGGACCCTCGGGCCGAATCGCTCCGGCGGCCCGGCGTCGGGCGTGGACACCGGCGGGGCAGACGCCGAGCAGACGCGCGCCGATGCGCCGATACCCGCCACCCCGCTCGCGCCCGCCACCTTCGCATCGGTCGGCCAGGCCGGCGGGCCGGCCACGTCCGGCACGCCCACGTCCGCCGGCCAGCCCGCGGGCTCCGCCGCGACCGCCCCGGGGACGGCCGGCCACAGCCCGGGCGGCACGGCCACCGGACCGAGCGGCACGGCCACCGGACCAGGCGGCACGGCCACCGGACCGGGCGGCACGGCCAGCCAGAACGTGGGAAACGCGACCACCGGACCGGGCGGTACAGCCAACCCGAGCCAGGGAAACGCGGCCACCGGACCGGGCGGCACGGCCAGCCAGAACGCGGGCGATGCGTCCACCGGGCCGGGCACCGAGAAGACCGCGCCGGGCACGGCCGGCACCGGGCCCGACAAGCTCGTGCCGAGGGCATACGCGCAGGTCCCGAAACCGCTGGCGCCTGCCGACATCGGTACGCCCGCGACACCCGGCACGGTGCCGGCCACGGGGGGCGCGCCGGACCGCGTACCCCCGTGGGACCGTGCCGTGGCGGCGGACCCGGCGGCCCGGATGTCCGTGCTCGACGACTGGCTCCGCCGGCGCGAGCAGCGGCCCGGCGCCACCGGCGACCCCGCCCTGGACTGTGTGCCACTGGCCTGGGACGTGTTCGCGAAGGTACACGGCCGCCGGTCGAATCCGGGCCCCCGCACCGGCCTGGCCGGCGCCGGCCTCGTCGACGCCGGCCGGCGGGGACCCTCCGTCGCCGACAGCGCCGACCTGCTCCGGACGCTCGGCGGCGACACCGCCACCACCAACGACGGCGCCCGGGTGCTGGCCTACCTGGCGGACAAGCCGGGCGCGATGGCGCTCGTGGTCGCCCGGCCCCAGCGGGACCGCGCGCACGTCTACTGGGTCGTCGCGGACGGTCGCGGGCCGACGGTGACGCCGCGATGGGTGGACCCGCAGCAGCCGGGCTCGTTCGATCACGACGCCCGGGTGGACGGGCCGCACACCATGTTCTGGTCCGGGCAGCTCCGCTCGCCGGAGTCGCAGATCCTCGTGCTCGGTCCGGACGGCCGGGCGGTGGACATCGGGGGTGAGCGGGCGGACGTCCACGCCCGCGGGCTGCTGGACGCGCCGGTCGGCCCGGTCGCCGCGGGCATGCTCCCACGGCAGAAGGACCACCCGCCCGGTGACGCTCCGGTCGACAGACCGGAGGGGATCGCCGGGCCCGCGACCGCCTCGCCGCCCCGGGAGCAGGCCAGTGACCCGGCACCGGGCGCGAGTGCCACCCGCCCGGTTCCGGTCGGTTCCCCGGGTGAGCGATCCCGGCCGCTGCCCGACTCGCCGCCGCGCCCACCGAGCCGGTTGAGTGGCTTGTTCTCCCGACCGCAGACGCCTGGCCGGTCCGCGCCCGACTCCCCACTGACGGGGCCGAACTCGCCCCCCGACTCACCGCGTGCGCGCCTGACCCGTCGGCTGGCCCCCGAAGCTCCCGCCCAGGAGACCCAGCAGAGCGTCCTTCAGCGCTTCCGCCGGAGCCTGCACCTGGTTGTCGAGCAGGCGTCGGAGCGTGAGGGTGAGGTGCCCGGCCCGCCGCCGGAGGGCTCGGGCAGCCCGACCACCGCCGGGTCGAGCCCGGTGACGGCAGCACTGTCCCGGCAGGACAAGGGCAAGGGGCGAGTGCCGTGGGCGCAACGGGGCGCGGAGACGGCCGACCCCGCCGCCGATGATCCGCCGATCCGCGACGACGACTTCGACGAGGCGGAGATCTCGGAGGCGATCCGCCTCTCCCGCGTCGCCCACCAACGGGCCGGAACCGGAGCCGCGTCCGGGTCGGGCACCGGCGGGGGCGGCCCGACCATCCCGCCCGAGCCCTCTCCCGCGCGCCCGCTTCCGCCTCTCGGGCAACCGCCTGCCGCGCGGCCCGCAACCGGCGCCGGCAGTCCCCGAACCGGCGCCGGACGGCCACCGGACCCGGCGACGTTCGACGTGGGGGCCGTCGAACGTGACCTGAGGTCCAGCCTCACCGGAGCCGAGCGGAGGATGATCGAGCGGGCGGTCGCCAGGGCCCGCGTGCGCGCCATGGCGGTCTCCCGCGCCGTCGGCCGGGCGGTGCACGACCTCAACAGCGCCTCCAGCTACGGCCTGCGGCTGGCCGAGCCGGCTGATGCCACCAAGTCGCCGCATCGCCTGGCGCAGCAGTACGCCGAGCTGAGACAGCGAGAGGACATCTCCCTGGAGCGGTTCCTCACGCAGAACGAGGACACCGTCCGCTTCTCGGTGCTGGCCCCCGCCGATCGACACGAGATGCTCCTCTTCGAGATGTTGAGCGCGCTGCGCCGCCTCGGGCACAACACCGCCGACGACGACGACGGCATCTTCGACCAGTGGCGTCCCGGAAACACCCGGTTCGGGGCGACGATCCCGATGCGCGGCCCGGACGGACGGCCCTGGGAACTCCAATTCCACACCGAACAGTCGTGGCGTTCGGTTCAGCTCACCCGCGAGTTCCACCGGGTGAGCCGCCTGGCATCGGCGCCCCTGTCGGCCCGGGTCTCCGCCGTGCTCAGCATGCTGCGGATCAACGACGAGTTGGGGTTGAACCGCGCGACGAAGCTGTTCCCCGACCCCGTCAACAACGGACTGCCCGCGCTCGTCGGTTCGGGCGCCGGTCCGTGGCAGCAGTATCTCGACGGTCTGCTGGTGGCCGGCCGGACCTTCGCCGACGTCGTCGCCGAGCACGGGCTCAGCCTGGCCACGCTCGTCGATCGGGAGTTGCTCCCGCTGCCCCCCGACTCTCCGCACTGGACCGAGACGCCGCTCCCGCCACCGGCCACCGCCCCGGCGGAACGCGGGGCGACCGCCGGGCGGCGGCGAGGCGGGCGGGCGTTCGACGCCCGCCGGGTCGAGCGGGAGCTGATCCAGAGCCTCGCCCCCGCCGACCAGGAGGCGCTCTTCGACGCGGCCCAGGTGGCCAAGGAACGGGCGGACCAGACGCTGACGGTGATGCGGCGGGTGACCGACGCCGTCCGGGCGTCCGGCATCGACGTCGCCCTGGTCGGCGTCCGGCATCGCGCCAAGACGGTGTCGTCCCTGGCCCGCAAGTTCCGCGACCGGAATCTGCGGGAGCACATCGACCTGACGACGTTCCTGGCCACCAACAAGGATTCCGTCAGGTTCTCGGTCCGCGTGCCCAGTGTCGGGTACAGCTCGGCGGTCCACACGGTGCTCGCCCGCCTCGAGGCCGAGGGGTACGAACGTCGCGACGACGCCGACATGGTGCCGTTCTGGTGGCCCGGCGGCCGGTGGTTCGGGCTGACCACGACGTTGCGCTACCGCGGCCGGCTGATCGAGGTGGAGTTTCCCACGGCGGCCTCGTGGCGGACCGCCAAGCAGGCCCGGCGCTTCCACGAGGTCGTCCGGCTGAAGACGGCGCCGATGCCGGAGCGGGTGAGCGCCTACCTGAGCCTGCTGCGACTCAACCGGGACAACGGCCTCAACCGGGATCTCCCTCATCCGCTCACCGGTCTGCCGAAGAGCCGGGAGAAGGGGCTCGCGGAGCTCGTCCGGGCGCGGGAGGACGAGTGGCGGTCGTATCTGCGCGGACTGGAGCGGGCCGGCCGGTCGTTCCTGGACGTCGTCCTCGACCACGGTCTCACCCTGGCCGATCTGCCGTCTCCGGCGGAACTCGGGCTGCCGGACAACTCCCACCACCTGACGGTCCGGTCCACCCGCCGCCGCCCGGAGGCCGCCGACACCCTCGGGGCCCTGCCGCTGCTGATGAGCGTCCTGACCGGACAGCGGCCGCAGACGGACCGGGGCGGCGGCTCCCCGGCGAACCGTGTCCGCAGCCTGTCCCGCGACCCGGCCGCCCGGCGTCCCGCCGAAGCCGAGCCGGCGATCCGGCCGGGAGAGCCGGAGCGGTCCCGGGCCGACCCGGCGGACAAGCGGACGGTGAAAGCCACCGGCGAACCGCCGCCACCCCTCGCACCGCCGGCACCCGCCACGCCACCGCCGGTCGCGCCACCGCCGACAGCACCGCCGGCACCCGCCGCGCCACCGCCGGTCGCGCCACCGCCGGCACCCGTCGCGTCACCGGAGCGTCAGCCGTCGCCGGAGCCCCCGGAGGACGAGCGCGGGCTCGGCGACGGCCTGTCCGACGACGATCGGCGGGTCCTTGAGGAAGCGGTCCGAGCCGCGCGTGCCCGGGCGAACGAGGCGCTTCCGATCATGCGCGACGCGCTGCGGGTGATCGACCCCGGCGGGCAGCGGGCCCACCTCGTCGGCACCGGCAACCGCACCAAGTCCCTCGCGTCGCTGGCCCGCAAGTACCAGATGCGGCGGGTCACCACGGGCGTCACCGCCGAGGCGTTCCTGGCCGGCAACCAGGACGGCGCGCGGTTCGCCGTCCAGGTCTCGCCGGTCGGGTACGCCGCCACGGTGCGCGAGGTGCTGGCCGAGCTGGCGCGACGCGACTACACCGTCCGGGGCGACGAGGACGTCAAGAACTTCTGGGTGCCGGGCAACGACTGGTGCGGGCTGCGGGTGATCGTGCGGAACCGGCAGGGTGATCCGCTGGAGGTGCAGTTCCCCACCGAGTCGTCCTGGCGGACGGCCGCGATCACCCACCCGTACTACGAGGTGGCGCGTCGCGGGACGGCGCCGATGTCCGAACGGGTGGACGCCTTCCTGGAGATGCTGCGCATCCAGCGCGACCACGGCCGACCTCTGCCCACGGATCTCGACGGGCTGCCGTCGGGCCGGTCCCGGAGCTTCGCGCGATTCATCGACCGGAGTCCCGGGTTGTGGCAGGCGTACCTCGACCAGTTGCAGCGGGCCGGCCAGACCCTGTCCGACGTGGTCGTCGCGCACGGCCTGAGCATGACCGAGATCTTCACCCCGGAGGAACGGGCACGCTATGACACCGGACCAGCTCGAATATCACGCGGTGACACCACCGGCGGCGCCGACGCCGACGGGACTGATCGCGGTACGGCTCTGGCCGGGTCCGCTCCAGGCGGTGATCTGGCACGTGCCGCGGCGTCGGTGGGTCCACGCGCCGGAGGCAGCGGCGGCGCTGCTGTTCGACCGTCCCCACCCCGGGTGGAGCCGGTCGGTGAGCCGGCCGGAGGCGGCGCGGATCGCGCGGGACCACCTGGGCTCCGAGCTACCGACGGAGGCGGAACTCCTCCGGATCTGCCGGCGGAGCGCCGTGGGTCGGTAGCAGATCGACCGGCGCCCACGAAGGAGCCGGCACCGCCGCCCGACCCGATCCGCCTCCCCTTCCGCCGCCCCGCCGGCTCGCCGACACCTGTGGAACCGGAGCGGTTGCGGACCGAGGACCGCGCGCTGCTGCTGGGCGACGGCAACCACCTGCTGGCCGCCGTCCTCTACGGCGAACTCGACAACGTCGACGAGCAGGCGTTCCAGAACGAGGTGGTGCGGGCCGACCTGACCCGGCTGCGCGACGAACGGGCCCAGCAGCGGCGCGTGATCAGCACCACCGCGCTCACCGACGTCGTAGCGGAGCTGCACGATCTCCTCGTTCCCCGGATCGGTCAGCTCACCGCGGCCCAACTCGCGGAGATCCGGGTGGTGACGGCCGTCGAGCCGGCCGGTGACGACGCCGCCCTACGCGCCACGCTGGCGGACCTGCTGCGTCCCGACACGCCGCACGACCGGCCCGACGTCGGGCCGATGCTCGTCGCGGCGCTGCTCGGACGGCCCGTCGTCGTGGACGACGGCAGCCTCGCCCGGTCGTTCTCCCCGGCCGGCGCGACGGGCGTCCCGATCCGGCTCTACCGCCACGCTCAGGCCGGCACCGGCCACGCCGCCTTCCACGCCTACGTCGCCCCGTCCCCGGCGCCCCCCGCGGCATCGACGACCACTCCCACGAAGCCGGTCGCGTCCCCGGCAGAACCGCTCGCCCCGGCCCTGGTCACCGATCCGCCCCTCACGCTGTGGTTCGTTCCCGGCCGGCACGAGACGCTCGCGGACGACGTCGACCTGGGCGAGCTGGCCGAGAGCATCGCAGCCCGGGTGGTCCGCACGGCCGCCAACCGGCCGCCCGAGGGCGCTCCGGTCATCGTCACGATCGAGGGCCACGGCGACGGCCCCCCGCGACTCCTCGGGCGCGCACCGACCGGGTTGGCGCGTCGGCGCGCGGAGTGGCTGGCCGGCACGCTGGAACAGCGGGTCCGGCAGGAACTCTCCCGGGCCACCGGCGGCGACCCGCCCATCGTCCTCTTCCGGCACCGGCCGGCGGCGACGGCGTCGGACCGGGATCGCGGCGGCAGGCTCCGGCGTACGCTGCGGCGACTGGCGCCGGGCGGGCGACCGACGTCGGGGGGCCGAGCCCCGCATGTCGGCACGGTCACCGTGCACGTCGCCATCGCCGACTCCTGGGACAGCCACCGGCGAGCGGTCGACCCGACGCTCCCACCGACACCCGCCGTCGTCCCGGTCGCCGGCGGACAGCTCGATCCGATCGCGTACGCCGCGGGGATCCCGGCCCACGCGCTGCCCGACCTCGACCGGCTCACCGGCCGGCTCATCCGGTACGCCCGGCAGCACGGGGTGCCCGAGGACGCCACGGCCCGGGACCGGATCCGCGGGGTGCTGGGCAACAACTACCGGCACCTGGTCGGCGACGGGATGGTCGTCTTCATCGGCAACGTGGAGGTGCGGGTACGCCTGGAGTTGACCGACCCCCGCCAGGAGTCCGCACCCGCGCCGACCACCGCCGACCGGGCCGGAGCCGGCGCGGGGCGGCCGGACGGGGAGTCCGGCCCGCCGCCCGCGCCGGCCGGACGGGCCGCTCAGGTGCGCGCCACCGAGACGATCCACGGCACCTTCCAGGTCGGCGCGCACAGTGAGAGCCACTCGGGCCCGATCAGCTGGTTCCGCTTCGGTGGCTCGCCCGGGTTCGCGTTCGGCGTGCCGCACCTGCTGCTCTCGGTGCGCATCGGCGCCGCGGTGCGGTTCGTCCGCAACCTCGTCAACCGGTCCACCGGCACGGTGCGCGACGCCGAGGTCGGCCGGGTCGAGGACACCCGCGAGGACGCCGCCCTGCTCTCCGCCGCCGCGCGGTACCACCTCCAGGTGCGCCACCAGGCGACCCAGAGCTGGGCCGACCTGCCCACGTCCACGCTCGACGCCGCCGAACGGCTGACCCTCGCCCTGCCGGAGAAGTATCTGGAGCGGGCCGAGCCCGGCCGGGCCGCCCGACTCGCCGCCACGATCCGGCCGAACGCGCGCGTGCCCCTCGGCGCCGACCGGCGTCTGCCCCAGGTCTTCTACGCCTCCGGGCTCACCAGCCTGCACCTGCTCGCTGACGACATCGTCCGGCAACTGGAGCGGGAACGCGGACCGATCCCCCTCGGGCATCCGCTGCGGTCCGACGTCTGGCACCGTGTCTCCAACCTGGACACCCACCTCGACAAGGCGGTCAACCGGTACCGCGGCTACGCGTTCACGGTGGTGGAGAACGGCCGGGTCGTCGCGGACGTGCGGATCCGCACCCGGCGGATCGGGCACGGCCGTCCGGTGAGCGCGCCCAGCGACAAGGCGCACGTCGAGGAGGTCCGGACCGCCATCTCCGGTACCACCGCCGGGTCGTCGGTCACCAACGAGGCCAGCATCGAGCCCAGCCTGGAGTTCCTCGTCGCGCGGGTGCCGAAGCTGAGGTTCGCGGTGAAGCTGCCGTACGCGCGGTGGAGCTGGACCAACCGGAACGGCAACTCCGCCGGTCGGCTCGGTCTCTGGGTCCTCGTCTCGCGCTACGCCAGCTTCACCTCGGCGTACCAGTTGGAGTTCGCCCACCAGGCCGCGGTGCAGGTGCGGCGACGTCGCAACGTGCTGGTCAGGGCCGGCTCGGCGGCACGGGGGAGATGGCCGCGCACCCGGCACGACCATCCGGGCGCCACCTACCAGCCGCTCGAGATCAGGGGTCGGGCGATGGTCCGGGTGCCCACCGCCGACGCCGTCGCGTACGGCATCGAACCACCGTCGAAGCCGGGAGCGACGCCCACACCGGAGGCGTTCCCGGCGGTCGCCGACGCGGCGCCACCCACCGTGCCGGAGCACGCGCGCCGGGGCCGGGGCATCGGCAAGGGCATCGTCGAGGTGGACCCGCAACTCGTCGACAGACTGGTCGACCGGGTCGAACGGGAACTCGCCAGGTTCGGCTACGTGGTACCCGACCCCGACGCGCCCTTCGAACGCCGCTCCTGGTTCAGCCGCAAGCGGGACAGCCAGGTCAACAACGGGGTGCTGCTGCGCAAGCTCATCTCCACCGCCGCGTTGGAGTCGAACTTCGACGGGGTCCACCAGGGTGGATTCTCGATCACCGTGCGGAAGCGGCACACCGGGTGGTTCACCACCTTCGGCGTCCGTTCGGCGCGCGTGACGATCGAGGCCCGCCCGCGGGAGGTCCAGGACAAGCGCGGCCTGACGGTCCCCGTCGACCCGACCTCCGATCCCCGCCGCACCAGCGAGCGGCACATCGTGAACCTGGAGATGGGGCTCGACTCCGGCGGCTCCTCGGCCGGCGGCGGGCAGGGCTTCGCGGTCGGCACGAAGCTGCGGTTCCTGCCCACCAAGACCGGCCGGCAGCTACAGGGAGCCGGCATCGGTGTGGAGTGGGACCGGGGCGTCGGCGGCGACGAGTCGGTCAACCAGGTCAGCAACATGCCCCGCCTGATGGAGTACCAGGGCGAGCTGACCGAGTTCGAGGTGACGACCCAGTACGGGGTCGTCATCGAGCACGACCGCCAGTGGTCGTGGAAGCAGCTCCTGAAACGCGCCCTCGGCCGGTCGGTCGACACCCGTCGCCTGCCGACACCCCTGCCGCCGATCCCGAGCACCGCGACGGTCCGCGTCGTCCCCGCCTTCAACACGAAGCCGGCGCACGGCCCGGAGCGGGCCGCCACCGGCCGGAAGGACACCCCGGTCGCGGTGCTCGACAACGCCGCCGTCTCCTATCTGGACGTGACCGGCCTCCTGACCACCGCTCGCGGCCGGATGCAGCGGATGGCCAAGCCCGGCGGCACGGCCGACGAGGAGATCTCGACGTTCCTCAACCACGCCCAGGTCCTCTCCCACTTTCCCGAGGTGGCCCGGGGCCGCTACACCACCGACACGTTCTTCACGTCGAAGTTCTGGCGCGACAAGCACCGGGCCGTGTCGCTCAAGGCGGATCTCGGCGCCTCCCAGTTCGTGGGCGCGACAAGCGACCCCTACGTGCTGGGTCTGATCAAGCTCTCGCTGACCCAGGCCGGCCAGTCGAGCAGCCGCCGGCGGGGCGTCGCGGTGACGCCGCTCGACCTGGGCGCCGGCGGGGATCCCGGCCGGTCGAACGTGACCGGGGTGAGCGCGTCGCTGACCCACGCGATGCGGTGGGGCCGGAGCCGTTCCCGCTCGACCAAGCAGACCGGCGGTCGCGAGTCGCTGGAGCTCAACTTCCAGCGCGCGTACGCGTTCCGCGCGAAGGTCCGCTACGACCTGCGCATCGGCAAGACCAAACGCGCCAAGCTGCTGCCGAACAGCAACTATCCCCCGGTCGCCCGCCCGATCACCGACGTCGAGCCGATGATCTACCTGCTGTCCGAGCCGGACGCCCTGGAGCACTACGCGCGGGGTGACGTCCCCCTCGACGAGGAACAACTCCTGGACATCGTCGCCCGGTGGGCCGGCGGTGACCTCAAGGTCTCGCACCAGCTCATGGCCCGCGTCCTCATCCAGTGGGAGCGGACCGCGGTCGCCGAGGACGAGCCGGACCGCCATCACGACCTGCGGACCGACGCCGCCCGCGAGCTGGCCCGCAGCCATGCCTGGACCGACCTGGCGATGTCGCCCGAGGTGATCGGGGAGTTCGAGCCCCTCTTCGACACCACCGTCGTCCCGACCGCGGCCGCCACCCGGAAACTCGGCCTTCCGCCCTACCTGCGGCCGGGCCCGGGCGCCTCGCTCGGGCACAGCGGCATCCACTCACTCACCCTCAGCGACGGAACGGCCCTGTCCGACGTCGTGATCGACGCCGTGGACCAGTTCGAGCCCGGCCTGCTCGGCAAGACCCACGACCGACTCGTCCCGCCGCCGGACACGCCGCCGAGCCGCCCGTGGTGGCGTCGTCGCGCCCAGGTCCCCCCGTACGTGGGGCGGTTGCAGGGCGGCGTCGACGCCATCCAGGCGCTGTTCGACGGCGGGCGGGACCAACCGCTGCTGGAACAGGTCCTCTCCCCGGACGGGGTCTCGCTCTACTTCGCCAACCCGCACGCCTGGTTCGGCCAGGACATGGTCGAGGTCCGGATCAGCGCCACGTTGACCAGCCGACCGGAGTTCGGCGACTACGTGCGCGGCAGCGGCCTGGAAACCTACCGTCACCGGTACGTCGAGCGCCGCGCGGCGACGGACCGGCAGTTCACCCGCGGCACCTCGGTCGGGTTGAAGCCCACGTTCGAGCACCGGCCCGACACCCCGCCGACGCTGGAGGAGCAGCGCAGGTCCGCCCAGCAGCGGGTCACCACCGGACCCGGCGTCCGGTTCGCCGACGGGGTGAGCCGGTCACGGGCGACCACCGAGCAGTTCACCTACGAGTCGACCACCTACGACTGGGGCAACTACTACCGGGCGACGGCCGACGTCGAGTTCACCGTCGAGGTCCGGCGCCTCAAGCTCGGCGGGCGACGCGTCACGAACTGGCTGACCAGCAAGGTCGTCTCCCGGTTCCGCGGCGGCGCACGGCCGCCCCTGCCGCCGGCGGCCTCGCACCACTGGGTGGCCCGGACGCTGGGCCGGTTCCGCCGGACCGAACGGTCCCTCCCGCCGCGGACCGTCCGCGGCTCGGTCGTGTTGAAGGTTCCGAAGAGTGTCGCCGAGGCCACCCCGGCGGCGGCGCCGACCGGCCTCCGGTCCGACGTGAACCCGGCCGCGCTGCCCAGGGACGCCTTCGTCGACAGCGTGCAGGTGCACGGCGCCGAGGCGGCCAGCCGCCGGCTGCTCGGGGCGCTGTTCGAACGGCCGGCCAAGTGGAACCGGTGGCTGCCGTCGCGCTGGGTGACCCGGCCCGGATACCACACCAGCGCCTCCGTACGGGCCCTGGTGACGCGCGACCTGCTGGCCGCTCTCACCCCGGAGGCCATGAGCCCGGACGGCGTGCAGGTCGCCGCCGACGCCTTCGTGCCCGGTCACTCGAGCCGACGGGCCGCCCTCACGCTGCGCTGCCGGCTGGAGAACATGGAGATCGTCTCCGAGCTCGACGGCAGCGGCACCGGCCGGTACGCGAAATACCAGCAGGGTTTCAGCGCCTCCACCACCCACGACACGCCCTACCTGGCCGCCGGTCTGAGCGCGGGCGGCCCGGCCAAGCTGAGCGTCACCGACGGCTCCAACCCCAGCGAGGCGTACGGTGCGCACCGCACCGAGGGCGACACCGACCTGAGCCGGCAGGCGCCCAAGTCGCACACCAGCACGTTCGCCGACGCGCACCGGCGGGAGGAGCACGTCAAGCAGCAGGGCCCGACCGTCCTGGCGCGGATGTACGGCCGGTACCGGCTGGAGGGGCACAAGCACATCGTGCACTGGTGGCGTCCGACGTCGTGGGGGCGGCGCCGGATCAGCGACGAGTTCAGCGGCGACGTGTACGTGCAGATGTCCAGAGCCGACTACGACGCGCTGGTGGCCGAACAACGCCGCGCCGAGTTCGGCAGAAGGTTGGACCCGGCCGGGCGGGACCGCACCCGACCGCCGGTCGCCGGGGCGCAGTCGCCGAGCCTCGACCTGGTCGACGCGTTCGCCCGGCTCGACCCGTCCGGCGCCACGTCGGCGCCGGACGGCCCGGACCTGGCCCTGCTGCGCCTCGCGCGGGACCTCGGCGGCCGGGTCCGGGTCGACGCGGAGGACGTCCTCGTGGTGGAGGTCGACACCGCCGGCCAGGCCCGGCAGCTCCGCGAGTCCGTGGACGGGTGGGCCGCCGGGCACCTCACGCCCGCGCAGATCGCCGCCGTGCACGAGGCGGATCCGGCCGGCCGGGACCTGGTCACCCGGATGGTCGACGCGGTGCACGCGACCGCCCCGGCCGGCGCCCGGCCGGAGCCGCCGTTGCACATCCGGCTCCTGGACGACCCGCTGCGCGCCGCGCGGGCGCTGGCCCGGGCCCTGCGCGTGCCGGTGGAGCTGCGACGGCGGGACGCGGCCGGCGGCGTGACCGACCGGTTCGGCGTCGCGCCGGACGGCTGGTACGTCGAACTCGAGCCGACGATCGGCAGCCGGCAGGCGGCAGCCGCGGAACTCGCCGTGGACACGCTCCCGCCGCACCTGATCGACAGCGCCGTGCGGCTCGGCGTCACCCGCGACGAGTTGGTCGAGCTGGCCCGACGACCCGAGGGCCAGTTCCCGGCCGAGGCGGAGCGGTTCCTCCGCGAGCGGGAACGGGCGGCCCGCCCGCCCGCGCCCCCGCCGTTGTCGGCCGCGCAGGACGGCGCCCTCACCGCCCGCGGACTGGTCCCGCTGCCACCGACGTCCGGGCCGGACTCCTGGTTGCGGGCCCTTTCCGCGACCGCGCGGCGGCAACCCGACCCGACGGCGGAGGTCCGGCAGGTCGCGGCGGCGACCACCGCCGCCGAGCTACGGACGCTGATCGCCCGGCGGCAGGGACTCCCGGACGACGCGCCGCCGCCACCTCCGGCGGCCGTCCCGGCGGTGCTGGGCGTCGAGGTGGAGACGATCGCCGCCGACGGGACCGTGACCAGCAGCGGGCCGGTCACCGGCCGGCCACTCGTACTGGCCGAGGTGGGCGGGACCGAGTTCCGCCCGACCGGACCGGCAGCGACCCCGACGCCGGTGGTCACGCTGCGTCGACGGCGGCCCGTCACGGTCCTCTCCCCGGAGCGGACCGCGTCCGACGAGCCCGGCGGGGACACCACGGTGACGACCCCGGTCGCGCGACGGCACTCCGCCCCGATCAGTCGGACCCTGACCGAGTTCGTACCGGAGGACCGGGCGGTCCCGGACCACGTGCCGGCGGCCCGCACCGCGGCGACGACCGAGCCGGCCCCGCCGGCCCTGAGCCAGCACCGGACCCGGCGGATCGCGCTGGACCACCGGCTCGTCGAGATCACCAGCCGGCTTCGGGAGCACATCAGCGGTCAGTCCGATGCCCGGGTACGACAGGAACGGACGGCGGAGGTGAACGGGCTCACCGAGGCCGGGACCGACAGCCGCCTCGTGGACACGGCCCAGCTCGTCCAGACGCTCACCGAGCTGCTCGCGACGTATCAGCGCACCGACGCGGAACGACCGTCGGTGCTGCGCCTGCGGCAGCGGCATCCGGTGGACCCGACACCCGCGAGCGGCGACGATTCCGGTGGTCAGCGCGTGCGAAGCGACGCCGAGGTCGGGCTACGGCACTACCTCGCGACCAACGACCCGGACGGCGCGCGACTGCGCCACCTCGAAGACCTCCTCACGACCGGCTCCGACGAGCGGATGCTCGACAACCTCATCGCCGCCCGGCTGGAGTACTACGAACGCGAGGACACCGAGCTGGCCGCGGCGCCGGCCTGGTGGCACGAGGGCAGCCGGAACCGCCCCGGCGAGTTCTACGCCCCCCGCGCCCACCAGCAACGGTGGCTCAGGGCGAACGGCCTTCAGGTGGGTTGGGTGCCCGACGACGGCAACTGCGTGTTCGCCGCGACGCTCCGCACCGTCGGGACGGACCGCGTCACCGAGGCCGCCCGGCTGGTCGCCCGGGCCGCGGGGCTCCCGGGTGCGGTACGCGTCGACGACCCGCTCGCCCTGCGGGCGTTCCTCGCCGCCGTGTTGCGGCGGTCGCTGGAGCAGCAGCCCATCCGTGACACGTTGCGCCTGGCCGAGGCCGCCATCCACCCGGCGGCCCACGACATCGCCCGGGCCGGGCAGGCGTTGTTGACGATCGAGGACCTGGCCACGTCGATGGCGACCCCCGGCGAGTACGACAACGACCGGGGAGACCACTACTGGTTGGTGGTGACCCAGGTCCTCCGCTGGGCGACCGACCTCTCCACCGCGCGGGGCGGCGACCTCCGCGTCGACCTGCAAGGGCTGTCGGAGGGCACCGACGAGGCGGTGCTCAGTGGCGGCGGTGGCACCACGCCGACCCACGTCATCGTCCTGGTCAACCAGCACTTCCTGCCCACCCGGAGGCGACCGGTGGCAGGCGGCCGGGACGTGACCGTCCTCCCCGCCGAGGTGGCGTGGGACCTGCCGCTGCCCCGGACCGGGGAGGGTTCGCCGGTCGGGCTCGCGCGGCTGCGGAGCGAGGTGGAGACGGCCGCGCACCGCGTTCCCGCGCTCGACAGGCGGGTGCGGATCGCCGTGGCCGACCGGGGCACGGCCGGCGAGGACGCGTGGGCCTCGTGGCAGAGCTTCGTCGACGGCGTGGCCGCGCTGCACGCCCGCATCGACGGGGTGACCGAGCGGACGCTGCCCGCCACCCGTACCGAGTTCGGCAACCTGCTGCTCACCTATCAGCTCGCCCATCGCCGGCTGGCCGACCTGGGCACCGAACTGCCCGGCAGCCGGCAGTTGGTCGCGCCGATCGACGGACCCCGGGACGGGGTGCCGGTCGCCCCCGGGGTACGCCGACCACGCCGCCCCGGCGAGCCGGAGGGCCTGCTCGGCGGCGCCACCGGCCTTGAGGTGGAGTTCGCCGGACTCGCGCTCACCTTCCCGGTGCTGCCGGCTCCCAAGACGACGCTGTTCCGCCTGGCCGACCTGTTGGCGGTCACCTACGACACGAACCGCCGGAGTTTCATCCTGGAGGTCGTCACGGCGCCGACGGGTGTTCTGCCGGGCGAGGAGAACCGGGCCCGCCGGGACGACGTGCTCGACGCGCTCGACGCCGTGAACGCCGCGCTGGCCTCGGTGACCGGGCCCACCCTGCTGTCCGACCTGTTCCCGCCGGAGCGCGGCTTCGCACACCACGTGCCGGGCGTCTCGATCCGGCCCAGGGATGACGAGCCGCACACCCGCTACGTGCAGTTCACCATTGGTGCCCCGATGCACGCCCTGGTCGCCCCGCTGGAGTTCGTCGCCGCCGGCACCTACAACGAGAACTCCCGTCGGCACCTGCTCGACGGACTGGACTTCGCCCAGGTCGTGACCACGTCCTATCTCACCCAGGTGCTCGGGTCGCCGGTGCCGGCCTTCGCACTGCCCTTCCTCACCGATGTGCCCGGCACCGAGGAGCTACGCGGCTACCTCGCGCTGCTCTACACGCAGGTCGTCGCGATGCTGCACCAGCGGGTCGTGCCACCGCGCTCGCGCCTGATCAGCAAGAACTATCTCGCGGCGGGCCTGCGGACCTCGGTGTCGGGGTTGCGCGCCCAGTTGCCCCCACGCGTGCAGAGCTTCCTGCACCAGCAGCGCGAGCGGATCACCGGCATCCTGCTGGCGGGCTTCACCGACCGGGTCGCGCACTCCCTCCACGCCGACGCCCTGCTGGACACGAGCCTGCACGACCCCGCCGCCGGCAGCGTCCGTGACTATCTGCGAAACGCGCTGAGCCCGGCGGGGGCCGGCAACGTGCCGATCAGTCAGGAGGACGCGGTCGGCATCAGCGGCTCCTTCGCCATGGACGACAACGACGGCGCGCTGCTGACCCCGCTGGCCGTCGTCGAGGTCCGCCACATGGGTGACGTCACCATGGACGAGTCGCAGCTTCGCGGGCACCTCAGGTCCTTCGATCACCTCATCCGCGCCGGGTACGAGCGCGAGCCGGCGGACTGGAACCGCCCCTCGGCGCTGCGGGCGCGGGTGCTCGCCGCGGTGCGCCGCAGCCAGGCGGGCCTGACCGTGCCGGCCTCGGTCGGTCGCCTCCGCACCGCGCTGATCGACACGCCCGCGGTGGCGGCGGACTGGCTGACCTCCGACGCGCGACACCCGGAGGCGCGGCTGGCCGACGCCGACGGGGTGCTGCTGCTGGAACTGGTGGCGGGGGCGATGGCCGGCGCGGACGTACGCCCGCTCCTGGAGCCGGCGCTGGCGGTGGCGCTGCGGTACGCGCGCACGCTGAACCTGGCTCGTCAGCGCGTCCCGGACCGCCACGCGGAGATCCTGGTGCACGCACGTGACCAGTGGATCGAGGTCGTCCGGGCCCTGCACGAGCATCGGTTTCCCGGCGGCCCGGTTCCGGACCTGGCCGCGCTGAGCGCCGACGACCCGTCGGACGACGAGATGTCCGACGACTACCTTTCCGACGACACGATGTCCGTCGACGACGAGTCCACCGACGACGACACGATGTCCGCCGACGACGAAGCCGCCGACGACCACACGATGCCGACGGACGAGGACACGGACGCGGACGAGGACACGGACGCGGACGAGGGCGAGGACGAGGACGAGGACACGGACGCGGACACCGGGCAGACCGTCGCCGACGCGCCGCTGCGGCTGCGGCTGCGCGGAAGCTCCGGCGACGGCGCCGACCCGTCGCACGCCGAGAGCCGGACGGCGCCCGCCGCGCCCCCGACCACCCGGGCCGACGTCACGGCCGCCCCTGCCGGGACGCCGGTGGTGCACCCGGTCACCGCGCCACGCTCCGGCACCGCACCCGCCGCCACGCCGGCCGCGCCGCCGCCGGTGGCACGGCCCCGGCCCACACTGAGCCGATCCCTCCCGCGTGCGGCCCGGGACGAGTACGAGGCCGTGCTGGCGAGCCTGCGTGAGCACGTCGCCGGCAACCGGCGGGCCGAGACCAGATCGCGGACCCTGGAGACGTACGCGACCGCCGGCATGGCCGACGACGTCACCGAGATCCGGGAACTGACCGCCGTCCTCCGCCGCCTGCTCGACCGCTACCGGGCGGAGGATCTGGGTCCGGCCGAGGCCCCGATCGTCCCCGGCGACGAGGACACCGCCGGTGCGGAGGACCCGGAGGGCACGGCCGGCAGGTCGGCGACGCCGTACCCCGACGACGGCGGGACCTGACCCGGCCGTGCGATGAACCCGACGCCCGTGCCGTCCGTTGTCAACCGGTCAGGTCCCACCGCCGCCAGGGCCGACCGAGAGGGGGCACGGTTGACCGTCCCGCTGCCGCTTCCGGCCCGGGCCGGCGCGCCGGCCGTCGACGCGCCACCCCCGCTCGACGACACACCCGAGGAGCTGACGTCCCGCGCGACCGTCCTCGATCCGGGCCGGTGGGCGGGCCGGTGGAGCGGACTGGCCACGCTGTCCGGCCCGCCGACCGCGCCGGCCGTCGCCGCCGACCCCCGGCCGACGACACCCGACGCCCCGGCCGCGGTCAGCCCCGCTCGGCCCGCGTCCGACCCACCGCGGTCGACCGGGACCCCCGGCGTGGCCCGATGGTTGGCCGGCGGTGAATGGGGCGCCGAGGACCGGGCCCGGCTGCGGCGGGCGTTGACCGACCGCTACGACGCGTACGCCCGGGTGGTCACCCGCACCCTCGCCGAGGAGCCCGGCCTGCGCGCTGCCGGTCACGGCGCCGACCTGGTCGGCGACCTGGTGGCGCTCTGCGCCTACGCGGCGGACCCGGCGGCGGTGAACCATGTCCTCCGGGGATCGGACGGCCCGCCCGGGGCGGCCACGCTGCTCGCCCGAGGCGCGGCGAGCGGGCTGCGCCGCCTCCCCACCGTCATCGGCCCGGTCTACGCCACCAGCAGCGCGCCGACGGCCGACGGTTACCGGGCCGGCGACGAACTCGTCGAGCCGGCCTTCGTCGACGTGCGACTGTCCGGCGGGGCCGGTCCCGACGTCGCGGTCGAGTACGTCATCTGGTCGGTCAGCGCCCGACGGATCGACCCGTTCACCTCGCCGGCCCGGCCCACGGCGGCCTTCCCGCCGGGCAGCCGCTTCGCGGTGCTCGCCGTCGACGATCCGGAGGGCGACGGCCCCGTGCGGGTGCTGCTGCGCGACCGTACCGGTGAGCGCCCCACGGCGGCCGGTCGGGGCGAGGAGACGCTGCGGCGGCTGCGCGCGAACGCGACCGCCGCCGGTCTCCACGCCCCGATCACCATGGACTTCCCGATCGGCCTGGACGACCGGGGTCGCCGCTTCGTCCCGGACCGGCCCGCCGACGCGACGCCGGCCCGGTCCACCGCTCCCGTTCCCGGAGGTTCGCGACGATGAGTTCCAGTGTGGTATCGGTGTCGCACACCGAGCCGGGCGGGCTGCCCCGCATCGCCGACGCGCTGGCGGTCGCCGGCCCCGGCACGACCATCGTGCTCCAGCCGGGCATCTACCACGAGGAGCTGCGGATCGTCGGGGACGTCACGCTGGCCGCCGAGGACGGCCCCGGCACCGTGACGCTCCAGGCGCCGGACGCGGTCGCCCTCTTCGTCGGCGCCGGCCGGGTGGAGCTGCGCGGCATCACCGTCGTCGGGGGCGGCGACCGGTTCCCGGCGGTGCAGGTCACCGGCGGGTCGCTGCGGATGTCGGACTGCGAGCTGACGGCCGACGGGCTGGTCGCGTTGCACGCCGGCGACAGCCGCCTGGACCTGCACAACTGCGTGGTGCGCAATGCCGCCGGAGCCGGTCTGCTGCTGGAGAGCGGGATGACCGGGACGGTGCGGGCCAGCACCGTCCGCGACGTCGGCGGCGCGGGGGTGGTGATCTCCTCCGGCGCCGACCCGGAGCTGGTGGACTGCACGCTGACCGAAACGGCCGGACCGGCCGTGCTGTCCGCCCGCGCCGGTCGGGGCAGCCTGACCGACTGTGTCGTGTCCGCGGTCGCCGGGCCGGCGGTCGCCGTCGAGAGCGGCGGCGCCGTCCGCCTGCTGCGCACCACGATCCGTGACTCCGGTGGCCCCGCGCTGGTCGCCACCGGCGGGCGTCCGACGCTTGAGGACTGCGTCGTACGGGAGGTCGACGGGCACGGGGTGGTGATCGCCGGGGACGCCGCCCCGACGCTGTCGCGCTGCCAGGTCGAGACCACCACCGGGCACGCCGTGTTCGCCCTGGAGACCGCCACCGGACGGCTGGTCGACTGCCGGCTCGACGCCACCGCCGCGGCGGCGGTCGCCGTCACCGGCGGCGCGGCGCCCACTCTCGACGACTGCCGGATCACCGGCGCCGGCGACGCGACCGTGGTCTTCGACGGCGGAGCCCGGGGCACCCTGACACGGTGCACGGTGAGCGGCGGCCGGACCGGCGTGCTGGTGCGCACCGGCGCCGATCCGGTGCTCGACGACTCGACCGTCGCCGACTGCCGGGAGTACGGCGTGCAGTGCGTCGACGGCGGGCTCGGCACGGTGCGCGGCTGCACCGTCGAGAGCTGCGGCGAGGCCGCCGTCCGGGTCGCCGGGGCCCGGTTGGTGCTCACCGACTCCCGGCTGCGCGGCGGCCCGTACGGGGTGATCGTCGCCGGTGACGGCCAGGCCACCCTCACCTCCTGCGAGATCGGCTCGGCGGCCCGCGCCGGAGTCGTGGTCGAGGCGGCCGGCGATCTCGACCTGCGGCACAGCCGGGTCAGCGGCGGCGACCTGGTCGGCGTGCGGTTCGCACCGGGCTCCCGGGGCACGCTGGCCCGGTCGGAGGTCGTCGACAACGGCACGGACGGGGTGCTGCTGGAAACGCGGGAGCCGGTCGACCTGACCGGCGCCACCATCACCGGCAACCGGCGTGAACAGATCCGCCGGGTGGGGGCCGCGACCCACCCGGACCGGCGGGAGGCGCCCCGGACCGGCGACCGCCCGGCCCCCGACGCGACACCCGTCGTGCCCCCGCCCGACCCGGAGCCGGGCCGGCGGATCCCGGATCCGGTCCGGTTCCCGTCACCGGGGGCGACGGACGCCGAGGCGGACGCGGTGGCGTCCGACGGCGGCGACACCGTCGCGCCGCTGCTGGCGCAGTTGCACGCCCTGGTCGGCCTGGCGGCGGTGAAGCAGGAGGTGGCGACCCTGGTCGGGCTGCACCAGGTCGCGCAGCGGCGGGCGGCGGCCGGGCTGCCCCGCCCGCCGATGTCGAGGCATCTGGTCTTCGCGGGGGCGCCGGGCACCGGCAAGACCACGGTGGCCCGGCTGTACGGCCAGATCCTGACCGCCCTCGGGGTGCTCGAATCCGGCCAGCTCGTCGAGGCGTCCCGGGCGGACCTGGTCGCGGAGCACATCGGCGGCACCGCGGTGAAGACCACCCAGAAGTTCACCGAGGCGCTGGGCGGCGTGCTGTTCGTCGACGAGGCGTACACACTGAATCCGATCGAGGGCGCGGGCGGGCACGACTTCGGTCGGGAAGCCGTCGACACCCTGGTCAAGCTGATGGAGGATCACCGCGACGAGGTGATCGTGATCGTCGCCGGCTACTCGCCGCAGATGCGGCAGTTCCTGGCCGGCAACGCCGGCCTCGCCTCACGCTTCTCCCGCACCGTCGAGTTCGACAGCTACCGCACCGACGAGCTGGTCACCATCGTCGACCGGCTCTGCCGCACCCACCATTACGTGCTGGAGTACGACACCCGCGCCGCGTTGGCCGGGCTGTTCGACGCGATGCCCCGCACCGAGTCGTTCGGCAACGCCCGGGTGGCCCGGAAGATCTTCGAGGAGATGATCGGCCGGCAGGCGTACCGGCTGTCCGCGCAGGGCGCCAGTGACGGGGTGGAGCTGGCCCAGTTGCTGCCGCAGGACCTGGGCGCCGCGCCGACCGCGACCGCCGGCTCGGACGCGGCCGGCAGCGCCGCGGTGGACGGCCTGCTCGCCTCGCTGCACGCGATGATCGGCCTGGAGGCGGTGAAGCGGGAGGTCGCCGACCTGATCGACCTGCTGGCCAACGCCCGGGTCCGGATCAGCGCCGGGCTGCCCGCCCCCGCGGTCTCCCGCCACCTGGTGTTCTCCGGGCCGCCCGGCACCGGGAAGACAAGCGTCGCCCGGCTGTACGGCCGGCTGCTGGCGGCCCTCGGGGTGCTCAGCGGTGGGCAGGTCGTCGAGGTGGCGCGCGCCGACCTGGTGGGCGAGTACATCGGGCACACGGCGCACCGGACCCGAGAGGCGTTCGACCGCGCCCGTGGCGGCGTGCTGTTCATCGACGAGGCGTACACGCTCACTCCCCCGGACGCCCACAACGACTTCGGTCGCGAGGCGATCGACACGTTGGTGAAGCTGATGGAGGACCACCGCGACGAGGTGGTCGTGATCGTCGCCGGATACGACCAAGAGATGGCGGCGTTTCTCGCCGCCAACGCCGGCCTGGAGTCGCGGTTCACCCGGCACATCCACTTCGCCCAGTACACGCCGGACGAGCTGCTGGCCATCTTTCAGAGCCTCGCGGCGGCCAGCGGGTACGAGTGCCCGCTGGGCACGCTCGACGCGCTGCGGGCGCACTTCACGGCGGTGCCGAAGGGCCGGTCCTTCGGCAACGGCCGGTACGCCCGTCAGCTACTCGACGAGGCGGTCACCCGGCAGGCCAGCCGGCTCCGGGGGCGTACCGACCTGTCGGTGGAGGAGCTCCAGACGTTGCAGGCCGTGGACGTGACCCCGGCCGCGACGCCCTGACCCGGCTCTACTGCCAGGGTCCGCTGCGGCAGATGAACTGGGTGGTGCCGCTGTACTGGGTCGTGCTGCCGTCGAAGTAGCTGTAGCTGGCCCGCACGGGGTGGCCGAGGTTGCTGGCCGGGCAGGCGGCGAAGAGGGTCGACCCGGCGGTCGTGAAGGTGCCGACGCTGCCGGAGTACCAGGTGATGCTCCAGGTCGTCGTGCCGGTGCTGCTGCCGTCGCAGTAGAACTGCGAGGCGCCGGACTCGCAGAAGGGCGCCGGGGCGGCGGCGAGGGCCGGGGTGGCACCGGCGGCGGCGAGGCCCAGAGCGGCAAGGGTGGACGCGGCAAGGACCTTGGCGGTGGTACGCATGGAACTCCTCCCAACGTGGTCGAGCGATGACTCAACGCAACGCCAGCCTAGCCGCCGCATAGACGTACCTGGATTGGCCGTTCGGTCACGGCCATCCGCAGCACCGGAGCTGCCCCCAGCCGCCTGCCGCACCTCCCCGCCCCCCGTTCCACCACCACCGCGCCTGCTGACGGCCCGGTCGACCGATTGGCGCGCAACGATCGTCACGGCGGCGGTGGCCGTCGGCGCGTCGCCGCCGCCGATGGCGGGCCCGGCGGCATGCGCGCGACCGAGGCGACGGCCCGGCGTATCGTCGGTGCATGCGCGCGAGCGACGTAGCGATCTCGATGGACACGGTCACCGAGGACATGCCGGCCCGAGAGGCCGCCCGAATCCTGGCGGCGCAGGATCTGCCCGGCCTGATCGTGGTGGACACCGCGGGTCGCCCGTCGACGGTCCTGGCGGGCACGCAGGTACTGCGCATGGCGTTGCCGTCCTACTGCCAGGACGATCCGGCGCTGGCGCGGGTGATCGACGAGGCCGCCGCCGACGTGGTCCTGGCGGGGATCGGTAACCGTACCGTCGCGGATCTGCTTCCCCGCAACCGCCCGGGCCTGCCGGCGGTCAGCGCCGACGCCACTCTGCTTGAGGTTGCCTCGGTGATGGCCCGCACGAACGTGCCGCTGGTCGCGGTCGTGGACCGCGACCAGGTGATGACCGGGGCGATCACCCTGGACGGGCTGCTCGACCGGATCCTCGGCACCTGAGGAGTCAGAAGAACCGCAGCCACAGGTACGGCACCGCGATCGCCACCGAGATCACGGTCACGATCAGGCCGTACTTCGTGAAGCCCCAGAATGTGATCTTGTGCCCGGCCCGGTCCGCGATGCCGAGCACCACCACGTTCGCCGACGCCCCCACGGCAGTGGCGTTGCCGCCGAAGTCAGCGCCGATGGCGAGCGCCCACCACAGCACCTGAGCCTTGTCGAGCCCGCCCTCGGCGTTCACCAACTCGCTGACGATCGGGCTCATCGTCGCCACGTACGGAATGTTGTCCACGATCGCTGACAACCCCGCCGAAGCCCACAACAGCAACATGGTGGCCGGCCAGAGCTTGCCCTCGACGGCCCCGGTCGCCGACCGGGCGATGCTGTCGATCACCCCGGTGGCCACCAGGGCGCCGACCATGACGAACAGGCCGGCGAAGAACACCAGCGTCGGCCACTCGACGTCCTTGGCCACCTCCTGAGCGTCCAGCCGGGACAACACCAGCAGCAGCAGTCCACCGAGCAGCGCCACCACCGACGGCTCCAGGTGCAGCACGGTGTGCAGGCTGAACGCGAGCAGCACCGCGCCGAGCACCACCAGGCTGATCACGACGAGGCGGCGGTCGCGAATCGCGTCCGCCTCCCGGAGCGCCATCACCCGTGCGGCACGCTCGGCGTCGTACCGGAACGCCCTGCGGAACATGATCCGGCACAGGCCGACGAACACGACGATCACGATGAGCACCAGCGGGGCCATGACGTTCAGGAAGTCGGTGAAACTCAACCCGGAGCGGCTGGCGATGATGATGTTCGGCGGGTCGCCGACGAGGGTGGACGCGCCACCGATGTTCGACGCCATGACCTCGGCGATGAGGAACGGGACGGGTGGCACGTCGAGTCGCTCACAGACCAGCAGCGTGACCGGCGCCACCAGCAGCACCGTGGTGACGTTGTCCAGCGCCGCCGAGACCACGGCGGTCACGACGACCAGGATCACCATGATCGGGAACGGCCGGCCCCGCGCCTTCTTGGCGCTCCAGATGGCCAGGTACTCGAACAGGCCGGTGCGCTTCAGGACACCGACGATCAGCATCATGCCCAGCAGCAGGAAGATGACGTTCCAGTCGATCCCCGCTTCTTCGGAGAAGAACGCGTGCTCGGCGTCGGTGGCGCCGATGGCCAGCATGATCGCCGCACCGCCGACCGCCACCGTCACCCGGTTGATCTTCTCGGAGGCGATCAGGACGTACGCGGCGGCGAACACCGCCACCGCCATCCAGGCCAGGATGCTCATTCGGCGTTTCTCCGGTTCTGGTCAGCCGTCACCGCAACGCCGACCAGACTTCCCGGCACACCGAGATCAAGCTATCAGTCCGGGCGGTCATCCACCGTTCACGAGGGCCTCGGCGACGAGGCCGCCGGCGGCCGGACGCCGGTCGGCTCAGTGTTCGGTGGCCTGGCCGGACCGCGGCTGGTAGATGTCCGGCACGCCGTCCTGGTCGCGGTCGGTGGTCTCCAGTTCGCGGACCCGTCGGTAGACCCGGGTACGGGCGCGCAGGACGACGGTCGCGAGCAGCGCGGAGAGCAGCGATCCGGTGAGCACCGCGACCTTGACGTGGTCGTCGCGCTCGCTGCCGAGGCCGTAGGCGAGTTCGCCGATGAGCAGGGAGACGGTGAACCCGATGCCGGCGAGCAACGCCAGGCCCAGCACGTCGTACCAGTTCAGGCCATCTTCCGGGTCGGCTCGGGTGACGCGCGACGCCAGCCAAGTGGCGGCCATGATGCCGATCGGTTTACCGACGATCAGGCCGACCACGATGCCGAGCGCGACCCGGTCGGTGAGCGCGGTGGTCAGCCCGGCCAGGCCGCCGACGGTCACCCCGGCGGCGAGGAAGGCGAAGACGGGCACCGCCACCCCGGCCGAGAGCGGCCGGAACCGGTGCTCGAAGTGCTCGGCCAGCCCTGGTCCGGCGTCCGGACCGCCGGCCGCGGCGCTGCGCACGACCGGGACGGTGAACGCGAGCAGCACCCCGGCGACTGTCGCGTGCACGCCGGACTCGTGCACCAGCACCCAGGTCGCCGCCGCCAGTGGGAGCAGCAGCCACCAGGAGCGCACCCGGCGCTGCACCAGCAGGCCGAAGACCGCCAGCGGGATCAGCGCCCCGGCCAGCGGCCCGATGGACAGGTCGGAGGTGTAGAACACGGCGATGATGACGATGGCCAGCAGGTCGTCGACGACGGCCAGGGTGAGCAGGAAGGTCCGCAGCGCCGAGGGCAGCAACCGGCCGACCACGGCGAGCACGGCGAGGGCGAAGGCGATGTCGGTGGCGGTCGGGACGGCCCACCCCCGCGCGGCGCCCTCCCCCGCGCCGGCGGCGATCAGGACGAACAGCAGCGCGGGCACCATCACTCCGCCGACCGCGGCGGCCACCGGTATCGCCGCACGGCGGGGATCGCGCAGGTCACCGGCGACGAACTCGCGCTTGAGCTCCAGCCCGGCGACGAAGAAGAAGATCGCCAACAGGCCGTCCGCGGCCCAGGTGGCGAGACTGAGGTCGAGGTGCAGCGCGGCGGGCCCGACCCGCAGGTCACGCAGTGTGTGGTAGCTCTCCGCCCACGGTGAGTTGGACCAGAGGAGCGCCAGCACCGCCCCCACCAGCAGCAGGGCGCCACCCACGGTCTCCTTGCGGAGGATGGTGGAGATGCGGCTGGTCTCGCTCCACGAGCGGCGGGCGAACAGGCTGGTGCTGCGGCGGTCGGCGTCAGACACGGGACTCCTCGTAGGCAGGCAGGGACCATCACCTCGCCGACCAGGCTTCCCGGCACACCGTGACCAGCCTATCCGCCCCGGCGCCGGACGTATCGATCATCGCCGGTCAGGCAGCCGCCGGCCGCCCGAACGGCCGTCTCCGGCGCTGTGCGGCAGGCCACCGGACGGCGTCCTGCCGGCTTGGCGGTCGCCACCGGATCGGCGTCACCTCGGCTCGGCGGGACCGTCGGGTCCGGTGCCGTGGGAACCGGCGCCGGTGACCGGAGCGGCCCGGCTCCCGCCGTCCGGCCCCTCGGCGCGGAGCGGTGGCCCCGCCGCCGAGCGGCGGGCCTGCCCGATCCGGCGCAGCACGCCGTGCCAGGCGGGCGTCTCGCGGGACTCGTCGAAGGCCCGCGCGACCACGACGTCGGTGGAGGAGTGCGCCAGGATCGAGATGACGATGGTCAGCGCCACGAGGTGGAAGACCTCGTCGCC
>NZ_JBITFD010000025.1:0-53403 GCF_044455765.1 Micromonospora sp. NPDC051141
CCGCCCGCCGCACCCCACCCACGCACCGCCCGCCGCACCCCACCCACGCACCGCCCGCCGCACCCCACCCACGCACCGCCCGCCGCACCCCACCCGCGCATCGCCCGCCGCGCCCCACCCACCGCGCCTCACCGTGCATCGCCCGCCACAGCCCATCGCGCACCGTTGGGAGAGTGCGGCGCGGCCGTCGCGGACGGGTGTCCGGGGCGCGTCCCGTCGACGACCTCGACCGCTGCCGGTCGAGGAAGGTACCCCGGGTGCCTACGGACCTGATCGCATAACCGACTCACCGTGGCAGCGGTCGCGGAGACGCTGTCGATCCGCGAGCTGGCCGAACCGCGACGCGCCCTCGCCACTACGCTTGACCCGTCCACGCCCTCAGGTTGGTAGGCGCGGAGAAGGATGCTCCGGCTGCTCAGGCACCATGCGGACGACACCCAGGGCCGCGGCTCGGTCTGGCACCAGGCGAGGCCGGCTGGCGAGACCCAATGCAGGGCGGATCAGAGCAGACGGCCTGAGCGAGCGGGCGGGCCGAGCGAACGGGCAAGCCGAGTAAACGGGCAAGCGGGCAAGCGGGCAAGCCAAGTAGGCGGGCCGACAGGTAGGCGGGCCGGAAGGCAGGAGGACCGGAAGGCAGGAGGGCCGGAGCGGGCGGTCAGCTCGGGTGGCCGGAGAGCAACGCCCGAGTCGCGTCCCACCCCTCGAACGCCGGATCCAGGGCACCGAGGTCGGCCGGGCCGCGCAGGCGTCGCCAGCCGGCGGTCACCGCCACGTCGCCGGGCCGGGGCGCGGCGGCCCGCACCTCGCCCGGCACGGCCGTGTCGAGGTCCAGCGCCGGCACCCACTTCGGTACGGGCAGGCGCGCGGCCACTCCGAGCAGGCCCGGCCCGTTACCTTCCGCCGGAGCGACGGCCACCGGCCGGCTGGACAGCGGCCGGAGCAGCTTGCCGAGGGTGAGACCGGGCACGTCCGGCGCGTCGGCGGCGACCACGGCAGCCTGGTCGTAGCCGTTGAGCGCCGCGAAGACGGCGTTCGGGGTGGGCTCGGGCACCTCGTGCACGGAGGTGCCGGGCCAGACCACCGCGTCGGCCAACCAGCGGTCCGCCGGGGTGACCGCCACCGCGGTCTCCACCTCGTTCAGCGTGGCCAGCAGGTCTACCACGTCCTCGGCGAGGGCGGTCCGCCACCGGGCCGGCTCGACTCCCGGCGGTGCCCAGGTCACCGGGCCGAGCAACGCCACCACCACACGTCGGACCATTCGCCGACCCTAACCCCGCACCCATGATCCCGCCCCCCACCGCCTCTCCGCAGCGCGGCACATCCCCCCACCACGCCCTCAAGCCCACACCGCCGCCGCGTGACGCGCCGGGGCACCGGGCCGGCGTCGGGCCGCCGAGCCGCCGAGCCGCAGGGCCGCAGGGCCGCAGGGCCGCAGGGCCGCAGGGCCGCAGGGCCGCAGGGCCGCAGGGCCGCAGGGCCGCAGGGCCGCAGGGCCGCACTTGCACGGAAAGTGGGGCTATTCAGGCCCGGATAGCCCCACTTTCGGTGAATCAGGGCGCGGGGCGACGGAAGGCGGGGCGACCGGCGACCGGCGGCGGGGCGACCGGCGACCGGTGGTGGGGCGGGTCAGGGGAGGCCGGCGGTGGCGGCGACGCCCTCCAGATAGCCGCGGGCCCGTTCGGCGCGGGGATAGCGGGCGACCAGGGCCCAGAACTGGGCGTTGTGGCTGGGCACGATCAGGTGCGTCAGTTCGTGCAGCAGGACATAGTCGATCACCCAGTCGGGCATGTCCTGGATCCGGTGGGAGATCCGGATGGTGCGGTCGGCCGGGGTGCAGGAACCCCAGCGGCCGTTCTGGTTGGTCACCCAGCGGACGCTCGCCGGTTCCGCGGCCGATCCATGTTCCGGCAGGTAGAGGCCGATCAGGCGAGTGGCCCGGGCGAGCAGTTCGGCGTCCGAGCGGGCGAACCGGCCCTCCCGGGCGGCCAGCCGGGCCAGCATCCGGTCGACCCACTCGCTCTCCTCGGCCCGGGAGAACTGGTCGGGGATGAGCACGACGACGCGCTCCCCGTCCCGGTACGCGGACACCGTGCGTCGCCGGCGCTGGCTGCGCCGCACCTCGACGACGGGCTTCCGCGTCCCGGCCATTACCGGGCCGCGCAGCCTCGGTTGACTGTCACGAGGGAAAGCTAATGCGTACTGACCAGGGCTCCGCAAGAGTAAACAAGACGACACGCGCCCGGAAAATGGCGATTGGTTGTCAGGAGTCCTGAAAAATTTCTTTGCGACGGTAGGTAACCATCACCCGCCGGCCGTCGCTCACGTTAGGTGATCTACGGCGGGCCGGTGGCGGCGGGGCCGCGCGAAGGGGATCTGAGCGCATTTACCCGGCGTGTCCCCCCGAAACTCACTTATCAGACGTTACTCGACGTGCACACTCTCGTCGTCGACTTGCTCACAGAGTCGGCGTACAGCTGACATGGAACCACCCAGACCTGGGTAGGGTCCGCCAACCAGTGATCAGGAGACTGATCACGGAGAACCCCCGGCGCCGGTCCACGTGTGGCCCGTCGCAGGGATAACCCGCCGGGACACCTCCGGCGGACGAGACGAGGAGGCTACCGTGGCCGACCAGGCCCAGACCTACAACGGTTACTGCGTCAAGTGCAAGGAGAAGCGGGACTTCGAGGGGCACGTGGAGGTCTCGAAGACCGGCATGAACATGGCCAAGGGCAAGTGCCCGGTGTGCGGCACAACAGTGAACCGCATCCTGGGCAAGGCGAAGGTCTGACCCGTTCGGGTCGTCCGGGGAGGGGTGGCCACGGCCGCCCCTCCCCGTCGCGTATCCGACATCACTACCGGCGAGTTGTGGAAAAACGGCGTGCCCCTGTGGACAACGCTGGCTGAGGCACGGCAAGCCTGTGGACAACGAGCGACTGAGCGCACGGACACGGTCACCATTCGTGGCGTGACGCATCCAACTCCACTCCCCCGCCCCATGCTGCTGCCCGGCCTGACCAGGCTGTGGCGCGACCGGCGCACGCTCCAGCTGGGCATGGAGCCCGGCCCGGCGGTGCTGGTCGAGGTGGCCACTCCCGGCAGCGCCCACCTGCTCGACCTGCTCGACGGCACCCGTAGCGAACGCGCCGTCCTGGCCGCCGCCACCGCCGCCCGGGTGCCGGCGGGCGAGGCGCGTGCCCTGCTCGACGCGCTCCGGGACGCCGGACTGGTCGTACCCGCGCAGACGCTGCTCCCCCGTGACCTCACCGGGCCGGTCCGGGCCCGGTTGACCGCGGAGGCGGACGCCCTGGCCCTGGCCGCCCGCGACCTGCCCGGCACGCCGGCGCGGCTACTGCGCCGCCGCCGGGCCGCCCGGGTGCTGGTGACCGGTGCGGGCCGGCTCGGCGCCGCGGTCGCCGTGGCGCTGGCCCAGGCCGGGGTGGGGCACGTCGTACCCGAGCTGTCCGGCCCGGTCCGCGCCGGCGACCTGGTCGGGACCGGCCTGACCGGCGCGGAGCTGGGTCGCCCGCTGGCCGCGGCGGTGTGCGCGGCGCTGGGACGCTGTGCGCCGGGCACGGCCACCGGGCCGCTGCGGTCCGGCCGCCCCGACCTGGTGGTGCAGCTCGGCGTCGGTCGGCCGGCCGAGGCGCTCGCCATCGGGTACGCCCAGCGACGGCAACCCCACCTCCTGCTCGACCTGCGCGGCGGCGTACCCGTGGTCGGGCCGCTGGTCCGCCCGCCCGCCGGTCCCTGCCTGCGCTGCCTCGACCTGCACCGCGCCGACCGCGATCCGGACTGGCCGGCGCTCGCCGCCCAGCTCGCGACCGACCGGGGCGAGCCGGGCTGCGCGGCCACCACCCGGCTCGCCGCGGTGGCGTTCGCGGCGGCCGAGGTGCTGGCCCAGCTCGACGGCGGCACCCCGGAGACGCTCGGTGCGGCGGTGGAGGTGCGGGGGGCCGGTCGTCTCCGGCATCGCCGGTGGCCCCCGCACCCCTCCTGCGGCTGCTGCGGGCGTCGCCCGATCCGGTCGGCCCTACCCGCTCCCGGCCGCACGGCAGCAGCGAGCCCCTCGCGTCGGTAACAATGGCCGGGTGACCGACATCCCGCGCCGCGCCGTGTCCCGCACCGCCAAACTCGCCGCCCTGCCGCTCGGATTCGCCGGTCGAACCGTCCTCGGCATGGGCAAGCGGGTGACCGGCCTCGCGTCCGACGTCATCTCCGCCGAGATCCAGCAGCGCACCGCCGAGCAGTTGTTCAGCGTCCTCGGGCAGCTCAAGGGCGGTGCGATGAAGTTCGGTCAGGCCCTGTCGGTCTTCGAGGCGGCGCTGCCCGAGGAGGTCGCCGCGCCCTACCGGCAGGCGCTCACCAAGCTTCAGGAGGCCGCCCCGCCGCTGCCCGCGGCGACCGTGCACAAGGTGCTGGCCGAGCAGCTCGGGCCGGACTGGCGGGACCGGTTCGTCTCCTTCGACGACACCCCGGCCGCCGCGGCCAGCATCGGCCAGGTGCACCGGGCGGTCTGGCGCGACCCGGGGTACGGGCCGGACGGCGGCCCGCTGCACCGGGACGTGGCCGTGAAGATCCAGTACCCGGGCGCCGGCGAGGCCCTGCTCGCCGACCTCAAGCAGCTCTCCCGGCTGGGCGGCATGTTCCGGGCGATCCAGCCGGGTCTGGACGTCAAGCCGCTCCTGGCCGAGCTGCGCGAGCGGATCACCGAGGAGCTGGACTACGAGCTGGAGGCCGAGTCGCAGCGGGCGTTCGCCGCCGCGTACGCGGACGACCCGGACATCTTCATCCCGGAGGTGCTCGACGCCGCGCCCCGGGTGCTGATCACCGAGTGGGTGGAGGGCATCCCGCTGTCCACGATCATCCGGGAGGGCACCGAGGAGCAGCGGAACGAGGCCGGGCGGCTGATGGCGGAGCTGCACCTCTCCGCGCCGGAGCGGGCCGGGCTGCTGCACGCCGACCCGCACCCGGGCAACTTCCGGCTGCTGCCCGACGGCCGGCTCGGTGTGATCGACTTCGGCGCGGTGGCCCGGATGCCGGAGGGCACGCCCGAGCCGATCGGCCGGATCGCCGCGCTGGCGCTGCGCGGCGACGCCGACGGGGTGGTGGACGGGCTGCGCGACGAGGGCTTCGTCAGCCGGACCGAGCCGATCGACGCGCAGGGGGTGCTCGACTTCCTCCGCCCGATGCTGGAGCCGATCGCCGCCGACGAGTTCCGCTTCACCCGGGCCTGGCTGCGGGGTGAGGCGGGCCGGCTGGCCAGCCCGCGCTCCCCCGCGTACCAGCTCAGCCGGCAGCTCAACCTGCCGCCGTCGTACCTGATGATCCATCGGGTGACGCTGGGGTCGATCGGGGTGCTCTGCCAGTTGGAGGCGAAGGCGTCCTACCGGGCCATCCTGGAACGCTGGCTGCCCGGCTTCGCGGCGGTGGCCTGACGACACGGGTACGCCGAAGGGGCGGCGACCATCCGGTCACCGCCCCTTCCTCAGTGGTTCGATCTAGAGAACGCCCAGGTCGCGAGCCGACTGGCCGCGACTCCGCATGGCGACGGTACGGGCGGAACGGGTTGCCTCAGTGCTCGTGGTGGTGCGACCGGCCTGAGGCCGGCGCATTCGAGCCCTCGACAACGCTTCGTGGAGTAGTTGCATCTCGGTTCCGTTCGGCAGGTGCAGCACGGGTTTCTCTCTCTCGTTCGGCCGGTGGAGGGACACCGGCGTCGGTCGGCTTCGGAACGTAGGTGTGTCAGGCTGCCAGCCGGACGGCGCTACGCGACTCGGACAGCCCGCTGGCCGCCAGTCGCGCCTCCGCCTCGACCCGGAGCTGGGCGTCGCGGGCGAGGTCCTCCTTACGCGGACGGCCACGGGGCCGCTTGCGCGGGACGACCGCGCCACGCTCGAAGATCTCGCCGCCCCAGACGCCCCAGGGCTCGGCCCGCTCGACCGCCCCGGCCAGGCACTCGACGCGCAGCGGGCAGTCCCCGCAGAGCGACTTGGCCAGTTCGAGTTCGGCAGGCTGGTCGGAGAACCACAGGTCGGGGTCGAACTTCCGGCAGGGCAGGTTCGCCTCCACCTCGACGCTCACGTCGAGTGGGGCCAACGCCAGACTCATCCTCCGGTCACCTCTCTCTCACTTCGATCTCGTGGATCGCATTCGGTACTTCGGCGGGGCAAAAAACTGAGGCCGCGGATCCCGGTAGCGGGTTCCGCGGCCTCGAGGTGAGCCGGTGGTCTGATGGATCAGACCGGTCTACCTCGAGGTGGAACGCCGCGGACATCGGTGCGCTTCTTGCCGCCATCGATGCCCATGCCCGTGAAGCCACTGGTCCCCTCGACTCCGCGCAGCGGCGCGACGGTCAGGTTCAGCTCGGCCTGAACCTGGACCTGGTGCACCTGCGGAGCCGACGGTCGAGCGGCAAGGGCCACCCGGACAGCCGACAGCGGAGCGCAGGCAGCTGGCATCGCCGCCGGACGCTCATAGGTGTAAATCTCCATTGGTGCCACCTCCCTGACTCTCCTCGTGCCGACCATGGACTCATCCCCCGTGAGCAGCCAGAACGGCGCCGCTCGCGTGGTGTGTCCTGAGGCTATTCCTCGCACTCGGGGGAGGGCAAACGATTTACGGACTCATTTCGAAAGTTTTCTGCGGGCAGAACGTCGTCCACGGTGGCGCCGGCCACCAGGGCCAGCACCGGGTCGCCGTACAGCCCCACCTTCCGGGGTCCGATGCCGGCGATCGCGACCAGCTCCTCGGTGCGTCCCGGCTTCCGCTCCGCCAGCGCGGTGAGCGTGGCGTCGGTGAAGACGACGTAGGCCGGCACCCGCTGCACGCCGGCCACCCGCTGCCGCCAGTCGCGCAGCCGCGCGTACAGCTCCTCGTCCAGGTCCGACGGGCAGGTCGGGCAGCGGCCCAGCTTGCGGTCCGCGCCGGCGAGCAGCGTGGCGCCGCAGATCCGGCAGGAGACCACCTGCGGTCGTCGCCGCTCGGCCCGCCGCGCCGGGCTGCCGGCGCCGGCCCGCTCGCCGCCGCCCGAGCGGTCGAGCTGCGGCAGGAAGCGGGACGGCCGCCGGGCCCGACCGCCGGGCGAACGCGCCGCCGCGTACGACAGCCAGAGCCACTCCCGGGCCCGGGTGATGCCCACGTAGAGCAGCCGCCGCTCCTCCTCGACCTGCTCGGGCGTCTTCGCGTACGTGGTGGGCAGCGTGCCCTCGGCCAGCCCGACCAGGAACACCGCGTCCCACTCCAGGCCCTTCGCCGAGTGCAGCGAGGCCAGCGTCACGCCGTCCACGGTGGGCACGTGCTGCTGGGCGGCCCGCCGGGCCAGCTCCTCGGTGAAGCCGGCCAGCGTCGCCTGACGTTCGACCGTGGCGGCCTCCCCGATCGGCAGCACCTCGGGCGTGGCCGCGTACTCCTCGGCGAGCTGGAGCAGCGCGGCGAGCGCCTCCCAGCGCTCGCGGGCGGCGCCGCCGGCCGGCGGCGCGTCGGGTGCCCAGCCGACCGCGGCGAGCCCTTCCACCACGGCGGCCGGCAGCGGCGTCTCCCCGGGGATGGACCGGGTGGCGGCGCGCAGCGCGATCATCGCCTGACGCACCTCGGGCCGCTCGAAGAACCGCTCCGCGCCTTGGAGCACGTACGGCACCTCGGCCTCGGAGAGCGCCTTCTCGTACGCCTCGGACTGCGCGTTGGTGCGGAACAGCACGGCGATCTCGCGGGCCGGGGTGCCGCCGGCCACCAGCGCCCGGCAGCGGGCCGCGACGGCGGTGGCCTCGGCCGGCTCGTCGGTGAAGATCCGCAGTTCCGGCTCGGGGCCGGGCCGGCGCTGGCCGTGCAGCTCCAGCCGCAGCCGCGCCTCGGCGCCCCGGGCCTGCGAGATCACCGCGTTGGCCAGGCCCACCACCTGCGGGGTGGAGCGGTAGTCGCGGACCAGCCGCACCACCGTCGCGCCACGGTGGTGGCGGGGGAAGTCGACCAGGTACGACGAGGTCGCGCCGGTGAACGAGTAGATCGTCTGGCTGGCGTCGCCGACCACGGTGAGGTCCTCGCGCCCGCCGAGCCAGACGTCCAGCAGCCGCTGCTGGAGCGGGTTGACGTCCTGGTACTCGTCGACCACGAAGTGGCGGTACTGGCTGCGCACCTGCTCGGCCACGTCCGGGTGCTCCTCGATCCCCCAGACCGCGGCGCGCAGCATGTCCTCGAAGTCGATCACCCCGTTGCCGCGCTTGAGCCGCTCGTACGCGACGAACACCTCCGCCACCCGCGCCGGCTCGTACGGCGTCTCGCGCCGCGCCTTGGCCGCCGCGACCACGTACTCGTCCGGCTCGACCAGGGAGGACTTGGCCCACTCGATCTCGGCGGCAAGGTCACGCGCGGCGGCCCGGTCGGTGCGCAGGCCCAGCTTGGCGGCGGCCAGCGTGACCACCCGCACCTTGCTGTCCAGCAGCTCCGGCATGGCCCGCCCGGCCAGCAGCCGGGGCGCGAAGTAGCGGACCTGGCGCAGCGCCGCGGCATGGAACGTGCGCGCCTGCACCCCCTGCACCCCGAGCACGCCGAGCCGGCTGCGCATCTCGGCCGCCGCGCGGGCGGTGAACGTGACCGCCAGCACGTGCCGGGCGGAGATGTCGCCGGACAACGCCCGGTAGGCGATCCGCGACGTCACCGCCCGGGTCTTGCCGGTGCCGGCGCCGGCCAGGATGCAGACCGGGCCGGCCGGGGCGGTCACCGCCGACCGTTGCTCCGGATCGAGCCCGGCCAGCACCCGTTCCGCCGCTGAGTGAACCCCCACGACAGGGAATCATCCCAGCCCCGTCCGACGTTGCAGCGGTTAGCCTGGCCTGATCGGACCGGGCGCGGGCCCACTCTTGGAGGACCAGACCATGTTGACGATGTATTCCACCACGTGGTGCGGCTACTGCCACCGGCTGAAGTCGCAGCTCGACCGGGAGGGCATCGCGTACGAGGTGGTCGACATCGAGCAGGACAGCACGGCGGCGGAGTTCGTGCGGGGCGTCAACGGCGGCAACCAGACCGTGCCGACGCTGCGCTTCGCCGACGGCAGCGCCCTGACCAACCCCTCGATCAACCAGGTCAAGCAGCACCTCGCCGCCCTGCCCGGCTGACCTGCTTCCCGTAGCCGCCGGTCGGCCGTGCCCGGATTCGGGGGCGCGGCCGACCAGCGCCGGTCACGGCGTCCGGCGCCGGCGGCTGGCGGCGAGCAGCTCGTCGTCGAGCGGCCGGCGGGGCGTCGGGACGCGGGCCGGGCCGGCCGTTCCCGGCGGGGTGAGGCGACGACCGCGCCAGAGGTAGAGTCCGCCGCCCGTGGTGACGGTGCCGACCAGCACGAACAGCAGCCGGTAGTCGAAGACGCCGACGAGCAGCGCGCCGGTGCCGATGGAGACCGCCTGCGGCCCGCTGACCAGCGCCCGGGACGCGGCGGTGACCCGGCCCAGCAGCCCCGGCGGGGTCCGTCGTTGGACGAGCGTGGACAACCCCACCATGGTCAGCGGCAGCGAGACGCCGGCCAGCAGCAGCGCCACCACCCCGAGCCAGAGCCGGGGGTACGCCAGCGCCAGCGCGGCCGGGCCGAAGAACGTCACGCCGGTGGCCAGCGCGCCCAGCTCACCGAGCCGGCGGACCACGGCGGCGGAGAGCAGCCCGCCGACCAGACCGCCCACCCCCTGCACCATGACCAGCACACCGACGAACGCCGCGTCGCGGTGCAGGCCCAGGTCGACGTACGCGAAGATCAGCGACTCGGTGAAGCCCATCACCAGCGAGGCGACGCCGTAGCCGACCAGGGCCCGGCGCAGCGCCGCCTCCCGGGCCAGGTGGCGCAGCCCGGCGCCCAGTCCGGCCGGCCAGTGGCTCCCGGCCCCGGTCGGTGTGTTCTCCTGCACCCGGAGCAGCCCGACCACGGCGGCGGCGAGCAGGAACCCGGCCATGGCCAGGAGCACCAGCAGCCAGCCACCGACGGCCGCGTAGATGCCGGCCCCGGTGAGCGGCCCGACCAGCCGCAGCCCCTGCCGGACGGTCTGCAGGGCCCCGTTCGCGTCGGCCAGCAGGTCGGCCGGCACCAGGTGCCGGATCAGCCCGTTGAGCGCGGCGGTCAGCGTGATCGAGGAGAGGCCGTAGAGCGCCGCGACCAGGTAGATCACCCAGACGTCCCCGCGGTCGCGCACCGTGAGCAGTGGGCCGAGGAGCACGGCGGCGAGCAGGTCGGCGGCGATGAAGAAGGGTCGGCGGCGGTAGCGGTCGACCACCCAGCCGACCAGCGGGGCGAGCGCCATCGGCGCGATCACGGCGAAGAGGGTGGCGCCGGCCATGCTGTCCGAGCCGGTCAGGTCCTTCACCCAGACGGCGAGCGCGAGCAGCAGGATCGACTCCGCCGCCAGGCTCGCCACCATCGCGGCGAAGAGCAGGCGGAAGTCGGGGCGGCGCAGGACGGTGCGCATCGGTTTCCCTCCGGCAGGTGCGCCCGAGGGCGCGTCGGGGCGGGCGCCGGCGAAGGCGCTCTCCACAGTCCTCTTTTTGTCTCTCGTGACACGCCCTCGCCGGACCTGCCGACACCGGTCGCGCCGTCCATACTGACCGTGGGGGGCGAATTTCATACAGTTACCGTCGCCTCTCGCGACGGTCGACGGAGAAGAGGACGCCGTGCCTCCTGCCGCACCAGGCCCGTTTCTGCGCCGTCGCCGCCTCGGCATCGAGCTGCGCCGGCTCCGCGAACAGGCCGGTCTCACCGGTGACCAGGTCATCGAGGGGATCGGCTGGGCCTCCGCCTCCAAACTGTCCCGCCTGGAGAACGGCCGCAGCCGGCCCGACCCGGACGACGTGGACGCGTTGCTCACGCTCTACGGCGTCGCCGCCGGGCTGCGCGCGGAGCTGACCACGATCGCCCACGAGGCCGGCGACATGCGCGGCTGGCTGCGCAACTTCCCGGTGATGACCCAGCAGCAGCGCGCCTTCGCCGAGCTGGAGGCGGGCTGCGCGGAGATCTCCGAGTACAACCCGGTGCTGGTGCCGGGGCTGTTGCAGACCCCCGGCTACGCCCGGCACCGGATCCTGTCCGCGGCCCGGGTGGCCGAGGAGGCGGGCGATCCGGAGTCGGAGAATCCGGAGGCCGAGGTGGGCGCCCGGCAGGCCCGCCAGTCGCTGCTGGTCCACGTGCCCCGGTACACCGCCGTGCTGGAGGAGGCCGCGCTGGACCGGCGCGCCGGCCCGCCGGACGTGCTGCGGGACCAACTCGTCCACCTGTGCGAGCTGGCCGACATGCCGAACGTGGAGCTGCGCCTGCTGCTCCGGGACACCCGGGTCGGCGACTGGTACGTCCCGCCGACCGCGTTCTCGCTCTACCGGTTCGCCGACCCGCTCGATCCGGAGACGCTCGCCATCGAAAGTGGGTTCACCGACGTCATGTCGACCGAGGTGAGCACCCTAAATCGCTATAAAGTGGTGTTCGAGTGGCTATGCAAGTCGGCACTCTCCGCATCGGACACCCACTCCTGGCTGACCGAGGCGACCGGACGGCCGACCGGCACGGCAGTCGAGTCCACCGCGGCGTACGGGCCGGCAACGGCGCCGACCCAGCGCCGCCGTGACTCGGGGCGCCTCACGTCGGAGCGGTGATCCCCGCGCCCGACGTCGGCGTCGCTCGTCCCCATCGGAGCACCTCACCAGGAGCAGGACACCATGAACCAGATCCACACCAGCACGACCTCCCTCGCCGGCGCCGCCTGGCGCAAGAGCACCCGCAGCCAGACCTCGAACTGCGTGGAGGTCGCGCCGCTCGGCACCGGGCCGGCGAGCATGGCGTTGCGGGACAGCAAGGACCCGAGCGGGCCGGTGCTGCTGTTCAACCGGGCCGGCTGGCTCGGCTTCATCGCCGGCGCGAAGAACGGCCAGTTCGACCTGAACTGATCCGGCGAGGGCCCGGGGGCCGTCGGCGTCATGCCGGCGGCCCCTCGCACGTCCACCCCGGACAACCGTCCTGACCTGCCATCCTCCGAACGGTCGAGCTGCCTCGTTTCACTTGCTGGGACGACCTGCCGGCGTACGATGTCGCTTGAGTGACGTGGAAGTTCCACCGCGTATCCGTCCACTTCCGGGGGACACCATGCGGTTCCTGATCGTCCGCACCGAGATCCGCAGCGCCGCCGACGCCGACATCGCCGCCGCCTGGGCCGGCGGGGGACGGCTGCGGGACGAGACCCGTGCGCCGGAACCACGTCGTCAGGTCGTGCACGCCGAGAACCGGGACGCCGCCCTCCTGCTCGCCCGCGCCCTGTCCGCCGTCGGGGCGGTCCGCGCCGGCCGGCACCGGGTCAAGGTGCTGCCCATCGAGGAGCACTCCCCCGGCCGCCCCTACCGGTGGGACGGCGGGTGACCGACCGCTGCTGACGTCCGTCGTGGCCGGACCGGCTCCCCCGCCGTGCTCCACGCCTCACCCGGCCACGACGGCCCGTGTTCCCGGCCCCGGACCGCCGCGGCAACGACGGTCCGGGCCGGGACCGCGTAAGGAGGGGCCCCCGCTTAACGCCTCCGGCATAGGCGGGGCCCCTTCTCAACGCACCGGCTCAGGGCCGGCGCGCCCGCCGCGGCCGGGACAGCCTCCGGCCGCCCCGGTCAGCAGTGGCCGCCCGGTCAGCAGTGGCCGTCGAGCCAGCGGTGCACCAGGAACAACGCGATCGACGACGGCGGAGGCAGCAGCAGGAGGTCCCCGCCGTCCACCCGGACCGGCTCGCCGGCCAGCGCGGCGCCGATCTCCCGGCGGCTGAACCACCGCGCGTGCGCGATCTCGGTCGGGTCGACCCGGATCGGCTCGTCGGCGTCGGCCCGGGCCAGGAAGCCGAGCATCAGCGAGCCGGGGAACGGCCAGGCCTGGCTGGACACGTACGCGATCTCCCCGACCGCGACGCCGACCTCCTCGCGGACCTCGCGCAGCACGGCGGCCTCGGCCGACTCGCCAGGCTCGACGTAACCGGCCAGGCAGGAGTAGCGGCGCCGACCCGGGGTGCTCGGCCAGGCGGCGTTGTTGCCCAGCAGACAGCGGCCCTCCGGGCCGTCCACCCCGTCGTGCACCAGCACGATCATGGCCGGGTCGGTACGCGGCCAGGTCCGGTGGCCACCCGGGTCGACCCGGGACCAGCCGGCCTCGTCGACCTGCGTCGGCTGCCCGGTGGACGCCGAGTAGCCGTGCCGCAGGTGCCAGTTGAGCAGCGCCAACGCGGTGGTGAACAGGCCCGCGTCCCGGTCGGTCATCAGGTGGCCGACCTCACGCAGATGCGCCCGGCGGGTGCCCGGCAGCGCGGGCAGCGGGCTGTCCACCGCGAACACCGGCACCCCGTCCGGCTCCACGCCGAGGAACATCGGCACCGAGCGGGGCACCTCGGGCAGCTCACCGGCGCCGACCAGGACCAGCTCCGGCGGGGCCACCTCGCCGCGGACCAGGGCGCGGCCCTCGTCGGTCGAGTCCAGCACCAGCACCCGGGCCTGCTCCCACGCCTCGGCCAGCCAGGCCGGGTCGGTACGCCGGTGCGCGGCCCGGTCCACCGTGGACCGGGCCAGCGGCGGCGCCGGCTCGCCGCTCACGTGGATGCGTCCTCCGTGCGCACGGGCACGAGCGCGGCGAGCGAGTCGGCCACCCGGGCCGCGTCGCCGAGCACCACGGTGACCGCCTTCGCCGGGGCGAGGTACCGGGCCGCCACCTCGGCGACGTCGTCAACGGTCGCGGCGGCCAGCCGGGCGGCGTGCTCGGCGAGGTAGTCCAGCCGCAGCCCGTTGCCGGCGTACGCGCTGGTCAGCGATGCCAGGCCGGCCTGGGTGGACATGCCGAGCTGGAGCGTGCCGAGCGCGTACTGGCGGGCCTGTTCCAGCTCGTCCGGCTTCGGCGGCACGGTGGCCAGCCGGCCCAGCTCGTAGCTGGTCTCCAGCAGCGCGGGCGCGGTCACCTCGGTGGCCACCTCGGCGCCGGCCACCAGCACCGACCCGGCCACCGAGTGCTCGACCACGGAGTGCGGCCCGTACGTGTAGCCCTTGTCCTCCCGGATGTTCTCCACCCAGCGGGACGAGAAGTAGCCGCCGAAGAGCAGGTTGGCCAGTTGCAACGCGGCGTGGTCGGGGTGGGTGCGGGGCACCGCCGGCAGCGCGAGGCGCAGCGAGGACTGCACCGAGCCGGGCCGGTCGACGAGCAGCAGCGGACCGGGCTCCAGCGGCGGCGCGGGCGGCAGCTCGGCGACGTGACCGTCGCCCCGCCAGCCGGCGAGCGCCGCCTCGGCCGCGTCCAGCGCCCGCGCCGGCTGCACGTCGCCGACCAGCACCAGCACCGCCCCGGCCGGGTGCACCCGCTCGGCGTGCAGCCGACGCAGCGCGGCCGGGCGGACCGCCCGCACCTGGTCGGGCTCGGGCGTCTGCGTCGCGTACGGGTGGCGGCCGTAGACGCGCGTGAGCAGCGCGGTCCGGGCCAGGTGGGACGGCTGGCTCTGGGCGACCTGGATCCGGTCGACGAGACGGTCCCGCTCGGTGGCCACCCAGTCGGCCGGGTAGCTGGCGCCGGTGAGCACCTCGGCGAGCAGCTCCAGCATCCGGTCCAGCCCGGTCACCAGGCCGGCGCCGGAGAGCATCAGCCGGTCCGGGTCGACGCCGGCGGAGAGCCCGCCGCCGACCTTCTGGAGCTCGGCGGCGATCTCGGTGGCGCTGTGCGCCTCGGTGCCGGCCAGCACGGTCTGCGCCAGCATCGCGCCGCGGGCCAGGTGGGCCCGCCCGAACGGCATCCAGAGCCGCAGCTCGACCAGGGGTACGGCGGGCCGGCGTACCGCGATCACGGTGAGGCCGTTGCCGAGCGTGCGCTCGGCCTGCTTCGGCACGGTGAGCCGCCGGTTCGGGCCGAGCGCCGGCAACGGACGGACGGTGGTGGTCATCGGGCACCTCCGGCCACGACCTCGACGGATGCGCGACGCTCGGGCCGCAGCGTGGCGGCGGCGGCGCGGACCTGCTCCTCGGTGACCGCGCCGACCAGCCGGGGCAGTTCGTTGAGCAGCCCCGGTTCGCCGCGTTGCTGCTCCAGCACCGCCATCCGCAGCGCGCGGCCGAGCACCGCGTCGGTGTCGCGCAGCAGGTGGGTGGCCATCCGGGCCTGGGTACGCGCCAGCTCCCCGTCGGTCAGCCCGTCGGTGGCCAGCCGGTCCAGCTCCTCGTCGATGGTGCGCAGCACCTTGTCCACGTCGCCGCCGGGCGGCAGGTGGGCCTGGAGCAGCAGCGCGGTGGGGTCGCGCACGTCGAACGGGTCGCCCATGAAGCTGAGGTAGCCGCCGAGGCCGGTGACCGAGCGGTCGCGCTGCACCAGCCGCTCGACCAGCCGGGACGCGTCGCCGTCGGTGAGCACCTCGGCGAGCACCACGAAGGGCAGGTAGCCGGCGAAGTCGGTGATCGGGTCGGGCACCCGCCAGGCGCTCGCCACCGCCGGCAGCGGGGCCAGCGCGTCGGTGTACGTGCTGCGCCGCTCGGTGGTCAGGTCCGGCTCGGCGAAGTCGGGCCGCTCCGGCGCGGGGCGGGCCGGCACGTCGCCGAAGTGCCGCTCGATCAGCGCGGTCGCCTCGGCCACGTCGATGTCGCCGCTGACCGCCAGCACCGCGTTGCCGCTGGCGTAGTAGTGCCGGAAGAAGTCGGCGGCGTCGGCCACCGTCGCGGACTCCAGGTCGTCGAAGGAGCCGTAGCCGTCGTGCGCGTTGGGGAACGTGTCGAACATCACCGGCGGCAGCGTCAGCCAGGGGAACCCGCCGTACGGCCGGTTGAGCACGTTGACCCGGATCTCCTCCTTGACCACGTCGACCTGGTTGCGCAGGTTCTCCTCGGTCAGCCGGGGGCCGCGCATGCGGTCCGCCTCCAGGAACAGCGCCCGCTCCAGCGCGTTGCTCGGCAGCGTCTCGAAGTAGTCGGTGTAGTCGAAGTGGGTGGAGCCGTTGAACGTGCCGCCGGCACCCTGCACGTGCCGGAAGTGGGCGAGCTTCTCCAGGTTCTCCGAGCCCTGGAACATCAGGTGCTCGAAGAGGTGGGCGAAGCCGGTGCGGCCCTCCGGCTCGGATCGGATGCCGACGTCGTAGACCACCGCCACCCCGATCACCGGGGCGCTGCGGTCCGGAGTGAGCACCACTCGCAGACCGTTGTCGAGGGCGAACCGCTCGACCGGGTATTTCGTCGCTGGGATCTTCGCTCTCCTGGTCGGCACGAGATCGACACTAGCGCCTCCGTACCGGCCACACCGGCGGTGTGCCGTGGCCGAACGGTGGACAGATGCGGGACGGGTCTTGACGCCGCCCGGCACCCTGCCCCAGTCTTCCTACCAACTAAATAGGAATACTGCGGATTGGACTTTCGATGAGACGGCTCCCCCTGCGCCGCCTGGTCACGCTGGCCACCCTGGCCGTGGTCGGCGCGGCCACGCTCGGCACCACCGCCGCCTGCGGCGACGACAGCGACGCCGCCGGCGACTCCGGCCCGGTGACGCTGCGCCTGGGCTATTTCCCCAACCTCACCCACGCGCCCGCCGTGGTGGGCGTGGAGAAGGGGATCTTCAAGGAGAAGCTCGGCGGCGACGTGACGCTGGAGACGAAGACGTTCAACGCCGGTCCGGCGGCCATCGAGGCGGTCTTCTCCGGCGCGCTGGACGCCACGTACATCGGTCCGAACCCGACCGTGAACGCCTTCTCCAAGTCGAAGGGCGAGGCGGTCCGGGTGGTCTCCGGCGCCGCGTCCGGCGGCGTCGCGCTGGTGGTCAAGCCCGGCATCACCTCGGTGGAGCAGCTCCGTGGCAAGAAGATCGCCACGCCGCAGCTCGGCAACACCCAGGACGTCGCGCTGCGCTACTGGCTCAAGGAGAAGGGCCTGACGACCACCAAGGAGGGCGGCGGCGACGTCAAGGTCGTCCCCCAGGAGAACGCGCAGACCGTCGAGACGTTCGGCAGCGGCGCCATCGACGGCGCCTGGGTGCCGGAGCCGTTCGTGTCCCGGCTGGTCAACGCCGGCGGCAAGGTGCTCGTCGACGAGCGCGACCTCTGGCCGGACAAGAAGTTCGTCATCACGAACCTGCTGGTCAGCACCAAGTTCCTCAAGGCGCACCCGGACGTGGTGAAGAAGCTGGTCGAGGGTCAGGTCGCGGCGAACGAGTTCGTCAACACCAAGCCGGACGAGGCGCAGCAGGCCGTCTCCGCACACATCGGCAAGATCACCGGTAAGCCGCTGGACATCAAGCTGATCAAGCAGGCCTGGTCGACGTTGGAGTTCACCAACGACCCGATCGCGTCCTCGCTGAAGGCCGGCCTGGACCACGCCGTCGCGGTCGGGCTGACCCAGCCGGTCGACCTGAACGGCCTCTACGACCTGAAGTACCTCAACGAGGTGCTGAAGGCCGAGGGCAAGCCCGAGGTCACCCAGCCGTGACGTCGACCACGACGACCCCGCGCAGCGCGACCGGCTCGGTCGCGCTGCGCGGCGTGACCAAGGTGTACGGCCAGGGCGAGCAGGCCGTCCTGGCGCTGGACGGGGTGTCGCTGGACGTCGCCCCGGGCGAGTTCGTCTGCCTGGTCGGCGCGTCCGGCTGCGGCAAGAGCACGCTGCTGAACCTGGTCGCCGGCCTGGACCGGGTCAGCGGCGGCGCGATCGAGTTGGGCGAGGGCGTCAACCCGGGCCTGATGTTCCAGGAGCCGGCGCTGTTCCCGTGGTCGACCGTCGAGGGCAACGTCGAGGTGCCGCTGAAGCTGCGCGGGCTCCCGCGCGACCAGCGTCGCGAGCGGGTGGCCGAGCTGCTGCGCACGGTCCACCTGTCCGACTTCGGCCGCAAGCGCCCGCACCAGCTCTCCGGCGGCATGCGGCAGCGGGTCGCGTTGGCCCGTACGCTCGCGCTGGACACCCCGGTGCTGCTGATGGACGAGCCGTTCGGCGCGCTCGACGCGATGACGCGGGACATCCTGCACGACGAGTTGGAGCGGATCTGGGGCGAGCGCAAGCTCACCGTCCTGTTCGTCACGCACAACGTGCGCGAGGCCGCCCGGCTCGCCGACCGGATCGTGCTGCTCTCCAGCCGGCCCGGCCGGATCATCTACTCCACCCGGGTCGACGTGCCGCGACCCCGGCGGATCGACTCGCCGGAGGTCTCGGCCATCGCCGCCGAGGTCACCGACCGGCTGCGCAAGGAGGTGGGCCGGCATGGCCAGTGACACCCTCGCCGGGTCGGCGCGTACCGACGCGGAGATCTCCGGCCTCGACGCGCTGGAGATCGCCGGCCAGGAGAAGGGCCCGTCCCGGCTGCGCCGGCTCTGGTCCGCCACCTGGCCCAAGTTCGCCGCGCTCGCGATGGCCATCGCCCTCTGGCAGGCCGTGGTCTGGAGCGGGTGGAAGGAGCCCTGGGCGCTGTCCGGCCCGCTGGTGGTCTTCGGCGACCTCGGCCACTACCTGGTCAGCTCCGCGCTCTGGGAGGGCCTGGCCACCACCGCCCGCCGGGCGGCCGTCGGGTTCGCCGCCGCGGTCGCGGTGGGTCTGCTGCTCGGTCTGGGCGTGGCCCGGGTCAAGGTGCTCCGCGCCGCGCTCGGCTCGATGATCACCGCGTTGCAGACCATGCCGTCGATCGCCTGGTTCCCGCTGGCCATCCTGCTGTTCCAGCTCAGCGAGCAGGCCATCTTCTTCGTGGTGGTGCTCGGCGCCGCGCCGTCGGTCGCCAACGGCGTCATCCACGGCGTGGACTACGTGCCGCCGCTGCTGGTCCGCGCCGGCCGCAACCTCGGCGCCCGCGGGCTCAACCTCTACCGGTACGTGATCGCGCCGGCCGCGCTGCCCGCCATCGTGGCCGGGCTCAAGCAGGGCTGGGCGTTCGCCTGGCGCAGTCTGATGGCCGGTGAGCTGCTGGTGGTCATCGACACCCGCACCTCGATCGGCGCGCAGCTCACCTACGCCCGCGAGCTGAGCGAGGCGCCCCGGCTGATGGCCATCATGATCGTGATCCTGGTGGTCGGCCTGCTGGTGGACACCGCGTTCGGCGCGGCCGACAAGGCGATCCGCCGCCGCTGGGGCGTGCTGGACCAGGCCGGCAACTGACCTCGTGTACATCTCCGCGCGCGCCGACTACGCGCTCCGGGCCATGCTCGCCGTCGCCGACGCCGGATCCACCGGCGACGGGGACCCCGGCGGCGAGCTGGTCAAGGCCGCGAGCCTGGCCGAACGCCAGGACATCCCGCTCAGCTTCCTCCAGGGCATCCTGCTCGACCTGCGGCGGGCCGGACTGCTGCACAGCCACCGCGGCACCGAGGGCGGGTACGCGCTGAGCAGACCCCCGGCCGAGATCAGTGTCGGTGACGTGCTGCGTGCGGTCGGCGGCGCGCTCACCAGCGTTCGGGGCATGCCCGCGGACCGGGCCGGCTATCACGGGGTGGCCACCGGGCTGCGGGACGTCTGGCTGGCGGTGGACGGCGCGATCGCGCTTGTGGTGGACCGCACCACGCTGGCCGACCTGCTGGCGGACCGCGCCCCGGCGCCCTGAGTCCGCCGGCCGGTGGCCCGCGCCCCGGCGCCGAGGGCCGGTGCGGGGCGCCCGAGGCCGGGCGGGGCCCGGTGCCGGGGCCCCGCCCGGCTGCTCGCGCCCCGGGCGGTGACGGCGCTGGTGCCGAGGGCGACGGGTGCCCGCCGCCGCCCACGAGCGGCCTGGTCGGAACGGACCGCCGCCCACGAGCGGCCTGGTCGGGTGGCCCGCTGCCGACAGAACGGATCAGTGGGGGCCGCCCCAGGAAGACATCCCCCTGGAGCAATATGACCGAGCGGCATATTTATACCGCTGAGGTATATCCGTTTCTGCCGTACATCCGTCACCGGACGTGACCCTGCGTGGTCCCCGTCGGGCCCGGTGACCGTACGGATCAGCCGGGGTTGAAGGTGCGGGCCGCGCCCCGGTCCGGCGGACCGCCCGCCGTCGGATGCCAGGGGCCGAACGCGGCCACCACGGCGAGCGCCAGACCGGCGCCCGCCACCGCGAGCACCAGCAGCACCTCGCGGGCCCCGTCACCCGGGCCGGCGTCACCCGCCATGGTCGCCCCTCCCGTGTCCGGCCGGTCCCCCGACCGGCCCACGGACCCCAGCATCGTCGCCCGGACGAGAGCGGACAGTCGGCCACCCGACTGAACACTCGCTGATCCCCGACTCAGCGAGGCACCGCATAACGGCCGGTCAGCGGGCCCGCACGGAACGTCCGGTCAGCGGCGGCGCGGGCGACGGCGGGGACGGGTCCCCGGCGCGGGGTGCGCGGCGACCGGCGGCGGGACGGCGATGGTCACCGGCGTACCGGAGGGCTCGCGCGCCCCGGTCAGCCGGCCCAGCTCCGCGTCGCCGGCGCGTACCCGGGTGGTCTGCGCCTTGATCCCGGCGGTGCTCATCAGCCGGGCGACGTCCCGGCGCTGCTCCGGCAGGACGAGCGTGACCACGGTGCCGGACTCCCCGGCCCGCGCGGTCCGGCCGCCCCGGTGCAGGTAGTCCTTCGCCTCCGTGGGCGGATCGGCGTTGACCACCAGGTCCAGCCCGTCGACGTGGATGCCGCGGGCCGCCACGTCGGTGGCCACCAGCGCGGTGACCTGCCCGGTGCGGAACTGCTCCAGGATCCGGGTGCGCTGCGGCTGCGACTTGCCGCCGTGCAGCGCGGCGGCGCGGACGCCCTTGGCGAGCAGTTGGCGGGCCACCCGGTCGGCGCGGTGCTTGGTGGCGATGAAGACGATGGTGCGGCCCTCCCGCGCGGCGATGTGGGCCAGCGCGGCCGGCTTGTCCTCCGCCTCCAGGTGCAACACGTGGTGCGTCATCGCGGTGACCGTGGCGGTGCCCGGGTCCACGGAGTGCGTGACCGGCTCGGAGAGGAACCGGCGGACCAGCCGGTCCACGCCGCGGTCCAGGGTGGCCGAGAAGAGCATCCGCTGCCCGCCCGGGGCGACCTGCTCCAGCAGCTTCGTCACCTGCGGCAGGAAGCCCATGTCGGCCATCTGGTCCGCCTCGTCGAGCACGGTGATCTCGACCTGGTCCAGCCGGGCGGACCCGCGGTCGATCAGGTCGTGCAGCCGGCCCGGCGTGGCCACCAGCACCTCGGCCCCGGCCCGCAACGCGTCCGCCTGGCGGGTGAGGGAGAGCCCACCGACCACGGTGGCGCAGCGCAGCCCGAGCACACCGGCGTACGGGGTGAGCGCGGCGGTCACCTGCGCGGCCAGTTCCCGGGTGGGCACCAGCACCAGCGCGAGCGGGCGGCCGGGCCGCGCCCGGCGGCCGGCCGTCCGGTGCAGCAGCGGCAACCCGAACGCGAGCGTCTTGCCGGAGCCGGTCCGCCCGCGGCCGAGCACGTCCCGGCCGGCGAGCGAGTCGGGCAGGGTTGCCGACTGGATCGGGAACGGCGTGGTGATGCCCTGCGCGGTCAGCTCGGCGACGAGCGCCGGTGCCAGCCCGGTGGCGGCGAAAGTGGGCATGGTCGTGGTCATGTGGAAAGCCTTCCTCGAGGCGGCACGTGTCGAGGAAGGGCGCCGGGCGACGGCGCGTCACCGGCGTGGCCGGTGATCACAAGCACGAACCGAAAGGGACGGGCCGGCCCGCCTCGGCGCGCCAGCTCCCGCGTACGGGAGGGCGGCGCGGCGGGCCGGCCCGTGCACCACGCCCGGCGGGGCGCGGTGGTGGTGCCGGTTGATCCGAAGATCAGAGCGGGCGAATGTTCTCCGCCTGCGGGCCCTTCTGGCCCTGGGTCACCTCGAACTCGACCCGCTGGTTCTCGTCCAGGCTCCGGTAGCCGGAGGTCTGGATCGCCGAGAAGTGGGCGAAGACGTCGGCGCCGCCGTCGTCCGGGGTGATGAAGCCGAAGCCCTTGTCAGCGTTGAACCACTTGACGGTGCCAATTGCCATGTGTTTCGTCTCCTTGACGGAACGGTCGGCCCGCACGTGTTGCGGGCCGGAGAGGAGCCCACCACGCATGGGCTGCGTGGCGTGCCTGTCGCTGCTGGTCGCCCCGCCCGGAGAACTCCGGACACAACAAAGAGCGCCTGGGGCCACAATCCGCCAGGCGCACACAGAGTCTCTGGAAACCAAAACTGCAACGAGACCAACGTACCACGGATCCCGCCCGGTGGGGAGATCACGTCGAAATTTCCGGCACGGCGGCCACCAACGCGGTCAGCCCCTCGACGTCGAGCAGGTCCGCCGGGCGGACGGTCACCGCGTCCCGCACGTAGTGGAACGCCGCGCCGACCCGTTCCACCGGCACGCCGGCCAACTCCGCCCAGGCCAGCCGGTAGACCGCGAGCTGCACCGCCGCCGCCTCGGCCTCCGGGCCGGTGAGCTGGCGGCCGGTCTTCCAGTCCACCACGTCGTAACGCCCGCCGGGGCGGCCGAAGACGGCGTCCATCCGACCCCGGACCACCACGCCGGCGATCACCGTGGCGAACGGCACCTCGACCTCCACCGGCACCCGGTCGGCCCACTCGCTGGCCAGGAACCGCTCCTGCAACTCGGCCAGCGCCCCGTCCGGGGCGGCGTCGTCGTCGGCGGCACCGGGCAACTCGTCGACGTCCAGCAGCCGGTCGGCGCCGAAGCGCTGCTCCAGCCAGGCGTGGAAGGCGGTGCCCCGCCGCGCGTACGGGCTGGGTGCGCTCGGCATCGGACGACGCAGCGCACGGGCCAGTGCCTCCGGGTTCCGGCGCAACGCCACGAGCTGGGTCACCGAGAGCTGGCCGGGCAGCTCGACCTCGACCGCCTCGGCCCGGCGGGCCAGTTCCGCCCGCTCGGCGAGCAGCAGATCGGCCTCCCGCCGCCAGCGCTCCACCTCCGCGTCGGCGTCGTCCGGCGGGGTCGCGCCCGCCTCGACGGCGGTCGACCCGACGGTGGCCAGCAGCGCGGTCTCGCGACGGGCCGCCGCCGGGTCGGCCAGGTGACGACGGACCAGCGCCGCCGCCTCGGTCAGCGCCGGCCGACGCCCGCCCAGCGGGTCGGCCGGCCACTCCGCCCGCAGCACCGTCTCGGTGGTCGGGTTCACCGCGTCCCCGGCCGGCTCCGGCGCCCACGCGTCGACCACGTGCCCGTCCGTCCCGGCCAGGGCGACGTCGTACACCTCGCGCAGGAACGTCGACGGGCCGCGGAACCGCTTCGTCCCCTCCCCCCACCAGTAGCCGGAGCAGAGCAGCAACCGGCGCGGCCGGGTCACCGCCACGTACGCCAGCCGGCGCTCCTCCCGCTCGTCGTGCGCCCGCCAGTCGTCGGTGAACCCGGCCAACGCACGGGCCACCTCACGCTGGTCCGCCGCCTCCGGCAGGGCCAGCTCGGGCAGCCCGTCCGCGTCGCCGCGCAGCGGGAACGGCAGCACGCCGAGCCCGCCCAGCCAGTGGTCGGAGTTGCGCACCGGCCCCGGCCACCCACCGCGGGTCAGCCCGGCCACCGCCACCACGTCCCACTCCAGGCCCTTCGCGGCGTGCGCGGTGAGCACCTGCACGGCGCCGGCCACCACCTCGACCTCGCCCGGGGCCAGCCCGCGCTCCTCGTCCTCGGCGGCGGACAGGTAGGCGAGAAAACCGGCCAGTGTGGCGCCGGGCGTCTCGCCGCTGAACCGCGCCGCGACGTCGCCGAGCGCGTCCAGGTGGGCGCGGGCCAGCCCGGCGTCGCCGGCGCCGTTCCGGCCGGCCCGGACCGCCACCTCCACGTCCAGCCCGATGGTCCGTTCGATGTCCGCGATCAGCTCCGGCAGCGACTGGTCCAGCCGGTACCGCAGCAGCGCCAGCTCCATCCCGTACGACCGCAGCCGCGCGAACCCCTCCGCCGAGTACGCCTGCGCCGGCCCGAGGTCGGCCAGCGCCTCCACCAGCGTCGCCTCGTCCAGCACGTCCACGGTGATCTCCGGCCCGTCGTCGCCGGTCAGCTCGCGACGGCTGCGGGCGATGGCCCGGGCGCGCCGGTGCAGGGCGACCAGATCGCGCGGGCCGATCCGCCAGCGCGCGCCGGTGAGCAGCCGCAGCAGCGCCGCCCCGTCGGTCGGGTCGGCCAACACGCGCAGCGTGCAGACCACGTCCCGGACCTCCGGGGTGTCCAGCAGGCCGCCCAGCCCGACCACGTCGACCGGCAGGCCCCGGGCCCGCAGCGCGGCCTCGATCGCCGGGATCTGGCTGCGCAGCCGCACCAGCACCGCGGTCGTCGGCCGACGGTCCGCCGGAATGTGCTCGGGCAACGCGCCCGGCATCCCGGCCGCGCCCCGCCACGCCGCCAGCACGCTGTCCGCGATCCAGTCGGCCTCGTCGGCGTACGTCGGCAGCAGCGCGCAGTGCACCGTGCCGGCGGCCCGACCGCCCGGCGTCCGGTGCGGGATCGGCTCGCGGACGCTGAGCGCGGCGTGCAGCTCGGGCACCCGGGCGCCGGCCGCCCGCAGCGGCACCGAGAGCGCGTTCGCGACGCCGAGGATCTCCGGCCGGTTACGCCAGCTCGTGGTGAGACCGAGCACCTCGGCGGGGGTGCCGTCGGCGCGGGCGAACTCACCGGGGAACCGGTCCAGCGTGCCGGCGCTCGCCCCGCGCCAGCCGTAGATCGACTGGCACGGGTCACCGACCGCGGTGACCGGGTGGCCGCCGCCGAACAGCGCGTTGAGCAGCACCACCTGCGCGTGGCTGGTGTCCTGGTACTCGTCGAGCAGCACCACCCGGAACCGGTCCCGCTCGATCACGCCGACGCCCGGGTGGTCCCGGGCCACCCGGGCCGCGCGGGCGAGCTGGTCGGCGAAGTCCATCGCCTCGAAGTCGTCCTTGCGCCGGGCGTACGCCCGGACCAGCGGCAGCAGCTTCAGCCGGGTCCGCTGGAGCTGGAGCGCCTTGCGCACGTCGGCGTAGACCCGGCCGGGGCGGGACTGCACCTCGGCGAAGAACCGGCCGGTCCAGCCGGCCAGCTCGTCCGGGTCGACCAGGTGCTCGTCCAACTCGCCGGCGAGCGCCAGCACCGCGTCGGTGATGGTGGACGGCATCCGGTCCACCTCGGACATGTCGCCGTCGTAGTTGCGCACCAGCAGGTCGACGAGCTGCCAGCGGGACGCCTCGGTGAGCAGCCGGGTGGTCGGCTCGTACCCGGCGCGCAACCCGTGCTCGGTGACGATCCGCCCGGCGTACGAGTGGTACGTGGAGACGGTCGGCTCGCCCGCGAACGGGTCCTCACGCGGGTCCCGCCGGGGCCGCCCCAGCCGGCGGACGAGCTGGTCGAGGCGGGTCCGCACCCGGTGCGCCAGCTCGCCGGCCGCCTTGCGGGTGAAGGTGAGCCCGAGGATGTGCTCGGGGCGCACGTACGCGTTGGCGACCAGCCAGACCACCCGGGCGGCCATCGTCTCGGTCTTGCCCGAGCCGGCGCCAGCGACCACCAGCAGCGGCTCCACCGGCGCCGCGATGATCGCGGCCTGCTCCCGGGTGGGCGCCGGCAGCCGGAGCAGCCGGGCCAGCTCGACGGGCGTGTAGCGGGGCCCGGCGTCGGCGGACCGGGGCGTGGGCGGCGGCGTGCCGGTGGCGTCGAACAGCGCCGGCTGGGTCGTCATGGTCCGGTCCTCGTCCGGCTCCGCGCGGTCACGCCGGATCCTCCGGGGGCGGCTCGACCACCTGGCGGCCCTGGCCGGAGACCGGGCAGCTGGTGCGTACCGGGCAGACCCGGCACTTGGAGTTGGCGACGGCGGCGAACGTGGCGGCGGCCATCGTGTCGGCGGTCCGGCGGACCAGCGCGGTGGCCCAGCCGGCCTCCGGGCCCTCCCCGGCCGCGGCCTGGGCCTGCTCCTTGGCGTCCCGGGCGCCGGTGCCGAGCTGGACCAGCGCGGCCCCGCCGGACTCCGCGCCGAACTCCGCGAACCCACCCGCCTCCACGGCCGCCTGGTACGCCCCGAGCTGCGGGTGCTCGGCGACCTCCCGCTCGGTGACCGCGGTGGACTTGCCGGTCTTCAGGTCGATCACCACGAGCCGGCCCTCGGCGTCGACCTCCAGCCGGTCGACGCGGCCGGTCAGCTCGACCGGCCGGGCCGGATCGTCGAGGCGGACCGCGAACTCGTGTTCGATGGCGAGCAGCCGGCGCGGATTGCCGGCCAGCCAGCGCAGCAGCTTGTCGACCATCGCCTCGGCGCGCTGCCGCTCCGGGCCGACCATCCACCGGGCGGCCAGCTCGATCGCGTCGAACCGGGCGGCAACGTACTCCAACAACGTCTCCCGGTCGACGCTCGCGTCCTCGGCCAGCATCGCGGCGGCGTGCACCAGGTTGCCGACGCCCTGCGCGGCGCTGGCCGGCCCGCTGCCGCCGTGCCGTTCCAGCAGCCAGCGCAGGCTGCACCGCAACGCGCTCTCCATGGCCGAGGGGGTGACCCGCACCGGCTCGCCGTCGTCGACGAGCGGCCGGTCGTCGGAGAGACCGCGCAGCCCCCACCAGTCGTCCGGGTGCGCGCCGGGCACCCCGGCGGCGGCCAGCCGGGCCAGCTCGCCCGCCGCCGCGCGCCGCCGGCTCACCGGCGCCGCCGGGTCGGTGATCGCGGTACGCAGCTCCGCCACCAACGCGGACAGGGTGAGCCCGCGCGGCGGCAGCGTCACCGGGAGCGCGCCGGACGGCGCGTCCGCCGGGTGGTCGTCGCCGTGCGGCACCGGCCCGTCCGGCGCCGGGCCCCCGCCCGTCGGCCCGTCACCGGGCGGCTCGCCGTCGGGTGGGGTGGTGCCTCCGGCGCCGGTGGCGGGCGGCTCGCCGGCGGCCAGCTCGTGCAGGAAGCGGCTGGGCTGCTCCTCGTGGTCGTCGCCACCGACCGCCGCCGAGGCGACCGCGGAGACCAGCAGCCGACGCCGGGCCCGGCTGACCGCGACGTGGAACAGCCGCCGCTCCTCGTCCAGCAACGCCGACGTCTGCCCGACCAGGCTGGCCCGTAGCCCCGCCCCGTCGGCCCGGCCGGCGAGCACGTCGACCAGCCGCTCCGAGCCGAGCAGGCTGCCGCGCAGCCGCAGGTCGGGCCAGACGCCCTCCTGGACCCCGGCGACGGCGACGAGGTCCCACTCCAGGCCCTTGGCGGCGTGCGCGGTGAGCAAGCGGACCGCCTCGCCGCGGTCGGCGGCGGCGGCGAGCGTGTCCGCCGGCAACTCCTGCCCGAGCACGTGGTCGAGGAAGACCTCGGTGCGCGCCCCCGGCAGCCGGTCGGTGAACCGGGCGGCGGCGTCGAAGAGCACCAGGACGGCGTCCAGGTCACGGTCGGCGGCCTCGGCCCGCCACCGCCGGGCGGTCTCGTGCTCGCCGGTGGCCTCCCGCCCCTGGGTGATCGTCCCGGCCCAGCGCTCGGCCAGCCCGCTCTCCCGCCACACCGCCCAGAGCACATCCTCGGCGGTGGCGCCCGGGGTGGCGGCGGCCTCCCGGGCGGTCGCCAGCAGACGCGCGACGGCCTGCGCGGGCGCCGCCCAACGACGCTCGACGGCGGCCAGCTCGGCCGGGTCGCGCAGCGCCTCCACCAGCAGCTCGCCGGAGGGGCGGCGGTCGCCGCCGGCCAACGCGAGCGCCCGCATCCCCTGCCGCAGTCGTCGCTCGGCCAGCGGGTCGGCGCCGCCCAGCGGCGAGTGCAGCAGCGCCACCGCCGCCTCCTCGTCCAGCCGGTCGGGTTCGAGCGCGCAGCGGAGCAGGAGCAGCAGCGGGGCCACCGCCGGCTGGAGGTGCAGCGGCAGGTCCTCGCCGTGCACGACGGTGGGCACCCCGGCGGTGTGCAGGGCGCGCCGCAGCGACGGAAGCTGCCGCCCGGTGGACCGGACCAGCACCGCCATCCGGGACCAGGGCACGCCGTCGAGCAGGTGTGCCTCGCGCAGCGCGTGGGCCAGCCAGGCCGACTCACTGGTCGCCGAGCGGAACGTGCGCACCTCGACCGCCCCCGCCGGCGCGTCCGGGAGCGGACGCAGCCGCCGGTGCGCCGCCGGGCCGCGCAGCCGCCGGGCCAGCCGGGCGGTCGCCGCCAGCAGCTCCGGCCCGGCCCGGTAGGACGTGGTCAGCGTGACCTGGGCGGCCGGTGCGCCGGACGCGGTCCGGAACCGGTGACCGAACGTGCTGACCACGGCCGGGTCGGCGCCGCGGAACGAGTACGTGGAGGAGTCCGGGTCGGCGAAGGCGACCAGGGACCGGCCGCCACCGGCCACCACCGCGAGCAGGTCCACCTGGGCCGGGTCGGTGTCGGCCAGCTCGTCGACGTAGATGTGGGCCAGGCGGCGGCGTTCGGCGGCGAGCAGCTCGGGATCGTCGAGCAGCATGCCGGTGGCGGCCCGGACCAGCTCCGCCGGGTCGTACGCGACCGAGCCCCGGTTGCTCACGTCGCGCAACGCGAGGACGGCGACGTACTCCCGGAGGAAGCGGGCGGCGGCCGGCCAGTCGGCGCGGCCCAGCTTCTCGCCCAGCCGGGCCAGCTCGACCGGGCCGACGCCCCGCTCCGCGGCCCGCATCAGCAGGTCGCGAAGCTGCTGGGCGAACGCCCGGGTCCGCAGCGCCGGACGCAGGTCCTCCGGCCAGCCGACCGGGTCGTCCGCCGGCTCGTCGCCGACCACGTCGAGCAGCTCCCGGATGATCAGATCCTGCTCCGGGCCGGTGAGCAGCCGGGGCGACGGCTCGCCACGCTCGGCCGCGGCGCGGCGGAGCAGCCCGAACGCGTACGCCGGGAACGTGCGGACCAGCGGCTCACGCACCGCCCGGTGGCCGTCGCCGGCGATCCGCGCCTCGATGCGCCGACGCAGCTCGGTGGCGCCGCGCCGACCGAACGTGAGCACCAGCACGCGTTCCGGGTCGACGCCCTCGGCCACCCGGGCGGCGACCGCCTCGACCAGGGTGGCGGTCTTCCCGGTGCCGGGACCACCCACGACGAGCATCGGCCCGTCGGTGTGCGCGATCACCTCGGCCTGCACCGGGTCGGCCCGACGCCGCCCGCCGGCGGTCTGCCCGGCCAAGGTCTGCCCGGCCTCGGTCCTGGCGGGGGCGGCTCGGTGCTCGCCTGCGGCTGTCGCACCGGGCAACGGGTGCGCGCCATCGCCCGCCGACCCCCCGGATCGCGGCTCCGACACGGCCGGCCCGTCGGACCGGCCCACCCCCTGCCCCGCCCCGGCGCCGTGGGTGACCCCCGCCCCCGCGTCGCCGGGCCGGCGCACCAACCGGTACGCCTGCATCACCGACATCCCACCACGCCGGTACGACACCCGGAAACCGACGCGGCCCCACCGCGCGCACGCATCGGTACGGGTGTGTGGGCGCGGGGGGTCAGGTGAGGCGGGCGTCGATGAGGTCGAGGGCGGCGGGCACGCTGTCGGCGACCATCAGCAGGTCGAGGCCGGCCGGCTTGAGGAAGTTGCGCTCGGCCAGCGTGCCGAGCCAGTCGAGCAGCGGGCGGTAGAAGCCGTCCGCGTCGACAAGCACCATCGGCTTGGCGTGCAGGGCCAGCGTGGCGGTGGTCCAGACCTCGAACAGCTCGTCGAGCGTGCCCAGCCCGCCGGGCAGCGTGACGAACGCGTCGGACCGGTCGACCATCAGCGTCTTGCGGCTGGCCATCCCGTCGGTGACCAGCAGCTCGTCGGCGGCCAGGTCGGCGACCTCCAGGTCGACCAGGGTCTGCGGAATGACGCCGAGCGTGCGACCACCGGCCGCCCGCGCGCCGTCCGCCACCGCGCCCATCATCCCGACACAGCCGCCGCCGCTGACCAGCGTGTGCCCGCGCCGGGCCAGCTCCGCGCCGGTCTCGGTGGCCAGCGCCAGCCAGCGGTCGTCGAGGGTACGCGATGACGCGCAGAACACGCAGACGTCGGCCATGTCAGCGCGCCCCGGCCGGGCCCTCGGGTGCGGCCTCGGCGGCGGCCTGCTGGTCGGCGGCCACCCGGGCGACCGCCTCCTCGCGTACCGCCTCCTGCTCGGCGGAGAGCACCGCCTCGGCCTCCACGATGTGCCGGACCGCCTCGTTGACGTCGTCGGTGACGCAGATCAGGTCGAGATCGCTCGGGCCGATCTTGCCGTCCGCCGCCATGGTGGCGCGCAGCCAGTCGAGCAGGCCGCCCCAGTAGTCGGCGCCCATCAGCACGACCGGGAACCGGGTCACCTTGCCGGTCTGCACCAGGGTGAGCGCCTCGAACAGCTCGTCCATGGTGCCGAAGCCGCCGGGCAGCACCACGAACGCCTGGGCGTACTTGACGAACATGGTCTTGCGGGCGAAGAAGTAGCGGAAGTCGATGGCCAGGTCGACCCAGTCGTTGAGGCCCTGCTCGAACGGCAGCTCGATGCCGAGCCCGACGGAGAGACCGCCCGCCTCGCCGGCCCCCCGGTTGGCGGCCTCCATCACGCCCGGACCACCACCGGTGATCACCGCGTAGCCGGCCCGGGCCAGCGCGCCGCCCAGCTCCTCGGCCAGCCGGCACTCCGGGCTGTCCGGCTTGCTGCGGGCCGACCCGAAGACGCTGACCGCGGGCGGCAGGTCGGCGAGCGTGTCGAACCCCTCGACGAACTCGGACAGGATCCGCAACGCCCGCCAGGCGTCCTTGGTCTTCCAGTCGCTGCGTCCCCGGGAGTCGAGCAGCCGCTGGTCCGCGGTGCTGCTCGGGATCGCCCGGTTGCGGAGCGTGACCGCTCCCCGGTGGCGTTCGACGCGCGGCCCCTGCTCAGCCGGCCTCCCGGTGCTCTCGCTCATGGGGCCACCGTAGTGGAGCGGCGGCGACGCGGCGCGGAGGCCGGCGAGCCGGAGAAAATCTTCGCGATCAAGGCAACTAATTCGCTCGCCCGTACGTCTTACTATTCACATACCCGGTATGCCCGGGGACGCGCCTTCGGGGGAGGAGCCAGCGTGTGATCAGCAACAGCGAGATGATCCGGATCCGCCGGCAGATGCAGCGGCGGATCCACGACGTGGTGGCCGAGCGCCGCCGCGCCCGAATGGTGGAGGCGCACCGCTCCGAGCCGGCCGCCGACACCGACGAGGCGGACGCGCCGCTGACCACGCGCGCCTGACCATCCGCAGGCCCGCGACGCCGGGCGCGGGCCTGCGGATCGTCGGTACGTCAGGCGGCGAGCCAGCGGTGCAGGGTGGCCGCGCCGTCCCGGATCTTGGTCAGCTCGACGTGCTCGTCCTTGTGGTGCGCCAGGTTGGGGTCGCCGGGGCCGAAGTTGAGCGCCGGAATGCCCATGGCCGCGAACCGGGCCACGTCGGTCCAGCCCAGCTTGCCGATCGGGGCGGCGCCGACCGCGGCCAGGAACTCCTGCGCCGCCGGGTTGTCCAGCCCCGGCGCCGCGCCGGCCGCCGCGTCGGTGACCGTCAGTTCGAAGCCGGCGAAGACCTCGCGCAGGTGGGCCTCGGCCTGCGTCGGGTTCCGGTCCGGAGCGTACCGGTAGTTGATCTCGATGTCGCAGCGGTCCGGGATGACGTTGCCGGCCACCCCGCCGTGGATCCCGGTGGCGTTGAGCCCCTCGCGGTAGTCGCAGCCCTCGATGGTCACCCGACGCGCCTCGTACGCGCCGAGCCGGCGCAACACCTCACCGGCGCCGTGGATGGCGTTCACCCCGTGCCAGGAGCGGGCGGCGTGGGCCCGCTCGCCGTGCGTGGTGACCATGGCCCGCATCGTGCCCTGGCAGCCCGCCTCGACGATCCCGTACGTGGGCTCCAGCAGCACTGCGAAGTCGGCCGTCAGCCACTCGGGGTGGCTCTGCGACACCAGCGTGAGGCCGTTGTAGCGGGACTCGATCTCCTCGGCCTCGTAGAAGAGGTACGTGACGTCGTAGCGCGGGTCGGGCAGCGTCACGGCCAGGTGCAGCGCGAAGGCCACCCCGGACTTCATGTCGGAGGTGCCGCAGCCGTACATCAGGTCGCCGCGCATGCTCGACGGGAAGTTGCCGTTGAGCGGCACGGTGTCCAGGTGGCCGGCGAGCACCACCCGCTGCGGGCGGCCCAGGTCGGTGCGGGCCATCAGCGTGTTCGAGTGCCGTTGGGTGCTCAGGTGGGGTACGCCGCGCAGCACCTCCTCGACGCAGTCGGTGATCGCCTTCTCGTTGAGGGAGACCGACTCGATGTCGACCAGGGCACGGGTCAGTGCCACCGGATCGGCCAGGACCTCGGGGGTCAACGGGTTCTGCATGTCTCGCACGGTACCGTCATCCACGGTGGGTGCGAGGGACACGTTCCGCGCCCGCGGCCGCGAGCAGCGGCGGACGCCGCCGCCGGAGGAGAGAGGTAACACCGTGACGTCCGCACCATCCGCCTGGGGCATCGGCCTGGCCACCGTCACCGCCGACGACCAGGTGCTCGACACCTGGTACCCGACCGGCAAGCTGGGCCTCGGCGAGCTGCCCCTGGTGCCCGGCGAGGACCAGGCCGACGTGCTCGACCTGCCACCGGGCGCGGTCGGCGAGCGGGCGCTGCCCGGCCTGCGTACCGTCGAGGTGACCACGGTGATCGGCTCGCTCGACGACCCGATCAAGGACGCGGCCGACGCGTACCTCCGGTTGCACCTGCTCTCCCACCGCCTGGTGCGGCCCAACGAGCTGAACCTCGACGGCGTCTTCGGCAAGCTGGCCAACGTGGCCTGGACCTCGGCCGGGCCGTGCCCGCCGGAGCGGGTGGACGAGCTGCGGGTGATCGAGCGGGCCGCCGGCCGCCACCTAGTCGTGCACGGGGTGGACAAGTTCCCCCGGATGACCGACTACGTGGTGCCGGGCGGGGTGCGGATCGCCGACGCGGACCGGGTCCGGCTCGGTGCGCACCTGGCCGCCGGCACCACGGTCATGCACGAGGGCTTCGTCAACTTCAACGCCGGCACGCTGGGCACCTCGATGGTCGAGGGGCGGATCGTGCAGGGTGTGGTGGTCGGTGACGGCTCCGACATCGGCGGCGGCGCCTCGATCATGGGCACGCTGTCCGGAGGCGGCAAGGACCGGGTCCGGATCGGCGAGCGGAGCCTGGTCGGCGCGAACGCGGGCGTCGGCATCTCGCTCGGCGACGACTGCGTGGTGGAGGCCGGCTGCTACATCACCGCGGCCTCCAAGATCACTCTCCCGGACGGCCGGGTGGTCAAGGCCCGCGAGCTGTCCGGCGTGGACGGGCTGCTGTTCTGGCGCAACTCGGTGACCGGCGCGCTGGAGGCGAGGCCGCGCACCGGCCGGGGCATCGAGCTGAACGCCGCCCTGCACGCCAACGACTGAGTGGTCCCCGTCCGGGTCCGTGGCGCGACCGCCACGGACCCGGACGGCCGGGCTCACCGCAGGCGGTACGCCTGGATGATCCGCTGGGTGACCGTGTTGCCGGCGTCGTCGCGGGCCGAGGCCCGCAGCGACACGTAGCCGGGACCGGTCGGGTGCACGACGGTCGCCGTCCACCCGCCGCCCTGCTTCTTCAGGGGCGCCTTCCGCCACGTCTTCCCGCCGTCGTAGGAGACGTCGACGGTGAGCGCCGCGACGGTGCCGGCCGGTGCGCCGGGCTGGCGCTGCACCGCCACCGGGACGGTGAACGGCCGGCCGGCCGGCGCGGTGCCGTCCGCCGTGAGCGACGGGGTGAACCGGACCGCCATCGCCGGCAACCGGGCCGGTTGCTCGCCCGGCACCCGCTTCGAGCGGAACGTCCAGCTCGCCGAGACCTCGGTGCCGAGGTCGGTGAAGGAACGCTTGGCGACGGTGTCCAGCCGGTAGTTCGCGAGCCCCGGAGGCACCTCGAACTCGCCGTACCCGGGCGCGGCGACCTCGCCGACCAGCTTGCCGTTGCGGTAGAGCGCGGTGCGTTCGGTGTCGTTGAGCGAACCGCCGCCGTGCCCGGCCGCGTCGCTGTGCATCGGCAGGGAGACCAGGACGGTGTCACCGGTGCGGGTGATGCCCTGCTCGGGCCAGCGCGGCGGCGGGAAGGACGGCCCGAACGGCGCGGCGTTCCACGTCTCGGCGTAGCTGTGGCCGGCCCGGTAGCGGGTCGGTCCGGACTCCAGCACCGCCTGCACATCGAGCCAACCGTCCTCGGTCCGCCTGCCGAGGTCCAGCTCGGCACTCCAGCGGGTCCGGACGGTGCTGAAGTGCTCGATCCGCTTGCCCGGCACCGGAACGGGCAGGCCGACCGCCGAGCCGCCCATGTTGTAGTCGGGCTCCGGGAAGATGATCCGTTCGGTGTCCCCGGTGTAGCCGGCCGCGAACCGGTTCGTGACGTGGGCCAGGTCGCCCGGCTGGTAGTGCCGGATGAAGCCGGTCGGGAACCGGCCGGGGAACATGTCGTTCAGGGCGTAGAAGTAGGGGCTGCGTTCCGGCGCCTTCGGGTCGGCCCACTGGCTGGCCAGCGCGCCGACGAAGACCTTGTCGGAGACGGTGCGACCGAGCTGGGCCGAGTAGAGGCCGTCGAAGCGGTCGGTCCAGAGCCCGAAGCTGGCGTAGTAGTCGCCGAAGCTCCAGGCGGCGGTGAAGTCGATCAACAGGGGGGCCGCGCCGCGCTGCGGCACGGTGGTGCGGACCGGCTTCGCCCGCCGGGCGTCCAGGGTGAGCCGCTGGTTCCCGCTCACCACCAACTCCGGCTGGGTGAGCATGGAGATCTCCGTCCAGCGCTCCCCGTCGGACACGAAGAGCAGGCTCTGCACGCCGTACCGGCCCTTGGGCACCCGGATCGTGGTCTCGCCTTCGGCGTCGAACAGGTCCCAGGTCGCGCCGTCGTCGAGCCCGATCAGCGTGGTGTAGAAGTCACCGGTGAGCGCGCCCGCCCGGTCGCGGTGGGTGAGCGTCAGGTCGTAGCTCTCCACCTCCCGGTTGACCGCCAGCGGGGTGACCGCGACGGTGTCGCCGGACCGGGCGGTCAGCCGGCCGGTCCAGTACCCGTCCGCGCCGCCGAGCCGGGTGTCCACCACGACGGTGACCTGGCCGGTGCCACCGGCCGGGACGGTCAGCCGGGAGGCGCTGAGGGTGAGCATCCCGGCCGGCGCGGACCGCCCGCCCGGGCCGGTGAACCCGGCGCTCAGCTCCAGCGTGAGCGGGGCGGCGCCGTCGTTACGGTAGGTGACGGTCCGGCTGATCGGCTTGTCGTCGGCGTGCGGCCAGACCGCGACGCCGAACGAGACCGAGGACGGTTCGCTTGTCACCTGCTCGGTGATCGCGTGGGCCACGTCGACCCGACCGGCGCCCTGCTGGAACGCGGTCTGCTCCGGGTGCGGCCGGGCCGAGGCCATCAGCGTGGCCTTGTAGCGGCCGGCGTTCCAGCCCGGGTGCTGCTGGGCGATCAGCGCCACCGCGCCGGCCACGTGCGGGGTCGCCATCGAGGTGCCGGAGAGGGAGACGTACCGGTCCCCCACCGGGTCGCCGATCTGGCCGTGCGCGGCGCGGGCGGCCACGATGTCCACGCCCGGCGCGGTGATGTCCGGCTTGATCGCCCCGTCGCCGGCCCGCGGCCCGCGGCTGGAGAAGTCGGCCAGGTCGTCGTCGCGGTCGACGGCGCCGACCGACAGCGCGGCGTCGGCGGTGGACGGCGAGCCGACCGAGCCGTCGGCGCCGTCGTTGCCGGCGGCGACCACGAAGAGCGAGCCGGTCTGCGCGGTGAGCGACTCGACCGCCTGCTCCAACGGGTCGACCTCCGGGGTGTCGAAGCCCCCGAGGCTCATGTTGATCACCGTCGCGTGCTGCTCGGCCGCGGCCCACTGCATGCCGGCCAGGATCGCCGACTCGGTGCAGCCGAACTCCTCACAGACCTTCCCGGACAGCAGCGTGGCGTCCGGGGCGACGCCCCGGTACTTCCCGCCGGAGGCGGCGCCGCTGCCCGCGATGATCGAGGCGACGTGGGTGCCGTGCCCGACGATGTCGTCCGGGTCGGCCTCCTCGCTGAAGTTGCGCGACTCGGCGACCTTGCCGGCCAGGTCCGGGTGGGTGAGGTCGACGCCGGTGTCGAGCACCGCGACCTTCACGCCCTTGCCGGTGTATCCGGCGGCCCACGCGGCCGGCGCGCCGATCTGCGGCACGCTGTGGTCCAGCGCCAGCCGCCGCCGCCCGTCCAGCCAGATCCGGTCGACACCCCCCGCCGCGTCGAGCCGGGCGCCGGAGCGGTCCGCGGCGACCGCCCGCCAGAGCGGGCCGGTGTCGGCCTTGGTCGCGGTGACCGCCGCGCCGCCGATCGCCGGCAGGTCGCGGATCACCCGGGTGCCGGCGAGCGGGGCCGCCGCCCGCCGGGCCACCCCCGGGCGGTACGACACCAGCAGCGGCACGGTGTCGCGGTGCGCGTCGTCGTAGCCGGCCGCGATCAGGCCGGTGACGTCGAACAGTCGCCGGTCGAGCCGGCCGGAACGGATCAGCGCCAACGCGTCCTGGGGGATCACGCTGAGGCCGTTGTGCTCGCGGCGGACCACGAACTGGAGCCCGGCGCGACCGGCGCCGGGGCGGACCGCGGCGCGACCGCCGGCGGCGACGGTGACCTGGTCACCGGTGATCAGGGTGACGGTGGCCGGTCGGGTCGACGAACCGGTCGGGGCGGGGGTACCGGTCGGGGCCGCCGACGTGGCGGCGTGGGCGGGCACGGGTAGGCCGAACGCCAGGCCCAGGGTCAGGCCGAGCGCGGCCAGTCTGCTGCGGTTCCGGGGCAACCTTTCCTCCTCGGTGAGGCGTCTCATCGACAGAAGACACATCGATGCGGGTTATCAGAATTGCATACCGGGTATGCAATCGGAAGTCGCCTATCCGACCGAACCGGTTCCCCTCGGACGACCGAACCGGGGATGATCCACCGATGAGCGCCATGAGGGACCGAATGCTGGCCGGCGAGCTGTACCTCGCCGACGACCCCGCGATCGTCGCCGACCTGGACCGCGCCGCCCGACTCACCGAACGCTTCAACCGCAGTGACGCCGACGACCCGCAGGGCCGCCTCGCCGCGCTGCGCGAACTGCTCGGCACGCTCGGCGAGGACGCCTGGGTCCGCCCCCCGTTCCACTGCGACTACGGCTTCCAGACCCACCTCGGGCCGCGCACCTTCGTCAACTTCAACGCGGTCTTCCTCGACGTCGCCCGGATCACCATCGGCGCCGACGTCCAGATCGGACCGAACGTGCAGCTCCTCACCGCCACCCACCCGGTGGAGCCGGAGGCGCGCCGGGCCAAGTGGGAGGCGGCGAAGCCGATCACCATCGGCGACAACGTCTGGCTCGGCGGCGGCGTGATCGTGCTCGCCGGCGTGACCATCGGTGAGAACACGGTGGTCGGCGCCGGCGCGGTGGTGACCCGGGACCTGCCGCCGAACGTGGTGGCGGTGGGTAACCCGGCCCGGCCGGTCAAACCGGTGACCTGACCCCTGAGCTGCCGAAACAACCCCTCGGGGGGATGCGGATTCCCGAATCAGCGTGCACTCTGGGTAGTGAGATGCTCACTCTGGGGAGGCCCCCATGGAGCGCGTGCTGGAGCTACGGGTGCACGGGGTGTCCAACACCCCGCCGGATCAACTGCTGGGCCTCGACCCCGGACCGGGTGGTGACGGTCCCCAACCGGAGCTGGTCGCCGGCGGACAGGTGACCGGTTTCTACCGTTCCACCCGGTCCGCCCCGGACGACCCGATCAGCGTCGAGGCGTACAGCTGGGGGAAGTTGACCTCCGGCGCGCGGACCCGGCGGGACATCGAACGCGCGCTCTGGACGCTGCTGCTGCCCTTCGCGCTGGCGAACGTCGCGCTGCACGCCCGGGCCGGCATCCCGGCGGACCCGGACCGGGAGCGGTGGGCCAGCCGCTCCGGCATCACCGCCTGGCTCATCCGGCTGTTCTGCCTCAGCCTGACCTGCACCCTGGTCATCGCCGTGACCGGGATCGGCGTCGACCTCATCGGCTGGCAGTGCGTGGGCCGCGAGTGCCTGGGCCAGCTTCCCGGCCCGTGGGAGTTCCTCGGCAACGCCTGGTGGCGCCGGGACACCCGGGCGCTGGCCCTCGGGCTGCTGCTGCCGCTGCTCGTGCTGGGCGCGATCGGGCTGGTCGCCTGGCGCACCTACCAGTACGAGGCGGAGATGCCGGCCGAGCCCCGCGCCCGCCCGGACCGGGCCGAACCGCCGGAACCGCTGGAGAACCCGTTGCAGGACCCGACGTTCTGGAACGGGGAGGGGCAACTGCGCCGCGCCGCGGTGCTGCACCTGTGCACCGGGGCGGTCACCGCCGCCGCCGTGCCGGTCGCCGCGGTGCTGCTGATGGACCCGCCGCGCGGGCTGCGGGCCGCGGTCGCCTGGCCGACCGTGGTGCTGTTCGTCGCCGTGGTGACGATCGCCGTGGTCGCGGTCGGTCGCCCCTGGCTGACCCGTCGCCAGGGCGCCACCCCACTCGGCCGGTGGAGCATCGCGGTGGCGGTGCTCACCGCGCTCGGGCTGGTCGGCACGTTCGTCCTCCTCCTGCTCCCGGACGGGCCGGCCGGCCGGCCACTGGCGACGTACCGGCCACCGGTCGGCTGCCCGGCGGTCCCGGACCTCGCCGGCTGCCGCGCCGCCCACCCGTTGCCCGGCTACCAGACCGCGCTCGCCTGGCTCGTCACCTACCAGGTGCTGCTGCTGGTCGCCATCGGCGCGGCGAACCGCTCCGGGCGGCGGGCCCTGGCCGGGCCGGGCGCCGCCGCCGTGCTGCTGCCGCTCGGCTTGGTCTGGGTCGAACGCGGACTGCCCGGTCTGCCGGCCGCGCCGGCCGGGCTGCACACCTGGATGCTCGTCGGCCCGGCCATCGCGCTGGCCATCGCCGGGCTGCTCATGCCGCGCCTGCGGCCCGCCGTGCCGACCCAGCCGCTCGGCGCGTACACCGGGCTCGCCTGGCACGGGTGCGCGCCGGCGGTCATCGCCGGGTTCGGCTGGATGATGGCGGTCGCGTACTACGCCGGGTTGCTCTACTGGGTCAGTGAGCGGCTCGACGGTCCGGTCGACCCCGCCGGCCCCGGGCGCGTGGTGCCGCCGCTCGCCGTCTTCTGGGCCGGGCTGGCCTGCGTCATCGGGCTGCTCATCCTGCTCGGGCTGCTGGTCCGCGCCGCGTACCTGCTGCACCGGCTGCGCCGCGCCGAGTACGCGCGACTGACCTCCGCCGACGGCCTCTCCGCGCACGACCTGCGCCGCTGCCGCGACGTCAGCACCTACCGGGCGCTGCACCGCCTGGTGGGCGAGCACGCGGTTCGACTGATCGGCTGGTTCGCGGCCGGCGCCGCGCTCCTGATCATCCTGTGCTGCGCCGCCGCGCTCTCCGGTCACCGGCCCAGCCCGCTCTCCCCGGCCGGGTGGCAGACCGCGATCCACTGGGCCGCCGAACTCGGCGACGCGGTGCTCGGCTGGCTGCCGGTGGTGACGAGCGCGCTCGGGCTGATGGTCTACCGCACCGACTCGGTCCGCCGCTCGGTCGGCGTGGTCTGGGACGTGTGCACGTTCTGGCCGCGGGCCGCACACCCGCTCGCCCCGCCCAGCTACGCCGAACGCGCCGTACCGGAACTCCAGACCCGGGTCGCCGGGCTGTTGGCGCTGCCGCCCCACCACCCGGACCGGATGGACGGCGTGATCCTCTCCGGGCACAGCCAGGGCACCGTCATCTGCGCCGCGGTGCTGCTGCACCTGCCCCGCCGGTGGCGGCGGCGGACCTGGTTCTTCTCCTACGGCTGCCAGCTCACCCGGCTCTACGGCCGGGTCTTCCCGTCCTACTTCGGGCCGGAGCGGCTGCGCACGCTGGCCCGGGCGGTCACCTGGCCCGGCGGCCACGTCGCCTGGACGAACTTCTGGCGGGACACCGACCCGCTCGGCTGGCAGGTCAGCGCCGGGCAGCGGGACGTGGCGGTGGCCGACCCGGAGGCGCTGCACCCGACCGGCGGCGAGGTGGCCGACCCGCCGATCCGCAGCCACAGCGGGTACCCGGAGGCGGTCGAGTTCACCCGCGAACGAGCCGTGGTGGCCCGCCTGCTGCGCCGGAGCGTGCCGTCACCCCGGCCCGGCGTCGGCTGACAGCACGGTCCGCCGTCGTCACTCGACCGGCGTCACGCCGGCGGCGGTTCGGCCAGCCGGACCACCAGGTCGGCGTGCCCGGCCGTGCCGGCGACCAGCCGGGCGTTCTCCTCGTCGCTGCCGAGCGCCCAGGCACGGGCCTGTTCCGCGGACTTCCCGTACGCCTGGTGCCGGGCGGTGAGGCGGCGCAGCCGCAGCTCGGCGTCCAGGTCGAGGAACCAGGCCTGGTGCAGCAGCGAGCGCACCTCCTCCCACGGGTCGTCCCGCAGCAGTAGGTAGTTGCCCTCGGTGACCACCAGCCGCACCTCGGGCGGCACCTCGATCGCCCCGGCGACCGGTTCCTCCAGGTCGCGGCGGAACTCCGGCGCCCACACCGAGGTCGGCTCCAGCCGCCGCAACCGGCGCAGCGTGGCGACGAAGCCGTTGACGTCGAACGTGTCCGGCGCGCCCTTGCGTGCCGCCCGGCCCAGCCGCTGCAACGCCGACCCGGCCAGGTGGAAGCCGTCCATCGGCACCAGCCGGGCGGTCGGGCCCACCTCGGCGACGATCCGCTCCGCCAGCGTGGACTTGCCCACGCCGGGCGCACCGGCGATACCGAGCAGTTGTCGCGGGCCGTCCCCGGCGAGCGTCCGCGCCCGGGCGACCAGCTCGGCCAGTGGCAACACCTGGGCCGTCGGCATCAGCCGAGCACCGGGTCGCTGATGGTGAACCGTGCCTCGACCGCCGCGTGCACCGGCTGCGGCGCGGGATCCAGCTCCAGCTCCGGCACGGACTCGCCGGACCGGGCGTACGCCGCCTTGGCCAGCATCGGCGGGGCCGCGGTCAGGCCGGTGTCGGCCAGCTCCCGCAGCGCGGTGACCCGGGCGCCGAGGGCCTCCGCGTACTCCCGGGCCCGGGCCAGCGCGTCCGCGATCGCGGCGTGCCGCACCTCCCGGTACGCCGGGCTGTCCGGCCGCAGCGACCACACCGGACCGGCCACCTCGACCTGCTCGTGGTCGGCCAGGCGGAGCATCAGCTCGCCGAGCGCGCTGAAGTCGGTGACGGTGACCGTGGTGCTCACGCTGCCCTGGTAGGCCACCACCCGGTCGCCCGAGCGCCTGGTCACCGGCCAGACGTTGACCTGACCGGTCTCCCGCCGCGTGACCGTCGGCCCGGCGGCGTCGAGCAGCGCCCGCACCGCGGCGGCCCGCTCGGCCAGCCGGGTCAGCGTGGCCTCCCGATCGCGGTCCCGCACCGCCGCGGTCACCGTGAACCGGGCCAGCTCGGGAGCGACCTCCCGGTACGCCTCGCCGCGTACCGCCACGACCGGTGCGTCCGCCATGCCGCTCAGCCTAACGGCGGGGTGGCCGGCAGGTGCGCGGTGTACCCGACCGCGCCGTCCGTCACCCGGCACCCGGTCAGGTGACCGCCCGCCGCGCCCAGCTCCCGCAGGTAGGCCAGCTCGCCGGCGTGGTCCGCGGCGGCCGGGAACTCCCGGCGGTGCGTGCCGAACTCCCGGCCGCGCAGCGCGGCGCGCGCCGCCCGCCCCTCGGCCAGCCGGCCGGCCAGCGCCTCGGCGTCCCCGGCCCGCAACGCGGCGGTCAGCTCGGTCAGGAAGTCACCGACGCCGGTCAGCTCGGCGAGCACCCGGTCCCGGTTGCCGAGCAGCATGTTCGCGGTCCGCTCGGGCGGCCCCCCGGCGACCCGGGTGCCGTCGGAGAAGCTGCCGGCGGCCAGCGCCAGCACCGCGTCCCGCAGCGCCGAGCGTTGCACCGTGCCGGCCAGCGCGCCGGCGAGCACGTGCGGCACGTGGGACGCGAGCGCGGCGGCGGCGTCGTGCTCCGGCGCGGACATCGGCACCACCCGGGCGTGGAAGACGTCGACGAGCAGCGCGGCCAGCCGCCGGAACGCGGTCAGCCCGGTGGGCCCCGGGCAGAGCACCCAGGCCGCGCCGTCGAGCAGTTCCGGGCCGGCCGCGCCGAGCCCGGCCCGGTCCGCGCCGGCCATCGGGTGACCCGGCACGAAGCGGTGCCCGAGCCCCTGCGCGGTCGCGGCGGTGGCCACCTCCGCCTTGACGCTGCCCACGTCCGTGAGCACGCACCGGTCGTCGGTGGCGGCGGCCACCCGGGCCAGCGTGGTGGGCAGCGTGGGCAGCGGGCCGCAGACGAACACCACGTCCCGGCCGGCCACCGCCTCCTCGACGGTCCCGGCGACCGCGACGCCCCGCTCGCGTAGCTGCCCCCGGACGGCCGGATCCGGATCCCAGCCGGCGACGGCGAGCCCGGTGTCGCGGAGCCGGAGCAGGATCGAGCCGCCGATCAGCCCGGTGCCGACCACCGCCGCGCGTGCCAGCCCGCCCGCCTCGCCCACCATCGGTGCACCTCGGGTCCGCGTCGTCGGCGGAGCCCGGGTGGCCCCGCGGGAAGTCCCGCCGAGGATATCGCCAGGCACGCCGGCGGGGCGCACGGTGTCAAGCGGGGCCCTCGCCTGACGGAAACGTTGGGTGGGGGCCCCGCCTCTACCGGAAGCGTTAAGCGGGGGCCCCGCCTTCCAAGCGGGCGGTTACCGCGTCGACGTGTGCGTCGGACTCGGTCAGGGCCACCCGGACGTGTCGGGCGCCGGCCGGGCCGTAGAAGACGCCGGCGGCCACCAGGATGCCCCGCCGGGCCAACCAGTCGACCGTGTCCCAGCAGTCCTCGTCGCGGGTCAGCCAGAGGTAGAGCCCGGCCTCGGAGTGCTCGACCGTGAAGCCGGCGCCGGTGAACGCGGCCCGCAGCTTCTCCCGCCGCAGCCGGTAGCGCTCCCGCTGGGCGTCGGCGTGCGCCTGGTCGCCGAGCGCGGCCACCATCGCGGCCTGCACCGGTGCCGGCACGATCATTCCGGCGTGCTTCCGCACCTTGAGCAGCTCGGCCACCAGCGCCGGGTCACCGGCCACGAACCCGGCCCGGTAGCCGGCCAGGTTGGAGCGCTTGGAGAGCGAGTGCACCGCCAGCACGCCCGCGTAGTCCCCGCCGCACACCTGCGGGGACAGCACCGAGACGGGCTCGGCGTCCCAGCCCAGCGGCAGGTAGCACTCGTCGCTGGCGACCACCGCGCCGCGTTCCCGGGCCCACTCGACCACCTTGCGCAGGTGGGCGGCGGGCAGCACCCGCCCGGTCGGGTTGCCCGGCGAGTTCACCCAGACCAGGCGGACCCGGGGGTCCGGGCCGAGCGCGGTCAACGAATCGCTGCGCACCGTCGTGGCGCCCGCCAGCCGGGCCCCGTCCTCGTACGTCGGGTACGCGACGGTCGGCACCACGACCACGTCACCGGGGCCGAGCCCGAGCAGCGTCGGCAGCCAGGCCACCAGCTCCTTGGAGCCGATGGTCGGCAGCACACCCAAACCGTCGACGCCCGCGCCGCAGGCCCGGGCCACCCAGGCCGCGATCGCGTCCCGCAGGGCGGGCGTGCCCGCGGTCAGCGGGTAGCCGGGCGCGTCCGACGCGTCGGCCAGCGCCTGCCGGATCAGCGGTGGCACCGGGTCGACAGGCGTACCCATGGAGAGGTTGATGAGACCGTCCGGGTGCGCCGCGGCCGTGGTGGCCGCGGCGTCCAGCGTGTCCCAGGTGAACTCGGGCAGCCGTGCCGAAACCGGCGCGGACCGGCTCAGTGGTCCTCGCCGCGCGGCGGCTGCGCGGCGACGAAGGTGGCGTCCTTCTCCACCTTGCCGATCTTGGAGGCGCCCCCGGGCGAGCCCAGGTCCTCGAAGAACTCGTAGTTCGCGCCGGTGTAGTCCTTCCACTGCTCCGGCACGTCGTCCTCGTAGAAGATCGCTTCCACCGGGCAGACCGGCTCGCAGGCCCCACAGTCGACGCACTCGTCGGGGTGGATGTAGAGCATCCGGTTGCCCTCGTAGATGCAGTCGACCGGGCACTCCTCGATGCATGCCTTGTCGAGCACATCCACGCACGGCTCGGCGATGATGTAGGTCACCGGTCTTCTCCTCCGCAAGACTCGTCGCGATCATCCGCAACGGTAAGAGCCTAGTATCTCGCCGGGGAGGAGGTCGATCGTGCTCCGACAGCAGGATGTGGGACACCGGATCGTAGTCCGCCGGATCGTGGGGATCCGGGAGGGCCGGCCGCTGTTCTCCGACGCGCTCGGCGAGCTGGTCGAGCTGAGCGAGACGCACATTACGCTGGTCACAGCCGGTGGCCCGCTCCGCGTGCCGGTCGGTGAGGTGCACCGGGCGAAGCGGGTGCCACCGGCTCGCCGGCCGACCGCCGTCGCCGTGGTCGACCTGGAAAGCGCAAGCGATGAGGCGTGGCCGGCCCCGGTTCGCGGCCGGCTCGGCGACTGGCGGCTGCGTTCCGCGGCCGGTTGGACCGGCCGGGCGAACAGCGCGCTCCCGATCGGCGACCCCGACCGGCCGCTGCCGGCGGCCCTGGACGCGGTGCAGCGCTGGTACGCCGACCTCGGCCAGCCGGCCCTGGTGAACACGCCGCTGCCGCTGGCCGCCCCGGTCGGCGCGGAACTCGACGCACGCGGCTGGACGTCCCGCCCGCCGGTGCTGGTGCAGACCGTGCCGCTCACCACCCTGACCGCCCCGCCGCCCACCGCCGCCGGTGGCGCTGGCCGTCGCCGACCTGCCGCCGGTGGCGCTGGCCGGCGCGCCCACCGACGACTGGCTGGCGATCGCCGCCGACCGCAAGGGCGGGCTCCCGGAGGCCGCGCGGCACGTGCTCACCGCCGTGGACCGGATCCGCTTCGCCGAGCTACGGGTGGACGGCCGACTGCTCGCGGTGGGGCGCGGCACCGTCACCGGCGGGGGGCGGTGGCTCGGCGTGAGCCTGCTCGAAGTGCTGCCGGAGGCCCGCCGGCGCGGGTACGCCGCCGCGGTCGTCCGCGCCCTGGCCGGCTGGGCCACGGCCGAGGGGGCCACCCGGGCGTTCCTTCAGGTCGAGCAGCGCAACGTCGGCGCGGTGGCGCTCTACCACCGGCTCGGCTTCACCACCCACCACACCTACCTGACCCGGGTGGCGCCCTGACGTCAGCGGCGGACGATCCGGCGGGGCCGGGACGCCTTCAACTCGGCGTACCGCTTGAGCTGGCGGGAGCGGAAGTCACGGCCCAGCGCGGTGAGCGTCAGGTAGCCGACCAGCACCCCGGCCGCGGTGGCCGCGAGGTAGAGCCAGATCTGGGCGAAGAACAGGCCGGCGCCCCCGCCGAACGGGTTCTCCCCGACCAGCAGCGGGCCGACGAAGACGGTCAGCGCCAGCGCCGCCACCACCGCGACGGCCAGGTCACCGGCCCAATGCCCGACCGGCCGGCCGGCGCCCCAACGGAACGACACGCCGGCCAGGATGAGACCGATCGCCAGGAACATCACCAGCGAGACCCGGCTGGCGGCGGTGTCGTCGTCCGGGAAGGCGAACTTGATGACCAGCCGGGCCACCACGTTGACCGCGAACAACGCGGCCGTCAGCACCCCGATCGCACGCCACCGCTGACCCATCGCACGCCTCCCGCACGTACCGCCCGCCCCGGCGGCGAGCCTCTGGCAGGAATGTCTACCACCGCCGGCTGTGCGGCGTCAGCACCTCAGCGGTCCACCGGCGGCGGCGTCACCACGTGCCGGAAGCCGAGCACCGCGAAGGTGACCGCACCGGAGACGATCAACGCCAGGCCGAGCACGTTGTCGCCGGCGAGCGCCAGATCGCCCTCGGTGGTCCGGAACCCGCCCACGACGATCACCAGGAACCACGGCAACGCGGCCAGCGCCACCCCCCACCGGCTGCCCGTCGACAGGTGCGCGAACCAGCCCAGCAGCACCGTCGACGCCGCCACCGCGGCGATCCCGGCGACCGCCAGGCCGATGCCGACGAGCGCCTGCGTACCCCCGGACCGGCCCTGCACCGCCGCCCAGGCCCAGGTGGCGAAGATCAGATCGAGCAGCGCGAACAGCGCGCCGGCCCAGACCGACACCACGCCGCCGGCCACCCGCAGCGCGCGGTCCAGCGCCCGCTCCACCGCGCTGGGCGGTGCGGGCGGCTGCTGCTCCGGAAGGACCGACACGGGCGCGGCGGACGACGTCACCGGAGACCGGCCGCGACCGGGGCGCGGTCCGACCCGTCCAGCGCCAGCCCGGCGAAGAGGTCGTCCTCCCAGCCGTACCGGCCGCCGCCGGGCCCCTTCTCGCCGACCGCGAGCGTGAAGTACTCCACCCCCATGAACTCGGCGCCGAAGTTGCCGGCGATCGCGTAGAGCCAGGAGTCGGCCGGGATCTGCGTGGCGTGGGCGCGCATCGCCGCCTCCTTGGCGGGGTGCTGCTCGGTGGCGTCCACCCGCGCGGCGATCTGCGCGTCCGGCGTGCCGAACGGCAGCTCGTCGGCGCTGGAGATGCCGGCGAAGGGATTGTCCGACGACTCGGTGAACGTCTCCAGGCCGGCGTCGAGCACGCTGCGCGGCATGGCCGTCCAGTAGACCTTCGCCGGGGCGGTCCCCTCGGCCGCCGCCAGCTCCACCGCCCGCATCGTCACCCGGTGCGCCTGGATGTGGTCGGGATGGCCGTAGAAGCCGTTCGGGTCGTACGTGACCACGACCTGGGGGCGGACCTCGCGGATCACCTCCAGCAGGTGCCCGGCGGCGGCGTCCAGGTCGGCCCCCCAGAACGCCCGTGGGTGCTCGTTGGTGGGCATCCCCATCATCCCGGAGTCGCGGTAGCGACCCGCGCCGCCGAGGAACCGGTGGTCGGTGACGCCGAGCGCGGCACAGGCCGCGGTCAGCTCGCCGATGCGGTAGCCGCCGAGCTGGTCGGCCTCGGCCGCGGCGAGCCCGGCCAGCGCCGGCACGTGGATCTCGCCCTCCTCACCGAGCGTGCAGGTCACCAGCGTGACGTGGGCGCCGGCGGCGGCGTAGTGCGCCATCGTCGCGCCGGTGCCGATCGACTCGTCGTCGGGATGCGCGTGGACCAGCAGCAGGCGTCGGTCGGGCAGCGTCGTCACGCCCGTCACTCTAACCGGCGGTCCTGCCCGTCCGACGGTCATGCGTCCGCCCAGGTCGGCCACATCATGCCCGGTGCCCGCCTACGATCTGCAGGCGTGGACTTTCCCGAGCTGGCCGCCCGTACCCGTCGGTTCAGCCTGGGGGCGCCGCGCGCCGTGACCGTGGCCGGTGACGGCTCCCGGGTGCTCTTCCTGCGTTCCGCGGGCCCGGAGGACCCGGCCGACGCGCTCTGGCTGCTCGACGTCGACACCGGCGAGGAACGCCTGGTCGCCGACCCGGCGGTGCTGCTCGGCACGGACGCGGAGCCGGCCCGACCGGCCCCCGGCGAGCGGGCGCTGCGCGAGCGGATGCGGCTCAGCGCCGGCGGCATCGGCGGGTACGCGCTGGACGCGACCGGCCGGGTGGCCGCGTTCGCGCTGGCCGGGCGACTGTTCCGGGCCGACCTGCGGCACGGCGACGTGGTCGAGGTGGCCACCGTCGGGCCGGTGATCGATCCGCGTCCGGACCCGACCGGCGAGCGGCTGGCCTACGTCACCGACGCCGCCGAAGGCGTCCGCCGGGGGCAGCTCCGGGTGGTCGAGCCGGACGGCACTGACAACCTGCTCGCCGGCGAGGACAGCGGCGTGACCTGGGGGCTGGCCGAGCACATCGCGGCCGAGGAGTTCCACCGGTACCGGGGCTACTGGTGGGCCCCGGACGGACGCGCGGTGCTGGCCGCCCGGGTCGACGAGTCCCGCCTGCCCCGGTGGTACCTGCACGACCCGGCCGACCCGGCGACCCCGCCGACGTCGCTGGCGTACCCGGTGGCGGGTGGCCCGAACGCGGAGGTCAGCCTGCACCTGCTCGACCTCGACGGCGGCTGGGTCGACGTGCACTGGGACCGGGAGACCTACCCCTACCTGAGCGCGGTGGAGTGGGCGGACGGCGGGCCGCTGATCACGGTGCTGCGCCGCTCCCAGCAGCACGGGCTGGTGCTCGCGGTGGACCCGCGCACCGGGGAGACGCAGGTGCACGCCGAGCTGGCCGACCCGCGCTGGGTGGAACCGGTCCCGGGCACCCCGGCGCACCTGCCCGACGGGCGGGTGCTGGTCGGCGGCGAGCTGGCCCACGACGGGTACGACGCCCGCTGCCTGTTCGCCGACGGCACGCTGCTGACCCCGCCCTCGCTGTACGTGCGGCGGGTGGTCGGGCGGCTGCCGGCCGGCCCCGACACCGCGGCCGACCTGCTGGTCGAGGCGAGTGAGGGCGAACCGAGCCAACGGCACCTCTACCGGGTGCGGACCACCATCGGCGGCGGGATGGACGCCCGCCGGATGGGCAGCGACCCGGGTTGGCACACCGCCGCCATCGGCGGGGCCACGCTGGCGGTGGGGACCGCCTCGCTGGAGTACGCCGGGGTCCGCTGGCGGGTGTGGCACGGCGACCGCGAGGTGGGTGAGCTGCGCTCACTGGCCGCCACCTGCTCGTACGCGCCGCGTCCGACGCTGGTGCGGGTGACCGACCGGCGGCTGCCCAGCGCGGTGCTCTACCCGGCCGAGCACGTCAAGGGCACCCGGCTGCCGGTGCTGGTGGACGTCTACGGCGGGCCGGGCCACCAGGAGGTGGTCGCGGCGCGCGGCGCCTGGCTGGAGCGGCAGTGGTGGGCCGAGCAGGGCTTCGCGGTGGTGACGGTGGACAACCGGGGCACGCCCGGCATCGCGCCGTCGTTCGAGAAGGCGATCCACCGCCGGGTGGCGGACGTGATCCTGACCGACCAGGTGGACGCGCTGACCGCGCTCGCCGGTAAACACCCCGACCTGGATTTGGACCGGGTGGCGGTACGGGGCTGGTCGTTCGGCGGCTGGCTCGCCGGCCTGGCGGTGCTGCGCCACCCGGAGCTGTTCAAGTGCGCGATCGTGGGCGCGCCGGTCACCGACTGGGCGCTGTACGACACCGCGTACAGCGAGCGCTACCTGGGCATGCCGGAGGACGGCATGGACGTCTACGCGCACCACTCGCTCGTGGAGCTGGCCGCCGAGCCGCTCGGCGCCCCGGCCGACGCCCGGCCCATGCTGCTGGTGCACGGCCTGGTCGACGACAACGTGCTGGCCGCGCACACGCTGCGGCTCTCCGCCGCGCTGCTGGCCACCGGCCGCCCGCACGCGGTGCTGCCGCTGACCGGCGCGAGTCACCTGGCGGCGGACGGCGTCTCCGAGCGCCTGCTCCGCCTGGAGCTGGACTTCCTCCGCCGCTACCTGGTGTGAGGAGGGGCCCCCGGTTGACGCCTCAGGTGGAAAAGGCCCCCTCTCACACTCACGTGTGGAGAGGGGGCCCCTTCTTGTCCCAGGGTCGGCGGGCTACTGCTTGACGTACGCGTTGACGAAGCTCGGGTAGCCGAAGACGGAGGAGATGAAGACGCCGCCGGCCTTCGAGCCGTGCACGTTGTACGCCACGTCGACGTAGAGCGGCACCACCGGCGCGAACTCCTTCATGATCCGCTCGTCGAGCTTGCCCCACTCCGGGCCCTGCTCGGTCGGGGGCAGGGCCAGGATCCGGTCCATCTCGGCGTTGATCGCGTCGTCGTTGAAGTACGACGAGTTGCTGTTCCCCTCGGCCTTGATGGTGCGGCCGTCGTAGAGCACCGGCAGGATCGACGCGCCGCTGGGCCAGTCCGCGGCCCAGTTGCCGATGTAGAGGTCCCAGGGATTGTTCTTCTTCTTGACCTCGTCCAGCTTCGAGTCGTCCGGGATGTTCCGCACGGTGATCTTGAAGCCGGCGCGCTCCAGGTTGCCCTTGAGCTGGACCGCCTGCACCTGCTCGTTGGTGTTGTCCGCGACGCCGAGGACCAGCTCGGGCGTCTGGCCGCCCAGCAGCTCCTTCGCCTTCTCCAGGTTGCCGTTGGCGCCCGCCGGGTAGGCGTCGTACGCCTTGTAGCCGATGGTCGACGGCGGCATCAGCGTGGTGATCGGCTGGGCGACGGTCTGGCCGCCGAGCGCCTTGACCAGGCCCTCCCGGTCGATCGCGTAGTTGAGCGCCTGGCGGATCTTCAGGTCCTTGACCCGCTGCGTGTTGATAACGAGCTGGTTGGCGCTCGGCGTCGGGGACAGCAGCGTCCGGGTCTTCAGCGCCGGGTCACCGGCCACCTTCGCGACCAGCGAGGACGGCACGGTGTTGAAGGCCAACGCGCTCTGGTCGGCGCCGTTGTCGGCGATCACCCGGTTGTTCGCGGCGTCCGCGGTCGGGCCGAAGGTCCACACGAACTGGTCCGGGTACTGGTGGCGGACCGGGTCGGTCTTCGCGTCCCAGTTCGGGTTGCGGTCCAGCGTGAGCTGGACACCCACCTGGTTCTTGGCGATCTTGTAGGGGCCGGACGAGAACGGCTTCTGGTCCAGGTTGACGCCGGTGTCCTGCTCCGGCTTGAGCGGCGCGGTGGTCGGCAGCGAGACCGCGAACGGCAGGTCGCAGCGGGGCTTGGCGAACTCGAAGCGCAGCGTCTTGTCGTCCGGCGTGGTCAGGCCCGGCGGCAGCGACGTCTTGTTCTTCTTGAAGTCCCACTTGGTGTCGAACTGCGGGGTGTCGGCCAGCCACTCCTGGAGGTAGGTCGGGCCGCCGGTGAGGTCCGGGTCGAAGGACCGGGCGATGCCGTACGCGATCTCCTTGGCGGTGATCGGGCTGCCGTCCTCGAACTTCACCCCGTCCTTGATGGTGAATTCCCAGACCTTGCAGTCGTTGTTGACGTTCTTGCCCGGGGTCTCGGCCAGGTCGCCGACCAGCACCAGGCCGCCCTTGCCGTCGTCCTTCCAGGTGGTCAGGTAGCGCGCGAAGAGCGGGTTGGTCATCAGGCCGGCGAACGAGTACGTCCGCTGCGGGTCCAGGTGGGAGATGGGGGTCTCCCGGATGATGGTGAACGTGCCACCCTTGGCCGCGCCCTCCACCTCCGCCGCGGGCCCCTGGGAGTCCTTCGGGTCGGTCGCGATGACGCCGGTCTGCTGCCGGTTGCCGTCCACCTTGGTGCCTTCGCCCGTGTTCTCCGAGCAGGCACCCAGCCCCACCACCAGTGCGATGGCACCGCCGACGGCGGCCGCTGCACGTGGTCGCATCTCCTACCTCCTCCACCCGTACGCCTGGCGCATCGCCCGACGTCCCGAGGATCGTAAAGAAAAAAAACTACGAGTTGTGTAACAGTTCTCGATAAATTTCGTCGGCCCGGAGGCTCGACCCGGAGGCTCAGCCCAGCCGCACCCGGGGATCGATCACCGCGTAGAGCAGGTCCACCACCACGTTGGCCAGCACCACGAAGACCGCCGCGATCAGCACGGTCGCCATGATGGTCGGCAGGTCACCGGCGCGGACCGCGTCCACCGCCGTCCGGCCCATCCCGTTGAGCCCGAACGTCGTCTCGGTGATCACGGTGCCGCCCAGCGCCCCGCCCACGTCCAGGCCGGCGATGGTCACCACCGGCGTGATCGCGGCGCGGAGCGCGTGCCGCCCGTACACGGTCCGTTTGGCCAGGCCCTTGGCCCGCGCCGTGCGGACGAAGTCCTCGGACAACGTCTCCAGCATCTGTGCCCGGGACAGCCGGGCGTAGATGGCGGAGAAGAGGAAGGCCAGCGCCAACCAGGCCAGCACCAGGCCACTGCTCCACCTGAGCGGATCGTCGAACAGCGAGGTGTAGCTCGGCACCGGCAGCAGCCGCAGGTTGTAGACGAACACGATGAGCAGCACCGCGCCGACGAAGTAGAGCTGCAACGAGGCGCCGGTCAGCGAGAAGCCGATCGCCGCCCGGTCCAGCCAGCTTCCCCGGCGCAGCGCCGAGACCATGCCCAGGCCGACGCCGAGCAGCAGCCACAGGACCGCCGCCGGGATGACGATGCTCAGCGTCACCGGCAGCACCCGGGCGATGGTGTCCGAGACCGCCTCGTTGGAGACGTACGACCAGCCGAGACAGGGCGCGTCGCACCGGCCGCCCTGGGCGCTGCCCAGGTCCCGCCCGGTGACGATGCCCTTCATGTAACCGGCGTACTGGCTGATCAGCGGGTCGCGCAGGCCCAACTCCTGGCGGACCCGCTCCAGCCGCTCGGGGTTGCAGTTCTTCGGGCACATGCCGGTCACCGGGTCACGCGGCAGGGCGAAGAACATCAGGAAGCTGAGCACGCTGACCGCGAAGAGCGTGAGCGCGGCGGACAGCAGCCGGCGGATGAGGAAACGCGTCATGGGCCGGCCTCCTACCGGGACGACTTCGGGTCGAGCGCGTCACGCAGCGCGTCGCCGAAGAGGTTGAAGGCGAACACGAGCGCGAAGATCGTGATGCCGGGGAAGAAGACGTACGCCGGGTCGGTCTGGAGGTAGTCGAGGCTGCGGTAGATCATCCGCCCGAAGCTCGGCGTCTCGTCCGTCAGCCCGACGCCGATGAACGACAGCGCCGCCTCGCTGGTGATGTACTGCGGGACCGCCAGCGAGAAGGCGACCAGGATCGGCGCCCAGACGTTCGGCAGCAACTGGCGGAACAGCATGTGCCCCAGCCCGGCGCCGCTGGCGCGCGCCGCCTCCACGAACTCCCGCTCGCGCAGCGCGATGATCTGGCCCCGGACCAGCCGGGCCGTGCTGGTCCAGCCGAACAGCGCGAAGATCGCGATGAGCACCCCGATCTGGAAGTACGCCGGCACGGCCTCCCGCTGGCCGTAGAAGCGCAACGCCACGGTCGGCATCAGCGCCAGCGCGATGATCAAAAACGGCATGGCCAGCGTCAGGTCGGTGATCCAGTTGATCACCGAGTCGAGCCAGCCGCCCAGGTAGCCGGCCAGGGTGCCCAGGGTCACGCCGATCGCGGCGGTCAGCACGGCCGCGGCGAACGCGATGAACAGCGACGTGCGCAGTCCGTGCACCATCCGGATGAAGATGTCGCGACCGAGACCGGGCTCCAGCCCGAACCAGTGCTCACCGGTGACGCCGCCGGCATAGCCCAGCGGCATGCCGTAGCCGTCGAGGCGGCTCTGGAACTGCTCCTTCGGCCCCACCCCGTACAGCGCCTCGATCAGCGGCACGGCCAGCGCGACAAGCACGAAGAAAACGAGCAGTCCGCCGCTGACCAGGGCGGTGCGGTCGCGGCGCAGCCGCGCCAGGGCGAGCTGGCCCGGCGAGCGGCCGACGAACTCCTCGTCCCGCCGCTCACCGCCGTCGGCGGACGTCTCGATCTCGGCGAGGGCCACGCCCTCGACCGGGGACAGACTCATTCCGTCACCTCCTGCGCGTCTGCGGCGCCGGCGACGCCGACCGCCACCGGACCCGCCTCCGGGTAGTGGCAGGCGGTGAGTTGGGTGCCGCCGTCGCGGGTGGTCAGTGCGGGTGTGTCGGTGGCGCAGCGGTCGGTGGCTTTCCAGCAGCGGGTGCGGAAGCGGCAGCCCGATGGTGGGTTGAGGGGGGTGGGGACGTCGCCGGTGAGGCGGATGCGCCCGGCGGGGCCGAGGGTGGTGACGTCCGGGATGGCCGACAGCAGCGCCCGGGTGTAGGGGTGCTGCGGCCGGGTGTAGATGGCGTCGCGGTCGCC
>NZ_JBITFD010000026.1:0-52522 GCF_044455765.1 Micromonospora sp. NPDC051141
GGGCGACGGCGAGTGTCGCTATCAACAGGATCTGACCAGGCCAGCCTCTCACTCTGGCCCGTCGCGCAGCCGGATACACGCCGCTGGCGGATGGTTCTGGCGTTGATGACGGACTACTCGCGGGAGTGGTCTGAACTTCGCGGAGTTGATCCACGACGCGTAGCCACAACGGCAACTGCTCGCCTACGCCTAGGGCGGCAAGCAGCTTGGCCATGGCAGCGGCGGAGGGCAGAGTGGCCCCTGTCAGGTATGCCGACACAGTGCTCCGGGGAATCCCGCTGACCTTCGCGATCTCGCGAATGGTCATTGGGTGAGAATCTTCCTTCCCCGCTCTCGAACGTAACCTACGCATCTGCCGTGCGTAGTCATCTCGACTACGCACCGCATCAGGCCAAAAGTCCATAGATTGATTGTCATCGACACGGGCCTGGTTTCGACCGGCTGGCGCTCCCCCTGAAACCGCGGCTGGGCTCGGTGCACAGCGCAGGCGCCGTGGTGATGCCCGACCTCCGTTCTGTGCCTCGGCGCGGAGCGCTCGCTACTCGCTGGACCAGGTGGTGTAGCGGATCGACACGCTGGTGAGGTGCCGGCGGCTGTCGGCTTTGGCGCCGAGCACGGTGATGCCGACGACATGGCCCTCGTGGGTGATGCCGCATAGCGTCGTGCCCGGCTTGAGGTCGGCGGCGGTCAGGACGGCTCCGAAGCCCTTGGCCTGCCGGCACTCATTCCACGAGGCTGACTTGCTCGGCGCGAGGTCGCCTTGGGCTCCGGTGAACACGCCTGGCTGGTCTTCGAAGTCGTTCGTGACCATGAAGTCGCCGAAGTCGCCGAGCCCAGCGTCCCCGACGGTCTTGTACTTGCTGTCAGCGTGCAGCGACATCCCGGCGGGAATGGTGATCTGCCCGGAAACGACAACTGATGGCTCCCCAACTGGCGCTGGAGGCACCACCGCTGGACCGCCCGAGGGCCCCGCCTGGGTGGGGGCGATGGAAGGCAGCTCGGGCGTGTTGAGGGACGCTAACGGGGGCCCTGACGGTGAGGGCGACGGCGAGGCGCTGGCCGTCGGCGACGCCGCGTTCTTCCCGGCGGATGTCCTTGGTCCTTTGAAGATCACGATCGCCAGTGCCGTGACGAGAAGCAGCACCAGCGCCACCAGAGCGATTACCACGCGTGGGTCGACGCCACCAGAACGGCCGCTATCTGCCGAGTGACCTCCAGCAGGCCGGATAGCTACAACCGAGCCATCTTTGACGACATCGAGCTGTTTGCTCCGCCGAGCAGTCTGGGCCAGGTCACGCCCTCCGCCATGAGGCGGTATGGCCGTCTCGTTCGACGGACTCTCTCGTCCGGCCTTGCCGCGATCGTCGCGCTGACGAGCTGGGTCATAGAAATCGTTGGGCACCTATCCATCATGGCTGCCCGCACCAAACGGGCCAGTTGATCGCGTGGTTGTGATGGCGGCGGGGAATGCTTTGATTTCGTTATAAACGGTGCCGCTGGCCAGGCAGTGGTGCAGGGCGCTGAGCATGCGGTTGAACAGGTTGCGTTGAGCGGCGGCATGCCGGTCGCCAGCGGCGCGGCGGCGGTCGTAGTGGGCGCGGGCCGCCGCAAGGTCAGTGACGAAACGCCGGCCTACCGTTGGTGCGATGACGGGGGTCACCGAACACGAGATCGAGTCGCCGTGCGGGTGGTGCGGCAACGCCATCGTGCAGCCGCCCACGGGCCGCAAGAAGCGCTACTGCGACCGGTCCTGCCGGCAACGCGCCTACGAGCTGCGAAGCGCCCAGCAACGCCACCAGGCCGACGTCGACGCCGGCCGCATCCGCACCGTGCCAGCCCAGCGAGTCGTCGAGCGGATCGTCCAGGCCCGCCACCCGGTCACCACCTCCGGATGGGAACAGGCCCTCGCCGTACTGGCCACACAACTGCGATCCGGGCGCATCGGCGGCTGGGACCACGACCGGATCCGCGGTGCACTGAACGAGGTTCTGGCCGCCCTCGCCGACCGCCCCACCGCGCCGCCAGCCGGCCCGGCCGGCGCCGTCGTCGAGCAGCTGCTCGCCCGTACCGGCCCGACCGGCCTACCCCGCACCACCGTTGCCCGCCTCGCCGACACCATGGCCGCCACCCCGGCCGTCGTGCGGCAGGCGTTGAACTGGGTGACCCGCTCCCACCGCGCACACCTCACCCGAGCCGGCGAGCACGTCGACGTCGCCGCCCTTGCCGACCACGACCGTTTCCACCTGTTACCAGGTCCACCGGTTTAGCGGCGCACCTGGACGATTACCGCGCTCGGCCTTGTGGCCAGCAGCGGGAGCACCCGGCAGCGCGCAGCGATCCAGTCCCGGGCGACCGGGCACAGCCAGCCGGCCGCCTCGATGGCAGTCGCGCGCAGGTCGGCCACCGGCCGGTTGAACATCGGCTCGTGGTGGGCCATGCGATTGCGGGCATCGTGGAGCCGACCGACCGCGCTGTGGACCGCACGGCGGCGCTGACCAGGGAACGCCCGGTGAAGGCATCCGCGCCACAGCGTGGCGTCGTATCGGGTGGCCACCAGGTACCGCCAGAAGCCGAGGTTCAGCTCGGCAATTACCCGCCCCGGTGCCTCGGCGCGGCCGTCCCGGGTCGCGCGGCTCCGGGCTTTGGCGACGTCCCGGTGCCCCTCGTCGGTCAGCACCGCGCCCGGATCGAGATACCAGCGTGGCTCGGCGTAGCGCCGCCGTGACCATGCCGTCAGCTCCTCATGCAGGGCGTTGCGCAGCAGGATCTCCAGATGCCCCAGCGTCGTGCCGAGCGCGGCGGAGATCTCGGCGTTCCACTCGTACAGCGCCATGGCGGCGGCCAAGTCCCCGCCGCACGCCGCCCTGTACGGCGCCAGGCGCTCTGGTGACCACCGCCGCTCCAACGTCGCTAGCTCAGCCACGCCCAACCGAAACTCCTCTTTCGCTAACCAAGCTGGGCAAACGCGCTATCCTTGCCCGGAAGACCCCGGCCAGCCTCTGCCCTCGCGGGTATGCAGCCGGGGTTTTGACTTGTCCAGGTACGGGCCCGCCGGCCTACACGGACGCGGCGACCAGCCCCATGTCCGGGGCGGCTGGGTCCAGCACCCGCAGCATCACCGGCACATCCAGCACCTGCAGGAAGGCGTAGTGCGGGCTGCCGCTCGACCGGTCGAGCGAGGTCATCGCCCGCAGCGCGACAGACGCAGGGTGCTGGGGATCCGCCGCGGCCTGCCACAGCATGGCCGCGACGTCGTGCGGATCAGGGCCGGTGCGCCACTCCACCTTCCACGTCTGGTCCGCGCTCCACCACCGCAGCGCCGTCATCTCGTTCAGGACGCCGACGGCGGCCAGGGCGGCCATCACCCGGCCCAGCACCTCGTAGAACCGCTCCGGCTGATGCCACTCGCTGGCAAGCTGACACGTCATGCCCGGCTTAACGACCACACCCCGCCACCAGCACCGCTGCCGACAGCGCTGCGGTAACGCCGCCGCCAACCTCACGACGCCGCAGCCTAACCGCAAGCTACCGCCGGGTCCTACCCGCCGGTAGTGACCGGGACCGGCGGGTAATACCGCCGGTGCTACCGGTGGCGGTACACTGCCACCATGACCGCGAAACGCTCCATCAGCGTGCCCGACGACGTCGCCGAGTGGCTCGACGGCCAGCCCAACGTCAGCGCCGCCATCACCGCGGCCGTACGCGCCCAGATGGCCGGCACCCAACTCGACGAGGTGCTGCGCCGCGCCGGCATCAAGGTCACCGACGCCGGCAAGGCACGCTGGCGCGACCGCCTCGCCGCACCGATCCCCGACGCGGCCCTGGCCGAGGGACAGCGGATGCTCGACGAGGCCGCGTGAGCGTCGACCAGGTCGCCGTGGTCCTGGACGCCACCGCGCTCACCGCGTACGTCGACGGGCAGGTCGCCGTCGGCGAACTGATCGCCGAGGTCGCCGACGAAGACCGCACCGTCGGCGTACCGGCCGCCTGCCTCGCCGCCGCCTACGCCGCCACCAGCAGCGACGTCGGCGCCGCCCTGCTCACCCTCCTGACCACCACACCCGCCATCACCCTGCTGCCCCTCGGAGCCGAACCCGGCGTCGACGACGCCCGCCAGGCCGGCGTCCTCGCCCGCGCCGCCGGCGGCGACATCGCCCTCGGCCACGCCGCCCGCACCGCCATCGCCCACCAGGCCCACCTCGCCACCACCGAACCCAAACCGGCCACCGCCGTCCTACCCACCGGCTGGAGCATTCTCGACCTCAGCCAGACATAGGAGCAGAGGCGAGGGCTCGCTCTCTGGAGCCTGGCACGAGAGCCGACCAGGGCACGGCGGCCGGCCGACTGCGCGTCACGCTTAGGTACGTCTGGCCATCGTTGGGGCTGCTCACTGATGCCTTGAGGCAGTCGTTCGCAGCTCTAGCGGCTGCTTGCCCATTGGTGCCGCTGGGCGCTGAAACAGCGCTCCAGAGCGCCTCTGCGGGTTCGTGGATGTACGCAGGTGTGTCCACCCGCGCGAGAGGTAGTAGGCGTGTAGCTGATCGTTGGTCTTCCAGGCATCCAAGCGGACGTACCGACTCCCACGTTGGAAGGCGTAGTCGCCTGCCCACGCAAGCAGGAGGGCGCCGAGCTCCTGGCCGGCGCGATCGAGGCGCACTGCCAACTTCGAGACATAGGCCGCCGGCTCGGCCAGCTCCTCAGGAGTCCAGAAATCTGGGTCGCCGGTCATCTCAAGAGTGACCGTGCCGATCGCCTCGTCGTCATCCCAGAGGATCCAGATGTCGCCGGCGGACAGCGATGGGCCGAGCTTGGTACGCCACCTTTCCCACGTCACCCACTGATCCGAGCCGCGCTCGCGTAACCACTGGATGCGCTGCATGAGCAGCCCCATGGCGATCTCGAACTCGTCTTCGTTCTCAGCAGGCCTGATGGTCAAGGTCAAGGTCAGCTCAGCTCCAGGTCCGCTCGAACTTGCGCTCGAACACAATGACATGTTGATCACTCGGCAGCACGTTGACGGTGCACCTCACGGGCGTGCCATCGACCACGTAACCCGTCACGTAGTGCACCGCTACCGGCGTTCCCGGCCCTAGGCCCAAGCGGTGGATCTGCTCCGGAGTGGGCATGCGGGTGTAGATCTCGTCGATGGCGCGATCCTGTGGATAGCCAAGATCAGCGAGGACCTGATTCGTGCCCCGTGCGACGTCGGCAGGCGACATGATCTCGGAGTCCTTGACGATGTCAAGCGGGAAGTGAGAGTCGTTGATGTTGATCGGCTCGCCGTTGATGTAGCGGACCCTTCGACGGGCCACCACGACGGTCCCGGGGTCGACCCGGAGGCGCTGCGCGATGTCCGGTGTCGCCTGAACCAGGGAGACGTCGATCGTCTGGCTGGGGACTCTGCCTTCCTCGGTGATCTGCTGGTAGAAGCGGTCCATCTCGGGGCTGGCTGGCTGATCGCGGGACTCTCCCTGCGGCCGGTACAGCATGTTCTCCCGCTTGCGCACGAAGTGCCCAAGGGGGCGCTTCGCCACCACGAGCCCTTCGGACACCAGCACGGCGATGCCGTTGCGGACCGTCTGCCGGGCCACGCCCCACTGCTCGGCGAGGTCTAGCTCGGTCGGCAACTGCTCACCCCCGGCGAGCTCACCCGACACGATCTTGTCGCGAATCGCCGTGGCGATCCGCTGGTATGCCGGCACCGACCTGCCCCTGAAGGTCTCCACGTTCCGAGTCTCGCTCACGCGGCCGAACATTGTCTAGTCAATGTTGCTCGAACCCCTTGACGTCTATCGGTGCTCAGTAGCACCATCAACACCAAGCGCATTGTCTGGTCAATGAGTACCTAATAGACCTTGTGGTGCGCCTGCATATGCAAGAGGGCTCGATGGGATTGCCCCCCACCGAGCCCCGGAACGGCATCCACCCCAAGGAGGCTCAGATGCCATCAATGAGGGTAAGCCCTGCCCCGGCCGATCCGGCGCAGGCTCCCTTCCGATCGACGGCTGGCGAGGTGTCGGCGCTTGTGGCGCGGGCTCAGGCCGGTGACGCGGAGGCGTTCGGTCTGGTCTACGACCGGTACGTCGACCAGGTGTTCCGGTTCGTGGCCCGCCGGGTGCGCGACCGCCAGGTGGCCGAGGACTTGACGTCGGAGGCGTTCCTGCGGGCGCTGCGCAACCTCGACGCGTTCCGTCGGCCGGGCGGCGACTTCGGTGCCTGGATCACCACGATCGCCCGGAACCTGATCATCAACCACCACGAGTCGTACCGGCACCGCTTCGAGGTTCCGGTCGCCGAGTACCGCGACCAGGCCGAGGCCGGCCCGGTGGCCGACCCGGCGAGGACGGCGATGGACCGCTTGACCCACGAGGCGCTCCTGGCCGGCGTCGAGCAGCTCAGCGCCCCGCAGCGGCAGTGCATCGTGCTGCGGTTCCTGCGGGAGCTGTCGATCGACGAGACCGCCCAGGCGATGGGCAGGACCCCTGCGGCGATCAAGGCCATCCAGCACAAGGCCCTGCGGGCCCTGCGCGGCCTGCTCCCGGTCGGGGTGGTGATGCCGGCATGAGCGCGCCGACGATCACGCCGACCACCGGCACCGACCGGGCCGCGCTGCTGCGCGCCGCCCAGGGCAAGCCGGCCGCCCCAACGCGGCGACTGCCGATGGGCATCCGGGTCACCGCTGGTCCCGGCGCCGCCCCGGCGCGCACCGAGGCTCCGAACGGACCGGCCGCCCGGCCGCCGCGCACTCTGGAGCAGCTGCTGACCCTGGCCCAGGGCAGCGAGACCGTCCGGACCCGCCAGCTCGCCGAGAAGATCACCGGTCTCGTGGACGAGCTGACCGGCCGGCTGGAGGCCGAGCTGGCCGCCGCGACGCTGCGGCTCGCGGAGAAGGAGGCCGAGCTGGCCGCCGAGATGGCGGCGCTGCGGCAGAAGATGGGCACCGGTCCGAAGGGCACCGCCCAGCGCGCCGCGATCCGCCAGTGGGCGCAGGCCAATGGCTACGAGGTGGCCGAGCGCGGCCGGATTCCGCGGAATGTCCTGCAGGCGTGGGCGGCGGCCACCGGGTCGGAGGTGACCCGGTGAAGGCGCGGACGATGCTGCTCCCGACCGTCGCCGCAGCGTCGCTGGCGGGGCACGTGTGGGCCGCCTGGGCGGCGCGGTCGCGCCGGTCGCAGTTGGCGCAGGTCCGTCGGGACGCGATGACGGATCCGCTGACGGGGCTGCTGAACCGGCTCGGGCTGTTCGCCGTCCTCGGTGAGCTGGGCGGGGAGTCCTACGACCTGGCGCTCGTGGACCTGGACGGGTTCAAGCAGGTCAACGACACCTACGGCCACCATGCCGGCGACGCGGTGCTGGTCGAGGTCGCGGCCCGCCTCAGCGAGGCGATCGACGAGGTCGACGGCGCGGCGGTGGCCCGGCTCGGCGGTGACGAGATCGTGCTGGTCTGCCCGTCGCCGGCGCCGATCGCGCACCTGCTCGGCACCGAGGTGGTGCGGTGCCTGGCCGCGCCGATCACGCTGCCCGACGGGCAGGACCTGATGGTGCGGGCCAGCGTCGGCGTGGTGTCGGCGATGGTCGGTGACCAGCCGGCCCGAGTGCTGCGCGCGGCTGACCTGGCGCTCTACCGGGCCAAGGCCGCCGGCGGCGACCAGGTCGCCGAGTACGACCGGATCGCCGAGCTGCCGCCGGTGGAGACGCGGCCGGTGGTGCGGCTGCGGGAGATGACCGAGGCGGCCCGCGCGCTGGGAGGTGCGGCATGACGGCCCCGACGAAGAACGCTGTGGACCTGGCCGCCGCGCTGGCGAAGTACCGCACGGGTCTGAAGGGCCTGACGGACGCCGGGCTGGAGCGCCGGGCCGCCGAGGTGGCGGCGCTGCCGGGCTGGTACGCCGACGAGCTGCGGCGGATGGTCGACATCGAGCGTGAGTCCCGTCGCACGGCGGACCAGCCGGCGACGCCGGGCCGGTCGCGGGCGCTGCGGGTCGCCGCCGGCGCGGCGGTCACCGGGGCCCCGGCGGCGGCGCTGACCGGGCGGGCCCTCGCGCAGTACGCCGACCAGGTGCCGCAGGTGCTGCTCTACTCCCCCGCCGTCGCGGTCGGCCTGGTCGCCGCCGTCGTTGGCGGGAGCTGGGCGGCCCGGTGGGTCGACGACCACCGGCACCCCCTGGCCGTCGACGTCGACGAGGCCGACCTCAACCCGCTCGGTGTGGAGCTGCTCGCCCGGGTGCGGGCGGCGCGGCAGGCGCGCGGGGAGGTGTGCTGATGGCCGGGCTGCTGATGGTGAAGGTGCACCTGGACTGGACCGGTCCGGGTCACTACGACCGTGACCGGGCGCTGCCCTGCCGGGTCTGCACCACGAACACGAAGATGCGCGACGGCAAGGGCGCGGCGTGCCACCAGTCGTGCGCGGAGGACGAGATCGCCCGTGAGTTGCTCGGCACCGGGCAGGCGCTGATCGCCGACGAGCGGGTTCCGGCGCCGGCGACGGCGCGGGTGGTCCACGATGTCCTGGCCACGGCGGGAGGCCCGCAGTGACCACGACGACCGAGGCCACCACCGTTGAGGTGCAGGGTGAGCCGGTCCCGCCGAGCGAGGGCGGCGCTGAGCGCGTCGAGGACCGGATCAAGCTGATCATCCTCGGCGGGATCATGATCGCGGCCTTGGCGGCGTCCTTCACGCACATGAAGGACTGGACCATGGAGCTGATGCCGGAGGGCACCAGCGACTGGTTCGGCTGGGTCAACGCGGTGATCTCTGAGCTGGTGCCGCTGGTGGCGACGCTGTCGCTGCGTAAGCGGCTGCGGCAGGGCAAGCCGCTGTGGTCCTACGCCCTGGTGATGCTGCTGCTCGGCGCGGTGCTGTCCCTGGCCGCGCAGTTGTCGGCCGTCGGTGAGGACGCGGGTTGGTCGGCGAAGTTCCTCGCCTGCCTGCCGTCGCTGGCGTTCCTGTTCCTGTCCAAGTTGGTGCTCGGGGACCTCGACGGTGGACGTAAGCACGCGGAAATCGAGGCCGAGCGGCAGCGCCAGGCCGCCGCCGCGGCCACCCGCCGGGCGGAAGAGGTCCGGGCGGCGCGGGCGGAAACGGCCGCCGCCCAAGCGGCGCAGGCCGAAGCCGAGGAGACGGCGCGGGTGGAAACGGCGCGGGCCGAGGCGGAAATCGCCGCCCGGGTCGCGGCGGAAACCCGCGCGGTCGAGGCGGAAACGGCCGCGCAGGCGCAGGCGGAAAAGCGGGCGGAAATCGAGGCCGCCACCGAGGCGGAAATCGCCGCCCACGCCCAGGCCGCCGCTGAGGCCCGCGCGGCCGTCGAGGTCGCCGAGCAGCGGGCCGCCGCCGCGATCGAGGCGGCGCGGCTGGCCGAGGGCCGGCTGGCCGAGGCCCGCGACGCCGCGGACCGGGCCGCCGCCGCTCGGGTCCTCGCGGAGCAGACCGCCACCGAGCGGGTGCGGATCCTCACCGAGGCCGCTGAGCAGGCCGAACGCGACTACCAGGACACCCTGGCCGAGGCCCGCCTCGACGCTCGCGTCGCCCACGACCGGGTCGCCGAGCTGGACGAGACGGCGCGGGCGCTGCGCGCGCAGCTCGACGAGGCGCAGCGGTTCGCCGAGCGTCAGGCCACGGCAAGGGCCCGCGCCGAGCAGGAGGCGCAGGCGGTCATTGACGCCCGCGACGGCCTCGTGAACGAGTTGGAGCGCACCCGCCGCGCTTTGGCCAGGGCGCAGGAGAAGGCGGAAACCAGCACGAGCCGCCAGCCGGAAATCGTGCGGCCCGCCGCCCGGAAATCTCTGGCCTCGGTTCCGGCGACGCTGCCGGACAACCTGCCCGAGGTGGACAAGGTCCGACCGGAAACCGTCGCGCTCATCCTGGCCGCCCGAGCGGAAAAGCCGAACGCCACCCAGGCGGAACTCAACGAGATCACCGGCATTTCTGTCCGCACGATCAGCCGGGTTCTCAACGCGGTCCCGGCGGAAGTCGTCGGCCAGGTCCTCGCCCTCACCAGCGGTCGCGTCGCGTGACCGGGGGCCGGCCCGGTCATGTCCGGCCGGGCCGGCCCAAGATCAACAACCCCCACCCCCCTGCAAGATCAACAAGGAGATGTGATGTCGGGCTACCGCAGGACCCGCGCCGCCGAACGCGTCGTCGGAGTTTCCGCAGGCCAGAGCCGCGATGAGCGGCGTCGGATCCGGGACGCGGCCCGGTCGGTGGTGGGCGAGCTGCCGGCGGCGCCGAAGCGTTCGGAGTCCCGGCCGCAGCGCAAGCGGGCCGCGTTCGGCATGCGGATCGCCGCCGCGAAAACCCCTGGTCAGAAGGTGTCCGCCGCCGCGTCGTACCTGGCCAGCGCCCTGGCCGAGCTGCCCGCCGCGCGGGCCGACCAGGTCGCCGGACACACCGTCGAGCAGCTCAAGAACCTGGCCGAGCAACTGCTGAAGGAGGCATCGGCATGAGCACCACGACCAACGAGCAGGCCACCACGGCCCGCCGCCGCCCGTCGCCCGTACCTGTGACGGAGCGTGAAACCGCACTCCCCACTTCGCACTCCGCAGGGGTGCCGGCCGGGACGGCCAGCAGCGCAGCGCGCGCAGGTGCGCGCGCGAGGGTAGCCCCGGAAACCGTCCTTACGCAAGGTCACGGGTCGGCGGATTCGCCGGGGGTCTGGGAGAGCCTGCGGGGGCGGCTGGCGGCGTATTGGCGGCCCCCGTCGGTGGTCGCGGACCCGCCGGCGACGCTGCTGGAGCTGATCGCCTACGCCCGCACCGGCGAGTGGACCAGCGCGGGCATCGGCCCGGTGCGCGCGCTGGGCATCGGCTACTCGTGGCTGGCCGTCGCGGCGACGACGGTCCTGTACTACGCGGCCTGGATCGTGCAGCGCCCCGGCCGCCTGGCCACCGTCACCGTCCTCTACGGGCTGCTCGCCCACACCCCGCCCGGCGCCTGGCTGCCCTGGCCCGGCTGGCTGTAGTACCTCCCGCGCGCATTCCACGGAATCCCCCTGCCACCTACCTGCCTCGAAGGGAGGCACCTGATGTCCACTCTCACTCTGTTGGCCGCGGCGGCGCCCACGGACGACAACTCGACCGGGCTGAAGTCGGCCGCGATCACCCTCGCTGTGTTCTGCCTGGCCGCCGGCCTGGTCCAGTGGAAGCGGAAGAAGACCCCGAAGCTCACCGGCTGGCTGATGCTCATCGCCGGCGGCGGCATCGCCGGCGCGGCCGGTTGGGCCGGCGATTTCATGCGCAAGGGCGGCGAGCTGATCGGCACCGCCGCGTCGGCCGGCACCGCGAAGGCGTTCGGCATGGCGATCCCCGGCGCGCTGGCGTTCGGCGTGTTCCTGTGGCTGTGTCACGACCTGTGGCCGACCAAGGCGGCCAAGGCGTCGAAGCTCCTGCCGTGGCTGGCCCTGGCCTTCCCCACCCTGCTGGCCATCGCCGGCGGGGTGTGGGCCGGTGCCGGTGACGGCGCGATGAACGCCGTCGGCGAGGGCGCCGCAGACGTGGCCAGCGCATTCGTGACGGCGTGGTGATCGACGTGTTCCTGCCACTCGTGCTCGTCATCGCCCTGGTGTGGGTGCTCAAGAACGCCGTCGAGGACGTCATGCACGCCTCGAAGGGCCAGAACAGCCCGCGCCGCGAGTTCTGGGACAAGCGGTGGTCCGCCCGGGAGAAGCGCACCGGCAAGCCCCGCCCGAAGGCCACCGGCTTCTGGAGCAAGGGGCCGCTGCGCCGCTACCTGTTCGACTCCTGGGCCGACGCGTGGGCCAACGCCAACACCAAGCGCGCCGACCGGGTCGACGACGAACGCGCCGCGTACGAGGCGGCCCGCGTCGAGCAGGTCGCCGCCCGCGACGCCGCCCTGGCCGCCGCCGCGCAGCAGCGCGCCGAGCAGTCCCGACCCGCCGCCAACCCCGCCCCGGTCGGCCCGCAGCCGGCTCCGGCGGCCACCAACCCGGCGTCGATCCCGACGCCGACCCCGGACGAGCTGGAGCAGATGTTCGCCCGCCCGTCCGTGCCCAACCCCGCCAGCCCGACCGGGCCGGCGGCCCCGCCCAGCAAGGAGGCAGCACCGATGAGCACCCCCAATCCCGAGGTCAGCGGGCACGCGTCCGCGAAGACCTACGCCGACGCGATGGCCAAGGCCGCCGCCGCGGCGGTCAGCAGCCTGGAGCAGACCATCGCCCGGATGAACGCCGGGAAGGTCGGCGCCCCGGCGCTGGGCCACCTGGCCAGGGCACAGGAGTCGGCGACCGCGATGGCCACCGAGCTGCGGGCCGCGCACGCCGTGCTGTCCAAGCACGACGTCGTCGGCGAGGCGTACCAGGCCAACCGGGACGCCGGTGACAAGGACTGGATGACCAAGGAGTAATCCGCTGGCCGCCCGGCCGGGCTTCCCCTCCGGCCGGGCGGCCACCCCGCTCCCGCACCAACCCTCCCCCGTCGAGAGTCGAGGTGATCCACGATGGTCCACACCAAGCCCGGCCTGACCGCCGTCGAGGCCATGGCCGCGCCGCCGGCACCCGCGTCGACGGGACCCACCGCCGCGCAGATCCGCGCCGACCGCGAGGCGCGCCGCCGCGACCGGATGCGCTACCGGCTGCGCCACCAGAGCGCCCCGCACAAGGTGTTGGTGGCCGTGTGGTCCGCCGCGTGGCTGGCCCGTGCCGCTGTGTGGCTCACCGGCGACGCCGAGGCCGTGTCCGCCACGACCGCCGGCACCGCCGGCCTGGCCGCCGTCATCGTTGCCATGGTCCTGCGTCGGGGCCGCACCCGCCGGGTCCGCACCTGGCTGTACACGTGCCTGGCCGCCGCCGTGACCTGGCTGACCGTCGCCGCCGGCAACGGCGTGGACTGGACCATGACCGCCGCCCTGGCCGGTATCGGTTTCGGCCTGGCCACCCCGTGGTGGCGGCACCACCGCATCCCGAACCTCACCCCGGTCACCGCGCCGACGCCAGCGTTCGACCTGGACAGCGTGCCCGCGCTGTGGGCCGCGAACGTCGCCAGCAAGGGCGGCGCGCTGCCGGAGTCGTACCTGACCGACCCGCAGATCAGCGCCAACAAGGAGCGCTACAACGTGCAGTTGCGCGCTGGCCGCCAGTCGATCGCCACGGCAATGGCCGCGCTGACACTGATCGCCTCGGGCCTGCACGTCGCCCAGGAGGACATCGTCCTGGAGCGCCACACCTCCGGCGACGCCTCCCGGGTCGCGCTGACCGTGGTCCGCAAGTCCCCGATCAAGGTGTCGCAGCCCTACCGGGGCCCGCAGCTCGACTACGACCCCGCCACGAGTGTCGGCACCGTGTTCCTCGGCCCCTACGCCGACGGCGAGGGCCTGGCCCCGTGGAAGCTGTTCAGCCACAACTCCATCTGGGGTGGCCTGGTCATCGGCGGCATCGGCTCCGGAAAGTCCCGGCTGTTGGAGGCGCTGCTGTGCTCCATGCGCGCCTCCGGACTGGTCACCACCTTCTACGGCGACCCGCAGGGCGGCACCAGCAGCGACGCGCTGGCCAGCAACGCCACCTGGGCCGCGCGCGGCAACGAGCAGATCATGGCCATGCTGCGCGGCCTGGACCGCCTCGTGTACTGGCGCGGCATCGAGAACTCCGCCCGGGGCCGCAACGGGTTCACCCCCCGCCGTGACCGGCCGGGCATCGTCGCGGTGCTCGACGAGTGCCACATGATCCTCAGCGACGCGGTCTACGGCGAAGAGGCCACCGCCATCTGCGAGCGCATCGGCCGCGTCGGCCGCAAGCTCGGCATCGCCCTCATCCTCGCCAGCCAGGAAGGCGACCTGCCGACCTTCGGAGGCAGCAACGGCCTGCGCAACGCGGTGCGGCGCGGCAACACCGTGGTGCTACGCACCACCAACACCCAGACCGCCAGCGTCCTCAACCTCGACTTCGACCCGACGCTGCTGCCCGACCTGCCCGGCTACGGCTACACCGTCGCCGCGGTCGGCACCACCGACCGCACCGCCCCGTTCCGGTCCTACTACCTCGCCGAACTCGACGACGACGAACTCGACGCCGTGCACGCCGGCGCGCAGGCCCGCGAGGGCACCTCCCACTGGTGGCTCGCCCACACCCCCGACGCGCCCCTGGACGGCGACCTGGTCGCCCTGCGCGCCCTGGGCACCCCCTACGCCGAGCGCAACGTCGCCGTCGAGGCCGCCCGCGCCGAACTCAGTGGCCAGCTCGACGACCTCATCTCCGGTCGCATCGACGCCGTCGAGTTCGCCAACCCCAAGACCACCCCGGCCGACGCCGGGCAGGCCGCCGGCTACGGCAAGGTCGTCGCGTTCCCCGGCGCCCTGAACCTGGAGGCCCTCGCCGAGAACCCGGCCGCGCCGACCACCCCGGCCGCCGCCGCGCCGGACCCGTCCGGCCTGACCCCCGCCGCGCGCGACATCTACCAGGCCATCAAGGCCGGCACCGCCAAGAAGGGCGACCTGATCACCGTCACCGGCCTGTCCGACAGCGGCGTCATCAAGGCCCTGTCCGAACTGATCGCCCGCGGCGACGTGGTCAAGGCCCGCCACGGCCACTACGCCCTCGCCGGCGACCAGCCCGCCACCGACGCCGCCGACGTCGCCGTCGACGAGCTGCTGCGCCAAGCCGTCGCCTTGGTCGTGACCACCGGCATCCCCACCCCCGCGATGCTCACCCGCCGGCTGTCCGTCACCACCGACCAGGCCCGCTGGCTGCTCGACCGCATGACCGAAACCGGCGTCCTCGGCCCCGCCGGCCCCGACGGCACCCCCACCGTGCTCGTCACCGCCGACCAGCTCGACCAGACCCTCGCCGACATCGACGCCTGAACCACCCGCCGCCCCATCGACCGAAGGAGAACCCTCGTGGAACCGCAGTTCGACGCCGGCATTGACTCCCCCGCCGATGCCTCCACCGCCCCCAACGTCCCGGCGGCCCGCCGCGTGCCGGCGTGGGTCACCCGCGCCGACACCTGGGTCGTCGCCGGCGTCCTGACCGTCCTGTCCGCGCTCGCCGGCGGCGCGCTGTGGCTGTTGTGGAAGCTGATCACCGGGCTGATCGCCGTGCTCGACGCCGGCGGTGAGATCGCCGGCGACGCCGGGCGGGCCGCCGCCGGTTGGCTGGCCACCGGCCCGATCACCCGCACCATCACCACGCCGGTGCACGCCTACATCGACACCCACGCCGCCGGCCTGCCCGCCACCGCCGAGCAGTTGCGGTGGGGCTGGCTCCTCACCGGCGTGGTGCTGCTGGTCGCCGCGAGCGTCGGCGCCCGAGGCGCCCGCATCGGCTGGTGCCTGCACGGCGTGAGCACCGCGGCGATGGCGTGGGCCGCCAGCCCACCCGACAACCGGGAGCTTGCGGTGGCCGTCACCGCCGCCGTGTGGTCCCTGCTCGCCGTGCCCGCCTTCGCCCGCGCCACGGCCCCCCGGCACACCACGATCGTGATCACCCGCCCCGCCGGCGCGGATTCCGCGGAATCGCAGGTGACCCGATGACCACCACGCGCGCCGGCGCCCGGCGCACCACCAGCACCCGCCGCCCGGTCCGCCGGCCCGCCCGGCGGAAGAAGACCAACGTCATGAAGACCACCGGCAAGGTCACCACGATCAGTTGGATGGGCGCCGCCGGCGGGGCCGGCTGGCTGGTCCGTCGCGCGGCCGAGCCGACCGTCGACGCGCCGTTCGGCTACCGCGACGGAACCGGCCTGGCCCTGACCCTCACCGGCGCCGGACTCGGGATCGGAGCGTGGTGGCGACCCGGCGGTTGGGCTGGCGCCCTGCCCGGCGGCCTGGCCGACCTGTGCGCCCTGTTCGTCGGGCAGCTCACCTGGCCGATGCCGGCCCTCCTAGCCGCCGGCGCGGTGCTGGCGTTCCGGAACCCCCGGGGCACCCGAGTACGCCGCAGCATCGGCGGTGGACTACTCACCGCGACCGGGGTGGCCGGCCTGGTCGACCTGGCCGTCGCCGCCCGCGTTCCGCACGCCGGCCTCGGCGAGGCCGGCGGCCTGATCGGCCGCCTCGCCGGCCGGGTCCTGGCCGCCGGGATCACCGGCTGGGCGGCGGTGCCGCTGCTGCTGGCCGCCACCGCTGCCGGGCTGCTGCTGGCCACCGGCGCCACCCGCGACAGCCTGCGGACCCGCCTGACCGGCCTGTTCCCCACCGGCACCCGCCGTCCCGCCGCCGTCACGGCGACGGCCCCGGCCCCGGCCCAGGGCTGGTCGGACGACGTCGCCAAGCTCGACCTCGCCGCCGGTGAAGAGGTGATCGTCGGCGAGGCGATCGACCCGCCCCCCGCCGCGCCCGCCCCGGCGGCCCACGCCGTCCGTCCCGTCTCCCCGGCTGCGCCGGCCGCGTCGGCCACCTGCCCGGCCGAGGCCCCGACGGCCGGCTCCCGCTACCACCTGCCCCCGCTGAACCTGCTCGCCGCCGGGGCCCGGCCCAAGGCCCAGGACGCGGCCACCGCCGCCCACGCGCAGGCGTTGCAGGGCGTGCTGACCGACTTCAAGCTCGACGCCCGCGTCAGTGACCACCGGCGCGGACCCGCTGTGACCCGGCACGAGATCACCATCGGGCCCGGGGTGAAGGTCGAGAAGGTCCTCGGCTTGGCGAAGAACTTCGGCTACGCCGTGCGGACCGAGAACATCCGGATGCTGGCCACCATCCCGGGCAAGAGCGCCATCGGCGTGGAGGTGCCCAACGAGCACCGGGAGATCGTCACCCTCGGCGACGTCATCCGGGGCGCTGCCCGCGACCAGCACCGGCTGCTGGTCGGGCTGGGCAAGGACATCGATGGTGCCGCGGTGACCACGAACCTCGCGGCCATGCCGCACCTCCTCCTGGGTGGGGCCACCGGCGCCGGGAAGTCGGGCTGCCTCAACACCCTGCTCGTGTCGATCCTGACCCGGGCCACCCCGGACGAGGTGCGGCTGCTGCTCATCGACCCCAAGCGGGTCGAGTTGACCGCCTACGACGGCATCCCGCACCTGGTCACGCCGATCATCACCAACGCCCGCAAGGCCGCCGACGCCCTGGAGTGGGTCGTGCGGGAGATGGACATGCGCTACGACGACATGGCCGCCCACGGCTGCCGGCACGTCGACGAGTTCAACCGCAAGGTCCGCGCCAGGCAGATCACCGCCCCGGCCGGCAGCGAGCGCACCCTGGAGCCGTACCCATACCTGGTGGTCGTGGTCGACGAGCTGGCCGACCTGATGATGGTCGCCCCCAAGGACGTCGAAGAGTCCGTCGTGCGGATCACCCAGCTCGCCCGCGCCGCCGGCATCCACCTCGTGCTGGCCACCCAACGCCCCTCGGTCGACGTGGTGACCGGACTGATTAAGGCCAACGTGCCGTCCCGTCTCGCCTTCGCCACCAGCTCGCTGACCGACTCCCGGGTCATCCTCGACCAGCCCGGCGCCGAGAAGCTGCTCGGCCAGGGCGACGGGCTGTTCCTGCCCATGGGCGCCTCCGCCCCGGTCCGGATCCAGGGCGCGTGGGTGTCCGAGGCCGAGGTCACCGCCGTCGTCGAGCACTGGCGCCGCCAGGCAGGCCCCGCCTACGACCCGACCGTCACCGCCGCCCCGACCGCCGACACCACGGCGACCGCCGGGGCCGTCGACGCCACCGGCCTGGACGACGCCGACCGGGACCTGCTCGTGCAGGCCGCCGAGCTGATCGTCACCAGCCAGTTCGGCTCGACCTCGATGATCCAGCGCAAGCTGCGCGTCGGGTTCGCCAAGGCCGGCCGGCTCATGGACGCCCTGCACCAGATGCGCATCGTCGGCCCGGCCGAGGGCTCCAAGGCCCGCGAGGTGCTGCTGCGCCCCGACGAGCTGCCCGACCTGCTCGCCACCCTCACCGGCCGGCACGCCGACACCGACGGCGCGGCCACCAACGTGGTGCCGTTCCCGCGCACCAGCCGCTAACGCAGCGCGGGCGGCCCTCCTGCCTTCCAAAGCCGGGGCCGCCCGCCAACTCCCCCATCCACAACCAGACGACAGGAGTCCTCCCCATGGTGCCCGATCCGGGTGATCCGACCTACCTCGGCGCGGCGTACGCCAGCGACCACGACCCGCGCGGCCAGCGCCGCCACTTCCAGATCCCCACCGCAGGCGCCCACGCCGTGCTTGTGGAGATCTCCCCCAGCCTGGCCGACAGCACTTCCCGGTGCACCGGCTGCGGCACCACCGACCGCGACTTCTCCGAGCTGGAGATCCTTGCCCGCGCCGGCGCGCACGCCTCCGCCTGCGGGCGGGGCATCGCGACCGCCGCCCTGGACGTCGAAATCGCCACCGTCCGCGCCGAGCTGGCCCGCATCGACCCCAAGGCGTCCGGCTACCTGCAGATGGCCGGAGTGCTGCTCGGCGCCGGCCTGGCCGTGCTCGGCAGCGCCGGAGCCGGAGGCCACCTCTCCCCCACCGCGCTGGCCGCCGGAGCGGTCACCGCTGTGGTGGTCCTCGCCGCCGTGCTCCTGCTCCTGCTGGCCTCCCGCCCCCGCCTCGGCGGGGACTTCGGGTTCGTCGCATATGCCGACGCCGATACCCCCACGGACGTCCTGGCCCGCGTCGCCGGCGGCGACGCCGAGCACGTCGCGCAGATGACCCCGCTCAGCCGTGCCCGCGAGCTGTGGTGGCTCTCCCGGGCCACCCGCGCCAAGTACGCCGCGATCGCCCGCGCGGTACCGCTGCTGCTCGCCGGGTACGCCGGCGCCGCCGTCACCGCCGCCGCAGCGATCTGGGGCAGGTGAACGCGATGACGACCACCACGATCGTCGTGCAGGACCGCGTCGACGCCTACGACCTGTTCGCCGCCGCCCGCACCGTGCTCGGCCTGCCGCTGGACGGCCGGTGGCACCTGGTCGACTACGGCCGGATCCACATGCTGCAAACTCTGCCCGACCAGGGCATGCCGGCCCTCGCCTCTGTGCACTTCCCCGTCAACGGCCAGGCGCACCCCGGCGAGCCGGACGCCGGCGTTCCCGGTGGCTATGCCCTGCTCGCCTTCACCACCGACGGTGGCGGTGATGCGGGCATCCGGCGCTGGCACCGTGACCTCGCCAGCCGCACCGGCGCTTGGCTCACCAGCCGCCGCCTGCGTTGGACCGTCTCGCACGCTGACGGGCCCTTCACCACCGGCTACGCCCCGCACACCCCGGCGGTGAACCGATGACCGCCCGCCTGTTCGCCACGCACGTCACCGGCACCACCGACGAGTACCGCCTCGACGTCGTCACCGACCCCGAGCCGGACAACCCGCAGGCCGTCATCTACTTCACCGCCGACGACGTCGACGCGGCCGAGCGGCAGGCGCAGCGACTGCTCGCCGCCGTCAACGGCCCCGAAGACCGCTACGGCGAGCTGTACGCCCACGACGGCGACGGCGCGGCCGTGTACTGCGACACCATCCACCTGCCCGCGTGATCACCCCGCACACCGCGCACGGGCGGCCCGATTCGTCGGGCCGCCCGTCGCGGTGCCCACGATCGGAAACCCTTGCATGCAAGGGCTGCCCGGCTAGTAACGATATGTACGTATTTCGGGCAAAAGTCCACTCAGGACAGTCAGATCGTGGGCGTGTTGCGGCCCCCGTGACGGTCTGCTTCACCGTAAGATCCACGGGTTACATTCAGACTTTGATCTTGAGGGAGCGCCCGCGCTCAACCCCTAACTGCAGACAGCAAGAGAGCCCCAAACCCCCGTTTCGTTTGGCCGCGAGTTCGGGGTCTGAGGCTCCAACAAGCTCGGAGGACACCATAGCATCCACCTCCGGGCTGGGTGCATCTTTGTCTCTCGACACTTTTCCTGCGTGTCGCGCTGAGTCCTTTGCGCGCCCAGTCCTGCCCTTCAACGTGGCCGCAATTGCCGCAGGTGGTCTTTGCCTGGCGGTGTCGCGATGATCGCCACGCCTAACTCGACCACCTTCTCGCCTGATCGGGTCGTCGCGCTCGGGTATTGCCCGGATTGCTACGCCACCGGCGGCATCTCCCTCCTTGTGGCTGGCCAGCTCCGTTGTCACACCCACCTGGTTGAGCAGCGGCTGCTGGTGGAGTTCACCGGCACGGGGCAGGCCCGTCTCGCCGCGGCCCCCGGCGCCCGCCGCCGGCCGGTTTACCCGACCGGCCTGCAGATGCCCTGTGTGTCCTGCGCAGTGGCCGGCCGGGACAAGCAGGGGCTCCCCCGCGACGGCGAGGGCTCCGAGGCCCTTTGCTGGTCGTGCTGGCGCAGCCGCACCGATCGGCAGGCCGTACGGCAGCAGCAGCGCCTGGTGGCCGAGCTGCGCGAGCGCCTGGACGTCGACGAGCCCGCCGGGTGCGCGGCGTGCGGTGAGCCGGAGCCGGTGCCGACGTGCTGGTTGTGCGGGTACTCGTGGCTGGCCTTGCCCCGTGCCGACCACGAGCACACTGAGGCACTGGAGGCTGCGGCCATCGCCGCGCGCTTCGCGCAGCTCGCCGAGGTCACCGAGGCCCGCGAGCGCGTTGAGGAGCTGACCGCCTGGATCGACCGGCTCACCGAGACCCTGGCCGCGTTCCACGCCGGCGACAGCTGGGGCCGGCCCGTGTGGCTACTCGCGGACCTTCTGGCCCGCGACGCTGCCGCCCGCACCAGCCGTCGCGGGCGCCGCTCCGCGCTGGGCTGGGTCTGCGCGGTCATGGCCGTCGACGCCGACCGCCGCTCCGGCCGCCGCGCGATGCCCGGCCGGGCCGAGACCGTCGAGCTGGTCGGCTGCGACTCCACCCGCCCGGTCACCGACGCCTGGCGCCGCGCCGAGGCCCTGGGCTGGTGCATCCGCACTGAGCAGGGACGCCGGCTCAGCTACGCCGAGCGGTGCGCCACCGGCCGCGCCCAAGCCCGCGCCACGTTCGACATCACCCCGCTGTACCGCGGACCGCTGCACCACAGCGACCCGGCCGCCCGGGACGCCTACCTGGCCGACGCCCTGGACATCCTGGCCGGTCTGTTGGAGCACGCCCGCGGTCTGCTCGCCGCCGCCCAGGAGCGCGTCGACGCACTCGAAGCCCGTGCTGGCGGCTGGGTCGACTACCGCGAACAGGTCCGTCGCCGGCGGATGCGCGAAGCCGTCGCCGTCGTCCGCGACCAGGCCCGCGACCAAGCCACCAATTTCCGCACCCCCCACACGGTGTCTTCAGCTATGAGTGTTTACTCCTGCTTGTCTCGGGGTCTGCTGATTTCACCGTCGATCGCGTTCACTCCGTCGTGGAACCGGCAGAGCCGGAGGAAGAACGGCGCTTCGCGCTCATCAACGAGGAGCGGAGTCGATCGCGGGCCTGCCGGGTCACACCCTGTACAGCGTCCTAGGCCGGCTCAGAGGCCCGGTGGCGCGTCACGACGGGCCCGGCCACGTCCTGAGTGGTCGGGATGGGCTTACGACCTCGCACGGGCTGTTCAGGGCCGATGGGTGTGGCTGCGCGGCACTCCCCTGCCCCGGGTGGCCGCCACGCTGGGCGCGACGCTTGGTCCGGACTGGACGGCTGAGACCCTGGACGGCTGGGTCCGGCAGGCCCGGACCCGTCCGCTGCTGGTCGAGCCCGACAGCCCGGTGGCGTACCTTCGGGCGGTACTCGAGGACGCGCTGACGACCTCGGTCACGCCGCCGCACCAGGCCCGCCGGCACGCCGAGCACCGCCGGGCCCTGGTCGCCGACCAAGCCGCCAGGCAACGCGAGCGCCAGTACGTGGCTCGTGCCGACCGGGACGACCGCGACCAGGCTGCCATCCGTCCCGGCCGCCGTAGCGCCGCCGCCGAGGCCGCACTCGTCGCGATCCGCGCCCGCACCTCCGGGCGCCTGCGCCGCGCCGACCGCGCCGAGCTGCTCGACACCACGCCGCCAGTCGATGAGTGCGAGTGGCCCGAGGTCGCGCAGCCGGGTGCCGGCCTCCCGCCCAGCGGACGGCCCTAGAACCCCGCTTCCCCGAACGTGCGTGGTCACCGGGCCTACTGGTCCGGCAGCTCCTCCGCTCACTTGCGGAGATGCGTTGCCGAAACGAGTGACCAGCGATCGCGCAGCTCTTCCGAGGCCAAGGGTCCACCGTCGAGGGCACTCTCCGCGCACATCAACATGACGCCGAGCACCTCGCTCGGGGCGCTGCCGTAGTCAGCGCGAAACTCCTGATAGGCGAGCACGGCAGGTGTCGAGGGGTAGTGCTTCAGCCAGGTCAGCACACTCGTCGCCAGAAACTCCCGATTCTTGTTGTCCTTCTCGTAGACCACGCTGGCCATCAGGAGCAGCACCGCCTCAAGGTCATCCGACAGGCCGTGCAGCACCTGGCGCTGGTAGGCGCTGAGATCCGCCAGGCTCGCTTGGCGTGTGGCTACCTCACCTGCAGCCTCGCGCTCCTTGGCTCGCTGCACCCCCGTGGAAGCACCACCGTGCTGCCCAGGAGCACTCAGCCTGGCCTCCGGAATCGGCTTCCGGATTGGCGGTCTGCGCTTCTTTGCCACCTCTGCCGCTTTCCCTTCCTTGGCCGACTGCCTAGCTCGGGAGGGGCAGGCTCGACCTGACCCCTCCCGAGGGTTCTGCTGAGGGCTGCTCAGGCTCGGGGTCGACGACCACGCGGTCGGTCGGCGGGGAGGTGGGCGTCCAAGGCGGCCACCACCACCTCGGACCGGGTGATGCGACCGCCCAGGGAGCGAGGGCCAGCGCCGAGCTGCTGCTGCACCCACCCGACCAGGGTGTCGATGACCTGGAGTTCACCGGCTAGGGGCCGGATCGGCAACTGCACCCGGCGGACCTTGGCCGCCGCCGTACGCCGCTGCGTGGAGGTGCGCCACGGGAACGGCTCGCTGGCGTCGGTGGCGGCTGGACGGCGCGCGTCGGCGACCAGGCGGGGCAGCTCGGCCAGATGTGCGCGCAGCGCGTCGAGGACGAGTTCGGTGTTGCTGTTGGAGGTGCGCCGTGCCCGCTCGAACCGGGCCATCAGCGGCGCCGGGACGCTGAGGACCGTCGGGCTGACCGCCAGTGCGGCGGGATCGTCCATGTCTACCGACAGGTCCGGCATCCCGGTAGCCGCGGCGCGGCCCGTCGATGTCTCCTCCGCCGCCGGCGCGGACGCTGCCCGCGCGGGAGCGGCGGGCGCGGCCTCTGTACGGGCGGCGCCGGCCGCCGGCGGTTCCTCGGCGGCGGCCGGCGCCGCCTCGGCTTGGGTGGCAGGGGTCGGGCTCGCTGATTCCGTGTCATCAGGCACGCGAGGGCTGGTCGCCGGCGTGGTCAGCGCTGACACCGCCGAGGTGCGGTCAGCGCTGACCAACCCTGCCAGGGAAGACCCTCGGTTGCCGAAGCCGCGCAGCTTCGGCGCCGGCGGGGTGTAGGCGTCGTTATTCTCCTGCTCGCTCACGTTCACCGCCCCAACTGGCTGAACCGGGTGAAGACCTCACCGGCGAGGTCTTCGTACTCCTGGGCGACCTTTCCGGCCTCGCTGCTGGGCACAGGCCGGCCCTTGGCGGTGCCGGCGCGAACCTCCCACCACTTCGGGCCCTCGACCTGCTCCAGCTCGTGTACGAGCTGGCCACGGTCGCGGCAGGCCTTGGCGACCGACGGCATGTAGCGGATGACGGAGTTGAACACCAGGGCGTCGGTGCCGGCGGCGCGCAGGTCCTCCTCCAGCTCGCGCCGTACCTCCCGACGCTGCCCGACCTCGTCGCCCTTGCGGTTGACGCGGTACTGGAACCCGAACATGGCCACGCCGAGCAGCTCCAACTGCTCGTTGATCGTCAGCGCCCTACCGAACCGCTCCGCGACGCCGGACAGACCCTGCCGGCTGGCCTGGTCGAAGCTCACCGGCACCAGCGCGGCCCGGCTTGCGACCAGGACCAGGTCCTGCAGGTTGATCTCACGCGGGGGGCAGTCAATGAGGATCCAGTCGTACTCATCGGCGACCGTCGCCAGGACCTCCGCCAGAGCGAGGCGGGCCTGGTGGGCGTGGCCCCGCGCCGTCTTGCCGAAGATCATGCCGTTGACCTCGTCCAGGGCTGATCCACCGGGGATGACGTCCAGCCACGGGCGAACGTCGCGCAGCCGGTGCGGCACTGTCCCCGCCTGCAAGGCCGTCATCAGCCCCTTGCCGTCGTCGCCCACCTGCACGCCCTCCGGCAGCCGCCCGTCGGCGGGGACGTCTTCTGGCTTGAGGTAACCGAGGTCCAGGCCGAGGTTGCCCTGCGGGTCGCAGTCGACCAGGAGCACCCGCCGCGGGGAGTTCGCCTGCTCCGCTGCCAGCGCCAGCAGACCACCCAGGTTCGCGGTCACCGATGTCTTGCCCTGGCCGCCCTTCCCGTTCAGCACCGCCAGCACGCGGCCGAGGGACGGCCGTAGTCGACGCGACAGCTCCATCGCCGCCACGAGGTCGGGATCGGCGCCCACCATCTGCCCGAACGTCATCGGTCTGCCTTCTCTCATCGCGCAGGTTGCGTCTTCGGCCGTGTGCCTATCACCCACGAGGCCCATCGCGCCAGGTGCCGCGCGTCGGCGCGCGCCGAAGATCACACCCACGATGACCAGCAACATCGCCGGAAAACGCGCGAGCGGTCGTGCAACCAAGCTCGCCCGGCGGTACGCGTGCGATAGAGCCCGCGATACGACGCGCTATAGAGCACGCAACAACGTTCATCACTTGACAAGCGATATTGTCAGCGCCAGAGTGGACGGCATGACAAGTCACCTTGTCCACGACAGTGGATCAGCTACCTCGAAAGAAGGAGTGAGCGCTACGGCACGCACAAACGCGCACGACATCGACCGCCAGGTGGTGCAGGACCTTGTTGCGGATCTGGCGTCGCGTATCACGAGCCAGACGGCGCGCGACAGCGTCAGTACATCTCAGGAGTGGATCCACCTGCGGCAGCTCGCTGCCCTGGTGGCCATCCGCGCAGCGGCGGATGAGTTGGCGAACACTGCCGCATCCGATGCCGCGCGATGCGGCGCCAACTACCCAGCGATCGGTGAAGCAGCCGGGATGACGCGGCAGGCGGCGCGTCTCCGGTGGCCAGGTCTGGTCGACCGGACGGGAATGGTCAGGAAGCCCGATACGGACGCCACAGGGGAGGCAACTCGATGACCGGTAGGGAGGATTCGTGACGGTGCCGAAGGAAGGACAGTCCCACAGCGACGAGGCCGCTGATTCTCAGGAATCAAGCCCGGTAGTTGTCGCGCCGATGCGACCGGAGTCGGCCGCACTGTCCGACGTCATCACTCACCCAGCGAACCCGCGCAAGGTGCTGGGCGACCTGGGTGACCTGGAGGCGTCGATACGGGAGGTCGGCGTCATCCAACCGCCGGTGGTGCTCCCGGCGGACCGAGTCGCCGCAGCGTGGCCGAAGCACGCCGAGGAGATCGCCGGCGCCAAGTGGGTGGTGCTGGTCGGCGCCCGTCGACGTACCGCAGCCAGCCGGGTCTACGGGGACGACCCGGAGGCCACGTTGAACGTGCTGGTCCGCGAGGACGCCATCGCCGACGACCCGCTGGCGCAGTTGGACGTGATGACGGCGGAGAACGTGGCCCGGGCGCCGCTGAGCCCCGTCGAGGAGGCCCGTGCCTTCGCCGAGCAGGAAGCCGCCGGGCGGAAGCAACGCGACATTGCTGCCAAGGTCGGCTGCTCGCAGTCGCACGTGTCCAAGCGGTTGAAGCTGCTCAAGCTGCCCGAGGCGATGCTGGCCGCGTTGGAGACCGACCAGAGGCCCGACGACGACCAGAGCGACGCACAGGAGCCGGCCCTGCAGATAAAGGACGCGCTCGCGTTCGTCGACGCCGCCGGCGACCAGGAGCTGATGCTCGCCGCGTACCAGCTTCGCGACGACCGCCGGGCCCACTGGAGCGCCGCGAACCTGGTCAACGAGGTCCAGCGGATCCGCGAGCGCCAAGCGACGATCGACGCGGCCGGCAAGAAGCTGGCCGCCGAAGGCACCCCGGTCATCGCTGATCCTCTCAAGCAGCTCGGCAACGACTACTGGCAGCGCCGCCTGACCGGCGCGAAGGCCATCGACGCCGCCCGCAAGGCCGGCGAGCTGGCCGCCAGCGTCGACTCCTACGGGGCGGTCACCTACTACTCGATCGGCCGGAAGCCCAAGGCCGCCGACAACCGCAACCCCGCCGAGCAGAAGCGGATCATCGACGAGAGGGAGCGCCGCAAGTCGATGACCGCACGGGCCGAGGCCGCCGCGCTGCTGGCCGCCCGCGCACCGAAGCTGCCAAAGTCGGCGGAGGACATCATCGACGCCTGGCTGTGGGCACCCGGCAACGAGTGCGCCCAGCTCGCACACCGGTGGCTCGTCGCCGCCGGCATCGGCCCCGACTCGGCCCTGCCCAACTACCGGTGGTGGGAGGACATCCGCAAGGCGGACTGGAGCACCCGGGTACAGGCCGCGCACGCACTCGGGATCGCCCGCCGCGAGGTCCAGGCCCGCGCCACCTACCGGTCCTGGAACGAGAGCGACCAGGCGTGGCTGGACCGCCTCGTCCAAGAAGCCGGCTACACCCCGAGCGAGTGGGAGCAGGGCCGCCTGGCCGCCATCGACCCGCCGGACGGCGAGCCCGCCGCCCACGTTGACGAGGCCACCCCGGAGCGGGTGTCGCTGTCCTTCGACGCCGAGGACGCGTGCTGCTGGCTGCTGCACTACGACCTGCGGATCGACGAGCCGGCCGCGTACGCGGAACACCTGACCAACCCCGACGACGTCGACGCCGCCCAAGCGTGGGCCACTGAACTGCTCGCCGAGCGGCACCGCATCGAGGTCACCGGCTGGTGCGATGGGCAACTGCTTCCCGGTCGACCGGCATACCTCGCGGTGCACGCCGGGGACCCGACCGCCACGGCGGCCGGGACCGGGCCGGTGACGGAGTGGCGGCTGGTGCACGACCCGGTCGACGAACTGTGGCTGCTGCTGGCCGACGACAAGCCCCACGCCGACCACGACGACCTGACCGCCGCCGCCGTCGACCAGGCGTGCGCGTGGGCCACCGGGATCCTCGCCGACGCCGGCGTGGTCGGCCACGGGTGGACCGCCCGCGCCGACGGCAACGCGGCACTCGAGTACGTGGCCGACCTGACCGGGGAGTGCTGACGTGGGCAACGACAGCGCCCCGCTCGTCGCCGACGCTGTCCGGCCAGCAACAGCGACCGTCGGGGAGGTGCAATCGCACGCTGCCGCCCTGGCCTACACCGCAGCGATGAGCGCAGCCGCCGCAGACACCGCCGCCAGCTTGGGGAGCACCATCGCCACCATGGGCCGCCGCCAGGTCGGCACCGACGCGATCGGCCACCTGAGCGCGGCCCAGGGCCAGGCCACGGTGATGGCGGACGCGCTTACCAGCGCCCACCAGATCCTCACGAATCACACGACCGTCGGTGAGGCTTACGCCGCCGCGCCGGATGCCGGCGACAAGAACTGGATGAACGACGACGCGGCCGGCCGGCACCGCGCCCCCGAACCCCGGAAGGACACCATGCCCCCTACCCACCCAACCGGCGACGACCCGGAGCAGCCGTCGACTGGTATCGCCGACCTGCTCGGTTGCGCCGACGGCGATACCTGCCACGACACCGACCGGGTGGCCAGCGCGGCCGGCCCCGCCACCGTGCTGGCGGTGTTGGACTACGGCGACGGTGGCACCCGGTGGGACGGCGGCCAGTATGTCGCGGTCGGCACGTCGCCCGGCACCTGGAATCCGGTGACCGGCGCGGAGCAGCTCGCCGGCGCTGGGCCGGTGGGCTTCTACAACCCGCCGCACCTGGACCCGGCCGAGGCGCAGGCCGCCGCCGGGCACCTCGACGAGCTGGCCGCGCTCGCCGAAGCTGGGCGTCGGCCGTCGGCGCCGACCAGGTGGGGGCGGGCCGCGCAGCGCCTGGAGCACCTGATCGCCGGCGACGCCGACCTCGCCGGTGAGCGGGTCCGGATCGTCGACGACGAGCTGCCGGTGACCGTGACCGACCTGCTGGCCCTGCTGCGGGAGCGGGAGCCGGCCGCCGGACCGCCGACGCGCCGACACGTGGCCACCACGGCGATCCGCGACGCCGGCGGCGACCCAGGCGCGTTGTGGATGGAGCTGGTCGACCACGACGGCGCCGTGGGGGTCGCGGTCACCGGCGTCGAAGGCGACGAGGACCCGGCGGCCGAGTTCTGGCAGCCGTACACCGCGGTGCACACGCCGGCGCAGGCCCGGCACCTCGCCGGCCGGCTCCGCGCGTTCGCCTCCACCGCCTCACGGGTCGGCGGGCCGGCGCTGCACCTGGGCGACGGCATCGTGCTGGACTGGTCGGTGCCCACCGGGGACGGGGGCCGCAGCCTGGAGGTCGCCGACGGGCACGGCAGCTCCGTCCTGCTCGACCTCAACCCGGTTCAGATGCGGGAGCTGTGCGAGGCGTTGACCGAGACGCTCAACGCCGACGACGTCGACGACACGCCCAACGCGTACTGGCCGGCCGCCAACGACCCCCGCTACATCGACTGGTCGGACTACGAGCACGAGCGCGGGATGCTCCTGCAGGTCGGCGACGGCATCGACGCGGTCACCATCACGCTGAGCCCCCGCCAGTTGCGCACCTGGCGCGACCGCCTCGCCGCCGACATCGACCCGCCCCGGTGAGCCCACCGCAGGCGTTCCTGTACGCGCGGTCGGGGCCGTGCTGGAACACGACCCCGACCACTACCTCCGGCACCCGAAACCGCTGAGCAGCAACCCCGAGACACCCGAAAGGCAGACCCATCATGACCGACCTGCGTGCCTACACCCACCCCGAGGTCTACCTCGGCGTTCGGCAGGGCTGGGCCGACCCGCAGTACGACCCGACCCGCATCGACTGGCCCGCCCGGCAGGCCGCCGCCGCGATCCCGTTCCGCGTCGTCAACGGCCGGCCGGTCAACCCGGTCGAGCGCACCGACATCCGCTACGGCCGCAACCGCCTCGGGCACTGGGGCGAGGCGCAGTGCGCCGACGCCGCGGTGACCACCACCGACACCACCGGCGGCCGGTGGATCGTCATGATCGAGCGCCGCGACGGCGGCGGGTGGGCGCTGCCCGGCGGCCACATCGAGCCCGGGGAGACTCCCCTCGCCGCGGCCGGCCGGGAGCTGACCGAGGAGACCGGCCTGGTCGTCGACCTCACCGACCCGTGGGTACGCACGCTGCCGACGCGCTACGTGCCCGACCCACGCTGCTCGGACGAGGCGTGGATGGTCACCCACCTGACCACCGTCAGCCTCGGCGTCTACGAGCCCGACAGCCTGCCTCCACTCGTCGCCGGGGACGACGCCGCCCGCGCGGCCTGGGTCCGCGCCACCAGCTATGCCGACCTCGCCCGCCACCTCGCCACCGCCTACGACGGGATCGTGTTCTCCGCGCACCAGCCGATGCTCACCGACCTGCTCGGCACCCCGGCCTGGCCGACGATCACCACGACCGCCGAGATCAACGGCATCGCCCTGGCCGACATCGGCGAGGACGGCGACATCATCGCCCTGGGCCACCACCACCCGGCCCGACTCCTGCCCGCCCTGCGCCGCTACGCCCTCGAAATCTGGGGCGAGGCCCTGAACCCGGCCGACCCGGCCCACCCGCACGAGCAGATTCACCACGAGTGGGTCGTCAATACCGGCGACAAGATCCCCGGCCTGCAACAGGAGTGGTGCCTGGAAGCGGCGCCGGCCGATGCTCTGGGCGCGTTCCCGGTCACCCGCTGGTGCGAGCAGTGCGCAGCGGGGTCATCAGCCGGCACACGTAGAGCTGCGTCGAGGCGCTAACCCCGCGCCCGGTGCGCGCACCGATGACTCGCCGACGCGAGAGCTAACGGTAGGGGACATCGGAGCGGTCATGCCACCACCCGTAGACCTAAAATACCGACACACTAGGCGACCTGCAGCCCAGGAGAGCACGGTCTGTCGTACGGTCATCCCCATGCATCATTTGGGCGTGACAACGCTTCAACCAAAATGAGGCATGAAGAAAGGGGCGGGAAGCTACGCCTCCCGCCCCCAGGTGGACGTCAGCGACGCTCGCGCCTGGAAAACATGACCGTCGCCGACTGTCCCAACACCGCGAGGACCTTTGCCACCACGGCGAGGTCCTCGCGCTGTCGGTAGGCCGCGACCAGCGCGGCCAGCTCCAGCGTGGACCTCACGACCGGCCAGACCCGCGCTGAGCGCGAGGCCGGCCCTGGTGGCTCCGGCTCCTGCTTCTTGACCACCGAACCTCCAATCCGGTGCCCACGTCCGGGGCGCCCGGGCGGCACCGGCAAGGCGATGAGCCCGGCCTGGAGGTCGTGCGGTTGCAGCAGTGCTAGGCAGTGACGGTACGGATTGACGTGAGATACGCCCGCACCGACACGCCAAGTCCGACATCACGCCGACAGTCGGCGGGCCCGCTTCCGGTCTACGCGCAGGTCACCGGACACCATCGCTGTCATCGATGATCTGGTTGAACAGCACGATCGCCCCGCCGACCGCCGCGCCACCAGCGAGCAGGGCGCCCGCCCAGCCACCGCCAGACGCGATGGTCAATCCGGCAGCCGCGCTGCCAACCAGCAGACTCAGCGCCAGAACGAGGCTCGCCCGCACGCTGAGCAGGTACGGACGCCCGACGGTCCGCGACTCCTTCGCCACCTTCGACTCCAATTCGGATTGGGCCTTGACTCCACGGCACCGTACACTATGGTTTGAAGTCGTGGACGACTCCGTTTCGGAGTCGCGGGAGAAGGGGTCGAGTGTGACGCTGAGCGGGGACCCGTCGGTCGGGGAGTGCTTCCCCATCAATCTGCGCAAGATCCGTGAGGAGAGGGGCCTGTCCCAAGCCGAGCTGGCGCAACGGATGAAGGATCTCGGCCACTCCTACACCCAGGCGACGATCTGGAAGCTGGAGCAGGGTCACCGCGAGCCCAAGCTCTCCGAGGTCGTCGCCCTCGGCGCCGCTCTGGACCTGTGGATCTGGAGCGAGCTAGCCGACAAGCCGGCCACGTTCGACGCGGCGACGGCGCTGGACCGGTGGAGGCGCCGAGCGTACGAGTTGGCCGAGCAGACCCGGGCCGCCGCCGCCGCGCAGATGGACGCACTGGTTCAGCTCGCGTTCGCCGTCAAGGCGGCCGAGGACGCCGGGCTGTCGGTCGAGTGGGCGAGGAAGCGCGCTGGCGGATTCCTGGAGTTGACCCCCGAGGTGACGGTGCTGCGCGAGGTGCTGGCCGCCCGGGCCGCCGACCGGTTGGAAGGTGAAGAGCGCGATCGCCGGTGGGCCGAGGAGGACCGCCTCGTGGAGCAGATCGTGAGCGCGCTCGAAAACTCGGGGCTGCCCCTGGCGATTAAGCCCGAGGACTTCAAGGTCGTGGGACCGAACTCGCCCCGCGACGACGAGGCCGAGACGGCCGACTGACGCCAGGACGCCCGGTCCTGATTCCCCGGAATTCTGCCCACCCCGTCATGCCTTCATAACTGATCTTATCGAGGCATGGAATTGTCGGACCCGGACCGTAGCGTCACCCGGGTTCCGAAGCCCGCAAGACCATCCAGAAGAAGGAAGAGACCCATGACCAACGGAGTCAGCACCAACCCCTTCGAGATCGGCCCGGCCGACACCCCGGAGCAGCGCGTCGCGTACCTGGAGGAGAAGTTCCACAAGCACCGCACCGACGCCGGCGTGCCGGTGCTCAGTGAGGAGGAACTACTCGTCGTCGCCGAGCTGCTCGACCGGCTGAACGAGCTGACCAACCCCGACGGCATCACTCGCGACCCGTGGGGCCGGCTCGCCCGGCTCACGGCGGTTCGGATCTACGACCGGCTCGGCATCTGATCACCCCACGGGAGGAGACCTTCATGGACCGCACCCATCCCGCCGCAGGCGCGGACGATGCCCTGGCAGGGCGGGCGATCGAGGCGTTGACCTCGCTCGCGCGGCAGACCAGGGTCCGTGGTCGCGGCACCCCGGCCGAGGCGACGGAGCCGGTCGACTTCGCCGACCTCGCCGCCCAGGTGCTGACCTCGGTCGCGGCGAACCTCGGCGGCGTCGACGCGCTGCTCGCGGGCCGGCCCGGCTCGTGGGAGGCCGACCTGGTGCGCCAGCTCATCGAGCGCTACGCCGGCGAGGAGCAGATGCTGGCCTGGCGCACCGAGCCGTACCGGCTGCACCTCAGCGCCGACGACGTGTTCGCCGACTTCGGCATCTCTCAGTTGTACGACGCCGACCTCGACGCGGCCATCGAGGCCGCCAGCGCGGACGGCCTCAGCGACGAGCAGGCCGACGCCGTCGGAGCGCGCGAAACGGCGATCGAGGCGCTCTACCAGCAGGACCGCGACGCGTACGCCGCGGCGTACCTCGACGTCGCGCGGGACTGGCTCGCCAAGCGCGGGCTCACCACCGGCGTTGAGCTGGTCCGCACCGACTACGACCACCGCGGCTACAGCCAGAATCGCCAGCCGGAGTGGAACGTCGTGAACGACGCGCTGGACGAGCACGCCCGCCGGAACACCCCGCTGCCGCAGACCGGCGCCCTGCCGGACTGGTCCAATGGCACGCCCGCCGACGCGATCCGGACCGCCGGCCGCACCTACGCCGAGCGCGTCGACCAGGCCGCTGCCGGCGAGGCGACCTCGTGACCGACGCCCAGGCCGCCACCGGGTTGCGGGTGCGGTGCCTGGTGCCGGACCTCGACGACGAGCTGCTGGCCGTGATCCGGCAGGTGGAGGAGATCCTGACGGCCATCGACCCGGGCCAGCCGGGCGAGCCCGACGCCCTGCCCGAACCCCTCGCCGGCGACGAGGCCCTGCGGGCGATGCTGCGGATCTGGGATCTCGTGCGCTCGGGCCAGGGCGAGGACGCCGCGCAGGCCGGCTACGGTCGGCTCCTGGCCCCGAACGGCCGCCTAGAGCTGCTGCCGCTGCGGGTGGTCGACCTGCCCGCCGAGGACCTGGCCGTGCTCGCCGCCGGCGGCGCGCTGCTGCTGCAGCTCTACGACCGTGGCGACGATCTGGTCGTCGACGTCATACACGACCTCGCCCCGGACGGCCGGCACCTGTCGGGCAGCAAGCGCGATGAGCACGAGCGGTACGTCGCTGGCGCGCTGGCCCGGGTGCACGGCCTGCTCACCGCCGTCACCGACCCGCACACCGACCCGGCCGTCGAGGCCGACGCGGTGCTGCTGATCGGCCGCCTTAGCGGCGATCCCCGCGCGGACGTGACCCTCGCCAGCGGCGAGTACGAGGCGTATCGGCGCGTCGCCGTGGCCGCTAACACCGTCTGGACCGGCAGCCCCATCGACCTGATCAAGTACGGGTTCTTCGTCTGAGGCGGCGTGGGCCGGGACCACCCGTAATGGCCCCGGCCCACGCGCTCGATCATCTCCGAGCGCACAGGAGGACGCACCGCATGACTATCGACAGGCAGACCCTCGCCGACCAGCAGCAGGCCGCAGCCAGGGCGGTGACCGACGTGCTGGCCCGTATGCCTCGCGAGTTCGCCACGGCGGGAGAGCTGGCCGCGCTGATGGCGGCGCTGCCGGCTGACACCCCGGTCAGTGTCGCCTGGACCGTGCACGTCGACCCGAACCTGCCGGCCGGCCCGACGGCCACCGCGCACACCGCCGCCGGCGTCACCTTGCTCGGCCCCGATCCGGTCGACGTCGTCGACAGCGACGGCCAGGTCCGCTCGTACGGTCGGCTGACGCCCGGCGTCCAGCTTGCCGCGGTCGTCGTCGCCGAGGGCCAGCCAGCGCCGGCCTGGACCGTGGCCTACCAGCCGTACGAGCGAGCCCAGAACGCTCTGGGCGCCGGCGACGTCGAGACCACTCTGACCGCGCTGGTGGAGCTGCTGCGGTGGATGGCCGACCTGCTGCCGGACACACCAGCGGGAGAGGACGGTACGCCGGAGACGGTGGCGCAGTGGGTCACCGATGCCGGCATCCGGGCCCGGCTCGGCATCGAGGCGATGCGGCTGAACTACAGCGCCGAGCGGCTCACCAACCTGCGCAACGACCTTGCCGACCGGGAGGCCGCCCGACTCCCCGAGGACGACCCGAAGTGAACGCCCCCGTCGACGCCAGCACCCAGCCGGCCCACGACATCCAGGCCCGCCTCGCCGGCATCCTGGCCGCGATCGCCGCGATCGACCCGTCCCGGCACGGCCACACCGGCCCGGACACCCCGGAGATCACCGCCGCGTACGCACGGCGCAACGCCCTGATCTGGACCGCCCTCGCGCTCGCCCAGGAGGCCGGCGTCCCGGCCGGTGTCGGCCACGACCCGACCGACCCGCGCCCGGTCGTGGTCTACCTGGAGCTGCCCACCGGGCAGGTGTCCTGGCACCTGCCCGCCCACCCGGCCGCCTGGGACGGGCACAGCACCACCGCGAAGTACGAGCGGGTCGCCGCGTTCGCCGACCAGACCGAGAGGCCGGGCGCGGCGTGAGGACCGTCGACACCGGCGACTGGGTAGACGACCTGGTCCGCGAGCTGAAGCGCTCCTTGCCGGGAATGGTGCTGCTCGCCCTGGACGTCACCGACGACGGGGCCCTGGCCATCGGGATCCTGCGGGTGCCGCTGGACTCCCGGGATGGCTGGCACGGGCTGCGGATGCTGCTCGCCATCCTGGCCGCCGCCGATGCCCGCGGCCTGGACGTGGTGTGCACCCCGACCGACTCGTACGGCTCCGACAAGCGCGCCCTGGTCCGCGCGCTCGGCCGGGCCGGATTCGCGCCCGTGCTCGGCGACCCGTCCGGGCACACGATGCGCCGCCCCTCGCCCTGCCCCCACCTACGGAAGGACACGAACTGGTGAGCGAGAACGACGTGGCGGCCGGGCCCGCCGCCGTGCCGACGGCCCGCAAGAAAAAGGAGCCGAAGGCCAAGCCGCCGCCGGCCGACCTCGGCCCGATCCAGGTACTGCGACACACCCGCCTGGCCGAGTGGCAGTGGGACGCCGGCACCACATCCGGGCTGATCCCGCCGGCTGACTGCGGCGCCCGGTGGTCGATCGCGGTGGCCGACCAGGTCGCCGCGCGCCGCGAGGAGATCGTGGCCGCCGTGGGCACCGAGGCCCCGATCGGTGGGCACCGGGCCGCCGAGCGGCTGGCCGAACGCACCGGCCTCGACGTGGAGAAGGAGGACGTGGAGGCCCTGGCCGACGCCGGCGCGCTGGCGGTGGCCGGCTGGTACAAGCAATGGCCGCTGTGGGACTGCCGCGCCCTCGACGCCGTCGACGTCGACCAGCTCGCCGCCGCGGTGGCCGAGCGGCAGGCGTGGATCGCCGCCAGCGTCAGCACCTGGGACGCGCCCGCCTACCTCGGATGGCGCCGCGCCGAGTTCGAGAAGGTGGCCAAGGACCGCGACCTGCAGCTCGGCCGGCAGGACCGGTACGCCAAGACGGACCTCGACGCGCTCGCCGGGGATGAGGACTTGGTCGAGCAGGTGCGCGTCGACCGGCTGCTGATGAGCCACCAGGCCGCGACGTTCCTGGAGATTCGGCCGACCGACTTCAAGTACCTGGTGGCCAGCGACCTGCTGGCGCCACGCAAGCACACCATGGTGGAGGTCAGCCGGTATCGGGACGTGAGCGTGCCGCTGTACCGGGTCGGTGACCTGGAAGCGCTGCGGGAGCACCCGGGCATCGACTGGGAGGCCGTGCACGCCGTCAAGCCGGGGGAGCCGTCCCCGCTGCGGGAGTTGGCCCGCCGGCCGGTCGACCGGGCCGCCATCGTGCGCCGGTGGGTGGCCGAGCTGGGCGACCGGCACGGTATCGAGGTGTGGGCGTGGTTTCACCCCGGCGCCGGCCGCTGGGAGGTCGACTGGGAACGCGTCGACGGCGCCCCCAGCGAGAAGGAGATCCGCCAGCAGATCGCCATGCACCCGTACCTGCGCGAGCACCGGCGGGACATCGCGGTGGCCACCGAGGCCGGCGCGGCGATCCGCTGGGCCCGCGCCATGCGCGAGCCCGACGCCGCGGTCATCCTCGACACCGAGACCACCGACCTGCACGGCTACCTCGTGGAGGTCGCCGTGGTCGACGCCTGCACCGGTGAGACGCTGCTGGACACCCTCGTCAAGCCAGGCTGCGAGGTGGAGCCGGAGGCCCGGTGGGTGCACGGCATCACCGACGCCGAGCTGGCCGACGCCCCACCCCTGGCCGAGGTGCTGCCCCGGCTGCTGGAGGTCACCGCCGGCAGGACGGTGCTGGCCTACAACGCGCAGTTCGACCACGCCGTCATCGGCCGGCACACCGGCCGCGACGGTCTCGACCCGGCCCACCTCGGCGACCTCGACACCTGGGCGTGCCTGATGGGTCGCCGCTCCGACTGGCAACTCGTGCGCCGCTGGCTGCCCCTCGGCGGCGGCCACCGCGCGCTGGGCGACTGTCAGACCGCCTACGAGCTGCTGTGCGCCATGACCGCGCCATCACGGACCCCGAAGGCGATGGCCGGCCGGTGACCATCAAGGTCCGCATCGTCGCCAGCGACGCCGACCAGGCCGACGCCGCCGCCCTCGCGGTCGGCCAGGTCCTCACCGTCACCCGGGAGAGCCCACCCCGGCCGCGCCGATCCGGTGACAGCGTCACCGTCTACCTGGACGTCGAACTGCCACCCGTCGACCTCAACGTCGACGCCGCGGACTGGGCCGACCCGGCCAACCGGTGCGGCCGGGCCGGCTGCGGCCAGTACGTGCCACTGCACGACGCGCTGCCGGTGCCCGACCGTCGACGACGCTGGCGTCCGCTACGCCCCGCTGGCACCCGACGGGCCTGCGCCCCGAGCCACGTGATCGAGGGCTGCGCCGGTGATCCACCTCCGCAGTCGAGCCGGACACCGCCGGCGGGCCACCACCCGCCCACGTCAACCGAAGGGAACCCGCCACTCATGAACCCCGCGAGCGACACCGGGCGTGCCCGCTACGACGCCACCGATGTGCCGGCCCTGCGCCGCGGGCTGGCCGACTGGTACGTCAGCGCCCAGGGCGTCAACTTCTACCGGCAGGCCATCCAGCTCGGCCGTCAGCCGATCCGGCCGCCGGGCCCACCGGACAAGGTCGCGCACCTGCTCGCCGCCGCGGAGACGACCCGGCTGCGCGACGGGGACCTGTGGTACGTCGACGAGGACCTGTGCGCGTTGCTCAACGCCGCGCACCCGTCCATGCCGGCGTTCGCGCCCCGCCCGCAGGATCTGCCGTCGAAGGTCGGCTTCGCGGTGTTCGCCGACCCGATCGCCGTCTACCCCGCGCAGGAGGCCCGCGACGATCAGGTCGTTGAGCTGCTCGCCCGCAGCGGGGGAGAGAAGATGCGCCAGGCCAGCCAGCAGCTCTACGCCGGTCAGGCCCCGATCGTCGCGGTGTCGTGGTCACCGGTGGCCAACCCGCACTGGCCGGCCGGCGGGCTGTGGATGTCCTTCTACGCCGCGTCCGGCCTGCACGAGCAGGATGTTTTCACCGACCCGAAGGTGCTGGCCCGGGCCCGGGGCTTACTGCCGCCGCTGACCGTCGACAACGAGGCGGCCCTGGCCTGGCGGCCCGACGGCTACCCCGTCGACGAGTTCCAGCTCCCCGGGCCGGACGCACCGATGACGACGCTGAGCTGGGCGCGGCTGGTGTTCGCCGCGTTCCAGCTCGCCGCGCAGACCAATCTCGCCGAGTCCGAGCAGTTGACCACCGCGCGACCGGAGCGCCGCCGAACCGAACGCGCCGGCCTACCACCCCGCGACGTGCGGGTAGCCCGGCTACGCCGCAACCTGAGCGCCGACCGAGACTCCCACGCCGACCACGGCGGCCGGGAGTGGCGCCACCGGTGGGTCGTGCGCGGCCACTGGCGCCAACACTGGTACCCCAGCCTCAACGACCACCGACCCCTGTGGATCGCGCCCTACCTCAAGGGCCCGACCGACGCGCCCCTCATCGGCGGCGACAAGGTCACCATCATCAACACCCCGCCCACCCAGCGGGACGGGCAGTGAGCACCGCCCTGTCCGGCGAGCTGCTGCCCGCCGTCCCGACCCCCCACCGTGGGCCCCCGGCGATGGGGGGTGTCGCCGGCGACGGCCTGGAGGAGCTGCTGAGGGAGTGGCTGATCTCCTACGCCTCCCCGCACACCCGCGACGCCTACCAGCGGGACCTGCGACACTGGCTGACCTTCCTCGCCGTCTCCGGCGTCGACCCGCTCACCGAGGCCCGCCGGGTGCACACCCACGCCTGGCTACGCGCCCAAGAGGCCACCGGCGGCTCATCGGCGGCGACCCGGGCCCGCCGCCTCGCCGCCGTGTCGGCGTTCTACTCCTGGCTGATCGCCGAGGACCGCACCGACCGGGCCAACCCCGCCGCCATCAACCCCAAACAGAAGCCGAAGACCGACCCGACCCGACCCAGCACTCCCGGGCTGTCCCGCGCCCAGGCCGAGGCGCTGCTCGCCGCCGCCGACGCCGACACCGGCCCCCAGGCCGCCCGCACCGCCGCGATCGTCGCCCTGCTGCTCTACGGCGGGCTGCGCGTGGGAGAACTCGTCGGCGCCGACGTCGAGCAGCTCGGACACAACCGCAACCACCGCGTCCTGCGCTTCACCGCCAAGGGCGGCGGCCCGCACCTGGTCGCGCTGCCCGCCCCGGTCACCCGCCGCCTGGACGCCTACCTCGCCGCCCGGCCCGACCTGACCGAGGCCCGGGTACCCGTGCCGGCCGGGCAGGCCGGAGCCCGACCACGCCGGCCCCTGGTGGCCACGGCCAGCGGCGCCCGCCTCGACCGGGGCGCGGTGTGGCGCCTGCTGCGCCGCCTCGCCATCACCGCGAAGATCCCAATCAAGATGAGCCCCCACGTGCTGCGCCACACCTGCGCCACCCTCGCCCGCGACGCCGGCGCCCGCCTCGAAGACGTCCAGGAGCAACTCGGCCACGCCGACGCCCGCACCACCCGCCGCTACGACCACGGCGGACAGCGCCTCGACCGAGCACCCGCCTACACCCTCGCCGCCTACCTCACCGCCGCCGGCGACGAGCATTCCCCAGAATCAGCGGACGAGGGGACGGCCTGACCGGCGCGGGCGCGCGGCGCGTCGCGTCCCCGGTGGCGTTGACGGAGCGTGTAAGGGAACAAATGTTCGACACGCCGAGGGTGAGCATGGTTAACGCTTCATTTTCGATCTTCGTGGCATTACGCTCAGTGAGAGTTGAAGATCGACGAGGGGGGTAGATGCCCACGATCAGGGTGCACGAGCTGGCCCGCCGGCTCTGCATTACCAGCAACACCACGGTGACGAGCGCGGACATCGTCGCCTGGGCTGAGGCCGCAGGAGTGCGGGTCAGCCCACGAGGAAGCCTGGACGAATCGCAGGCCCACGTGGTGCTGCGGACAACCCGGTGGGGTGGGACTCGCCAGGACATCCAGCAGCTCGTCGCGCCAGAGTGGCCCCCGGCACGCCGGAGCTGGTCGACCGGCTACCAGCCGTCGCGGCTGGGAGCACGATCGGCCATCCCACGCCAGCCCGCCGTCCGGCCGGTTCCGGCACTACCGCCCGCGAAGCCGGTAATCAGTGAGTCGGCGCGGCGCGCGGCTGCGCAGGCCCGTCCGGCTCCGCCGCCGCAGCGTCCGCTGCTGGTGCCGCTGCCGGCCGTTCGTCCGGGCGCGGCCCGTGATCGCCGTCGACGTGGCGGTGGGCCCCCCTCCGTGTCGGTCCGCGAACTGCCGGGATTGGTGCGGGCGCTCCTGCCCGAGCATCTGCAGGGTCGAGAGCGCATCTCCCTGTCCGAGGCGCAGCAGTGGCGGGAGGAGGCCGGCCGGTGGGCGCGGGAGGGGTTCGACGACCGGTCGGTGCGGCGCTGGCTCGGCACGGAACTGGGGCCGCGTGACGCGGGCTATCTCGCCTCGCGGCGCGTCAATCCGGACGTGCTCGACAAGCTCATCCCGGTGCCGGTGACCGTGATGGCCGCTGGCTACGCCATGGCCTCCCTCATGCTGGTGAGTCGTCGACTGCCGGTGGAGGCCGTGTACGACCTGTTGGTCCGGGCCGGGCACCACAAGCCGGTGGTCGAACCTGAACTGGTGCTCGCCAGGCCAGTCACAGCACCGGTCACTCGACCGGCGGCACCGCCGGTGGTGTTCTCCAACCCGGGTGACGTCAACGACCCGGTCTTCGCCGTCGTGCCCTCGCAGCGGCGCCGCACCGCAAAGGCCATCCAGGATGGCGACCGGCGTAACCGTAGTCGCCGCTGACCGGGACCGAAGAGATCAGCGGCGGGTGGGGGTCCGGGGCGGGCGGCGAGATCAACGTCAGCGGGTGGGCCCGTTTAGGCTGCCTGGTCATGCGTGGCGCTGATGCGGAACGGGTGGGTGTTCAGCACCGCAGCCGGCGCACCAGGCTCGCCCCGGTGGATCCGGCGTCCTCGCCCAACCCGCACGCCGCTGAGCCGGTCCACGCGCTGAGACGACCCCACCTGTTCGCCGACACCCAGCTCACGGTCGACGACAGCCAGGTGGTCCCGATGCTTTTAACCGCGCCGACTTGCTGACCCCCGTGTCGGTGATGATCTCTCCGATTACCGCCACCAACGCATAAAGTGACCCCTATGTATGTGATGCGTGACGGTGTGATGGGGTCGCCGTGCGCCGCCGGGAGGCCGCGTCGTGGATAGCCCCGCTGCGGCGGCGGACCGGGCGCGGTGGAAGACCGGCTGGATCATCCGGCCTGGCGATCCGCCGCTGGCTCACCGGCCCAGCCCGGACTTCGACGGCGTGTTCATGTGCCGCCGCAAGGTACCGGCGACGCATGAGCTGCTGAGCACCCGACCGGTCGGCGTCGCCGAGTGCGGCCGCTGCGTCATGGCGATCGGCAGAGCCCGCAAGCGTGCTCTGAATGCCTGGGAGCGGGCCCGCACTGATCGACGCCGGCAGCCCCTGTACGACCCCGACGCCGCGGACCGCGCCGATCGGGCCCGGAGCCGCGGAGTGTCGATCCGAACCATCAGTGGTGGTCTACCGACGCTCGGCCGCCGATGAGCATCGAACGGTGAACCACGCCGACGCCGGTCAGTCCACCGCACGTGCTGCGCCACCCTTGCCCGCGACGCCGGCGCCAGCCTCGAAGACGTCCAGGAGCAACTTGGCCACGCCGACGCGCGCACCACCTGCCGCTACGACCACGGCGGCCAGCGCCTCGACCGGGCGCCGGCCTACACCCTTGCCGCGTACCTCACCGCTGCCGGCGACGGGCATTCCACGGAATCAGCAGACAGGAGAGGGCCGCGGGTGAGACACGCCTCCGATGGGCCACCAGGCCCTCGACTCGTTCCTGACACGGGGATCGTGAGCCGGCCGCCGCCGCAGGACACGCCAACCCGTAAGACGTGCCAACCTTCGGCCGCTGGGTCAGCGTCGTGGGGGTTCGGCGTCGCGCAGGCGAAGCGCGGTGTCGACCAACTCTTGCCGGGCGGCGGCGATCTGCGCGGCGGCCCGGTATGCGGCCTCGGCGGCCGGCTCGTCGACGGAGATCGCGGCGCGGGCCAGGTCCTTGGAGATCGCCTCCAACTGGTCCATGGCCTTGATCAGCGGGACGATTACGTGCACCGGCTCGATGCTCACGTCGGTGGCCAGGCACCGGGCCAACTTCGCGGTGGCCGTGTGGACCTGGCGGGACAGGTACGTCGGGTGGCGGTCGATCATCGCGTGACGCTACGCCTGGGTCGATGGCAGATGCTCAGCCTTCCGTTCCGCACCAAGTGGGCTGACCCGCTCAACTGCGGCGGCGGAGCGTGCCAACCCCATAAGACGTGCCAACCTCGGCGACCATAGCCAGGCACGTGGCTCCTACCGGCCTCTGGCCGGCCTTCTGCCGGAACCGGCCGGAAATCGGCCGGTCCGGCAGAACACAAGTCTTCGGAATTCAGATCCCGGTCGGGTCGGGGCGGGAGTCGGGAACCTCGCCTCGGCACGCCAGCTTGCTCGCCCCGTGACCTCCATGCATGATCGGTCGAGCGACACCATGGAAGTGGAACGACAGTCGCACGCGCTCAGCCGCGCCACTGGCGGTATGCGAAGTAGGCGCCGACCACCGCGACGAGCACACCGACGATCGTCCAGATCGTCTGCGTCCTGGTCCAATGAGACTCGACCTGCGGGGGCACTACCTCCGCCGTGCCACTGTCGCCAGCCTGGGCCGTCGTCACGGTGACATGGTTCCGTCTCCCCCCGTGCAGCACCACATTGATGGCCTGCGCTGTCTGCTCCGACGTCGGCATGGACGTGTCACGGGGCATGGACGCCCGAATCTCGCTCGTTAGGCGGACAAGCGTCGTCCTGATGTGGTCGAGGATTCCCTCCACCCGACCGATGTGCACGTCCCAGTAGAGCCGGCTCACGAGAGAACCCTGGTCATGCCGCTCGTAGTTCATGAGCTTGACCAGATCGGCGGCACCGGGCGGCGACAGCATGACGGAGGTTTTCCCAGCTCTCGCCGTGTTCCGGACGAGCGCCTCAAGGTCTCCAACACCCTGGGCGAAGGGAACCTCTTCACTGATCTTGCCGTGCGCAACCTCGGGAAGGTCCGTAGCACTGATCTGTTCACCCGAAATCTGAAAGCGGATGTTCGCTCCGTCCACCGTCAGTGGGGCGTAGATGATCCGGTATGGCGGAATCGCGCTGTCGTCGTCCCTGTAGCCGCTCAGCTCCTGGCTTGCCCAGTCTCGAAGCTCGGCGTTGCGGGTTTGAGTACCGAGCGCGATGCACTTGCGCAGGACGGAGGCCAGAGGAACCCGGTCGTCGAGCGCATCGCGTTCGATGTCTGCAAGCAGGCTGCCATCACGTCGGGACACGGAGCCATTGTTCACGAGTCCGCAGTTAAGGATGTGAACGGCCCGCGTGCCCTGATCGGGCATCGACGGATCTGGACGTAACCTACGGCGGTGCGCGGCTCACCCCTCCCGCCGGCCCACGTGGTCTGACTCCGCCGCAGCCACGGTGGGTAGCGCCTCGGCCGGGCGGCCGGTCCACACCGTCGCCGCTTACCTCACCGCTGCCGACGACGAGCGTTCCGCGGAATTGGCAGACGATAGGGCCCTTCGCCCACGTGCGGTGGGCGAAGGGCCCTATCGCGTGTCACGTGGATCGTCTAGGAGACGCGACCCGAGATGGTGACGGACGTTCCCGTCGTGAGCTGGGTGAGGGCGAACGTGGTCTGCGGGTTGAGTACCGGCCCGCAGGCCTGCGTCCAGCAGAACTTGACCTTGTAGCCGCCGCTGTTGCCGCCGTTGCGGTACGGCCAGCTACCGGTGATCGTGCCGTTGGAGCCGAAGAAGCCCTGGCTGGCGTAGGGGGTCTTCCCCGAGTAGTAACAGGCGTCGCTGAACTCGCAGATCGGCTGGTTGGAGATGAGCACGCCGAACTCGCGCTCCGACAGCGGCTTGACCGACAAGACGGTGCCGGTGTTCACGTCCAGGACCACGGACTTCGGCTGGCTGGAGTTGAGCAGTGACATGTCGATGGCACCGGCCTCCGCCGAGGCGGGGGCCGACACCACCGCGGCCATCATGAAACCTGCGGCGAGCGTGGTACTCAGTTGGCGGAATCGCTTGATCACAACATCTCCCTCGTGATCGTCAGGAGCGTCACCTCTGCAACGATGCGCGCCCGTCGATAGATGAGAGCTGAGAGTATTGGTGTGATTGCGGTGAGTCAACGGCGATTCGACGTCCTGTCGGAATGTGGCCCGAAGAAAACCTCAGCTCGCCGGCGTGCACTGGGCGGAGATCACCTGACCGGTGGTCACATCAATGACGGCGTGCAGGGCTTGGTGGGACGAGCTGGACGAGGGGGGCTGTGACTCGCAGGTCAAGGCGTTTTGCGCCGGCTCACCGGTGAGGCACGCGATGCTCATGGCGGCTACCAGAGCGGCCCGACTCCAGCCACTGCTTGGCCGTCTGCCGGGGGCGGTGTGCAGACGGTCGAGATCGATCACATGCATGGACAACAGTATCGTCGGCAGCCAGGCCGAGCGGGTGAGGCAGCGCGGACCGCCGTCGCGGTCGGCTCCCCGGTGTCGTTGAACAGGCCATGACCGATCAAGTGCGCCAGACGGATCCCGGGCGCTTCTATGAGGCGTTGGGGCGGACGATGGCAGCCCTGCGTGAGAGTCAGGCACTGGACGGTGCTGAGTGTCTCGACTGGTGGCCGGGCTTGGGCGGGGCGACGTGGGAGATCGAGTGGCAAGGGGGCCCGTTCGCGCACGAGGCCGCCGACGTGGTGCTGCGCGGCATCTACGGCGAGGGCTTAGCCGCTCACGCGCTGCACGGCCTGGTCCGAGAGGGTCGCGACCCGGGTGAGCACTACGCGCACCTGGTGGTGCTCGACGTCCCGGTCACGCTGCGCGCGCTGACGCCTGTCGGCGTTCGTGAGGTTCTGCACCGTATGGCCGCGACAGCCGCTCGTCTGCGCCGGTAGCTGCAGACGACTGAACAGGCCGGCGCCTCGCACGCGCGACACCGGCCTGTTCAGCGCGGCCCGCCACACACAGCCGGACCCCTCCGGCCGGGCGAGCCCCGTACCCCTTCGCTCGGGGTAACGAGAATTAGTCACGTTGAGACACGGCGTCTAGTTCAGGAATCTTCGAGCGCATGCCTGCCTGAGCGTGGCCCGGGGCCGAGGCCTTCAAGGTGGCACGTGATGTCAGGGGTTCTCGTTACGATTCCTGGCTGGCCAGAGCACCTACAGTGATGGTCATGGCTCCCTCGGCCTCGTAACGACTCCGCTGATCGCGGCCGGCCTCTCAGGTAGTGGTCACGCCGCTGGGGAGCCATCGGTGGCCGCCCCAGAGTCGGCGGCCGTCGTAGACGATCCGGCCATCGGCGACCAAGCGGTGCACCGCGACCTGGACGTCGTCCTTCGAGAAGCCGGTGGCGGCGGCCATGGCCGCGATGGTGGCGGCGCCTCCGCGAACGGCGGACAGCACCCGATCAGTCACCACGAGCATCTGCGCCGCGCGCTGCTCCTGCGCCGCCGTCTCCCGCTGGGCCTGCCGCTCGGCCTCGGCGGCTCTCGCGGCAAGGGTCTTCTTCCACGCTACCGACCCGGCTGGTGTGGTGATGTATCGCAGCACCATCGGTCGGTCACCGTAGAGGAACGGTGAACTGGGGCGCGGGTAGTGATGCCCTTGCGTGATGTGATGCTCGGGGTGATCAGGTGCGTCCGTGTTCTTGCAGATCACCAGGCGGCCCGCGTCGACGTGCTCGTTGATGACATCGCCGAACTTCTCCCACGCGATGCCCTGGGTGGGCCACCAGGCCGCGATGCGGGACCTGGTCGACTGAAACGACAGGCCATGGTTCACCTGTACGTCCCAGTCCACGTACAGCTCTTCAACGATGACAGGCCGGTCCGCGCCGTCGGCGAAGCGTAGGGCGCGCCGCGAGAGGGCGACTTGAGGAGAGTCAGGATTTGTCACGTTCCGCATGATGACGGATGGCGGCTGCTCAGCAACAGTGGGTAGCGGACCTGAGTGTGTGGCGTATACAGCGGACGCGGCAGATCAAGGCTATCCGGTGCCGTGACGCGGCCCCTCGGCGAGTTTCGATGGCATCCCGGCGCGGTGTTGGCCGCGCGTCGACGTCTGGCACGAGTTCTGCGACAGGCGGGTGGTCGATACCCGGCCGTAGATGACCGGGATCGTCCCGGTCGAGTGTCGGCAGAATGTCGGAGACGACCGCCTGCTCTTACCGACATCCCTGGCGCCCGAGGAAAGTGGCCACGCCGCCTCGTCCAGCCAACTACTGGGGCCGGTCGGTCCACGGGGCTCGGATGGCCGCCCGAGCCCCGTGGTGCACCTCGCACCGACCGCTACCGGCCGCAGTTCAAGTCTCTGGCCCCGCGGCGAAGGCCTGACGTGGCTAGAGCGTGATCTACAGCTCGCTGAGGATGCGTTCGCGTTGTTCGGCGTACTCGCTGTCGCTGATCAGGCCGTCGCGGTAGATCGCGGCGAGCTGGCGCAGCCGTTCGGCGATGGGGTTGGGTGATGTCGGGTCGTTGTGCGGGTACGTGGAGCGGTTGTCGGGATCCGACCCGACAGCCTGGTGAGAGCCGGGCTGGTCCGAGCGGGTAGTCGTCGGGTCGACGGCGCCGGCGATGCTCCAGAAGCATTCGTCGAGGGCGGTCGCGTTGCTGGCGGCGGTGCTGAGGTGTCGCAGGGTCTCCGGTACGCAGTCCAGGACGGCGGCCAGGCGGGTGGCGTGCGCGGCGGTGGGCACCAGGCGGCCGGCGAGGATGTCCATGGTCACGGTGACGGCGATGTCCGCGCGGCTGGCCAGTTCGGTGGAGGACACGCCGACCACTTCGGCGTAGGCGCACAGGTAACGGGCCAGGGCCCGTCTCGCCGGTGGCGCCTGAGCGTCGATGGAGGCCACCAGGAGCCCGAAGTGGATCCGGCGCCGGGCCAGCGGCGGTTCCGGCAGGTCGATGATCGGCTTGCCACGCAGCGTGGGCGCGGCGATGAACTCCAGGTAGGCGCACTGGCGGGCGTAGTCCTCGCGCAGCGTGGCGACATCCGCGGCGATGGTTTTGACCCGTAGCAGCTCGTCGCGGGTCTGGTGGAACTGCGCTTCGAGCTGGTTGGCGCGTCGTATCTCGTTGTTTCGGCCATTCTCCGAGGTCCGCAGGTTCTCCAGGTAGCGGGCGGTCTCGTCGCGGAGCCGGTCCTGCAGGCGGGCGAGTTTGCGCTGCAGGACCGGCACGGCCGGCTCGCTCTCGGGCACGTTGTCCTGGCCCAGTTTGCCCGGCGGGCGGCTGACCGGGCCGTTGTAGCCGTAAGGCCGGTGACCGCGGGCGCACTCGTACCACCCCGCGGCGAGCGCCCGGATGCTGGCGGTGTCGCAACTGTCGGGCAGGCACCCGATGATCAGCTCGGTCATCTCCCATGTCGGGCCGAGGCGGTAGCGACTGAGCTGCTCGGACAGCTTCTGCCGGTTCAGGCCCGGGAAGTCCAGGCGACGTTTGCGGGCGTTGCGGATGATGGCCGACTGCCCGCCGATGCCCAGGTAGTCATCGATGAGGCCACGCACGTACAGGGTGTATTCGGCGGCTTCGGGGTTGGCGCACCGACGGCGGATCGTGGCCTCGTCGACGGCATACGGGCGGGCGTTGCGCGACGGCGGGCGGCGGGCGGCGGTACTCATGCGGGTCGTCCTCGATGCACGAGAGGTGGCCCGGCAACGGCGATGTTGTCGGGAGTCTGCCGGGTCCTCTTTCCCGACGTTGGAGACGCCGAGGAGAGTTACCGGTGCCGATCAGTCCTGACTGCCTGGTCGGTCAGGGTGCTCCGCGCACGTCGGTTGGCCGCCTGATCAGCGCGGAGCACCCGCCATCTATACATGATGCGAGAAGGCGGTGACAGAGTGCAGCACCTGGGCAGGTTGCGGCGCGTAAAGACGGTCATGAGCGCACCTGGTGTGCGCCCTCATGTCCTCGGCTCCCGGGAGAAGAGTCGCCCAGCTCAACCCGGCCGGCACCAACCCCAGCACCGTCGTCCAAGGCGCTGGACGAGACGCCCACGTCCGTGGACGCCCCGCTGATCCGCCCACAGGCTGAGACGCCGGCGAAGGACCGGCCCATGACCGGGGCATGGTCACACGAGGGTTCTAACGAGAAATCCAACGAGGATCGCAACGACGGGCAGCGCTCGCCTGAACGCTGCCCGCTGTTCATGCCATCTGCACTGGTGGCACGGTGTCTGCCCGGCCGGCGGAGCGGGGCCGACTGATAAGAGATATCCCTCCTGCGGCCACACCCCGCGGAGGCCGCGCGCAAGCCCCGGTCTCAACCGCCCTCAGCACGGCCGAAACCGTCAGCGCCAGCGCGGCGAACCACGGAACGGGCCGTGGCGGCGGCTACGTTCCCACCGTGGACGACGTGAACAGCCTGCGGTCGACGGCGACCGCCTTCGCCGAGCAGCACGCCCTGGTCGTGGTGCCCGTTGTGCCGGTGCATCACCTCGGGCCCGAGGTGCGGCTCGACGGGGAGGACATCGACCTGCCGGGTTTCCTGACCCTGGCGCAGCGGATGAGTGCGCCTGCCCTCTACGTGGCGGTCGACCCGTTCGACCCCGACGACGACCTGGTGGACGACCCGCCCCGGCACCTGCTCGCCCGCCGTGGCCAGTTGCAGGGCATCGAGGTGGCGTTCGTCGCCGGGGGTGTCGTGCACTTCTGGGAGCACACCGTGTCCTGGTACGCCGAGTGGGAGGCCCTGATCACCGCCACCTACCGCGGCCTCGTGAACGAGGACGACGAAGGTCGGCCGCGGTGGCTCAGCGAGCGCGAGAGCGAGGAACTGGCCGAGCCGGCCGTGCAAACCTTGCTCGCGATGCGGCAGTTCCGTGCCGAGAAACCAGGCGGCGGCCGGTACCGGTTCGCGCAGCAGCACCTCCCCGACGACCTCGACGAGCGGGTCACGAGCACGGCGGTGCGACTGGCCTGCGACCGCGCCGACGAGGCGGCCCGCCAGCGGTACGCCGACATCGACGAGCACTACGAGCAGCTCGCCGCGGACCTGCTCGTCGATCCGGCCTACCAGCGGGCCGGCTCCGCCGCCGCCCGTAAGCAGGCCGCCGAGCGGTTCCTCACCGCCTGGGCCGATGGATGGGCCCCACTCGCTGTCGCCCGGGATGAGCTGCACGCCCGCGCCCAGCGGCTGGCCAAGGCGGGGGCCCGCCCACCGGCGCCCTACTGACAGCGCAGCGACAGACCCGCCGTCGGCTGTCCGAGGGCTCACCGGTGCCGTCCGGCCCTGCCGGCGTTGCCGTTTGCTTCGGACCCGAACGGCAACCCCGCTCTCGCTCACAGCCCAGGTCAGGCCGCCTGTGACAGAAGTCGGTCGACAGGCGACTGACACTGTCTGTGTCACCGGAAGGTGGCCATAGGCAGCCAGAATCGCGGGAGGGCGTCATCGCCGTGTCGGATCGGGCGTTCGTGCAGCGGCTGCGGACCTCCGGCGGCCCGTCGCACGAGCTGCTGGTCCTGCTCGACACCCACCGGGTGCTGACCACCGACCAGTTGGCCCGCGCCACCGGCGCCCCGGTCCGCACCGTCCGCCACCGCCTGGACCGGTTACGCGGCGCCGGGCTGGTCGACGCGGTCCGACCCGGCCGGGAAGCCGGCTCCGCGCCGCGGCACTGGTGGCTGCGCGTCGCCGGGGCCCGCCTGATCGCCGGGACCGCGGCAGCGCCCGGCCGGCAGAAACCCTCCGGGCTGCACGTCGCCCACACCGCGGCGATCGGCGAGGCGTGGCTCGCGGTCCGTGACCACGGCCCGCCGGCCGGCCTGGCGCTGCGGCGGTGGTGGTCGGACCGGGCCGGCTGGCAGGAGTGGGAGACCACCCGCCCAGGTTGGGGCGCCCGGCTGCGCCGCCTGACGCCGGACGCGGTGCTGCTCGTCGACGTCGACCACGCCGGCGTCGTCGGCACCGCGGCCGCGTTCGTGGAGGTCGACCTCGCGACCATGTCGCAGGTGGTGCTGCGGGAGAAGGTGACCCGCTACCTCGCCTACGCCGCCGACCGGGCGTGGGAGGGCCGGTGGCCGCACTGCCCGCCGCTGCTGCTGCTGACCACCACCGAGGCCCGCGCCGCCACCTTCCTCGCCGCCGCCGGCCGGCAGCTCGCCGCCGCCCACCGCGACAGCGGTCTGGTCCACGGCGGGCAGGCCGGCCGGGACCTCGCCGACGCCCGCGCCCTGGTGATCGCCGCGTGCGGTCTGGTCCGTGACCCGACCGCCGCCGTCACCGACGCCCCGGTGTGGCTGCTGCCCGGCGAGGCCGCCACCCGGACCAGCCTGCCCGAGCTGCTCGTCGGCCGGATCACCGCGCAGGCCCGCGCCCAGCACCACCTGGACCAGGCCGCTGCGCAGGCGGCCCGCCAGGACCGCGTCGACGCGTTCCACGCCATCTGCGACGACGCCGACGACGTCGCCCGGCTCCTGGAGGCCCCCGCCGCCGGGCAACTGCTCGCCCACTGGCCACCGGCCACCCGCCACCAGCGCCTCGACGACGCGCCCGACGTCGTCGACGCGCTCCTGGCCTGGTGGGCAGACCGCGACGACCCGACCCTCGCCGCCCGCGCCCGCACCGTCCTGATCGACCGGCACGCCGCCGCGTGGACCGCGCAGGCCGAGCAACTGCTCGCCGCCGCAGGTCACGACCATCCGAGGCTGCGCGCCGCCGCAGCCGCCCTGCAGGCCGGCCGGCTGCTCACCGCCCACGAACTCGATCGCTTGCGCCCGCCGCCCCCGCACACCCAGGAGCGCCGCCAGGAGGCAGCACTCGAGGACTACCAGGCCGTCCGCGACGACCAGGTCGCCGCGGTGTGGAACAGGCTGGGCTGGCGGGCCCGCCGCCGGACCACCCCCGCCCAGCTCGGCGCCGCACACGACCGCGAGCACCTGATTGTCTGCGGCACCTGCGCGATCGCCTACCCGCGCCCCGATCCCGACGGCCCCGACTGGTACGCCGGCGAACACTGTCCCCACTGCCACGCCGGCACCCCGATCCCGTACACCGACCGCGACCAGGTCCCCACCTTCGACGAGCGGCTCACCGCCATCCGCGTCCGCCTCGCTGCCGGGGGCAAGGCACCCATGCCCCCACCCGATCAGCCCGCCAGTTGAGCCGACCTTCCCGGCAGTTCCGGACCGCTACCAGCCGCCACCAGCCCGGCCCCGCTAACGCCCTCGCCAACCCCCCGCGTGATTCCCCGGAATCCCCCCAGGGTCGAACGGACAGGCATGTTCACCACTGGCCGCTGTTTCCGCAGCCCAGCCGCACGATGTGCCCTTACAGGGGACACACCCCCTTGCATTCTCCGCGCCCCGCAACGTCAGTGACGCGCCCGCGACCACCACCTACACGCGGCAGACCCCGAGAAGGTGGCCCCCACCTCGACGGACAACGCCGCCCCGCCGCCAGGACTGACCGCTCGTGACCCGGGCAGACCTGGCCTCCACTCGTCACCTCGATCATCTGACGAACGCACACCGACTTACACGGGCATGTTGGTCAGTATCTGTCGACCTGCGGCAACACCCCGTTGCTGGCGAGCTGAACTGCGCCGACACCACCGACCCGCCACGCGAGTTACGCAACCGGCCGGGGAAGCACCCACGGAACCACCGCAGGAAGCACGCGAGGAAGCATCCAGCCCGACCGTGCGCGGTGCAGCAAGTTATAGATCCTGTGCCAGGACCTCGGCCGCCAACTCGGCGTTAGCGGCTACGTCACCAACGCCGATCCCTGCCGGGAGCAAGACATCCGATCGTATGTAGCTGTCAAGGCCTGACCTGACCGTGGCTACCAGATGTAGGTGGGCCGGTGGCCTAGCCGCAGCAACCAGCAACTTCAGCAACGGGCCGGTCAGGGCCGGGTTGGAGGCCGGCATTGCCGCTTGTACTGCGGCCTCACGGAGAGGTCGGCAATGAGCAGCGCTGGTCAGGGCCGCGGACCGTAGGGCGGTGTAGCCGCTCGTGTCACAACCGGCTGGCCGGCTGGCAGACGTGGAACTCGCGCTGGGACTGTCCCGGACTGTCCGGGACACCCAGGAACGCTTGTGCCGGTCGGATGGCGGTTGCTGCCATCTAGGGAGTCGAAGCCGAGAGCAACATGCTGAGCACCCGGAGGAACCATGCAAGAAGCACGTAAACGCGCGATTGCGGCGGCGGCTATCACGGCAGCGATGGCCGTCCCGATGCTCGTCTCCGCGACCCCCGCCTCGGCGCACGCGACCTGCGGCTTCAACGTCTATGACAGAGATTCGAGCGTGCCGGTGCGGTCCACGCGCACCAACGTCAACGTGCGTACCGGCTCCAGCACTGGCTGCCCGGTCAAGACGGTGATCTACGCCGGTGATCTTCTGGACTTCCACTGCTGGACGCTGGGGAACGACGGGTACACCTGGACATTCCTGGAGGTGAAGGGCCAACAGGGGTGGGTTCGGGATGACCTGCTGCCCGGCAACGGCAGCAACGTCTCCTGCGCCTCCTGAAAGCTCAGATGAAAAGGCCGAGCCTGACCCGGATGGGGTCAGGCTCGGCCTTTTCACGGGCGAACCCATCAGCATCTGATCTTTACGTCACCGCCCGAGACGGATGCACGCGTGACGTGGCCGTGGACATCGAAAAGGACCTCAGCGTGTCCGTACTCGCTGACCTCTCGGCAGTGCCTCGACTGGGACACCGAATGACTCTTGCTGGCCCATGTGGGGAAGTCGGGATCGCCACTCTCGGTCGTGGTGAGGGCGTCGCCGCCGCCGGCAGGCAGGATGTTGCAGGCGCGAATGCGGTGACTCTGGCGTGGCCCGTTGATCCAGCACTCGGCGTGCAGCGCGCCGCCCCGGTCGATCAGGAGCTCCAGCCGGACAGTCAACTCGCCGTAGGTCATGCCATCTGCTGAAACCACAGCCGGCTCGAACAGACGAGCGCCCTGCTCCCGCCGTGCCGAAGACAGCCCTTCATTCGGCGCACTGGCGGAAACACCGAGCAGGGCGACGGCGAGTGTCGCTATCAACAGGATCTGACCAGGCCAGCCTCTCACTCTGGCCCGTCGCGCAGCCGGATACACGCCGCTGGCGGATGGT
>NZ_JBITFD010000027.1:0-49473 GCF_044455765.1 Micromonospora sp. NPDC051141
GCCCCGCCCCCCCCCCCCCCCCCCCCCCCCGCCCCCCCCCCCCCCCCGCCCCCCGCCCCCCCCCCCCCCCCCCCCCCCCCGCCCCCCCCCCCCCCCCCCCCCCCCCCCCCCCGCTGCTCGCCGCGCTGCTCGTCGCCGGTTGTGGCGGCGGCTCCACCCCGTCGAGTACGCCGGAGGGCGCACGCGTGTTCACCAACCCGGTCGTCCGGACCGACGCTCCCGACCCGCAGGCGATCAAGGTCGGCGACACCTGGTACCTGTTCCACACCAACGCCGGTGGCCAGAACGTCCCGGTGCTCACCTCGCCCGACCTGGTCGAGTGGACCGCGGCCGGTGACGCGCTGCCCGAGCTGCCGGACTGGGCGGACGCCGGCAAGACGTGGGCGCCGGAGGCGATCCAGCCCGCCCCGGACCGGTTCGTCCTCTACTACACCGTCGCCGACCGCGCCTCCGGCCGGCAGTGCCTGGGCCGGGCGGTGGCCGGCACGCCGCTCGGGCCGTACCTGGACGACTCCGACAAGCCGCTGGTCTGCCAGCCGGAGCTGGGTGGCTCGATCGACGCCAGCCCGTTCCGGGACACCGACGGCAGTCTCTGGCTGCTGTGGAAGAACGACGGCAACGCGATCGGCGTGGACACCTGGCTCTGGTCGCAGCGCCTGACGCCGGACGGGCTGCGGCTGACCGGCCCGGCCACGAAGCTGCTGAAGCAGACCGAGCCGTGGGAGGGCACCCTGATCGAGGGGCCGTTCTTCCACCGGCACGACGGGAAGCTGTTCCTGTTCTTCGCCGCGAACGCCTACGACAGGGACGTCTACGCCGAGGGGTACGCGGTCTGCGAGAGCCCGACCGGCCCGTGCGTGAAGGCGCCGGAGAACCCGATCCTGAAGAGCAACGACGTGGCGACCGGGCCGGGGCACGCCTCGATCGTCGAGCAGGACGGCCGCACCTGGCTGCTCTACCACGCGTGGCCGCCGGGTCAGGAGGGCACCACCGACCCGGGCCGCCAGATCTGGCTGAACGAGCTGGTCTGGACCGACGGCAAGCCGTCGGTGCGCGGCCCGCTCCGCGAGGTGCAGCGGTAAGGCGGGGCCCCCGCTTAACTTTTTCGGTAGAGGCGGGGGCCCGCTTAACACCTGAGTGTTAAGCGGGGCCCCCGCCTTACAACTCCGCCCTCAGGGGGTGGGGGCGGGCTCGGGAGTGTCCTCCGCGTGCTCGCGGCGGGCCAGCCGGTTCTTGCGGTGCCCGTAGCCGAAGTAGATGATCCCGCCGAGCGCCATCCAGATCAGGAACCGCACCCAGGTCTCCACCGACAGGTTGAGGCTGAGGTAGAGGCAGGCCACCGCCGTGACGATCGGCAGCACCGGCGAGAACGGCACCTTGAACGGCCGCTCCAGGTCGGGGCGCCGCCTGCGCAGGATCGGCACCGCGATGGCGACCAGCATGAACGCGCAGAGCGCGCCGATGCTGACCAGGTCGGCCAGCGCGGAGAGCGGCAGGAAGCCGGCGAGCAGCGCCACCACCACCGTCATGATCGCGGCGATCCGGTACGGGGTGCCCCAGCGCGGGTGCACCTTGGCGATCGACGGCGGGATGAGCCCGTCGCGGGCGATGGCGAAGCCGATCCGGCCCATGGCCACCAGGTCGACCAGGATGACGCTGGTCAGGCCCGCGACGGCGGCGATGGAGACGAGCACCGCGGCCCAGCCGGCGCCGACCGCCCGGAACGCGGACGCGATCGGCGCGCCCTCGTCGATCTCGGTGTACTTCACCATGCCGACCACGACCAGCGAGACACCGATGTACAGCGCGGTGGAGATGACAAGCGTGCCGAGCAGACCGAGCGGCAGGTCGCGCTTGGGCTTGCGGGTCTCCTCACCCAGGTTCGCCACGGCCTCGAACCCGGTGTACGCGAAGAACACCACCGCGGCGGCGGTGAGCACCCCGACGAAGCCGAACACGGACGGCTCCAGCCCGAACAGGAGCTGCGTCACCGGCTGCTTGATGCCGTCGTCACCGGCGCCGGCCGGCTCGGCGGACGGGATGAACGGGGTGAGGTTGGCCGCCTTCACGAAGAACAGGCCGGCGATGATGACGAAGGCACAGATCGCCACCTTCACCAGCACCAGCACGTTGGTGACCCGGGCGGACTCGCGGATGCCGACGATGGCCACCACGCCGAGCAGCAGCACGATGCCGATCGCGCCGAGGTTGACGATGCTGCCCTCCTCGGCGAACCAGGCGCTGGGCAGGCCGAACAGGTCGGTGAGATAGCCGGACCAGCCCCGGGCCACCACCGCCGCGCCGAGTGAGAACTCCAGCAGCAGGTCCCAGCCGATGATCCAGGCGACGATCTCGCCCATGGTCGCGTACGCGTAGGTGTAGGCGCTGCCGGCGGTCGGCACGCTGGAGGCCAGCTCGGCGTAGCAGAGCGCGGCGAGCAGCGCGACCAGGCCGGCGATGCCGAAGGAGATCACCACGCCCGGACCCGCGCTGTTCTTCGCCTCCACGCCGGTCAGCGTGAAGATCCCGGTGCCGATCACGATCCCGATGCCGAAGCCCATCAGGTCGACGGGCCCGAGCCGGCGGCGCAGCCCCGGCTTGCCGTCTTCGCCGTCGGCGTCGCCCTGGGCGATGACGTCCTGGATCGGCTTGGTCCGCAGGACTGACATGGATCACCTCCCCAACGGTGCGACCACCGTGGTCGGCGGTCCGTGACCGGCCAAGCTACCCAGCGGTTCCGGTCCCCAATCCGGTACGGGAGGTGTCGGAATGGTCACGATGCGGCGGCGTGGGCCGGCTCACCCGTGGCCCGTTCCGGCAGGGCCGGCATCGATCCGGTCCAGGGTCTTGCGCCGGATCGGGATTGATGAAAGTTTCCTACTCGTGACGCACGTCGCACGGCGAATCTTGCCGACCGCGGCGGCGTCGCCCGTCCCCCCGGACCCGACGAAGGGACCGCACCGCATGAAGGCAACTCCGCTCAGAGCCGCCGCGCTGGCCGTGGCGCTGCTCGGCGCGCTGGTCGCCGGCACCCCGGCGCACGCCGCGCCGAACGAGACGACAACCACCGATTCCACCGACTGCGTCACGAACCCGGCCACCCCCAAGCGGCAGTTCCGGGCCATGTGGATCGCCTCCGTGACGAACATCGACTGGCCCAGCAAGGACTCCTGGACCGCGCCGGACCAGGTCGCCAAGCAGAAGGCCGAATACCTGGGCTGGCTCGACCTGGCCCAGAAGCTCAACCACAACGCCGTCGTGGTCCAGGTCCGTCCGACCGCCGACGCGTTCTGGCCGTCGCCGTACGAGCCGTGGTCGGAATACCTGACCGGGGTACGCGGCAAGAACCCGGGCTGGGACCCGCTGGCCTTCCTGGTCGCCGAGTCGCACAAGCGGAACCTGGAGTTCCACGCCTGGTTCAACCCGTACCGCGTCTCCATGCCGGCCCCCGGTGGGGCCGGCGCCGACCTGTCGCAGCTCGCCCCGGACAGCCCGGCCCGGGCGCACCCGGACTGGGTGTTCGCCTACCCGCCGGCCGGCGTCGCCGGCAGCCGGCTTTACTACAACCCCGGCATCCCGGCGGTCCGCGAGTTCGTCCAGACCGCGATGATGGACGCGGTCAACCGGTACGACATCGACGGCGTGCACTTCGACGACTACTTCTACCCGTACCCGAGCGGCACCTACCAGGTGCCCGACGACGCCACGTTCGCGCAGTACAACAGGGGCTTCACGGACAAGGCCGACTGGCGGCGGGACAACATCAACCTGCTGATGCAGGAGATGAGCGCCAAGATCAAGGCGGCCAAGCCGTGGGTGAAGTTCGGGGCCAGCCCGTTCGGGATCTGGCGCAACGCCTCGGCCGACCCGAACGGCTCGGACACCACCGGCTCGCAGTCGTACGACATCATCTCCGCCGACACCCGTAAGTGGATCAAGGAGGAGTGGATCGACTACGTGGTGCCGCAGCTCTACTGGTACATCGGCCAGTACCCGGCCGCCGACTACGCCCGGCTGGTGCCGTGGTGGGCCGAGCAGGTGCGCGGCACCAGGGTCCAGCTCTACATCGGCCAGGCCGACTACAAGAGCGGCGAGCCGGCGTACGGGTCGTTCTGGATGAACCCGCGCGAACTGTCCGACCACCTCACGCTCAACCGGTCGTACCCGGAGGTGCTCGGAAACGTGCACTTCTCCGCGGTGCAGGTCCGGGCCAACCGACTCGGCGCCACCGACATCTACGCGGCCGAGCACTACTCGCGCCCCGCGCTGGTGCCCACCATGACGCACCTGCCGCACAAGCCGCTGCTGTTCCCGGTGGTCACCCGGGCCCAGCGGGAGGCGGACGGGGTACGGCTGAGCTGGCGGCAGCCCGCCGACGGCAAGGGCCCGCTCGGCACCGCCACCTCGTACGCGATCTACCGGTTCGACGGCACCGGCCTGGCCGGGCGCTGCGACTTCGCCGACGCGTCCCACCTGGTCGGCACCGTCCGGGCCACCGACGGTGACGTGCAGTCCTGGGTGGACACCACGGCGGTCGACGGCAAGCGCTACACCTACCACGTGACCGCGCTGGACCGCCTGGCGAACGAGAGCCCGGCCAGCCCGCCGCGCTTCGTCCGCTGACCCGCCGCGAATGCCCCCGGACCGCCACCGCGACCCGGGGGCATTCGTCTGTTTGGGCGGATGTCAGCAAGCAGCCTTCCGAGCCATCCCCCGCCGTCACCGCATTGATCGACACTTCTCGAATTCCGGTTGATCCCGGAGCGCCCGTCCCGACGCCCATCCCGCGGAGGTCCCCGTGTCCCGTCGCCTCGCCACCACGCTCGCCACCGGCGTGATCGCCCTGCTCACCACGCTCGGCCTGGCCTCACCGGCCGTCGCCGCGGTCAGCACCCAGCAGAAGCTGTCGGTGCTGTCCAGCTGGACCCAGACCAGCGCTTCCAGCTACAACGCCTGGAACAGCGCCCGGCTCAACCGGGCCCCCTGGACCGAGTACGGCTTCGACTGGTCCACCGACTACTGCTCGTCCAGCCCGGACAACCCGCTCGGCTTCACGTTCAACCTCTCCTGCTACCGGCACGACTTCGGCTACCGCAACCACAAGGCCATGGGCATCTTCTCCGCCAACAAGTCCCGCCTGGACAGCGCGTTCTACGAGGACCTGAAGCGGGTCTGCGCCACCTACAACTCGGTGGTCCGGCCCGCCTGCTACAGCTTGGCCTGGACCTACTACCAGGCGGTCAGCGTGTTCGGCTCGGTCGCCGCCGTGCAGCAGGTCGACCTCGACCGCGCCGCGAAGATGAAGGCCGACGCGGAACGCCGCGCCGCCACCCGCAACTGACCCCACCCACCCCGCCCCACGCCCACCCACCCCGGGCGCCCCACCCCACGCCGCCCCACCCCACGCCGCCCCACCGCACGCCGCCCCACCGCACGCCGCCCCACCCACCCCGTCCCACCCACCCCCACCCCCGGGCGCGCACGCTTTCACGGAAAGAGTGGCCATCCGGGCCGCAATAGCCACTCTTTCCGTGAATCTGCAAACAAGGGGGGCGGGCGTGGGTGGGGGCGGGCGTGGGTGCGTGGGGAGGGTGGGGGTGGGGGTGGGGGGTCAGCCTGTGGTGCTGCGGGGTTCGGCGGCCGGGCGGGGGGTGGGTGGGCCGAACCAGAGCGAGTCGGCCGACAGATCCGGATGCTCGATGTGCAGCGCCAGCGCCGCCGCCTCGTCCAACCGCAGGCCCGCCCCCGCGCCGTACGCCGCGTCGAACGCCTCGTCGCCCAGAGTTCGGCGCAGCTCCGCCTGCCGGGCCAGCCAGTACGGCTCGTAGATGCCCGGGGTGGCGCGCAGGCTCGCCCGGGTGGCCTGGGCCGCGCCGAAGAGCCGGGCCGCGGCCACCGCGTCCCCGGCCAGCGCGCAGCGCACCGCGATCGCGTTCACCGTGTCGCAGGCCCGACCCAGGTAGCCGTGACTCATCCGGGACCGCAACGCCACCAGCAGGTGCTCGTGCGCCGCGACCAGATCACCCCGGGCCAGCGCCACCATGCCGAGCAGCATGTCCACCGAGCGGCGGCCCCGCTCCACCGGGCGGGTCGCCTCCACCGGGCGCGCCGCGCCGAGCACCTCGGCCGCCTCGTCCAACGCGCCCCGGCGCCAGAGCAACTCGGCGAGGTTGTAGACGGCGAGCAGCGCGTCGCCGACCACGTCCTGCGCGTAGGCCCAGTCGATCACCTCGCGGCAGATCCGCTCCGCCTCGGCGAACTGGCCCATGTCCACGAGCGGCGCGGCGCGGCCGGCCAGCACCCGCGCCAGCAGGCCCAGGTCACCGGCCTGCCGGGCGGCGGCCTCGGCCCGCTGCGAGTAGCGCAGCTCCTCGGCGAACTCCCCGTCCGCGCCGGCGTGCAGCGAGTGCATGTGGTACGCGGCGGCCAGCTCGGCCTCCGGGATGTCCTCGCCCGTCTCGGCGATCCGGCCGTAGAGCCGGAACAGCCAGAGTCGCCCCTCCCGGGCCAGGCCACGCTCCCGCCACCACTGGTCCAGCCCGCCGGCCAGGTGCAGCCCCGACCGGGCGCTGCCACCGGTGGCGCACCAGCGCAACGCGGCCCGCAGTTCCCCGGCCAGCGGGTCCAGCGCGTACAGGGAGAGCGTCACCGGCCGGCCGTCCGGACCCAGGTGCGCCCGGTCCAGCGCGTGCCGGCACCAGGCGACGTGCCGGTCCCGGGCGCTCTGCTCCTCACCGGTCTCGATCAGCCGGCGGGCCGCGTACGCCCGGATCGGGTCCAGCATCCGGTAGGTGCTGCCCGACGCGTGCGGCTCGGCCAGCACCATCGACTTGTCGACAAGCACCGACAGCGGGTCCAGCGGATCCTCGTCCAGCAGCCACTGCACGGTCGGCAGGTCCACCGGGCCGGCGAAGACCGCCATCCAGCGCAGCAGCCGGGACGAGCGCGCGCCCAGCGTCCGGTACGACCAGGTCACCGTGGCCTGGATGGTCAGGTGCCGCTCGCTGGCCGACCGTTGCACCGCCCGGGTCGCCGGCGTCGGCGGGGCCGCCCCGGTCGCGGCGGCCACCAGGTCCACGGTGTCCTGCTGGTTGCCGCTCCAACCGGCCTCGACCGGGGGCGGCTCCGCCGACTCGCGCCCGGCGTCCAGCGTGCCCAGCATGTCGTCGAGCCGCTCGGCCAACTGCCCGGCCGAGAGCACCCGCAGCCGCGCCGCGGCCAGCTCGATGGCGAGCGGCAACCCGTCCAGCCGGCGCACCACCCGGCGCAGGTCGGCCTGCTCGGTCTCCGCCGGCGGCCGGCCGCCCCGGGCCGCCGCGGTCCGGTCCAGCAGCAGGGCCACCGCGTCGCTCGCGCCGCCGTCGGGCACCTCGTCGACCGACAGCGGCGGGATCCGCCACACCACCTCACCGGGTACGCCGAACGATTCCCGGCTGGTCGCCAGCACCCGCACCCCCCGGCCACCGGCCAGCAGCCGGGAGATCACCTCGGCCGACGCGGCCGGCTGGGCGTCGCAGGTGTCCAGCACCACCAGCATCCGGCGAGGGGCGGCGTACTCGACCAGGGTGTCGACCATCGGCCGGCCCGGCTCCGGGCGGAGGCCGAGCACGGCGGCGATCTCGAACGCGACCAGACCCGGGTCGGTCACCGCGGCGATGTCGACGAACCAGACGCCGTCCGGGTAGTCCTCGACGATTCCGGAGGCCAGCTCCACGGCCAGCCGGGTCTTGCCCGCGCCGCCCGCGCCGAGCACGGTCACCAGCCGGTACGCCTCGACCAGCCGCCCCAGCTCGGCCCGCTCGAAGTGCCGGCCGACGAACGAGGTGACCTGGGTGGGCAGGTTGTGCGCCGCCGCGTCGGCGGTACGCGGACGCGGGAACCGCCGCTCCAGACCGGGCGCGACGAGCTGGAACAGCCGTTCCCGGTCGTCGAACCCGCGCAGCCGGTGCAGGCCGAGATCCAGCAGCGACGCGCCGTCCGGCAGCGGATCCGCGTGCCGGGCGGTGGCCGCCGAGCAGAGCACCTGACCGCCGTGCGCGGCGGCGGCCACCCGGGCCGCCCGATGCACCTCCGGACTGGCGTACTCGCCGTCGCGGGGTTCGGCGTAGCCGGTGTGCAGGCCCATCCGGACCCGGGGTACGGCGTCGGCGTTGGGCCAGTCGTGGCTGGCGAGCGCGCGTTGCGCGGTCAGGCAGGCGCGTACGGCGGCGGCCGCGTCCGGGAAGGCGAGGAAGAACGAGTCGCCCTCGGTCAGCAGCTCCGACCCGTCCGTGCCGGCGAGCGTGTCGCGCAGCAGCCGGCGATGCTCCCGCAGCACCGGACGGTAGACCGGGCCGAGCATCCGGGCCATCCGGGTCGAGCCTTCGATGTCGGTGAAGACGAAGGTCACCCACCCGCTGGGGAGGTGGATCGGTGGCGACATGCGTCGAACCTCCCCCCGCTGACGTCGGGTTCATGCTGCCCTATGACCGCGCCGTCACGCATCGTGAGAACGGGTAGGCGGATTCCGACCAAAAGTTCCCACCGGCGAAGAACGCCCGACGGGGATCAGCAGCCGCAGGCGCCGCCGCAGCAGCCCCCGCCGGCGGAAGCGGGTGCCCCGCCGGCCGGGCCGGAGCCACCCCGGCCGGTGAAGGCCACGGTGGAGAGCAGCTTCACCGTGTCGGCGTGGCCCTGCGGGCAGGCGGCGGGCCGGGCGGCCTCGGCCATCGGGCGGTTGACCTCGAAGGTGTCACCGCAGGCGCGGCAACGGAATTCGTACCGGGGCATGCGTACAGCGTACGGCCGGGCCTGACGTCGTCGCACGGATGGGTGATACTCAACGGGTGGTGGACGGCGAACGGCGAGCGACGGCCCGGCCCCTGCGACCCGCCGCGCCGCCTGACGGCGGCGCCGGGCGGGTTCCCGGCCCACGGCGCGGCGAGCCCGCCCCACCTGCGAAGCCGGCTCCGCCCGCGGATTCCACCGGGAAGCCCGGCGGGGCGGCGGAGGCGACGCCCCCACCCGACGCGACACCCACCCCCGAGGTGACGCCCGCCCCCGACGCGACGCCCGCCCCCGACGCGACGCCCGCCCCCGAGGTGACGCCAGACCTCGACGTGACGCCCACGACCGGGGCGAACTCCGCGACCGGGGCGAACTCCGGGTCCGAGGCGGCGGCCTCCGCGTCCGAGGCGAACTCCGAGTCCGAGGCGACGGCCGCGGCGGGGGCGACGTCGGATCCGGGCGCCGCGCCGGTCATCGGGGCCGCGTCCACAGCGGAGCCCGGAGTGCCGGCGGCCGGCGGCCGGCGACGGCGGATTCCGTTCGCGCACGCCGGCCCGGTCCGGCCGGGACAGCTCGCCGCGGGCGCGGTCCGCGCCACCCGCGACTGGTCACGCCGGCCCAGCGGGCGCACCGCGTTGCCCGCGCTGTTCCTGCTCGTCCTGGTCGGGGCCGCCGTCGCGGCCGGCGCGGTGCTCGTGCCGGCGGCCGTCCGCAAGCCCGAGCCGGTCGCGGTCGAGGCCACCAGCGCTCCCCCGGTCTACGACGTGCCGCAGACCGGCGCCGTGCCGGGGCTGACCGGGACGCCGCCCACCGGCCCGACCGGCCTGCCCGGCACCGTCGGGCCGACCGGCACGCCGCTGCCGGGCGGGCCGACCGCCAACCCGGTCCTGCCCGGCGGTCGCCCGGCCGACGCGCTGGCCGGTTGGGCGCAGCGGGTCGGCCGCGCCACCGACATCCCGACCGTGGCGCTCCAGGCGTACGGCTACGCCGAGCTGGTGTTGGCGCAGACCCACCGCAGTTGCCAACTGAGCTGGACCACGCTCGCCGCGATCGGCTTCGTGGAATCCGGGCACGGCTCGGCCAACCAGGCCAGGCTGGGCGCGAACGGGGTGGCCGTGCCGGAGATCCTCGGCGCGCGGCTCGACGGGCAGGGCGGCCGTTCCCGGATCCTCGACACCGACCAGGGCCTGCTCGACGGTGACAAGGAGTTCGACCGGGCGCTCGGCCCGATGCAGTTCATTCCCAGCACCTGGCAGGAGATCGGCGCGGACGCCGACAACGACGGGGTGAAGAACCCGCACGACATCGACGACGCGGCGCTCGCCGCCGGCGAGTACCTGTGCAAGGGCGGTCGGAACATGACCATTCCCGGCGACTGGTGGGGCGCCATCCTCTCCTACAACGACGTTCGCCGGTACGCGCAGGACGTGTTCACCAAGGCCGACGAGTACGGGCGGCGCAGCGGCACGTGACGTGACGGCGCGCGTACATTCGCGGACTCAACCCTTCCGTCTAGCTGCGGTTGACGGCAAGCTGTACGGGTGATGGTGCGCGAGTGGGACCCTCGGACCGCGTCGTCCGCCGAGATCGCGTCGCTGCTGGACACGCTGAACGCGGTCCTGGCGGCTGATCTGCCCCAGGATCCGCCCTGGCAGGCGAACTCCCTGCGGGAGTACCTCTCCGAGGTGATGCCCGGCGAGCGACGGATCTCCTGGGTCGCCCAGGACGACCCGGCGCCGGACGGCACGCCCGGTGCGATCGTCGGGCACGTGCACGTGCTGCTGCTCGGCGGCATCGGCGTGCTGGAGGTGCTGGTGCATCCGAAGCTGCGCCGCACCGGAATCGGCCGTGAGCTGGTGCGGGTGGCCGCCCGCCGGGTCTGGGACGAGGGCTTCCAGTCGATCGGCGTGGAGGTGGTCGGCGGCACCCCGGCCGTCGCGTTCTACGAGGCGCTCGGTTTCACCCGGGAGTACGTCGAGACCCGCAGCGTGCTCGACCTGGGCGCGGTGGACTGGCCGGCGCTGACCGAGATGGCCGCCGAGGTGGGCGCGGGCTACCACGTCGAGTTCTGCCCCGGCGGGCCGCCGGACGAGCTGATCGAGCCGTACGCGCGGGCCAAGGCCGAGGTGCGCGACGCCGACGACGGCGAGCTGCGCCCCAGCTCCTACGATCCGGAGCGGCTCCGCGACAGCCTCGCCACGCTGCACCGGCGGGGCATGAAGCCGTACATCGTGCTGGCACTGCACGAACAGACCGGAGAGGTGGCCGGGCTGACCGAGGTGGTGGTGCCGGCGCAGCACCCGACCCGGGCCGACCAGTACGACACCATCGTGGTCCGGGACCACCGCGGCTACGGCATCGACCGGGCCATCAAGGCGCGGATGCTGCTGGAGCTGCGTTCGGCCGAGCCCGAGCTGACCGAGGTGCAGACCTGGAACGCGCAGGCCAACGAGTCGATGCTGAAGGTCAACGCGGAGCTGGGCTACCAACCCGACCGCGACTGGTGCGAGTACGGCGTGGACGTCGCCGAGCTGGTGCACCGGCTGGACCCCCACCGCTGACGCCTGTTCACCAAACGGCTGCCCGGGGGATGGACGCCGGCCCGCCGCGACCCTTAACGTGCGTTAGTTCCCGCCCACCCATCGTGGAGGCTCCATGCGCCCGCGCCGCACCTTAGCCGCGCTCGCGACCACCGCGGCCGTGTCCGTCACGGCCATCGGGATCGCACCCCCCGCGGCCAGCGCCGCGCCCACCGACCTGTTCATCTCCGAATACGTCGAGGGGTCGTCCAACAACAAGGCCGTCGAGCTGTTCAACGGCACCGGCGCGCCGGTCGACCTGACCGCCGGCGGCTACCAGCTCCAGCTCTTCTTCAACGGCGCCAGCACCTCGACGAACGTGGCCCTGACCGGCACCGTCGCCGCCGGGGACGTGTTCGTTTTCGCCGCCGCGTCGGCCGCGCCGGCGATCCTCGCCCAGGCCGACCAGACGTACGGCGGCGCGCTGTTCAACGGCGACGACGCGATCGTGCTGCGCAGGGGCGAGACGGTGGTCGACTCCATCGGCCAGGTGGGCGTGGACCCGGGCACCGAGTGGGGCAGCGGGCTCACCAGCACCGCCGACAACACGCTGCGCCGGCTGCCCTCGGTGAGCGCCGGCGACACCGACCCGGGCGACCCGTTCGACCCGGCAGTCCAGTGGGCCGGCTACGCCACCGACACGTTCGACGGGCTGGGCAGCCACACCGTCGACGGCGGCGGCCCGGTCGACCGGCCGGCGACGCTGACCTGCGGCGGCGCGCTGACTCTGGAGGCGGGCGCCACCGCCACCCGCGAGGTGACCGCGACCGACGTCGACGACACGATCACCGACCTGGCGGTCACCTCGGTCGTGCCGTCGCCGGCGAGCGGCTCGATCAGCCGTACCGCGTTCTCGCCGGCGACCGCGACCGGCGGCACCGCCACCGCCACGCTGACCGCGACCGGCCTGCCGGCCGGCGCCTACACGGTCACCGTGACCTCGACGGACGCCGAGGGCGGCACCGCCACCTGCACGCTCGCCGTGCAGGCGACAAGCGTGCTGTCGGTGGGTGAGGTGCAGGGTCCCACCGCCGACGACGAGAGCGGTCGCACCGACCGGTCGCCGTTCGCGCCGGCCACCGGCAACGGCACCAGCACCACGCTGTACGACGTGCGCGGCGTGATCACCGGCAAGTCGCTGACCCGCACCTCGGCCGGGGCCGACCAGTGGGGCTTCTACCTCCAGAGCCGGCTCGGCAGCGAGGACGGCGACCCGCTCACCTCGGACGGCATCTTCGTCTTCATGGGCTCGTTCACCACGCTGATCGGCGGCTACGCCCCGACGGTCGGTGACGAGGTGGTGCTGCGCGGCCGGGTCTCCGAATACTTCAACCAGACCCAGCTCTCCGGCGCCTCGCTGGTCCGCAAGCTCGACTCCGGGCTCGACGTGGACACCGCGGTCCGGGTGGTCGACGCGGTCCCGCCGGCCGAGGCCGACGCCGCCGACCTGTTCTGGGAGCGGCACGAGGGCGAGCGGGTGCGGGTTCGCGCCGGCAGCGGCGTCTCCGCGCCCCGGCACATCTACTCCTCCACCGCGGACTCCGAGATCTACGTGCTGGACCGCGAGGACCCGATCATGAAGCGGTCCGACCCGTACGCCCGCCGGGTGTTCCGGGACGCGCACCCGCTCGACGACATCCCGGGCACGCTCTTCGACAACGGCAACAACCAGCGCGTCCTGCTGGGCGCCGGTGGGGTGAAGGCGACCGCCGGGGACTCCGGCGCGCTGCTGCCCGAGGCGCGCACGTTCGACACCCTGACCGAGGACGCCTTCGGCTCCGTCTCGTACGCGTTCAGCAAGTACAGCGTGCAGCCCGAGCAGCTCACGCTGACCGGCGGCGCGGACCCGGCGGAGAACAACCCGCCGCGGCCGGCGGACCGCAACAGCGAGGTCGCGGTCGCCACCTACAACGTGGAGAACCTGTACGACTACCGGGACGACCCGTTCGACGGCTGCGACTTCGCCGGCAACAGCGGATGCCCCGGGGTCAGCCCGCCGTTCGACTACGTGCCGGCCAGCCCCGAGGCGTACGCCGCCAAGCTGGCCACGCAGGCCCGCCAGATCGTCAACTCGCTGCACAGCCCGGACCTGATCCTGGTGCAGGAGGCCGAGGACCAGGACATCTGCTCGGTGGTCGACGGCAGCCTGGCCTGCGGCGACACCAACAACGCCGACGGCGCGCCGGACACCGTGCAGGAGTTGGCGCTGGCCGTGGCGGCAGCGGGCGGCCCGGCCTACGCCGCCGCGTACGACCGGACCGGTGCGGACGCCCGGGGCATCGCCTCGGCGTTCCTCTACCGCACGGATCGGCTGACGCTGGCCCAGGCGACCGCCACCGACCCGCTGCTGGGTTCCGCGCCGACCGTGCAGTACCGCTCGGCGGCGCTGCCGTCCAACGCGGACGTGCAGAACCCGAAGGCGTTCAACGCGGTGCTGCCGGACGACGTGGACCGGTCGACCGGGGTGGACGGCAGCAATGTCTACACTCGCGCGGCGCAGCTCGCCCGGTTCACCGTGCGGGCCGCGCCCGGCTCGGGCGAGCACTTCACGCTCTGGGCGGTCGCCAACCACTTCTCGTCCGGGCCGGACAGCCGGGTCGGGCAGCGTCGCGAGCAGGCCGCGTACGGGGCCGCGCTGGTGCGGGCCGTCGAGGCGACCGACCCGGACGCCCGGGTGGTCTACGGCGGTGACCTGAACGTCTTCCCGCGCCCGGACGACCCGATCGCGACCGGGCAGAACCCGACCCCGTCGGACCAGCTCGCCCCGCTCTACCAGGCCGGCCTGCACAACCTCTGGGACGACCTGGTCGCGGACGCCCCGGCGGCGGCGTACTCGTACACGTTCAGCGGGCAGGCGCAGACGCTCGACAACATGTTCGTCAACGACCCGATGCACGACGACCTGGTGCAGGTGCGGACGGCGCACATCAACGCCGACTACCCCACCGAGGCGGCGGACCTGGGCGACCGGGGCGCCAGCGACCACGACCCGACGGTGGCCCGGTTCCGCTCCCGCGCCGCGCTGCGGGTGGCCGACACGTCGGTGACGGAGGGCGACAAGGGCACCACGACGATGACGTTCACCGTCACCGTGTCCCGTCCGCTCTCCGAGCCGGCGCTGCTCTGCGCGGCCACCTACGGCACCACGGCCCAGGCCGGCGCGGACTACGACCCGTACGTCGGCTGCCGGGTGCTGGCCGCCGGCCGCACCTCGCTCGCTTTCCCGGTCACCGTGCGCGGCGACCGCAAGCGCGAGGCGGATGAGCAGCTCACGCTGTACGTGGCCGGCGTGCCGGGGCTCCGGCTCACCGACCCGTCCGGCGTCGGGACCATCCTGAACGACGACTGAGCGGTGTTCCGCGCGGCGGCCCGTCATCCGGCTCTCCAGCCGGGCGGCGGGCCGCCGCGGTGTCCGCGCCGCTGCGGGTCGGGCGGGGGCGGCACGTTCCGGTACTTGGCCACCCGCACCTCCCACTGACTACGGCGTCGCAACGCGTCCCGGACGGCGCGGTCCCGGTAGAACGTCTCCGGGGGCCGAGCCAGCCCGTACCGGTCGGCCCACCACTCCCCCGGCTCCGGGTCGGTGACCACGTCCAGGTGGGACGGGTAACGCCGCTCGGCACCGTCGCGCAGGTCGGCCCGGTCCCGCATCGGCTTGAGCACCGTGCCGGCCTCGTCGACGACGACCAGCCGGAAGCCGGCAACGCCGAGAACGCGCGACAACATGGCGAGGCTGGGCACGAGCGTGCCGGCCTCGATCCGCCCGACGGTGGTCGGGTGCACGCGGGCGAACCGGGCCAGCTCACGCTGGCTGGCGTCGGCACGACGGCGAACCGCGCGGACGATTCCCGCCGCCGGGAACGGAACGTCGAACGGCTCGGTGAGCAGCGCCGGCGGGCCTTCCTCGGACCCACGGCCGGACTCCGGTCCGTGCCCTACCTCCGGCGCGTGCCCTACCTCCGGCGCGTGGTCTTTCTCCGGCGCGTGGCCTTCCTCCGGCGCGTGGCCTTCCTCCGGCACGGGGCCTTCCTCCGGCACGTGGCCTTCGACGGGCACCGTGGCTGCTTCCTCTGCGCCGGGCATGGTGGCCATCTCGCGTGAGCCGTCGCCGGTTTCTGTCACCCCGCCACGCTCGCGCCTCCTCGGGATCCGGGCAACCCCCGCCCTTCCCGCTGTGGAAAACCCGCCGGCCGGCGTTGACAGTCGCTTCGCAACCTCGATGAGTTGCGCACCCGGGCGACACAGAGAGTAAACATAACGGTGAGTTACGGCGAACGCTTGAGTCAACAAGCTCCTGGAGCGGTTAAGCGCTCAAAGCGGACGAAAGACCGGAACTACCGCCGGTCTAGGGTATGGCTGCCGTTCCCTTTGCTCTGCAGCCATGAAGGCAACAGTCACAGAAGGTGGCCGATGCCTCATTGGCTGCAGAGCAAAGGCGACGCAAGGAAATGGCACACGACGGCGATGAATTTACGCTGCGTAATCGAGGAGTTCTGGAACATCCCTCGGAAACAGCGAGCGGAGTGGACACCGCCTCCGGCATGGGCCAGCACGCGGGCGGCCGGGCACCCAAGCGGGGTCGAGCGCGAGGCACGGGGGGCACGGGGGCACGGGGGCACGGGGGCACGGGAGGCGAGGGCGGGGGCGCGGGGGCGGGACGGGAGGGTGGGACGGGAGGGCGAGACGGGAGGGGGAGGCAGCAGCTCACAGGTCACAGAGTCGGCGGCCGGAGCGGATGTCATCGAGCGCGGCGTGCAGCTCGGTGATGCGCCGCTCGGCCTCGGCGGTGAGCCCGTCGTGCAGCCGTTGCCAGTCGGCGAGGTCCGGCTCGGGTGGTAGCGCCGCGAGCAGGTCCCGGATCTCACCGACGCTGAGGCCGATCCGCTGCGCCACCCGGGCCACCCGCACCCGGCACGCCGCATCGGGACCGAACCGGCGCTGGTTACCGCTGGTCCGGCTGGCCGTGATCAGGCCCTGCCGCTCGTAGAAGCGGATCGCGGAGCCGCTGGCCCCGGCCTCCCGCGCCACCTCGCCCACCGTCAGCCTGCTCACGGCACTCCCCCGGGACGGCTTGACTTCAACATTTGTTCAAGTCTTAGCGTCCCTCGCATGACGACGCAAGAACTGCCACTCACCCTTGCCGTGCTCGTCGCCAGCGTTCGCCGGCCCCGGATGGGACGGTTGATCGCCGACTGGTTCGTCGACCACGCCGACCGTCGCGGCGGCTTCCGGACCGACCTGATCGATCTCGCCGAGGTGCCGCTTCCGCTGGCTGACACACCGCCCGGCGGCAACCCGGCCAGTCCGATCGCCGATCGCCTCGATGCCGCGGACGCCTTCGTCGTGGTCACACCGGAGTACAACCACAGTTTCCCGGCGGCCCTGAAGAACGCCATCGACTGGCATCACCGGGAGTGGGTGGCCAAGCCGGTCGGGTTCGTCTCGTACGGCGCCGGCTCGGGCGGGATCCGCGCGGTCGAGCAGCTCCGGCTGGTCTTCGCCGAACTGCACGCCGCCACCACCCGCACCGGCGTCGTGCTCACCGCACCGTGGGACCGTCTCGACCAGCAGGGCCGACTCGTCGACGACGGCCCGCTCGGGCGGGCCGCCGACGCGACGCTCGACGAGGTGGGCTGGTGGGGCGAGGCGCTGCGCGCCGCCCGCCGGAAGCGACCGTACGGTCAGTAACGCTCACGGAGGAGCTGGGCCGCCTCGACCGCCCAGTAGGTGAGGATGATCTGCGCGCCGGCCCGGCGGATCGAGGTGAGCGTCTCCAGCATCGTCCGCTCGCGGTCGATCCAGCCGTTGGCGGCGGCGGCCTCGACCATGGCGTACTCCCCGGAGACCTGGTAGGCGGCGACCGGGACGTCCACCGCGGCGCGGACCGCCGACACCACGTCGAGGTAGGGCAGCGCCGGCTTGACCATCACCATGTCGGCGCCCTCGGCTACGTCCAGCTCGACCTCGCGCAGCGACTCCCGCAGGTTCGCCGGGTCCTGCTGGTAGGTGCACCGGTCGCCGTCCAGCGCCGACTCCACCGCGTCCCGGAACGGACCGAAGAAGGCGGAGGCGTACTTCGCGGCGTACGCGAGCACCGAGACGTCCTGGTGCCCGGCGGCGTCCAGGGCCCGGCGGACCGCGCCGACCTGCCCGTCCATCATCCCGGACGGCCCGACCACGTGGACCCCGGCGTCGGCCTGGGCGACCGCCATCTCGGCGTACGCGGCCAGCGTGGCGTCGTTGTCCACGCCACCGTCCGGGGTGAGCAGGCCGCAGTGCCCGTGCGAGGTGAACTCGTCCAGGCAGAGGTCGCCCATCACCACCGTCGAGTCGCCGACCTCGGCGAGCACGTCCCGGATGGCGACGTTGAGGATGCCGTCCGGGTCGAGGCCGCCGGAGCCGGTCTCGTCCCGCGTCGCCGGAACCCCGAACAGCATGATCCCGCCGACCCCGGCCTGGACCGCCTCGACCGCCGCCTTGCGCAGCGAGTCCCGGGAGTGCTGGAGCACCCCCGGCAGCGACGCGACGGCCCGTGGCTCGGTCAGCCCCTCCTTGACGAACATCGGCACGACCAGCTCGGCCGGGGCGACGCGGGTCTCGGCGACCAGCCGCCGCACGGCCGCGTTGCGGCGCAGCCGGCGGGGCCGGATCTCGGGGTACGGCATGGGGGTGCCTCCTGTCAGCGGAACCTCAGGGCGGTCGGGCCCTGCACCTTCGAGCCGCGGCGCTGCTTCGCCGGCATGGCGGCGAGCTTCTCGCGCAGCTCGACGGCGTAGGCGGCGAGCGCCTCCACCAGGTCGGGCACCGAGGCGTGCGGCGGCTGCACGTCGACCCGCAGGCCGAACTCCGTCGCGGTCTCCGCCGTCTTGGGCCCGATGACAGCAACAACGGTACGGGCGTGCGGCTTCCCGGCGATGCCGACCAGGTTCCGGACGGTCGAGGACGAGGTGAAGAGCACCGCGTCGAACCCGCCCGACTTGATCGCGTCGCGGATCTCGGCCGGCGGCGGCGCGGCGCGCACGGTGCGGTACGCGGTGACGTCGTCGACCTCCCAGCCGCGCTCGGTGAGCCCGGCCGCGAGCGTCTCGGTGGCGATGTCGGCGCGCGGCAGCAGCACCCGGCCGACCGGGTCGAGGATCTCGTCGTGCGGCGAGAACTCGGCCAGCAGGCCCTCGGAGGACTGCTCGCCGGCGGGGACCAGCTCCGGCTGGATGCCGAACGCGCGCACCGCGTCGGCGGTCGCCTCGCCGATGCAGGCGATCTTGACGCCGCCGAAGTGCCGGGCGTCCAGCCCGTGCTCGCCGAACTTCTCCCAGACCGCCCGGACCGCGTTCACCGAGGTGAAGATCACCCAGGCATACCGGCCGTCGACCAGGCCCTTGACCGCCCGCTCCATCTGGGCCGGGGTACGCGGCGGCTCGACCGCGATGGTCGGCACCTCGCACGGAATCGCCCCGTACGCGCGCAGCCGCGCGCTCATCGCGCCGGCCTGCTCCTTGGTGCGGGGCACCAGCACCTTCCAGCCGTACAGCGGGCGGTTCTCCCACCAGCTCAGCTTGTCGCGGTCGGTGACGCCCGCGCCGACGGTGAGCACGACGCGGCCGGTGAAGCCGAGCGCCGCCGCGACGAACGAGTCCACGGTCGACGTGGTGGTGTACTGCGTCTCGCCGGTGCCGTCGCCGGTCACCCCGACCCCGGTGGCGCCGTCGACGCCGGCGGCCAGCAGCCCGTCCCGGACGGCGGCCAGGTCACCGGCGTCCACGGCCAGCGCCAGCGAACCCCGGCCCACCGCCGTGGCGAGCGCGTCGAAGTCCAGCGTGTTGACGTCCTCGACGTCGGCGGCGGTGCGCACGCCGGGCAGCGGGACGCCCGCGTAGGTGGCGACGCCCTCGGCCTGGCCGACGCCCGGCACCACCTCGAAGTGCGCGGCGGTACGCGCCACCGCCTGCACCTCCTTGACCACCGAGTCGTGGCCGAACGGGTCACCGGCCACCAGGTGCACGGCGTTCTGCCCGGAGCGGGCCGCGGAGATCAGCACCTTCGCCACGTCGCCGGGCACACCCTCGGCGGGGCTGAACTCGGCGTCGGGCCGGGCCTGGGCGCGGACGTGGGTCAGCAGCGACTCGGGGACTCCCCGGTCGTACACCACGTGGTCGGCCTCGACCAGGGCGTCGAGCGCCCGGCGGGTCAGCAGGCCCGGGTCGCCGGGGCCGGCCCCGACGAAAGCGATCCGGCCTACGGGCTTACGGGTGCGGGTCATTCTGTGCTCCCAAGTTGCTGGGTCCCCGGGCCGGCGTGTCCTTCTTGGCCGAGGATCGAGTCGGCGCCGAGTTCGAGGAGTTCGGCGGCGAGTGCCTTGCCGATCTCCGCCGCGTCGGCGGGCGTTCCGGTGCGGGACAGTCGGAGGTCACGGGAACCGTCCGGGCTGATCACCGCACCGCGCAGGTAGATCTCCTCACCGGTCTCACCCTCGGCGAGTTCGCCGTAGGCGGCCACCGGTGCGCTGCACCCGGCCTCCAGGGTGGCCAGCAGCGCCCGTTCCGCGGTGACCGCGGCGCGGGACGGTGCGTGGTCGAGCCGCGCGAGCAGCTCGACCAGGTCGTGGTCGTCGCCCCGGCACTCGACGGCCAACGCGCCCTGGGCGGGCGCGGGCAGCATGAGCATCGGGTCGAGCGTCTCGGTGATGACGTCGGCGCGGCCGATCCGGGTGAGCCCGGCCCGGGCCAGCACGACGGCGTCGAGGTCGGCGTCCGGGCCGAGCACCCGGCCGAGCCGGGTGTCGATGTTGCCCCGGATCGGGGTGACCTCGAACTGCATGCCCAGCGCGTGCAACTGGGCGATCCGGCGCAGCGCGCCGGTGCCGATCAGCGCGCCGGGCGGCAGCTCGGCGAGCGTCCGGCCGCCGGTGGCGACCAACGCGTCCCGCGGGTCCTCCCGGGGCGGCACGGCCGCGATGTGCAGGCCGGGCGCCGCCGCGGTGGGCAGGTCCTTGTACGAGTGGACGGCGAAGTCGATCTCACCGGCGGTCAGCGCGTCCCGCAGCGCGGAGACGAAGACGCCGACGCCGAGCCGCTGCACCGGGGCGGTGGAGCGGTCCCCGGCGGTCACCACCTCGACCAGCTCGACCGGGCGGCCGGTGGCCGCGGTGAGGGCCTCGGCGACGTGGCCGGACTGGGCCAGCGCCAGGACGCTGCCCCGGGTGCCGAGGCGCAGGGGGGCGGTCATCGCGCACCTCCGGTGGGCGGGACGTCGGCCGCGTCGAAGGACGGCCGGCCGTCGGTGTCGGTGGCGACCACGTCGGGAACGGTGTCGACCGGGGACGTCTGTGGCACCTCCAGGTCGAACAGCTCGCGCAGCAGGGCCGCGTACTGGTCGCCGCCGGGCTCGGCGGCGAGCTGGCGGACCCGTACGGTCGGCTGGTGCAGCAGTCGCTGCACGACCCGGTGCACGGTGCGGGCCACCTCGGCGCGCTGGTCGTCGCTGAGGTCGGGGCGGCGCTGGCCGAGCCGGCGCAGCTCGGCGGTGACCACGTCGTCGGCGCGCCCGCGCAGCGCGGCCACGGTGGGCGCCACGTCGGCGCCGCGCAGCCAGGTCAGGAACGCCTCGACCTCACCGGCGACGATGCGGGCCACCTCGGCGGCGTCGGCGGCGGCCGGCCCGTCGGCGAGGACGGCGGCCATCCGGTCGATGTCGATCACCTCGACGCCGGGCAGCTCGGCGACGCCGGCCTCGACGTCGCGCGGGACGGCCAGGTCGAGCAGGACCAGCGGGCCCCGGCCGGCGTCGCGGCGGGCCAGCGCCCGGGTCACCACGTCGCGGGTGAGCACCGGCTCGGCGGCGGCGGTGGCGGCGACCACGGTGTCCACCGTGGAGAGCGCGTCGACCAGTTCGGCCATCGGCACGGCGGTGGCGCCGTACGACTCGGCGAGCCGGACCGCGCGGGCGGCCCCCCGGTTGGTGACGGTGAGCGGGCCGGCGCCCAGCCGGGACAGCGTGGCCACGCTCAGCGAACCCATCGCCCCGGCGCCGACCACCATGGCGGGTCGGCCGGTCAGGTCGCTGTCGAGCAGGCCGGCGGCGAGGTCGAGCGCGGCGGTGACCACGCTCTGCCCGGCCCGGTCGATGTTGGTCTCGGCGTGGGCCCGCTTGCCGACCCGCAGCGCCTGCTGCATCAGCTCGTGCAGCAGCCGGCCGGCGGAGTCGGCGCCGCCGGCGAAGTGGTAGGCGTCGCGGAGCTGACCGAGGATCTGCGCCTCGCCGACCACCATGGAGTCCAGCCCGGCGGCGACCCGGAAGACGTGGTCCACGGCGGCGGCGTCGTAGTGCACGTACAGGTGCGGCGCGAGCGCCGCCGGCGGGCAGTCGGCCTGCTCGGCCAGGACCGCGCAGATGTCGCCGAGCCCACCGTGGAAGCCGGCGACGGCGGCGTAGACCTCCACCCGGTTGCAGGTGGAGACCAGCACGGCCTCGGCGACGTACGGCTGGGCGACCAGCCGGTCCAGCGTGCGGGTGAGATCCGCGGGTGGGACGGCCAGTTGCTCCAGGACGGCGACCGGGGCGGTGCGGTAGGACGCGCCGACGACGAGCAGTTTCACGTGCCGATCGCCTCCTGGGTGTCGGTGGTCGCGAGCCCGCCGGGCAGGGCGGTGAGCGCGGACCCGCCGGTGGTGGGCAGCGCGGTCAGCGACGCCTTGCGGTGCTCGTGGAAGGACAGGATCTGCAGCTCGATCGCCAGGTCGACCTTGCGCACGTCGACCCCTTCCGGGACCGAGAGTACGCACGGCGCGAAGTTGAGGATGCTCGTCACGCCGACGGCGACCAGCTCGTCGGCGACCGCCTGGGCGGCCGACGCCGGGGTGGCGATCACGCCGATCGAGATGGTCTCCTCGGCGACCACCCGGGACAACTCGTCGACGTGCCGGACGACCAGTCCGTTTATCCGCTCGCCGACGCGGGACGGGTCGGCGTCGAGCAGCGCGGCGATCCGGAAGCCGCGGCTGGCGAAGCCGTCGTAGCCGGCCAGGGCGTGACCGAGATTACCCACGCCGACCAGCGCGACGGCCCGGCACTGGGTGAGCCCGAGCACCGACTCGATCTGGTCGATCAGCAGCGCGACGTCGTAGCCGACACCGCGGGTGCCGTACGAGCCGAGGTGCGACAGATCCTTGCGGAGCTTGGCGGAGTTGACGCCGACGGCGCTGGCCAGGCCCTCGCTGGACACGGTCTCGTGGCCGGCTTCGGCGAGCGCGTGCAGCGCACGCAGGTATTCCGGGAGCCGGGACACGGTCGCCTCGGGCAGGTCCGGAAGCGCCGGTACGGCACCGGTGCGGCCGGGCGCGCCAGGGGGACGGTGCTGACTCATGAGACTCCGTGCGGTGCGATCCTCGACCGGCGACGGGGGCCGGCCGTTTCGGGACTCCCGCTGGCGACCGATGTTGCCGGCTGTGCTAGCAGGGCGCGTCGGAACTACAGAGTAGGCGCTTGTGAACAGGTGCACAAATCGCGATCTTGATGACTCGCGATGCGGCTCCACCTGCCCCTCCATTCCTACAAGATCGATCAACCGCGCTCCTCGGTGGCGCGAGGCGATTATTGCTCAATCCCGACTTCTCTGACCAATCGCGTGCGTGCGGTAACGCTCCGCAGCCAACCCGGCGAGGCGCTTCTCACGTGCCGGGTGGGGAGAACCCCACCCCCGACCGGCCGGCGTACGGGATGGGCCGGCCGGGGTCGCGCCCATAGCCTCGAACCATGACCGCCGCGCCGTTGGCCACCGCACCCGTTCCCTCCTCGCCCGTCCGGAGCCTGCTCCGGCGGCTCGCCCACGACACCGGCTACGTGCTCTTCAGCCTGCCGCTGGCGATCCTCGGGTTCGTGCTCGCCGTGGCGGGGATCTCACTCAGCGTCGGCCTGCTGGTCACCACGCTCGGCCTGCCGGTCCTGGCCGGCGTGCTCTACGCGGCGCGCGGGCTGGCCGACCTGGAACGGCTCCGGCTCCCCGGCGTGCTCGGCCGGCCCCGGGTCCGCCCGGTCTACCTGACCCCGGGGCGCGGCGCCCGGTTCTGGCGGCGGGTGTTCACCCCGATCCGCGACCCGCAGTCCTGGCTCGACCTGCTGCACGCGTTCCTGCGGCTCCTGGTGACCCTGCCCACGTTCGTGCTGATGGTGGTCTGGTGGGCGCTGGCGGTGACCGGCACGCTCTACGGCGGGTACGACTGGGCCATCCCGCGCGGGCCGGACCAACAGGACCTCAGCCAGCTCCTCGGCATGGGCGACGGGGCCGGCGCGCGGATCGCGCTGAACACCGCCATCGGCCTGTTCGCGCTCCTCACTCTCCCGCTGGTGGCCCGTACCCTGGCCCGGATCCAGGGCGGCCTGGCGTACTCGCTGCTCACCGGCGTGGCCGAGATGCGGCAGCGGATCGTCACGCTGGAGGAGCAGAAGCGGGCCGCCGCCTCGGCCGAGGCGTCCGCGTTGCGCCGGTTGGAGCGGGACATCCACGACGGGCCGCAGCAGCGCCTGGTCCGGCTCGCGATGGACCTGGGCCGGGCCCGCCACCAGCTCGCCGCCGACCCGGAGGCGGCCCGGCGCACGCTTGACGAGGCGGTCGCCCAGACCCGGGAGACGCTCGACGAGCTGCGCGCGCTCTCCCGGGGCATCGCGCCGCCGATCCTGGTCGACCGGGGGCTGCCCAGCGCGCTCGCCGCACTCGCCGCCCGGGCGCTGGCGCCGACCGAGCTGCTCGTCGACGACGACCTGGGCACCACCGACGGCCGGCTCGACCCGGGCCTGGAGAGCACCGCCTACTTCGTGGTGGCCGAGGCGCTGACCAACGTCGCGAAGCACAGCCGGGCCGACGCCTGCCGGGTGGAGGTGACCCGGAAGGTGGGCCGCCTGGAGATCACCGTCGCCGACGACGGGATCGGCGGCGCGCACCTGGCCAAGGGGCACGGGCTCAGCGGCATCGCCGACCGGGTCCGGGCGGCCGGCGGCACGCTGGAGGTGGACAGCCCGGCCGGCGGCCCGACCCGGATCCACGCCGAGCTGCCCCGGTGACCGCCCGCCACCCGGCCCGGCGACCCGCCGAACCGCCCCGGTGACGTCCGTCGGCGACCCGCCGCACCGGGGCGAGGCCGCGCGGTGGGACCCGGACGTGGTAGACACCGGACCCATGCGGGTGGTGATCGCGGATGACGCCGTGCTGCTCCGGGAGGGGCTGATCCGGCTGCTGACCGACTTCGGGCACCAGGTGGTGGCCGCCGTCGGCGACGGGGACGCGCTTGTCGACGCCGTGGTGGCGCACCGGCCGGACGTCTCGGTGGTGGACGTGCGGATGCCGCCGTCGCACACCGACGAGGGGCTGCGCGCCGCGGTGGAGGCCCGTCGCCGGGTGCCGGGCACGCCGATCCTGGTGCTGTCCCAGTACGTCGAGGTGTCGTACGCCGACGATCTGCTGGACACCGCAGGCGGCGCCGGCGGCGGCATCGGCTACCTGCTCAAGGACCGGGTGGCCGCGATCGACGAGTTCCTGGACGGGCTGGCCCGGGTGGCCGCCGGCGGCACCGTGCTGGACCCGGAGGTGATCAGCCAACTGCTGGTGCGACGGCGGCGCGACGACCCGTTGGCCGCGCTGACCCCGCGCGAGCGCGAGGTGCTGGCGCTGATGGCCGAGGGCCGCTCCAACACCGCCATCGCCCGCGCCCTGGTGGTGAGCGACGGCGCGGTGGAGAAGCACGTCCGCAACATCTTCACCAAGCTCGACCTGCCGCCGGACGCCACCACCCACCACCGCCGCGTGCTGGCCGTCCTGGCCCACCTCCGCGCCTGACCGCGCCGGCTCAGGGCAGCGCGCGGGCCAGCGTGACCGCCTCGGTGAGGGTGTCGGCGGTCGGGTGACCGCTGGCGCGCAGCCGGGCCGGGTCGGAGAGGCCGCCGGTGTAGAGGACGGCCGCGCCGCCGACCGAGGTGGCCGCGTCGGCGTCGTCGAGCGAGTCACCGATCAGCACCACGTCGGCGCCGGCCAGCCCCAGCTCGGCGAGGTGCTTCTCCAGCCACTCGGCCTTGGGCCCGCCGCCGACCGCGGCGCGCAGCCCGTCCACCCGGCTGAAGTGCGGGGTCAGTCCGTACGTGTGCACGGTGGGCACCAGCTCGTCGTGGAACCACATGGACAGCAGCGACTGGCTGCCCGGCCAGGCGGCGATCGCGGCGGTGGCGTCGGCGGCCAGCGCGCAACTGGTCAGCCCGGCCCGGTACGCGTCGTGGAAGATCCGGTCGAGCGCGCCGAACGCCTCGGCGTCGACCGCCCGGCCGAGCATCTCCGCGTAGTAGTCGGCGATCGGCCGGCGGAACCGCACCCGGTGCTCGTCCGCGCTGACCGCCGGACCGCCGGCGCTGGCGAAGGCCACGTTGGTGGCGCGCACCACCAGGTCGAGGTCGTCGAGCAGGGTGCCGTTCCAGTCCCACACCAGGTGGCGCCGCGTAGCCGTCACCCGAGCACCATAGTTCACAGTTGCGGGGTGGTCAGGTCCCGCAGCAGCCGGTTCTCCTCGACCCGCCAGTACCCGTGCTCCTTGCCGTCGAGCAGCACCACCGGCAGCCGGTCGCCGTAGTCGCGTTCCAGCTCGACGTCGCCGGTCACGTCCTTCTCCACCCAGCGGTCGCCGGTGACCGCCACCACCCGGTCGAGCGCCGCCTTCGCGTCCTCGCAGAGGTGGCAGCCGGGCCGGGTGATCAGGATGAGCCGCGGGTCACTGGACATCGGGTACCTCCGTGCGGGTCTCGGTCGGCGGTGCCGGCGACGGCACCACGGGCACCGGGCGCAGCTCGGTCTTGCGGACCTTCCCGATCGCCGAGTACGGCAGCGCGTCGACGAACTCGACGGCGGTCGGGCACTTGAACCGGGCCAGGTTACGCGCGCAGTGGGCGAGCAGCTCCGCCGCCGTCACCCCGGCCGCGCGCACCACGTACGCCCGCACAGTCTCGCCGGTCCGCGGGTGCGGCACGCCCAGTACCGCCGACTCGGCCACCCCGGGGTGCGCCTGGAGCACCGACTCGACCTCGTGCGGGTAGACGTTGAAGCCGTTGACCAGGATCAGCTCGCCGAGCCGGTCGACCAGGAACAGGTCGCCGTCGCCGTCGGCGTACGCCACGTCGCCGGTGGCCCACCAGCCGTCCGGGCCGGGCCCGCCCCGCCCGTCGGGCCAGTAGCCGGCGAACAGGTTCGCGCCACGCACCACGATCTGACCGGGGTCGGTGCCGACCGGGTCGTCGGTGAGGTCCATCCCGTCGTCGTCGGTCTCGGCGGTGGGCACCCCGTCGCGCCACAGCTCGTCGCCGTCGGACCCGACCAGGCGCAGCTCGACGCCGGGCAGCGGGCGGCCGATCGAGCCGGGCTTCGGCTCACCGCCGACAAGCGTGGAGGTGAGCACCGGCGCGGTCTCGGTGAGCCCGTAGCCGACGTGCACCGGATGCCCGGTCAGCTCGGTGAAACGCGCCCCGACGGGCGGCGGCAGCGGCGCCGCGCCGCACACCGCGACCCGCACCCCGGCCAGCGCCGCGCCCGGGTCGCCGGCCGCGTCGGCCCAGGTCAGGAACATCGACGGTACGCCGAGCAGCACGCTCACCCGGTGCCGGGCGATCTCGTCGAGCGCCCCGGTCGGGCCGGCCTCGTCGACGAGCACGCCGGTGGCGCCGTGGCGCAGCACCGCCCCGAGCCCGGCGTTCAGCCCGTACGCGTGGAACAGCGGCAGCGCCAGCAGCACGGTGTCGTCGGGGCCGACCACCGGGGGGTGGATCCGGTCGGCCTGGGCGTGGTTGGCGGCCAGCGCCCGGTGCGACAGCATCGCGCCCTTGGGCCGGCCCTCGGTGCCCGAGGTGTAGAGCAGTACGGCGAGGTCGTCCCCGTCCCGCGTCGGGAACCGCGCCGGGGCGTCGTCGGCGGCGACCGGCGGGACGGTGTGCACCGCGCGCAGCGCGGGCAGGTCGGCGGGGTCCACCCGGGCGGTCACGTCGGCGGCGCCGACCAGGACGGCGGCGCCGGAGTCGGCGAGCACGTGCCGCAGTTCCCGGCCGGTCAGCGCGGGGTTGACCGGCACGGCGACCAGGCCGGCGCGGAGCGTGGCCAGGTAGGTGACCACGAAGTCGGGGGTGTTGCCGAAGCCGATCGCCACCCGGGGCGGGTGTGGCGTCCGGTCCGCCGACGGCGTGGCGGCGGACAGCGCGTGGGCGGTGGCGGTGACCGCGGCGTCCAGCGCGGACCAGGTGAGCGTGGTGTCGCGCCAGTGCAACGCGACCCGGCCGCCGTGGTCGGTGGCGGCCCGGCGGAGGCGGTCGGCGAGGTTCGGCGAGGTGCTGTCGGCGGCGTCCTGCACGGTGGCTGAGTCTGGCACAGCGGGGTGCGCCGGACCATGCCCCCGAGTGCCGCCCGGGTCCGCCGGGTGAGACCGCGATTGACAGTGGACGCAATTCCCATGCATGGGAGCGTGATCTTCGCGAGCTGCGGAGGCGTGACTGGAGACGGGTTCACGAACCACGCTCACGACACGCCGGGCGGCCGAAAAATCCGCCTCGACCTGGGCTTCCACTGCGGACCAGGTTGCCGCACGAAAGTCAACCAGGAGCGACGGACAACCGGTCCGGCAGGAGTACGACCACGCGGGAAATACTTCCGCTCTGTGTAACGGACTTGCCACGCGCGGGTGACGTTGGGCCTATCATCACTCGGGTCGGCTCACCCATTTGCCGTGAGTCGACACCCCTCAGCCCGAGGAGGCCCCCGTGCCCGTGAGCGCATTGGACCAGCACCTCAACGGGACGTGCCGCCCGCCGACACGTCCCGCACCGGCCGCGCCCCACCGGGTCGCGCCCGGCCCCGCAGCGCCGCACCGGCGCCCGGCGAGGTCGCTGCCCATCTGGACCGGGGAGGCACGGTGACCACGTTCGGTTACGCGGAACGGCCGGCCGGGGTGACCGGCCCGACCCAGCGGAACCCGCTCAACGAGCGCGTCGAGCCCGCGCCACGCGTGGACAGCCTGCTCGCGCTGAGCGGCGAGAGCCGACGGACCCGCAGCCGCGCGCACCACGGCAACGAGGCGCCGCTGCGCCCGGCGGCCCCCGGCGGCAACGCGAAACCCGCGGCCGGGCGCGTCGGCGCCCCGCCCCGCCCGGCCGTCCCGCCGGCCCAGGCCCGCCGCGGTGACGCGGCGACCAGCGCCGAGCCCCCCGCCGCCGAGACCGCGGTGCTGCCGGTGGTGACCGTCGGCGACACCGCGGTGCTGCCGGCCGTCCCCGCCGCCACGCCGGCCACCGGCTTTCCGAGCCGCCCCGATCCGTCCGACCCGGCCACCGAGGTCTGGACGCTCGTCGAGCGGGCGCAGGCCGGCGAGTCCGAGGCGTTCGGCCTGATCTACGACCGGTACGTCGACACCGTCTTCCGGTTCGTCTACTTCCGGGTCGGCAACCGCCAACTCGCCGAGGACCTCACCTCCGACACGTTCCTGCGGGCCCTCAAACGCATCGGCAGCTTCACCTGGCAGGGGCGTGACCTGGGCGCCTGGCTGGTCACCATCGCCCGCAACCTGGTCGCCGACCACTTCAAGTCCGGGCGCTACCGGCTGGAGGTGACCACCGGCGACGTCCTCGACGCCGACCGGGAGGACCGCGGCCCGGAGGGCAGCCCGGAGGCGGCGGTGGTCGAGCACATCACCAACGTCGCCCTGCTCACCGCCGTCAAGCAGCTCAACCCGGAGCAGCAGGAGTGCATCGTGCTCCGGTTCCTCCAGGGCTTCTCGGTCGCCGAGACGGCCCGTGCCATGGGCAAGAACGAGGGCGCCATCAAGGCGCTTCAGTACCGGGCGGTACGGGCGCTGGCCCGGCTGCTGCCCGACGGCTTCCAGGCCTGACCCGCCGCATCCCCGTCCCGCCACCGGCCCGACGCCGGTGGCTGACGCGCGCCCCGGCCCGCCCGCGACCCCCGTCACACCCGGTTATTTCGCCCCCGAACGGCCCGTAACCGGCGACCGGCGCGAACCGTTTCTCCGGGTGCGACCAGTGGTTGTCCCGGCGTCCCCCGGGCCCACCCGGTCCGGCGGGTCAGGTCGGCCGTCCCGGTCGGCACTCGGCCACATGCTGCCACGGGTCGCTGGTGACGACGACGGCCGCCCGGCCGTGACCAGCGAGAGGGGGTGCCCGCAGTGGACAGCGACCTCTTCTCCGGTCGGCGAGCCGAGCGCTTCGCGCAGCTCCTCGACGAGGCCAACGGCGGACGCCGACACCACGTCCGGTCCCGCGCCGACGGCGAACTCACCGCGCTCGTGGGAGTGACCCGCCGGCTCACCGTCGAGCGGCCCACCGTCGAGGTGGACGCCGACTTCCGCACCGGCCTGCGCGCGATGCTGGTGGCCACCGCCGAACGTGAGGGCGTCCCCGCCACCACCGACGCCGGCGCCAGCACCGGCGGGCTCGGCGCGCTGCTGCCCGCCATCACCGGCCGCCGGGCGCGGGCCCGGGGCGCGATCCTGGTCGGCGTGGCCGCCGGCGCGATCGCCCTCTCCGGCATCTCCGCCGCCAGCGAGAACGCGCTGCCCGGCGACGCGCTGTACGGCATGAAGCGCTCCACCGAACGTGCCCAGCTCGCCCTGGCCAGCTCGGACATCAGCCGCGGTCAGCTCTTCCTCGACTTCGCCCGGACCCGGCTCGACGAGGCCGCCACGGTCCGCGACGACCGGCTCGGCTTCAGCGCCGTCCTGGACGACATGGACGCGGACACCCGCCAGGGCGTACGCCTGCTGACCACGGTGGCCGCGCAACGCTCCGACCCGACCGCGCTGGACGCCGTGGACACGTTCCTCGCCGGTCAGCGCCGGGTGGTCAGCGGCCTGCTCGCCCGGCCCGACCACGCCGACCGGGACCGCACCCGTCGCTCGCTGGCCCTGCTCGACGCCGCCGGCCGACGTGCCGACGCGCTGCGCGAGACGATCGCCTGCGGGCTGCCCGCGCCGACCGCCAGCGACACGCTCGGGCCGGCGCCGACCACCTGCCCCGGCGAACGCTGAGCGCGCGGCCACACTTCTCCCGACGGACACCCGACCGTCACGAGACGGCGGATACGGTGGACGCGGCACGCGTACCGGGGTCGTCGAGGGAGGGAGGTCGCCGTGACCGGGTCCGGCAAGGTGACGGTCAGCACCGACGTCCACGGGCACACCGCCGGTTGGGCGGAGACCCCGGCGGCACCCGCGACCACGATCGCGCCGGCCCCGACGGCCGCCGCGTTCTTCGACGTGGACAACACGATGATGCAGGGCGCGTCGATCTACTGGTTCGCCCGCGGGCTGGCCGCCCGGAACTACTTCACCGCCGGTGACCTGGCCCGGTTCGCCTGGCAGCAGGCCCGGTTCCGGCTGCTCGCCACCGAGCACGCCGGGACCATGTCCCAGGCCAAGGAGGCCGCGCTCGCCTTCGTGCAGGGCTGGCGGGTCGACGACGTGGAGCGGCTCACCGAGGAGATCTTCGACGAGCTGATGGCACCGCGCATCTGGGCCGGCACCCGCCGGCTGGCCCAGCGTCACCTCGACGCGGGCGAGCGGGTCTGGCTGGTCAGCGCCGCCCCGGTGGAGATCGGCCGGGTGATCGCGGCCCGACTCGGCCTGACCGGCGCGATCGGCACGGTGGCCGAGGTGGTCGACGGGGCGTACACCGGCCGACTGGTCGGCGATCTGATGCACGGGCCGGCGAAGGCGGAGGCGGTCACCCAGCTCGCCGCCGTGGAAGGGCTGGACCTGGCCCGCTGCGCGGCCTACAGCGACTCGGCCAACGATCTGCCGATGCTGTCCGCGGTGGGCCGCGCGGTCGCGGTCAACCCCGACCCGGCGCTGTCGCGGCGGGCCCGGGAGCGGGGCTGGGAGGTCCGTGACTTCCGCACCGGCCGTCGGGCCGTCCGCATCGCCGTGCCCTCGACCGCCGCCGCCGGGCTGCTCGCCGGCGCGGTGACCGCCGGGCTGGCCCTGCACCGTCGCCGCCAGCGCGCCTGACCCGGCGCTCAGGGGCCGAACGGGTCCGGACGGCGTTCGAGCAGCTTGTGCAGCGTCTGCTGGATGGTCTCCCGCACCTGGTCGGCGAGGTTGAACACGACAAGCGGATCGTCCGCGGAGTCCCGCAGGTGCGCGGTCGGGATCGGCGGGCAGAACTCGATCAGCCACTTGCTCGGCAGCGGCACCATGCCCAGCGGGCCCAGCCAGGGAAACGTCGGCGTCACCGGGAAGTACGGAAGCTTGAGCAGCCGGGCGAGCGGCTTGATGTCGGCGAGCATCGGGTAGATCTCCTCGCCGCCGACGATGGCCACCGGCACGATCGGCGTGCCGGTACGCAGCGCGGCGGAGACGAAGCCGCCCCGGCCGAAGCGCTGGAGTTTGTAGCGGTCGGAGTAGAGCTTGCCGATGCCCTTGAAGCCCTCCGGGAACACGCCGACCAGCTCGCCGTTGCCGAGCAGCCGTTCGGCGTCCGGGTTGCAGGCGACCGTGCCGCCGGTCTTGCGGGCCAGCTCGGACACCACCGGCATCCGGAAGACCAGGTCGGCGCCGAGCAGGCGAAGGTAGCGGTGGCTCGGATGCCGGTCGTGCAGCGCCGCGGAGAGGATCAGCGCGTCCAGCGCCACGGTGCCGGAGTGGTTGCCCACCACCAGGCCGGCGCCCTCGGCCGGCACGTGCTCCAGGCCACCCACCTCGGTGCGGAACCAGTCCCGGTAGAGCACCCGGACCAGCGGGTGGAAGACCGCGTCGGTGAGGTCCGGGTCGAAGCCGAACTCGTCCACCTCGTAGTCACCGGCGAGCCGGCGGCGCAGGAACGCGAGCCCCCGCGCGACCCGACGGTCCCACTGGTCCCCGGGCCGGTCGCCCACCGCCGGCCCGGTCGGGCCGTGCCCGGGGGTCGCGCTCTCCGGCACGGCCTTCTTGGCGATCGTCTTCTTCGCGACGGTCTTCTTCGCCAGGGTCTTCTTCGCGACGGTCTTCTTCGCGACCGGGCGGGTGGTCGGCTCGTCGGCGGAGGTGTCCGGCTCGTCGGCCGACTCCGGGGGCGCGGGCGGTCGGGCGGCCGGCGCCGCGACCGGCCGGTGCCCGTTGCGCCGCGCCGGCTCCGCGTCCGGTCCGGGCCCGGTCGGGGGTACGTCGAAGCGGGCGTCCCACCGCTCCGGTGTGCTGCTCACGAGCGCTCCCGGACGGTCGAGCGGACCTGACGGATGCTCTCCAGCACCAGGTGCTCGGCGGCGGCGAGCTGGTCGCGGGTCACCACCACCCCGCCGTGGTGGGCGCGGACGAAGTCGTCGAAGGCGGCGGCGGTCGAGCGGGGGGTGAAGCCGAACTCGCGCTCCAGCCGGGTGGTGTCCACCACCCGACCGTGCACGAAGAGGTCGACCTGGTCCAGGCCGTACCGGCCGAAGCCCAGGGTGCGGGCGACCGCGGCCACCCCGGCCAGGCCCGGTTCCAGCACCGGCACGGCCACCCGGCCGGCCCGGCGGATGGCCTGGGACAGCGACAGCACGCCCGGACCGGCCACGTTGAACGTCCCCGGGTGCTCCTCGGCGACCGACCGGTGCAGCACCGTCAGCGCGTCGTCGATGTGCAGGAACTGCAGGCGCGGGTCACGGCCGAAGATGGTGGGCACCACCGGCTGCGCGAAGTAGCGGGTGAGCGTGGTGTCGGCCGTGTAGCCGATGAACGGCGCGAAGCGCAGCACGGTGGCGGTGACGTCGGGCCGGCGGCGGCGGAAGCCGCGAACGTACCCCTCGATGTCGAGGATGTCGCGGCCGAACCCGCCGCGCGGCACCTCACGCGGCTCGGTCTCCTCGGTGAAGACGGCCGGGTCGCGGAACGACACCCCGTACGCGGCGGTCGACGAGCGGACCACCAGCCGGCGCAGGCGCGGCGCGCGCTGGGCGGCGGCGAGCAGCTGCATGGTGCCGATGACGTTCTGTTCCTTCATCGCCGCCCGACCGCCGTGCTGCGGGTCGGGCGCGGTGACCAGCGCCAGGTGCGCCACGGCGTCGACGTCGAGGTCGATCAGGAGACCGCCGAGCGAGTCGAGGTCGAGCCGGACCAGCTCGACGTCGGAGAGCAGGTCGGCCAGCTCGGGGTTCGGCGGGGCCGGGTCGACGCCGATGACCCGCTCGATGTGTGGGTCGGCGGCGAGCCGGGCGGCGAGGTTGGCGCCGAGGAATCGGCCGACCCCGGTGACGACGACGACCCCCGGGGCACCGGAGGTGCCACCGGGGGTCATGTCGTGCGCCTTGCGCGGCAGGCAGGATCGAGCCGGAACGTCCGCGGCCTGATCACCTGAGCCTCCGAGGGTCGACAGTTAGCAAGTGGTGCCGGTGCCGGGTCAGCGCCCGGCCCCGGTCACTTGCCGAGACGGCGACGCTGGACGCGGGTCTTGCGCAGCAGCTTGCGGTGCTTCTTCTTAGCCATGCGCTTGCGGCGCTTCTTGACCACCGAGCCCATACGACAGCCTTTCGATGCAACGTGCGGGGCGGACCGGGAGGCACCACCAACGCGGTGGCGCCGTGCCCGCTTGCGGACAACGGACCGGACCAGCGTGGTGGGCCGGGCACACCAGGAGCGATCACGGTCGGGCTCCAGGGTAGCCGGAGTGCGTCAGCAGGACCAACGCGCCCCCGTCGATGCCCCTTTTCGTCGCACTCGGCGGGCGTCGCCGAGGGCTCAGGCGGACTCCTGGAACGCGCCCCGGAGATATTCGTGCACGGCGTGCTCGGGCACCCGGAACGACCGACCGACCCGCACCGCGGTCAGCTCACCGCTGTGCACGAGACGGTAGACCGTCATCTTGGAGACCCGCATGACCGTTGCCACCTCGGCGACGGTCAGGAACCTGACATCCGACAGCCGTGCGTCGGACTGCGACCCGGCCATGGCTCACCGACCCATTCCCGTGCCCGGCGCGTGCCACCGGGCAGGTGCTTCCGCCTCGACGAGCGACGCGCGTGTAATGAGTACGGTAGCGGGACGGCTGTGACCTGCGCGATCCCTTCCGTCCTTTGATCATGGCCGGACGGGCGTCCGCCGGGGCTTTTTCGCCCGGACGGGTGGGGCGTCCGGATCGCCTACTCGGCGCGCAACGCCACCACCGGATCGAGCCGGCCGGCCCGCTGCGCCGGCACCACGCCGAACACGATGCCCACCGCCGCGGAGACGCCGAACGCCAGCGCCAGCGACCACCAGGTGATCGCGGCCGGGATCGGGGAGAACGCGTCGACAAGCAGCGCGGTGCCCACCCCGAGCGCCATCCCGGTCAGGCCACCGATCGAGGTGAGCAGCACCGCCTCCAGCAGGAACTGCACGCCGATGTCCCGGGGCCGGGCGCCGACCGCCTTGCGCAGGCCGATCTCGCGGGTGCGCTCGCGTACCGAGACCAGCATGATGTTGGAGACGCCGACGCCGCCGACCAGCAGCGAGATGCCGGCGATCGCGGCCAGCACGCCGGTGAGCACGCCCAGGATGTCGCCGAGCACGCCGAGGATCTGCTGCTGGGTGACGGCGCTGAACTCGGTGTCCGGGTGCCGGCGGGACAGCTCCGCGACGATCCGCTCGCCGAGCTGGTCGATCCGCTCCCGGTCCGGCGCCTTGACCGCGATGCCGTCGATCCGCTGGGTGCCCCACAACCGCTGCGCGGCGGTCACCGGGACGTGCACCTCGTCGTCCCGGTCCACGCCGAGGCTCTGCCCGAGCGGGGCGAAGACGCCGATCACCCGGAACCGTACGCCGGCCAGCGTGACCTGCTGGCCGAGCGGATCACGGTCGGGGAAGAGCGTCCGGGCCACCGACGCGCCGAGCACCGCCACCCGGCGACTGGTGTCCACGTCGGCCCCGGACAGGTAGCGGCCCCGGGCCAGCGACCGGGTGAACACCGACGGGGTGGTCTCCAGCACGCCCTGCACGGTGGTGAAGTCGGACCGGTTGCCGGCCCGCGCGGTCGCGCCGGAGGCCACCGTCACGGCCACCCGGCCGGGATCGCCGACCACCCGGGAGACGGCGTCGACGTCCTTGAGGTCCAGCGGCGACACCACCGGCGCGGTGCCCACCTCGATCTTTCCGGGCACCACCAGCAGCAGGTTCGAGCCGAGCCCCTCGACCTGCTGCTCGACCTGCCGCTTGGTGCCGGTGCCGATGGCCACCAGGATCACCACCGAGGCGACCCCGATGATCACGCCGAGCATGGTCAGCAGGCTGCGCATCCGGTTGGCGCGCAGCGCGTCCAGCGCCACCCGCCACGCCTCGGCCACCCTCACCGGGCCGCCCCGTCGCCGGCACGCGGAAGGCGTCCGGTGGCTCCGGTGGCGCCACCGGAGCCACCGGACGGGTGCCCCGGGCCACGTCCGGACGCGGACCGGGGCTCCGCGCTGGGAGCGGGATCCAGTGTCGCAGGTCCGTCCGGGTCGGCCGACCCCGGTCGATCATGAGCGGTGTCGGACCGGATCAGCCCGTCCCGGACCGCGATGCGCCGACGTGCGCGGGCCGCCACCTCCTGGTCGTGCGTCACCATCACCAGCGCCACCCCGGACTCCGCGTTCAACCGCTCCAGCAGCTCCAGCACCGCCTCGCCGGTGACGCTGTCCAGGTTGCCGGTGGGCTCGTCGGCGAGCAGCACCGCCGGCTCGGTGACAAGCGCCCGGGCGATCGCCACCCGCTGCTGCTCGCCCCCGGAGAGCTGGTTCGGCCGGTGGTGCAGGCGGTGCCCCAGCCCGACCCGGCCCAGCATCGCCGCCGCCCGTTCCCGCCGCTGCCGCGCCCCGACGCCCCGGTAGACGAGCGGCAGCGCCACGTTGTCCACCGCGGACGTCCGGGCCAGCAGGTGGAACGCCTGGAAGACGAAGCCGATCGTCTCGTTGCGCAGCGTCGCCAGCTCCGGCGCGGTCAGCGTGGCCACGTCCCGGCCACCGATCACCAACCGGCCGCCGGTGGGCCGGTCCAGCCCGCCCAGCAGGTGCATCAGCGTGGACTTGCCGGAGCCGGAGGGCCCGATCACCGCCACGTACTCGCCCTGGTCGATGGTGAGCGACACACCGCGCAGCGCGGACACCGACACCCCGTCCAGCTCGTACGCCCGCGAGACGTCGACCGCCTCGACCGCGGCGACGGTCACGGCAGCTCCTGGCCGTCGCGCACCTGGTCGGCGCCGCGCACCACGACCCGGTCGCCGGCCCGGACCCCGTCGACGATCTGCACCAGATCCTGCCCCTGCACGCCGACGGTCACCGGCACCCGGTCCGCCCGACCGCCCCGCAGCACCCAGACCGCGTCCCGCCCGTCGGCGGAGAAGACCGCCGAGGCCGGCACCGCCACCGCGTCCGTCGCCTCCCGGACCCGGAGCCGGACCACCGCGTTCATGCCCGGACGGGGCGCCGGGGCGGCCTCCTCGCCGAGTCGGCCGGGGCCGAGGTCGAGCCGGACCCGGTAGGTGACGCCGCCCCGGGCGGAACTGGTGGGCAGCACGTCGACCGAACGGACCGTCGCCTCGTACGTCGCGCCGGTCACCGCGTCCAGCTCGACCGAGGCGGGCACCCCGGCGCGGACCAGCAGCACGTCCGTCTCGTCCACCTCGGCGAGCAGGCCCAACCGGCCGATGTCCACCACGGTGAGCACCGGCGTGCCGGCGGTGACCCGGCCACCGGCCGGCACCGCGTCGTCGACCCCGGCCGGCGGGCCGCCACCCGACCCGGCCGCGCCCAACGCCGACGGGTCGAGGCCGGGCACCCCCGCGCCGCCGGCCGCGCCGAGCAACCCGGCCAGGTCGGTCGGCGTCGCCGCCCGGGTGCCGCCCGGCTGCACCACGCCGGCGATCGGGGCGCGCAGCGTCAACGCGTCGACGGTCGACTTCGCCAGGTCGTACGCCTGCTGGGCCTGGAGGCGCTGCGCGGCCGACAACGCGCCGACGGCGCTGTTCAGGCCCGCCACGCCGCGCTGCACGGCGGCGACCGCGCGGTCGGCGGCGCGGGCGGCCGACGCGTACTGCCGCTGCGCGGACTCGACCTGGAGCAGCAGCGCGGCCCGGGCCTGCGGGTCGCCGACCTTGCCGGCGGCGGCCCGCGCGGCGGCGAACGCCTCGTCGGCGGCGCGGTCGGTGCCGCGCCGGTTACCGCCCAGGTCGCCGACGCCGACACCCCGACCGGCCCGCTTCGCGGCGCGCAGCGCGTCCCGCGCCCGGGCGAGGCGCTCCCGCGCGGACGGCGAGTCGATCACCGCGAGCACCTGGCCCCGGGTGACCCGCTGTCCGGGCTGGACCTTCAGGACGGCCACCGTGCCGTCGGCGGGGGCGGTGAGCGTCGCCGCGGCCCGCGCGGACACCGTGGCCGGCGCGTCGATCACCTCGGTGACCGGCGCGCGCCCCACGGCGGCGACGCTGACCGCGGGGGTGTCGTCGCCGCACCTGGCGGCGGTGGTGCCGGTCAGCGCGACGGCGGCGAGGAGGGCGGTGACGAGACGGGGGCGGCGGGCCGCGGGCAGCCGCGGCGAGGGAGTGCGGGCCACCCGGCCCATGCTACGACCCGTCGACCGGGGTCGACGCGTCGGCGCGTCGGGTCGCCGCTCAGCCGGCCGCCGACCGGACGTAGGCGACGCAGTCGTCGTGCAGCGCCGGCCACGGATCGCCGAACACCTCGTCGGCGGCCTCGTCCGGGGTGCGGCGCTGGTGCACCACGGCCCGGAAGAAGTCCAGCACCCGCTGCTCGCCGTACCTGTCGACCAGGTGGCGCACCGCCAGGTACCCGACGCCGTAGGCGCCGCCGACCCGGTCGTCGGTCGCGTCGTCGGCCGGCGCCACCGCGTCCAGCCGGCCGGACCACCCGCCCCGGAGCAGCTTGCGCACCTCGGGCAGCCCCTCGTAGCGGTCCACCGGCTGGCCGTCCGCGCCGGCGTACTCGGCCAGCCCCTCCACCAGCCACCAGTCCCCGCGGTCCGCGTAGCCCTGGTCGGGCAGCGAGGCGGCGTGCGTCAACTCGTGCCGGAGCAGGTCGTCGACGCCGGTCGGGGCGAGGCTCTGCGCGTTGAGCACGACGTCGTGGCGGCCACCGCCGACACCCACCGCGTAACCGGCGGTCCACTTCGGCCGCCCACCGCCGTACCAGCGCTGCCACTCGGCCCGGCCGGCGTAGTAGACCAGGTACCGGTCCGGCGCCGGGCCGACCGCGTACCGGTCGGCCGCCCGGGCGGCGGCCTCGGCGCGGGCGAGCAGGCCGGGCAGCTTGGCCCGCTGGGCCGGCGTGGTGGCCACCAGCGCCCGCTCACCGACCGCCACCGCCAGGTCGTCCACCTCCCACGGGCGTACGCCGGTCGGGTCCGTCCGGGACGGTTCCACCGCCACCAGCCGTGGCTCCTCCCCCACCAGCCGCCACCGGGTGCCCAGCTCCGCCGTGCTCGGCGCGCAACCCGGCACCACGAAGCAATAGCCCACCGTCACGGTCAGCCGCCACTGACCGGGCTGCCCGTCCACCGCCACCGGCACCCGCTCGGTGCCGGGCCGCCACGTCGTGACCCGGAGCGCCCGCAGCGCCGCGTACCGCCGGGTGAGCGCCGGCCGCGCGCTCGGCTCCGCCACGGCGAGGAAGCCGGCCTGGTCGCCGCGCAGCAGCGCGCTGCCCTGCCGGTCGAGCTGCGCGACCATCCGCGCGGCGAGTTGCCGCTCGGCCGCCGTACCGGGCGCCTCCCGGCCCGCCGTCTGCTGGCCGGCCGCGTCCGGCGCGAGCTGCCGCAGGAGTACGCCGGGCACCGCGCCCGCGACCAGCCCCAGGGCCAGCCCGAGCACCGTCCAGAGCGGCCACCGCCGCCGCGTCCCGGTCGGCGGGGTGGGGGCGGGCACGGCGGGTACGACGGCCGACCCGGTCGTCGTTGGCGGGGTGATCGTTGGCGGGGTGATCGTTGGCACCGTCGGTGCCGGGCCGGTCGGCGCTGTGTCGGGCGACCCACGGGTTACCGGTGCCGGGGCAGGCGCTGCCGTGTCCGGCGACTCCGGCACGGTTGACGCCGGGGCGGTGGGGGTCGGGATCAGGTCCGCGGCGGCCGGCTTCGCAGCCGCACTGACGGGGTTCGGCACAGGCAGGGCTGCCGTCCCGGCGGGGCCGGACGCGGCCGGTCGGGATGCGGCCGGGTCCGGCGGGGACGGGTCGTCCGTCGGGGACGGGTCGTCCGTCGGGGACGGGTCGTCCGTCGGGGTCTGCGCTGCCGGGGCCGGGCGCGGCACCGCCTCGTCGACATCGGTGCCAGGGTGCTGCCCCGCGTCGTCGTTCCCGACGTACGGATCGTCGCCGTCGGCTGCCCGGCCGGGAGGCTCCTCGTCGCCGTCGGTCACCGGCGAAGGGTACGACCAATCGGGCGTTCCGGGAAAGAGTCCTGCAAGTAATCCCTTCGTGCCGCCCCGCACCAGATCCCGGCAGCGCGTCCGGCCTGGATTCACCGAGATCTTGGTACCGATCCGCCCCTCCGAGGGCGTCCTCGTACCAAGATCCGCCGCACCGGGCGGGAGGGGCGGTCAGATGGGGGTGCCGGCGCGGGTCAGGAGCGTTTTGGTAAGGGACCAGAACAGCACCAGCGCCGCGCCGGCGACGGGGTGCCCGGTCAGGGCCAGCAGCGTTCCGCCGGCCAGGAAGCAGGTGGCCTGGGCGCCGAGCTTGGCCGCGGCGGGCAGCGGCACGGTGGCCCGGGGCGAGCAGAACAGCCCCCAGACCAGGGCCAGGATCAGCGGCGCGCTCAGGCCGGCGAGCAGCCGCACCGGCCAGCCGGCGTCGAGCGTGCAGCCCCAGAGGCCGGCGGCGGCCAGCAGCGCCAGCTCCAGCAGGAAGATGCCGACCAGCAGCGCGGCCCTCACCGGGACCGCCAGCCGCGGTACGCGAGGTCGAGCCCGTCGATCATCCGGTCGAACGAACGGTCGACGTCCCGGGGCAGCCCGAAGCCGCCCGCGGCCTCCAACGTGACGAACCCGTGCACGGTGGCCCGGAACATCCGGGTGGCGTCGACGGCGGCGTCCCCGTCGATGCCGTACCCGCGCAGGATCGCGAAGATCGCGTCGACCGCGCGTTCGGCGGCGGCCAGGTGCTCGGGGTCGGCCGGGTCGGGCGCGCGCTGGGTGGCCGGGTAGCGGCCGGGGTGCCGCCGGGCGTACCCCCGGTAGGCGGTGGCGACCGCGCGCAGCGCGTCGTCGCCGGCCCGGCCCGCGGCGGCACTGGTCAGCACGTCGGCGATCTCGGTGGTGGCGAGCACGGCGAGCTTCTGGTGCAGCGCGTCCACGCCCCGCACGTGCTTGTAGAGGCTGGGCAGCGCGACGCCGAGCCGGCCGGCGAGCGCGGCCAGGGTGAGCCGGTCGTGACCGACCTCGTCGGCCAGCACGGCGGCCTCCCGGACCACCGTCGCCGGGGTCAGGCCGGCCCTAGGCACGCGCGGTCACCGCCAGGAACTCGACCAGGTCGGCGGCGGTGGCGTCGGGCTGGTCGGCGTGCGGGTAGTGGCCGGAGTCGGCGATCATGCGCGCCTCGGCGACGGCGAACTGCCGGCGGGCGGCCCGCGCCTCGGCGCCGGGGTCGGGGAAGTCCGGGTCCTTCGTGCCCATCAGCACCAGCACCGGCTGCCGCACCTCGCGGGCCCGCGCGGTCCAGTGCGGGTCGACCGGCGCGACCACGCCGCGGACCGCGTCCATCCGGCCGCGCAGCCTGGCGACCAGTTCCTTCCGGTACGCGGCGTCGTCGGCCGGCCGCCCGCAGGGGAAGAGCGTGCGGTGGAACATCCCGAACAGTCGTGGACTGCGCAGCACGGCGGCCTGGAGCGCGCGCATCACCGGGTTCGGCTTCGGCCGGCTCACGAACGGGCTGATCTGCACGATGCCACTGACCAGCTCCGGCGCGTCGGCGGCGGCGAAGACCACCGCCGCACCGCTGGACGAGCTGCCGACAAGCGTGGCCGGCCCGCCGCCCACCTCGCGCACCACGGCGAGCAGGTCGCCACCGACCTCGGCCGGGGCGTACGTGGGCCAGTGCGGGCTGGAGTCGCCGTGCCCGCGGACGTCGATCGACGCGACCCGGTAGCCGGCCGCCACCAGCAGCGGGACCAGGTGCCGGAACGCCGCCCGGTTCTCCCCCATGCCGTGCGCGAGCACCACCAGCGGCCCTGCGCCGTGCACCTCGAACGCGATCGTCCCGCCGTCCCGCACCATCTGGCTAACTGTCATAGCCTTAAAGCTAATAGCATTAGCTTTACGCGTCAAGGCTTGACCTCAACCCGACCTGAGGTCGGACGATCACCGACATGCCGATCTCCGCCGACACCCACGTACGCCTGGCGCGGCCCAGCCGCGACCTGGCCGCAGCCGTCCGGTTCTGGTCCGACGGCCTGGGCCTGGACGTGCTCTACCGGGGCGCGGCCGACGGGCCGGGCGAGCACGACCTGGTGATGCTCGGCCGGCCCGGCGCGGCCTGGCACCTGGAACTGGTGGGCGGCGCGACGCTGACCGTCGAACCCCGTCCCACCGAGGAGGACCTGTTCGTGCTCTACCTCGACGGCCCGGTGGAGGACGGTCTGGTGACGAGACTCGAACGGGCCGGCGGGACCAGGGTCTCCGCCGGCCCGTACTGGGACAGGTGGGGGATCACGTTCGCCGACCCGGACGGCTACCGCCTCGTGCTCTGCACCCGGACCTGGTCGAACGACTGACTCACTTCTTCGACATCACCGCACGGCCGAAAAACGCCAGGTTGGCCGGGCGCTCGGCCAGCCGGCGCATCAGGTAGCCGTACCACTGGTCGCCGTAGGGGACGTAGGTACGCACCGTGTAGCCCTCGCCGACCAGGCGCTGCTGCTCCTCCGGGCGGATGCCGTAGAGCATCTGGAACTCGAACCGGCCCGGGTCGCGGTCGAACCAGCGGGCCCGATCCTCGCCGATCGCGATCAGGCGCGGGTCGTGGGTGGCGAGCATCGGGTAACCGTCGCCCGCCATCAGCACGTTCATGCAGCGCACGTACGACTTGTCCACCTCGCGGGCGGACTGGTACGCCACCGACTCCGGCTCCTTGTACGCGCCCTTGCACAACCGCACCCGGGACCCGGCGGCGGCCAGCTCGCGGCAGTCCGACTCGGTCCGCCGCAGGTACGCCTGGAGCACCGCGCCTGTCGACGGGTGGTCCTTGCGCAGCTTGGCCAGCACGTCAAGCGTCGAGTCGGTGGTGGTGTGGTCCTCCATGTCCAGCGTGACAGTGGTGCCGGCCGCGTCGGCCGCCACGCAGATCTGCCGCGCGTTGTCGTACGCGAACTGCTCGTCGAACGCCTGGCCGAGCGCGGACAGCTTCACGCTGACCTCGGCGGCCGGGGTGAGGCCGGCGGCGCCGAGCTGGCGCAGCAGGGTGAGGTACTCGTCCCGGGTGGCGTTCGCCTGCTCCGGGGTGGTGGTGTCCTCGCCCAGGTAGTCGAGGGTGACCGCTTGGCCGTCGCCGACGAGTGCGCGGGTCGCGCGCAACGCGTCGTCGGTGCCGGCGCCGGCGACGAACCGGCGGACGACGTCCCGGGTGAACGGGGCCGTCGCGACGAGCCGCTCCACCTGGGATGACCGGGAGGCGGCGAGGATGACGGAACGGAGCATGAGCCGAGCGTAACGCCCACCCCCACACCCGCGCCGGGCACGTGCGAGGCGGGGCCCCTGTTGTCACCCCCGGCGACAACAGGGGCCCCGCCGATCACACGAACTGGCGACGATCAGCTACAACGTTCACGTGGAACGACACCCCCGCCGCCGGCTCCGCTCCGCCACCGTGCAGCTCGGCGCGCTGACCGCACTGGCGCTCGCGCTCTCCGGCTGCAACAACGGCTACGACGACGACGATGACGACTGCGCCCTCGGGCCGGCCGGCGGGGGCGGTGACACCGTCGCGGTGGCGCTGCGGGTCCCCGCGCCGGCCGCCGCACGCGGCGACGCCGCCCCGACCACCGCCGCGCTGCCCGACCGCGGCGGCTTCGGCACCTTCCTCGCCTCCTGCGGCGGCTGACGTGCGCCGCGAGGCCAGCACGCCGCGCCCCGACTGGGACGACACCATCCGGGCCCAGGGCCTGGTGTACGTCGACACCGAGCTGCCCGACGGCGAGATCATGTCGTACTGGGACGAGACCGCCGCGTACGCGTTCACGCTTGACGAGGTGCTCCGGCTGGAGGAGGCGACCGAGGAGCTGCACCGGATGTCGGTGGCCGCCGCCGAGCACGTGGTGGCCCGCCGCCGCCACGCCGAGTTCGGCATCCCGGAGTGGGCCGCCGAGGCGGTCGCCCGCTCGCTGCGGGAGGCCCCGCCGACGCTCTACGGCCGCTTCGACCTCGCCTACGACGGCAGCTGGCCGCCGAAGATGCTGGAGTACAACGCGGACACCCCGACCGCGCTGGTCGAGGCCAGCATCGTGCAGTGGTACTGGCTGGAGCACACCCACCCGGACGCGGACCAGTGGAACAGCCTGCACGAACGGCTGGTCGGCGCGTGGGCCAAGATCGGTGCCGGGCTGCACGACCCGCGCGTGCACGTGCTCTGGTCGAACGAGGAGGAGTCGGGCGAGGACCAGATCACCGCCGGCTACCTCGCCGAGACGGCCCGCCAGGCGGGGCTGGACGTGACGCTCATGCCGATCCAGCGGGTCGGCTGGGACGGGCGGCGCTTCGTCGACGGCGACGACCGACCGATCACCACCTGCTTCAAGCTCTACCCCTGGGAGTGGATGCTCGCCGAGCCGTACGGGCCGCCGGCGCTGGACCCGGGCACGCCGACCACCTGGATCGAGCCGGCCTGGAAGCTGCTGCTGTCGAACAAGGCGCTGCTGGCCGTGCTCTGGGAGCTGTACCCCGGGCACGAGCTGCTGCTGCCGGCGTACCTGGACTCGCCTCGCGGGATGACCGAGTACGTGGCCAAGCCGTTGCTCGGTCGCGAGGGCGGATCGGTACGCATCGTGACCGGCGACACCGAGATCACCAACCCGGGGATCTACGGTGACGAGGGCTTCTGCTTCCAGGAGTTCCGCGCGTTGCCCCAGTTCGACGGCAACCACGTGGTGCTCGGAAGCTGGGTCGTGGACGGCGGTTCGGCCGGCGTGGGCGTACGCGAAAGCGAGAGCCTCATCACAGACGGTTACGCGCGGTTTCTACCCCACTACATCGACGCGCCGCGTCCGCGCTGAGTCGTCTACCGTTGGTCCCGTGAACTTCGACGCGTACGCCCGGACCGGGGTCGAGCTCGTCAACGCCCGGCTGGACGACCTGGACGGCCTGCGGGCCCTCTTCCCGGACGAGAACGCCTGGATGCGCGACGAGGTCGCGGAACGGGACCTGGCGATCTTCCGGCGGGCGCAGAAGCGCCTCCGGGACGTCTTCGAGTACGGCACGTCGGGGCGCGACGCCGACGCGGTCACGGAGCTGAACGCGCTGCTGGAGGCGTTCCCGGTGCAGCCCCGCATCTCCGGGCACGACTCCTCCGACTGGCACATGCACGTGACCAGCCGGGGCGCGTCGGTCTCCGCCGAATACCTGGCCGGCGCGGTCTGGGGACTGTCGGTCTGGCTCTGCGAGTACGGCAGCGCCCGGTTCGGCGTCTGCGCGGACGAGCGCTGCGGCAACGTCTACCTGGACACCTCGTCGAACTGCTGCCGGCGGTTCTGCTCGGAGCGCTGCGCCACCCGCTCGCACGTGGCGGCGCACCGGGCCCGCAAGCGCGCCGCGGTCGGCGAGCAGCCGGTGCCGGCCCAGCCGCTCGCCCCGGTGAGCTGACACCCACCGACGCGGGTCAGGTCAGGCGTCGACCGGGGAGGGGGCGGTCAGGTTCGCGCGGGCGAACTCCAGCGCCTCGCGCAGATCCGCCTCGCGGACCGCGCGGCTCTTCGCGCCCCGGGTGGTCACCTCCACCGCGACCGAGCCGGTGAAGCCGCGCCCGGCCAGTGAACGGAGCAGCTCCGCGCAGGGCTGACCGCCCCGGCCGGGCACCAGGTGTTCGTCCCGCCCCTCGCCGGTGCCGTCACCCAGGTGCACGTGCGCCAGCCCGGCGCCCATCCGGTCGGCCATGGCCAACGCGTCGGTGTGCGAGGCCGCGCAGTGCGACAGGTCCAGCGTGTAGGCGGCGTACCCGGTGTCGGTCGGGTCCCAGCCCGGCACGTACGGCACGAACTGCCGCCCGGCCATCCGCACCGGGAACATGTTCTCCACCGCGAACCGCAGCCCGCCGAACCGCTCCGCGGTGGCCGCCAACCCGTCGCCGAACGTCCGCGCGTAGTCACGCTGCCAGGTGAACGGCGGGTGCACCACCACGGTCGGCGCCTCCAGCGTCTCGGCCAGCTCGGCGGCCCGGCGCAGTCGCTCCCACGGGTCGGCGCTCCACACCCGCTGGGTGACCAGCAGGCACGGCGCGTGCACCGAGAGCACCGGGATGCCGTAGTGCTCGGCGAGGCCGCGCAGCGCGCCCGCGTCCTGGCTCACCGGGTCCGTCCAGACCATCACCTCGACGCCGTCGTAGCCGAGCGCGGCGGCGAGCTGGAACGCCGCCGCGGTCCGTTCGGGAAAGACCGAGGACGTGGACAGGAGCACCGGCACGCGGGAAGTCACACCCCTCAGGGTAGCCGCCCCCGCCAGGAGGCATCGGGACGAGCACCCGCAAAGCGCCCGAAGCGAGCGCCCCGGATCACATCGGCGCGAGCTGATCCAGCCGACGCAGGATGACTCCCTCCCGCAACGCCCACGGGCAGATGTCCAGGCTGTCGACGTCGAGCCGGCGCATCACCGCCTCGGCCACCACCGCACCGGCGAGGAGCTGGTGGGCCCGCTGCGCGCTGACCCCCTCCAGCTCCGGCAGGTGGGCCGGCGGGATGTGCCGGACGAAGCCGAGCACCTGCCGCAGCCCGGTGCGGGTCAGGCTGCGCCGGGCCCAGAGACCGGCGCCGGACGGCGCGGCCCCGGCCAGCCGGGCCAGCGTGCGGAACGTCTTCGAGGTCGCCACCGGACGCTCCCAGCCGACCTCGGTCAACTGCTTCACCACCGGGTCGAGCTGCGCGTCCACGTACTCCCGCAGCCCCTCCACGGCCTCGGCGGACGGCGGCAGCAGACCGGCCGGATCGACCGCCAGCCGCTCCCGGCTGAGCCGGCCCGCGCCGAGCGGCAGCGAGACCGCGACCTCCGGATGCTCGTCGATGCCGGCGGCCAGCTCCAGCGAGCCGCCGCCGATGTCCATCGCCAGCAGCCGGCCGGCGGACCACCCGAACCACCGCCGCACCGCGAGGAACGTCATCCGCGCCTCGTCCGCGCCGGAGAGCACCTCCAGCCGTACGCCGGTCTCGTCGCGGACCCGGGCCAGCACCTCGCCCGCGTTGGTGGCGTCCCGGACCGCGCTGGTGGCGAACGCCAACAGGTCCTCGGCGCCCAGCCCGTCGGCCGCCGCCCGCGCCATGCCGACCGCCTTGACCAGCCCGTCCGCGCCCGCGTCGGTCAACGCGCCGTCCGGGCCGATCTGCTCGGCCAACCGCAGCACCACCTTCTCGGAGTGCGCCGGCCAGGGGTGCGCGCCGTGGTGGGCGTCGACCACCAGGAGGTGCACCGTGTTGGAACCGACGTCGAGGACACCCAGTCGCATGGGAAAGACCCTAGGGGCAACACGTTTCGTCGGCTCGCCGGCCGGGCGGAGAGAGCACGCGTACGCTGGTCCGGGTGACAGGGCAGATCGAGCTTCGCGTGCTGGTGGACGACCCGGATGACCCGCGCAGCCGCGAGGTCGGGCTGGACTTCCCCCGGGAGTGGATCGAGTTCGTCGACCCGGCCGACCCGAAGCACGTCGTCCGCGCCGACCTGACCTGGCTGCTCTCCCGCTGGACGTGCATCTTCGGTCAGGGCTGCCACGGCATCGTCGCCGGGCGGGCCGCGGACGGGTGCTGCTCGCACGGCGCGTTCTTCACCGACGCCGACGACGAGAAGCGGGTGCGGGCGGCCGTCAAGCGGCTCACGCCGGAGACCTGGCAGCACTTCCGTCGCGGCTTCAAGAACTGGACCGAGAACGACACGGTCGACGGCAAGACGCCGGCCCGGCGCACCGCCACCCGGGATGTGGACGCGCCCTGCGTGTTCCTCAACGACGCCGACTTCCCGGCCGGCGGCGGCTGCGCGCTGCACGCCCAGGCGCTGCGCGACGGCGTGCACCCGTTGGAGTACAAGCCCGACGTCTGCTGGCAACTGCCGGTCCGCCGGGACCAGGAGTGGCACAAGCGGCCGGACAACACCAAGGTGCTCATCTCCACGCTTGCCGAGTTCGACAGGCGCGGCTGGGGCGCGGGCGGGCACGACCTGGACTGGTGGTGCACCTCCTCCACGGACGCGCACGTCGGCGCGGAGCCGATGTACGTCTCCTACGGCCCGGAGCTGACCGCGCTGATCGGCGCCCCCGCGTACGCGAAGCTGGTCGAGCTGTGCGCCGCCCGCCACCGTCAGGGCCAGATCGCCCCCCACCCGGCGAGCGAGTAAGGAAGGGCCCCTTCTCAACGCCTCCGGTAGAGCAGGGGCCCCCGCTTAACGCTTCGGGAGCGCCGCGTCGATCAGGGCGCGGGCGCTCCGCTTCGCCGCGTCGGCGATCGCCGGATCGCCGTCGAGGACGCCGCCGGCCAGGCCGCCGTCGAGCAGCAGGGTGAGCTGGCGGGCCAGCGACTCCGGCTCGGCCGCGCCGGCCTGCCGGGCCAGGTCGGCCACCCAGTCCCGGACCGCGTTCTTGTGCGCCACGGTGCGGGCGTGCACCGGGCTGCCGGCCGGCGTCTCCGCAGCGGTGTTGATGAACGCGCAACCGTGGTAGCCCTCCCGGCGGCAGGCTCCGCCGAGCGCGTCGAACATGCCGACGAGCTGCTCGCGCGGGTCGGCCCCGGCGGCCTCCGCCGCCGCCCGCAGCGCCGCCGACCAGGCCAGGTCGACCTTGTCCAGGTACGCCAGCACCAGGTCGTCCTTACGCGGGAAGTGCTTGTAGAGCGTGGCCTTGGCGACGCCCGACTCGGCGATGACGGTGTCGACGCCGACGCCGCGCGGCCCGTACGCGTAGAACAGCCGGAACGCGGTCTCCAGGATGCGTTCCCGGGCAGCGCCGGCGGGGGTGCGGGCCATGGTTCCTCCTCGTTCTGCGCCGCCGAGTCTACAGACAGGTACGTCTCCTCGGGCCTGTCAGTAGACAGACCTGTCTGTTAGTCTCGGTCGCACCGAGCACGTTCCGCGAAGCTCGGCCGATACCGGAGGACGGATTCGAATGCGCATCGCAGTACTGGGCACCGGCATGGTGGGCCGGGCCGTCGCCGCCCGCGCCGCCGAGCTGGGCCACGAGGTGACCGTCGGCACCCGGGATGTCGCCACCACCCGGGCCGGGAGTTGGGGCGAGTGGGCCAGCGGTCATCCGGGGATCGCCCTGGCCGGGCACGCCGACGCCGCCGCCGGGGCGGACCTGGTCGTGAACGCCACCAACGGCGACGGATCCCTCCCCGCCCTCGACGCGGCGGGCGCGGAGAACCTGGCCGGCAAGATCCTGCTCGACATCGCCAACCCCCTCGACTTCAGCCAGGGCTTCCCGCCCACCCTCTCGGTGCTCAACGACGACTCGCTCGGCGAACGGATCCAACGGGCGTTCCCGCGTACCCGGGTGGTGAAGGCGCTCAACACGCTCACCGCCGACCTGATGGCCCACCCCAAGCAGCTCGCCGACGGCGACCACACGGTCTTCGTGTCGGGCGACGACGCCGACGCCAAGGGCGTCGTCACCGAACTGCTCACCAGCTTCGGCCACACCGACGTGCTCGACCTGGGTGACATCACCACGGCGCGGGGCACCGAGATGCTGCTACCGATCTGGCTGCGTCTCTACGGCCGACTGGGCACGCCGCTGTTCAACGTGAAGGTCGTGCGCTGAGCGCACGCGAAGGCCGGCGCCCCGGTTCGGGGTGCCGGCCTTCGTGGTGTCTTACTTGGTCCAGTGCTGGTTGACCAGGTCGGTGGCCTGCTTCTCCCACTGGGCGTACGCGTCCGGGTAGGCCGACACCTGCACCGTCTGTGCGGCCTTGGTCAGCGGCATGTCCTGCCAGCCGTCGACCTGCTTCAACCCCTTCAG
>NZ_JBITFD010000028.1:0-4973 GCF_044455765.1 Micromonospora sp. NPDC051141
TACTGCACTCGGGAGGGTGTGGGAGAGTAGGACACCGCCGGACAATCTTCCAGTTCAGGGCCACCCTTCGGGGTGGCCCTGAACTGCGTTCACCGCCGGAACCGGCGGAATCTCCACGGCCCACCCGTCGTGTCTCGTACCGTCGAGCCGGGACCGCTCCGCGCGTCCCCCGCCGGACGGGGCGGATTCGTCAAACGTGACGTGACGAACGGCGTGTTCGGGATCGGTCCGGGCCGACCGGGGTACAGGAGTGGTCATGGAGATCGGAATCATCGGGTCGGGGCACATCGGGGGCACCCTCACCCGTCGTCTGAGTTCACTCGGCCACGACGTCGCGGTAGCCAACTCCCGCGGCCCGCAGAGCCTGACCGACCTCGCCGCCGAGACCGGCGCCCGAGCCGCGAGCCTGGAGGAGGCGGTCCAGGGCGCGGAAGTCGTGGTCGTCGCGATCCCGCTGAAGGCGGTGCCGCAACTGCCGGCGTCGCTCTTCGACGGCAAGCTGGTCGTGGACGCGAACAACTACTACCCCCAGCGCGACGGCGACGTGGCCGAGCTGCTGGACCGTAGTCTCAGCTCCAGCCGGTGGACCGCCGACCACCTCAAGGGCGCCCGGGTGGTCAAGGCCTTCAACAACATCCAGGCGGCGCACCTGATGGACGCGGGCAAGCCGGCGGGCACGCCGGACCGGATCGGTCTGCCGGTCGCCGGCGACGACGAGGACGCCAAGCGGGTCGTCATGGGGATCGTCGAGGAGTTGGGCTTCGATCCGGTGGACGCGGGCACGCTCGACGAGAGCTGGCGGCAGCAGCCGGACACGCCGGTGTACGGCACCGACCGCGACGCGGACGGCGTACGGGAGGGTCTGGCCGCGGCGCGGCCGTGATCGCACCGAGCACGAAGAAGGCCCCGCTGAGCGGGGCCTTCTTGGCGTCCGGGGTCAGGCCCCCGGCTCGGGGGCGCAGATGAAGCGCGGTTCGGCGTCGTACCGCCAGCTGAACTTCTCCCGCTTGACGACCTTGCCGTCCTTCTTGATCACCCGGAACGCGTCCTGGGCGAATCCCACCCCACCGGCGGCGGAGATGCAGTCCGGACCCGGCTTGAGGTAGACCGTCTTCGGCTGGGTGACGTTCCGGCGCGGGCCGTACTCGGTCTTCACGCTGTCGTAGATCTTCGTGCTCCAGATCGACACGGTGATCGAGCTGCCCGTGTACGAAGTGTCGATGAGCACGCCGTGCGGCGTGTTGTTGCGGAACTTGAAGTCGAGCTGCGGCCAGTAGATGGTCGACTCGATGACGGCCGGGTAGCGGCTGAAGTAGAACGAGTGCGGCTTGTGCTCGACGTCCTCCAGCCCGGCGTAGTAGCTCGCGTTGAACAGCGTGGTGGTGAACTGCGAGACGCCGCCGCCCACGCCCGGCACCAGCTTGCCGTTCACGATCGTCGGCGCGTCCTGGTAGCCCTGGTCGTAGCCGCGTTCGCCGGTGTGCGCGTTGAGCGAGAAGGTCTCCCCGGGCTTGACGATCGTGCCGTCCACGTCCTTGGCCGCCTGGACGATGTTCTGGCTGCGCGGGGAGGAGAGGCCGCCGGTGAACCGGGTGGTGAAGGTGGAGACCCGTTCCTTGATGCCCAGCTCGGCCAGCTTGGCCTCGGTCAGCTCCGGCGTGGCCGGCTTCAGCGCGGCGGTCACCGCGCGGTCGGTCGGCTTCGGCAGCACCGCGAGCAACGCGGGCCCGAGCGCGGCGGCGTCGACCTGGCGGCCGGCCCGGCTCGGCACCACCTTCGGCTTGCCGCCACTGATGGTCAGCCCGGCGTCGCGGGGCTCCACCTCCAGCGTCGCGAGCTTGCCGCCGAGCGCGGCGCGCAGTCGCTTGACGTCGACCCGGGGAGTGATCTTTCCGGCGTCGTCGGTCGGGAAGCGCAGCGACCTGGCGATGGCGGCGGGCGGGATGGTGACCGAGCCGCCGTCGGTGGTGAGCGTGACCGGCGCGGCGACGGCGGGCCGGGCCAGCTCGGTGACGAGCCGGTCGACCTCCTCCCGGGTGGTCGCCGGCCACTGCTCCACCAGGGGCACGGTGACCGGTCGGGCGGCCAGCCACGCCGAGGTGACAGCCGTCGTCGCGGCGGTCGTGTCGACGGTCAGCGCCGGCTTCGGGTAGACCGGCTTCGGGGTGGTGCCGGTCCAGATGATGGTCGGCATGGTCATCTCGCGGCCCTGGTCGCCAGCGGCCTTGCGCAGGGCGGCTGCCAGCCGGTCGGCGTCGACCGTGACCACCGGCTCGACCGTGCGGGAGCCGACCAGTCGGCTGACGGCGTGCGCGTCGGCGGCGGCGGCCGCCGCCACGGTGGCGTCCACGTCGACGGTGAGCCCGACGTCGGCCGGCTTCAGCTCGACCTTCTTCTCGCCCACGGTCACGGTGATCGGGGCGTTCAGCGCGTCGGCGCGGCGTTCCAGCTCGGTGCGCAGCGCGCGGGCCGCCTCGGCCCGGCTCCGGCCGCCCAGCTCGGTGCCGAGCACCGTGGTGCCGCGGGGCACATCACCGGCGTACGCGTAGGCGCCGACGCCGACGCCACCGGCGAGCACGGCGGCGGTGATCCCGCCGGCCAGCAGCAGCCGGGCGCGTCGGGAGCGCGGCGGCTTCCCCGGGTCGTCGGTGGGCGGTGTGGCGACCGGCTCCAGCTCGACCCCGGGCCAGCTCACCGCCGCCACCTTGATGGTGGGGCGGTCGTCGGCGGCCGGCATCTTCTCGCCGTACATCGTCACTGCAACCTCATCGGAAGGACACGTGCGGGGACCGCTTCCCCCGCGGGAGACACCTACGGTAACCAACGCTCGGGCCGGTCGGGAGTCTCCGGCCGGGCGGTCGTGTCGGGCAGGCGGCGGTGTCGCACCGATCACCCGTTTCGGGGCCCCGTCCACGCCCTGGTCGTGACACGGTGGGCGGGTGCGGGCGGACGAGCGCGGGTTGGCGTACGGCGGTGGCTGGCTGGACCGGGCGGCGGAGCTGCGCGGGGACGCGAACTGGCTGGCCGAGCGGCGGACCGATCCGGCGAGTGTGGTGCTGCCGTGCTGGCGGGACCGGTGCCTGGTGGATGCCGGGCGGGCACCGGTGCGGCCAACCGTGGCGGACGCGGCCGGGTTGCTCGCCGCCGCCGACGAGACGGTCTTCCTGGGGCTGGACGCGGGCCGGGCGGTGTTCGCCGCCGACCTGTCCGGGCAGGAGGAGGGCGAGGCCCGCGAGCTGGCCGGCGCGGTCGAGGCGGTGGACGTGCGCGCCCTGGTGGGCGGGCTGACACCGGCGGAGGCGGCGCTCCAGGCGTACGCGAAGGGGTTGCTGCACTGGCATCGGGGCCAGCGGTTCTGCGGTGCGTGCGGGGCGGCGACGGTGGCCGGCTCGGGCGGGCACGTCCGCTCCTGCACCGGGCCGGGCTGCGCCCGGTTGTTCTTTCCGCGGATCGAGCCGGCGGTCATCGTGCTGGTCGAGGCGCCCGGTGAGCCGGAGCGTTGTCTGCTGGGTCGGCATCGCGGGGCGGCGGAGGATTCCTGGTCGCTGCTGGCCGGGTTCGTGGAGATCGGCGAGAGCCTGGAGGACGCGGTGCGGCGGGAGTTGGCCGAGGAGGCCGGCGTGTCCGTGCGGGCGGTGACCTATCAGGGTTCGCAGGCGTGGCCGTTTCCGGCCGGGTTGATGGTCGGGTTCCGGGCGACGGCGGTGTCGACGCGGGTCCGGGTCGACGACGAGGAGCTGGTGGCGGCGCGCTGGTTCACCCGGGCGGAGCTGCGTGCGCGGGCGGCGGCGGGGCGCCCCCTCGGCCGGGTCGACTCGATCGACCGCCACCTGCTGGAGTCGTGGTTGGACGAGCGGGGCTGAGCTGGCTCCGGTCGGCGGCATGGTCCCGGCCGGACGGGTGATGGGCTCCTCACCCACAGCGCCTTGCCAGCTTGCCGTTACCGAACTGTGATGTTTGGCAGTGACGACTACCACAGGTGAAACCTGTTCGGCATCCTGTCGTAATCAGGCCGGTTTGCCCTGACCTCCTTGCCCCGGGGATGTTAACCGTTGGTAACCAGGGACGATCTTGATATCACGTCTGTGTTACCCGTCAGTAGCTTGGGGCTTGTGAGGTCTGTCGCTTCGCGAGAGCATCCAATCCGCGACCGCGCGGCCGTTCGGCACAACGGCATCCGCGCCGCCCCGCAGCTTTCCCGTCCCGCGTCGCGTCCTGCGTCCGGCGACGCACCCCCGTCGAGGAGGACCTTGTGAGTGAATCGGAGAACCGTCAGCCGAGTGGCGGCACCCGCTGGCGGCGCTTCGCCGCGATGATGGTGCCGGCGACGGTCGTCGCCGGCGGCATCGTGCTGGGCATGGCCAACGGCGCCATCGCGGCCTCGTTCGCGGTGTCGGGCCAGACCTTCAAGGTCGGCGCCACGAAGCTGGAGGGCAACGGCTTCAAGCAGTACGGCGGCATGGTCGAGGAGAAGAACGGCACCAAGCACCCGGTCGCCGTCTCCGAGATCGCCGACGCCAAGCTCTACGACCTCTGCCAGTCGGTCAACGCCAGCCTGCCGGGCATCCCGATCGTGCTGACCATCAACGCCGGTGGCGACGGCAAGCCGGCCACCGCCACCAACCTGCTGATCGACATGGACTCGCTCGCGGGCGACGCCACGTTCGAGAACATCCAGATCGGCCGCGACGCCAACGACCTCAACGCGAAGCAGGGTCAGCCCGGCGGGTTCGGGCAGAGCGCCGACAAGGTGACCATCACGAAGCTGGAGCAGGTGGCGCGCTCCACCAGCGCCGGCGTCTTCACCCTCAACGGCCTGAAGCTGAAGGTCAACGTGGGCAAGGACGCCAAGGAGTGCTTCTGATCTGATGGCGAGGGGGGGGGGGGGGGGGGCGCGCCGCCCGCGCGCCCGGCGCCCCCCCCCCCCCCCCCCCCCGCGGGGGGGGGGGCCCCCCCCCCAAGGCGCCAGCCCC
>NZ_JBITFD010000028.1:4983-46730 GCF_044455765.1 Micromonospora sp. NPDC051141
CTCTCTCGCGGCCCCCCCCCGCCGCCGCCGGGGCCCCCCCCGGGGCGCCCCCCCCCCCCCCCCCCCCCCCCCCCCCCCCTCGGCCATGTCTCACCCCGTCAGCACCGCCAGGAGGAGTACGTGACAACCGCCGAGACGCAGCAGGCCCGGCCGGGTCGGCCCGGCCAGGCGTGGCGTGGCTTCCGCCGGTGGCGCCGGGCGCGACCGTTCTGGGGCGGGCTCTTCACCGCGCTGGCCGGTCTGGAGATCTTCGCCACCACCCAGATGAGCCTCAACGGCCTCACGTTCCAGATGGGGCCCACCGGCTTCCTGTCCTGGCTCATCCCGACCATCCTCGTGACCTGCGGCATGCTGCTCTGGTTCAGCCCGGCCCAGCGGATGTTCTACGCGGTGGTCGCGGCGATCACCGCGCTCTACTCGCTGATCGGCGTGAACCTCGGCGGCTTCTTCATCGGCCTGCTGCTCGGCATGATCGGCAGCGCGCTCGGCTTCGCCTGGGTGCCGCGCAAGGAAACCGCCGGCGACCCGAAGCCGGCCCAGCCGGTCGACGAGCCGGCGACCGAGCCGGCCGAGGAGCCGGAGCCGGCCCTGGTCGACGAGTTGCTGCCGCCCCGGCAGCGGCAGGACGACGCCACCGGCGTCCTCACCGACACGTTGCCGGAGCCGCGTAACCCGCTGCGCGAGGCGTCGCCCGTCGACCCCGCCGGACCGGACACGCCCCACGGGTCGGGCTACGCGCCCCGGGCGTACGCGATCCTGCTGGTTCTCGCGGTCTCCCTGGCCGGCCTGGTGGCGCTCCGCGACCAGCGGCCCGCGGTCGCCGCGCCGGCGGCCTGCCCGACCACGTCGGCGCCGGCGCCGAAGCCGTCCGCCTCGAAGACCGCGTCGGCGTCGCCGTCGGCCAGCCCGAGCGCCACCGCCACGACCGCGCCGCCGGCCGAGGACCCGGACGGCAACCTGCTGACCGACCTCGTTGACGGCATCACCGGCCTGTTCACCGGCGGGGAGGAGGAGGCCGAGCCGTCGCCGTCGCCGACCGTGGCCCCCGCCGCCGCAGCCGCCACGCCGAGCGGGAGCGGCACGCCGAAGCCCAGCGGCAGCGCCAAGCCGTCGACCCCGGCGAAGCCGGACGCCGACTGCGACGAGGCCGACCCCGCCCCGACCAAGCCCGCGCCGGTCGAGGAGGGCAAGCCGCTGCCCAAGCTGGCCGCCGACCCCGACCAGCCGCTCGTGGCCGACCCGCCCTCCCGGCTCACCGGCTCCAAGGTGACCATGACCGGGCTGCGCTTCGAGGGCATCGTCGAGCTGCCCACCTACCGGGGCAAGCTCAAGTGCCTGAAGTTCACCATGGACAAGGCGGTCACCGACGACTTCACGCTGCTGGCCAACGGCCCGGCGGGCAAGAAGCAGCGGTACGTCACCGACCGGCTCACCGTCTCCGGTGACGTCGCGTTCTACGCCACCCGGTTCGTCGGGCACCTGCTCGGCATCAAGATCACGCTGACGCCGGACCTGCCCTTCCCGGACGGCATCCCGATCACCTCGCCGATCCCGATCAGCTTCGACGACCCGGTGATCGAGCTGGCGTACGAGCACTCGAAGTCGCTCACCGCCAAGCCGGTGCTCCGGGTCGACCTGGCCTGATCCGGGCGCACCACGGAAACGGGGGGGGGGGGGGGGGGGGGGGCGGGGCCGCCCCCCCCCCGCCGGCGGCCCCCCCCCCCCCCCCCGCCCCGCCCCGGGGCCCCCCCCCCCCCCCCCCCCCCCCCCCCGCCGTCGTCCTCAGAGCCGGCCCAGTGCCCGGCGCAACGGGTCGAGCCCCAGCGCGCCCAGGTCGAGCGCCTGGCGGTGGAACTCCTTCAGGTCGAAGTCGGCGCCCTTGCGGGCCTTCGCGTCCTCCCGGGCCTGCAACCAGATCCGCTCGCCCACCTTGTAGGAGGGGGCCTGCCCCGGCCAGCCGAGGTAGCGGTTCAGCTCGAAGCGCAGCGTCTCGTCCGGCACCCGGCAGTGCGCCCGCATGAACTCCCAACCCAGCTCCGGCGTCCAGCGCTCGCCCGGGTGGAAGCCGAACGGATTGTCCGCCGGGATCTCCAGCTCCAGGTGCATGCCGATGTCGACGATCACCCGGGCCGCCCGCAACGCCTGCCCGTCGAGCATGCCGAGCCGCTCCCCCGGGTCGGCCAGGTAGCCCAGCTCGTCCATCAGCCGCTCCGAGTAGAGCGCCCAGCCCTCGCCGTGCCCGGAGACCCAGCAGAGCAGCCGCTGCCAGCGGTTGAGCAGGTCGGCCCGGACGGCGGTCTGCGCGACCTGGAGGTGATGACCCGGCACCCCCTCGTGGTAGACGGTGGTCACCTCACGCCAGGTGGAGAACTCGGTGATGCCCTGCGGCACCGCCCACCACATCCGCCCCGGCCGGGAGAAGTCCTCGCTCGGGCCGGTGTAGTAGATCGCGCCGTCGCTTGTCGGCGCCAGGCAGCACTCGATCCGGCGGACCTGCTCCGGGATGTCGAAGTGGGTGCCGTCCAGCTCGCTGATCGCCTGGTCGGCGAGCGCCTGCATCCAGTCGCGGAACGCCTCCTTGCCGCGGACCGTCCGCGCCGGGTCGGCGTCGAGCGCACGGACCGCGTCGTCGACCGAGGCGCCGGGGCCGACGATCCGCGCGGCCACCGCCCGCATCTCGGCCTCCAGGCGGGCCAGCTCCGCGAAACCCCAGGCGTACGTCTCGTCCAGGTCGATTTTCGCGCCGAGGAAGTACTGCGAGGCCAGTTCGTAGCGCTCCCGGCCGGCGGCCTGCTTCTGCCGCCCGACCGGGGCCAGCTCGGTGCGGAGGAAGTGCCCGAACTCGGCGGTGGCCGCGGTCGCGGCGGCGGCGCCCTTGCGCAGCTCGGCACCGAGCGTGCCGTCCGCGTCGAGGCGTTCGGCCAGGCCGTGGAAGAAGTTGTCGCCCTCCGGGTCGACCCAGATGTCGCACTGCTTGGCGACCTCGACGAGCTGCACCTGCGAGCTGACCCGGCCGGCCGCCACCGCCTCACGCAGCGTGCGCTTGTAGCCCTCCAACGCGGACGCGAAGCGGTTGAGCCGGGTGGCGACGTTCGCCTTCGCCTCCTCGCCGTCGGTCGGCATCAGGTCGAAGACCATCCGCAGCTCGTGCAGCCCACTCGTGATCACGCTGACTTCGCTGGTGGTCTCGCCGCTGTCGTAGCGGGCGAGTTCCAGGCCGAGGCGTTCCTGCATCGCCTCCTGCGCGGTCCGCTCCGCCTCGGTCTCCGCCTCGGTCACGTCGAGCTGGCCCAGCGTGCGCCGGGCCAGCTCGGCGCGGGCCGCGTAGCCCTCGGGCGACAGGTCGTCGAGCTGGTCGTCGTAGCCGGCGATGCCGACGTAGGTGGCCCCGGTCGGGCTCAGCGGAGCCCACTGGGCCACGTACCGGTTGGCGAGGTCATCGATTCGTCCCACGGGGCGACCCTACGTGACCGGGTCACCCCGGTGTCGAGCCTGTTTGCCGTGTTCAGGGCAGCAGATCGGCGGGGTCGAAGTCGATCGGGAACGGCAGGTCCAGCTTGAGCCGCTGACCGCTGACCGCCTGCGCCGTACTGACGTAGCCGCCGTTGTCGAGCGAGAGGAACTCGACGCCGACGTGCCGGAGCTGTCGGGCGATCTGCACCCGCATGAAGTACGGCACCCCGCCTTCGGCGCAGCGGCGGGGCTTGTCCACGAAGTCCTGCCGGCGGCTTCCCGGTGACACGAACTCGACCGCCATCGTGCACAACCGAACCGGAATCCACCGGTCCTCCTGGTCGGTTCCGGGCAGGGCGTGCAGGATGGTCAGGTCGGGCTGGATCCACCGGTCGGGGGCGAACGTCAGGTTCACCTGGCCGAAGACGTAGAAGCCGGCCTCCTTCGCCGCCGGCTTGAGCAGGTGGAGCAGCTCACCCTCGGCATAGCTGTTGGTGCCGGTCTCGGCGGGGGTCATGACCAGCCTTCCGTCGATGCACTCGTAGCGCGCGTCGGGCAGCTCGCGCAACGGGAGGTAACGGTCGGCGAGCCGGGTGGTCCACATCCCGTCGAAATCGACGAGCGGATCGAAACGCAGCGGCGCGGCCATCGACTTGTCACCTCCTCGACCGGTCAACGTCCCCACTGTAGGTCGGTTGCTGTGGCGGTCGACACGGCGGCCGAAATCCGCGCGACTTCGTCGTACCGGAGGGGCAGAGTGTCAGGGGTGAACACGGATTCCGCCCCTGACCGGGCGCCGCTGCGGAGCTGGCTGCCCGGGTTCGTCGCGCTGGCCGCGATCTGGGGCTCCAGCTTCCTCTTCATCAAGGTGGGGGTGGGTGAGCTGCACCCCGTGCACCTCACGCTCTACCGGGTGGCCACCGGCGCGGCCACGCTGCTCGTGGTGCTGGTCGTGCTGCGCGACCGGCTGCCCCGCGAGCCGGCGGTCTGGGGCCACCTGCTGGTGGTCGCCGGGTTCGGCGTCGCGCTGCCGTTCACCCTGTTCGGCTACGGCGAGCAGCGGGTCGAGTCCATGCTGGCCGGCATCTGGAACGCCACCACTCCGCTGATCGTGCTGCCGTTGGCGGTGCTGGTGTTCCGCACCGAGCGGCTGACCGCGCGCCGGGCGGTCGGGCTGGCGCTGGGCTTCGTCGGCGTGCTGGTGGTGCTCGGCGTCTGGGCGGGCGTCGGTGGCGCGCACTTCACCGGCCAGCTCATGTGCCTCGGGGCGGCGGCCTGCTACGGGCTGGCGATCCCGTACCAGAAGAAGTTCATCGCCGGCCGCGCGTACTCGGGACTGTCGCTGTCGGCGGCCCAACTGCTCGTGGCGACCGCGCAGCTCGCGCTGGTCGCGCCGCTGGTGGCCGGTGCGCCGCCGGCGCCGACCGACCTGTCGCCCCGGGTGGTGGCCAGCGTGCTCGCGCTCGGCGCGCTCGGCACCGGGCTCGCCTTCGTGATCAACCTGCGCAACATCCGGCTGGCCGGGGCCAGCACGGCGTCCACCGTGACGTACCTGGTCCCGGTCTTCGCGGTGGTGGTCGGCGTCGTGGTGCTCGGCGAGCGGATGAACTGGCACCAGCCGGTGGGCGCGCTGATCGTGCTGGTCGGGGTGGCGGTCGCGCAGGGCCTGGTCGGCCGGCGCCGGCCCGCCCCGACGCCGGTGGCGCCCGCCGCCCGCCCGGTCGAGCCGGCCACTCGGGCCTGACCGCTCAGCCCCGGCCGGCCGTCCACTTCACCAGACGGTCGGCGGTCCACGTGTTGATCACCCGGTCGGCCGGTACGCCGCAGCGCGCCGCCCGTTCGCACCCGAAGCGCTGCCAGTCGAGCTGCCCGGGCGCGTGCGCGTCGGTGTCGATGGCGAACCGGCAGCCCGCCTCCAGCGCGCGGCGGATCAGCCGCTTCGGCGGGTCCTGCCGCTCCGGCCGGGAATTGATCTCGACGGCGACGTCGTGCTCCGCGCAGGCGGCGAAGACGGCGTCCGCGTCGAACTCGCTCTCCTTGCGGGTACGCGGCCGGTGCCCCTTGTCGCCCGGCCCGGTCACGCCGGCCGGCCGGGAGGACACCATCCGGCCGGTGCAGTGCCCGAGGATGTCCAGGTGCGGGTTGGCGATCGCGGTCACCATCCGGCGGGTCATCTTCGCCCGCTCGTCGTTGAGCCCGCTGTGCACCGAGCCGACCACCACGTCCAGCCGGGCCAGCAACTCGTCGGTCTGGTCGAGTGAGCCGTCGGCGAGAATGTCGACCTCGATGCCGGTGAGGATGCGGAAACCCTTCGGCAGCGCCTCGTTCACGGCGGCCACGTGGTCGAGCTGCCGGCGGAGCCGGTCCGCGGTCAGCCCGCGGGCCACCTTCAGCCGGGGCGAGTGGTCGGTGAGCACCACGTACTCGTGTCCCAGCTCGACCGCGGCCAGCGCCATCTCCTCGATCGGCGAGCCGCCGTCCGACCAGTCCGAGTGGGTGTGGCAGTCGCCGCGCAACGCGTCGCGCAGCGTCGCCGCCTCCTCGTCCAGGTCGGTGCCCTCGGTGGCCAGCAGCCGCCGCAGGTAGACCGGCTCCTCGCCGGCCAGCGACTCGGCCACGCAGCGGGCGGTGACGTCGCCGACGCCGGCCAACTCGGTCAGCTTGCCGGTGCGGGACCGCTCGGCCACCTCACCGGCCGGCAACGCGCCCAGCGCCGCAGCCGCCGACCGGAACGCCCGGACCCGGTAGGTGGCCTCGTTGGCCCGTTCCAGCAGGAACGCGATCCGGCGCAGATCGGCGAGGGGATCTCGGGCAGTCATGCAGTGGAACCTACGCGCTCCGACCGCCCGCCGTGCGCCGCCGGACCCGCGCGTCGGGTCAGCCGCCTGATCCGCGCGTCGGTCAGCCGCCCGCCGCGGACCCGCCCGGCGACGCCGGGCAGCCGTGCCTGCGCTGCCAGGTGGCGACCTCGGCGGCCGGGGACCGGTTGCCGCCCTTGCGCCAGGAGTTCAGGTAGGGCGCCGGCCAGACCACCCCGCGACGGATCCACCAGTCGTCGTGGCCGGAGCACTTCGGGGAGAGCCCGAAGTGCAGGTGGCACACGTTGTTGGCGTTGCCGGTGCGGCCCACCTTGCCGAGCTGCTGCCCGGCGCGGACACGGACGCCGGCGTCGACGCCGGACGCGATCGCGCTCAGGTGCGAACCGTAGTACCGCACCCCGTCGTCGCCGAGCAGCGAGACCGAGAGCCCGCCGTTGTTCGGCCCCAACGGCCCCCGCCTGTCGAACCGGTCCACCCGGCTCACCTCGAGCACCACCCCGTCGGTGACCGCCACCACCGGCTCACCGCAGTCGGCGAAGACGTCGGTGCCCGGGTAGCCGCCGTGCGTCGGGTGGTAGTCGACGTTGCCGGCCCGGACCGGGAAGACGCGTCGCGGAGCGGGGCGTGACGGTGTCGGGGCGACGGTGGCGGTCGGGGCGGCGGAGGCGGCCGGTGGGTCCGGGCTCGCCGTCGGCTCGGCGGGCTGCGTCGCCGTCACCATCGGGCTCGGGCCCTGCCACGCGTCCGCGGGCGTCGCGGGCCGGTCGCACCCGGCGGCGAACGCCGCGACGAGCAACAGGACCGGGAACGCCGGACGCGCACGGCGGCCGATCGATGGCGAGCGCATCCGATCATCCTGGCAGACCACTACCGTGGGAACGACAGCGCCGACCCGGTCGCACCTGGCGGTCACGGTGGGTGACGTCGGGGTCGACGGGTCGGGGAGGGGAGCAGCGGTGACGAACGGGTGGCACGGGGCAGCCGGAGCGAGCGGTCCGGGGGCGTTCCACGCGCCGCCGCGTACCCCGTCGGGGCTCTTCCCGTCCGGCGGGCCGATGCGGCCCAGCTACCGCGAGCCGTACCCGGTGACCGGCGCCGGCGTGGCGCTCGGCGCGGTGGTCACCTTCGCCTGGTTGCTGCTGTTCGGGCTGGTCGGCCGCGACGTGCCCGGTTACGCCTGGTGGACAATGTTGGCCGGCGGCGTCGCCTGGGCGGTCGCCGCGGTGCTGGTCCGCCACGGCGACCGGGGGGTGGCGACCGGGGTGGCGATCGTCACCGCGGGCGGCTGGAGCATCGCCGCCGCGATCGTCGCGGTGCGGTGGGCGCAGACCGGCGACTGGCCGCTCTGGTGACCTTACGTGCCGCTTTCGCTGCGTAGCGAAGACCATCTTGACGTACGCGCGGTGACGGTTCACGCTCGCCGTATGGCCTGGACCACACCGCCGCGGCTCGACCCCGATCGGAGCCGCCGTCGCCTACAACTCCTTGCCGAGTTGGCCGGTGCCCGTGCGGTACAGCAGCGCGAGCGGCCGCAGCGGGCGCGCAGCGAACGCCTGCGCCAGCTCATCGCCACCCGTCGCCGCGTGGCCGGCTGAGGCGACTTTATCCAGGAACGGCCGGCCCCTGTCGGGGCGTTGACCGGTCGCCCGCCGACCCGACCGGTTAACGTGCATCGCGTGACGTGTCGGCGTGCTGCCGAGGCCAATTTGGGGGGACCGTGTCGTACTTCGCTGCTGCCGTGGCGCGCATCGACGGCGGCTGGACCGCCGGCGAGGTCAGCCTGCGGGGCGTCACCGACATCGAGGAGGCGGCCGACCGACTGCGTGACGTCGAGCCGGACGCCGACCTCTCCCTGCTGTTCGTCGAGGCGGACGACACCTACCTGGTCATCCTGCGCCTCGACGAGGGGGAGGACCTGCGGGTCTTCGGCTCGGACTCGGCGTACGCGGAGGAGTCCCGGCTGGGCGCGCTGCTGGTCGGCGACCTGAAGACCTCGGTCACCGGCCTGGAGGACGTCGACGAGCCGCGCCCGTCCGGCGGCGACGACGAGACCGAGCAGCCGGCCGTGGACCCGGAGGCCGACCCGGTGGGCGACGCCGACCTCCTCGCCGACCTCGGCATCCCGGCGCCGAAGCTGCTCGCGCTCTGCGCGCACGAGGGCAACATGCCGGCCGACGTGACCGCCGAGATCTGCCAGGTGCTCGGCTGCGCGGACGAGGTCGAGGAGCTGCGTGAGGTCTGAGCCCGGCGAATCCGTGACGCCCGGCGCCGTGGAACCGGCCGACGCCACCGACCCGGCGCTGGAGACGCTGCGGCCCGGCCAGCCGATGCCGGGTCGACCCGGACGGGCGGGGCCGGGCGCGGACGAGGAACTGGCCGACCCGGGCGCGGTGGGGCGCCGGCAGCGGCACGAGCTGTGGATGCGTCGGGCCCTGCACGTCGCCGCGACCGGCCCGGACGGGCCGACGCCGGACGAGGGCGTCGACGACGTGCCGGTCGGGGCCGTGCTCTACGGGCCCGACGGCGGGGAGCTGGCGATCGGGCGCAACGAGCGGGAACTGACCGGCGACCCGACCGCGCACGCCGAGGTGCTGGCGCTGCGCCGCGCCGCGCAGCGGCTGGGCCGGTGGCGGCTGGACGGCTGCACGCTTGTGGTGACGCTGGAGCCGTGCACCATGTGCGCCGGCGCGATCGCGCTGGCCCGGGTCTCGACAGTGGTGTTCGGGGCATGGGAACCGAAGACGGGCGCGGTCGGTTCGCTCTGGGACGTGCTGCGCGATCGCCGGGTCACCCACCGCCCCGAGGTGTACGGCGGCGTCCTGGAGACGGAGAGCGCGGCGTTGCTGCGCGCGTTCTTCCGGTAAGGCCGGGCCCCCTGTTGACGCCTGCGGTATAGCTGGGGCCCCTTCTCACACGAGCCGCCGCCCCCGGCACCGGGTGGTGCCGGGGGCGGAACGGCCGGGAAGGTCGGTCAGGCGATGGCGGTGTCGAGGGCGATCTCGACCATCTGGCCGAACGTCTGCTCACGCTCCTGCGACGTGGTCTTCTCGCCGGTCTTGATGTGGTCGCTCACGGTCAGGATGGTCAGCGCGCGTGCCTTGAACCGGGCCGCGATCGTGTAGAGCGCCGCCGACTCCATCTCCACCGCCAGCACGCCGTAGTCGGCGAGCGTGTCGTACAGGTCCGGCCGGTCGGTGTAGAAGGCGTCCGCGGCCAGGATCGGCCCGACCCGCATGGTGATGCCGCGCCGCTCGGCCACCTCGACCGAGGTACGCAGCAGCCCGAAGTCGGCGACCGGGGCGTAGTCGATCAGCCCGTCGAAGCGCATCCGGTTCATGTTCGAGTCGGTGGACGAGCCGATGGCCGCCACCACGTCCCGCAGTTGCAGGTCCTCGGTCAGGGCCCCGCACGAGCCGACCCGGATCAGCGTCTTCACGCCGTACTCGTTGACCAGCTCATGCGCGTAGATGGAGGCGGACGGCATGCCCATGCCGGAACCCTGGACGGAGACGTCGACGCCGTTCCACCGCCCGGTGAAGCCCAGCATGCCGCGCACCGTCGTGTAGCAGCGGGCCTCCTCGAGGTAGGTCTCCGCGATCCACTTGGCCCGCAGCGGGTCACCCGGCATCAGGACCCGCTCGGCGATCTCTCCCGGCTCAGCGCCGATGTGCGTACTCATGGCAAAGATCCTGCCAGGCCGGCCGACGGGATACCGGTTCGGCGTCCGAAGCGGTGGTCCTGTACCCTCGTCGGCGGTGGCGTGTCCGAGTGGCCTAAGGAGCACGCCTCGAAAGCGTGTGAGGGTTTACGCCCTCCGCGGGTTCAAATCCCGCCGCCACCGCCAATTGCCGAAGCGCCCGGGGATTCCCCGGGCGCTTCGGCGTTCAGCAGGGGCCGTAGCCCTCGTCGAAGAGGCGGCGGGCCCAGTCCGCGTACCCGGCGATGATCTCCCGGACGGTGAGGCCGTCGTGCAGGAACAGGTACGCGCGGTCGCCGTGGCGGGCGAGCAGCCCGGCGAAGCGGTGGCTGCCGGGCGGCGCCGGCAGCGCGGCGGCGCCGGGGTACGCGGCGCGGACCTCGGCGACCGGCGTGCCGGCGCTGATCCCCTCCGGCGTGGTCATCGGGTCGTCGAGCCAGAGCAGGACGAGCCGGTCGTCGACGAAGATCGGGCTGACCTCGCCGTGCCCGGCCAGGGTGGGCCCACAAGCCTCCTCGTCGGTGCGCAGCAGGCCGCGCCGGGTGAGGTCCTCCTCGGTGTCGCCGAACCCCGCGTTGCGCAGTCCGTTCAGGCTGACCACCTCGGCGGCGCCGACCGGTCGGGCGGGCACGTCCGGCCCATGTGGATGGACGCCGCTTCCGGCGATGGAAGCGGCGGCGAGCAGTGTGGCGATAAAGCCGAATTGTCGTATTTTCATGCAATCCCCCAGTCCCCAACGGGACCGGGGCGAGGAGGTTGCTGGTGCGGGCCGGATTGGCGCAGTTCCCACTCCTCGGCCAGTTCGTCCCAGTAGTCGGCGGACAGCCCGCGCCGGCCGTGCGCCAACCAGCCGGCCGTGTCGCGCTCCAGGTGCATGCCCAGCTCGGCGAACGGGTCGATCCACGCGCCCGGCTCGGCGCCGAGCCGGGCCAGCGCCGTGTTGATCGGCCACTGCGCCCGCGGCCGGTCCAGCGCGCCGTCGTAGCGCGGGCCCCAGGTCACGTCGCCGTCCAGCCACACCACCGCCGCCTGGTGACCGAGCCCGCCGGCGAACTCCGCCTCCAGGTACGCCACCGGCCCGCGCTTCGACCAGCGGGCCAGCAGCCCCGCCAGCGGCGGCGAGAGGACCAGCCGGAACGGGCGTACCGCGCAGGGCTCCTCGGCGGCGAAATCCGGCGGCTCGCCGGTCAGCTCCGCCACGAGATGCGGGGTGACCGGCAGCAGCGCGAAGTCCTGCCGGAGCGCGGCCAGCACCGCGTGGTCCAGGTCCGCGGTCTGCTCGCGCAGCAGCTCGACGTCGGCGACCACGGCACTGAGCTGGTAACTCATCCGGTCCTCTCGGCGTCCACAGCCTGTGGATGGAACATGTGTACGACGACGGATCCTGCTGTCGCCCTGGAACGGTAGCCGCCGCCGGGGGTGGAAAACCCCCGGACCAGGTCGGATGGTTTCCGGCTTACCGCGCCCGAGCGCGGTGCCTAGCGTCGATCCCGTGATCGAACTACGTGAGTTGACCAAACGCTACGGGAACCGGACCGCCGTGGACAGGCTCACCCTCCGGGTGCGGCCGGGCGTGGTGACCGGCTTCCTCGGCCCGAACGGGTCCGGGAAGTCCACGACGATGCGGATGATCCTCGGCCTGGACGCCCCGGACCACGGCGAGGCGCTTGTCGACGGCGTCCGGTACGCGGACCTGACCTGGCCGTTGCGGACCGTCGGCGCGCTGCTCGACGCCGGCGCGTTCCACCCCGGCCGCAGCGGGCGGGCGCACCTGGCCGCGCTGGCCGCGAGCAACGACATCCCCGGGTCCCGGGTCGAACGGGTGCTCCGCGTGGTCGGGCTGGCCGGCGTGGCGGACCGGCGCGCCGGCACCTACTCGCTGGGCATGCGCCAGCGGCTCGGGATCGCGGTCGCGCTGCTCGGCGACCCGGGCGTCCTCCTGCTCGACGAGCCGGTCAACGGGCTGGACCCGGAGGGCATCCGCTGGATCCGGGACCTGCTGCGCGGGCTCGCCGCCGAGGGCCGGACCGTCTTCGTCTCCAGCCACCTGATCGCCGAGACGGCGCTGACCGTGGACCGGCTGGTGGTCATCGGCCGGGGCCGCCTGTTGGCCGAGACGACCGTCGCCGAACTCGCGGCCGGCGGCGACAACCTGGAGGACGCGTTCTTCCGGCTCACCTCGCGGGTCACCGACTACCACGGAACGGATGTGTCATGAGCGGCTACGGATTCCGGCACGCGGCCCGGATGGAGTGGATCAAACTGACCAGCGTCCGGTCGACGTGGTGGCTGGCGACGGCGGCGGTGCTCTCGATGGCGGCGGCCGGCGTCGGGGTGGGACTCGGCTACCGCGGGCACACGCCGGTGGCCACCACCGCCCAGATCCTCAACAACAGCCTGAGCGGGGCCATCCTGGCCCAACTCCTGCTCGGCGCGCTCGGCGTCCTCGCGGTGACCGGTGAGTACGGCACCGGGATGATCCGTTCGACGTTCGCCGCCGTCCCCCGCCGCCGGACCGTCCTGGCCGCGAAGGCAACCGTCGGCGGTGGCGCGGCGCTCGTCGTCGGCCTGCTCGCCAGCTTCGCCGGCTACCTGGGTGGGCAACTCGCGATCCGCGGCACCGCCATCCCGGCCGCCTCCCTGGGCGACCCGCGGATCCTGGGCGCGGTCCTGCTCACCGGCGGCTACCTGGCCGCCACCGCGCTGATCGGCGTGGGCGTCGGGACTGTCGTCAGGCACTCCGGTGCCGCGATCGGCGTGCTGTTCGCGCTGGTGTTCGTCCCGTCGTTCGCGGTCGGCCTGTTCGGCGCGGACGGCATCACGGTCGGCCGCTTCGTCCCGCTGCTGATGCTGCTCAACTCCGTCGCGGTGATCACGCCGACCCCCGGGCTGTTCGCCGGCTGGGTCAGCGTGCTGCTGATGGGCGGGTACGCGGCCGTGGCGATCCTCGGCGGCGGCCTGCTGCTCCGTCGGCGTGACGCGTGACAGGCGACAATGGGCCGGTGACCGCGCTGCGCGCCCCGTTCACCGCGCCGACCCTGCGCCGGGCGGTGTTCTGCCTGGTCGGGGTGGTCAGCGCGGTCGCGATCCTGGCGGTGCCGGCGCTCGTGCCGGCGCTGGGCGCGGTCGTCCTCTGGGCCACCGGAGGCATGTCCCGGCAGCCCGCGCCGACCGTCGCACCGATCTTCCTGGTGCTGTTGCCGCTCACCGTCGCGCTCCTGGTCGTGCTGGCCGCGCCGGTCGGGCGCGCCACCGGCGCGGTGCACCGCCGGCTCGCCGGCCGGCTGCTCGGCGTACGCGTGGCGGCCCCGCCACCGCGGGCCTCGAAGCGGATCGGCGCCCTGGTCGCCGACGGGCCGGGCTGGCGTGCCGTCGGATACGGCCTGCTGAAGGTGCCGCTGGCCATTCCCCAGGGCTACGGGCTGTTCTGCTACCTGCTCGGCCCGGTCAACCTCAGCTACCCGCTCTGGTGGCCGCTGTTCCGCAACCACCCGCCCGGCACCCGCCTCGGCCCGGTGTGGGCGGTGACCCCGTTCGGCCTCGTCGGCGCGCGGACGTACGCCGGCACGTTCCTCATCGCCGCCGCCGGCCTGGCCATGCTGCTCGTCGCGCCGTGGGTGATGCGCGCCGGCACGACATCGGACCTGGCCGCGATGCGGCGGCTGCTCGGCCCGCGCCGGCTCGACCAACGGGTACGCGAACTCCAGGCCAGCCGCGCCCGGGCGATCGACGACGCGGCCACCATGATGCGCCGGCTGGAACGGGACCTGCACGACGGCGCGCAGATCCGGCTGGCCACGCTCGCCATGAACCTCGGCATGGCCACCGAGAAGCTCGGGGCCGACGGCCCGCCGCCCGACCTCGCGCAGGCCCGTGAGCTGGTCGCGCTCGCCCACCGGGGCGCGAAGGACGCCCTCACCGACCTGCGCGACCTGGTGCGCGGGATCCACCCGCCGATCCTCGACAACGGCCTCGGTGACGCGCTGGCGACGCTCGCCACGAGCAGCGCCGTCCCGGTCGCGGTGACCATCGACCTGTCCGAGCGTCCGGCGCCGGCGATCGAGACCATCGCCTACTTCTGCGCCGCCGAACTACTTGCCAACGCGGCCAAGCACAGCCGGGCGACCCGGATCGGCCTCGGCGTGGCCGGCTCCGGGGAGCGTCTGACGCTGACCGTCGACGACGACGGGACAGGCGGAGCGGATCCGGCCGGCCCGGGCCTGGCCGGGCTGGCCCGACGCGTCGGTGTCGTGGACGGAAGGATGCGCGTGCACAGCCCGGACGGGGGGCCCACCCGGATCGAGATCGACCTGCCCACGCACGCGTGAACGGAGGCGACGGCATGCGGGTGGTGATCGCGGAGGACGCCGCGATGATGCGTGAGGGGCTGGTCCGGCTGCTCGCCGACCGGGGCTTCGAGGTGTGCGCCGCGGTGGCCGACGCGGACGCGCTGCGCTCCGCGGTCGCCGCCTCCGTGCCGGACGTGGCGGTCGTCGACATCCGGATGCCGCCGACGCACACCGATGAAGGACTGCGCGCCGCGATCGACATCCGGCGCGACCACCCCGGCGTCGGCGTCCTGCTCTTCTCCCAGTACGTGGAGACCCGCTACGCGACCCGCCTGCTCGCCGCCCGGCCGGCCGGCGTCGGCTACCTGCTCAAGGACCGCGTCGCCGACGTCGCCGACTTCGTGGACGCGCTGACCCGGGTGGCGTCCGGCGGCACCGCGCTGGACCCGGAGGTGGTCGGCCACCTGATGCGGGCCGGGCAGGGCACCGCCGGGGTGGCGTCGCTGACCCCACGGGAGCGCGAGGTGCTGTCACTGATGGCCGAGGGGCGGTCCAACAGCGGCATCGCGGCGGCGCTGGTCATCACGCCCGGGGTGGTGGAGAAGCACGTGGCGAACATCTTCGCCAAGCTCGGCCTGCCGTCCTCGGACACCGACAACCGGCGGGTCCTGGCCGTGCTGCGCCACCTCGGCGGCTGACGTCAGGCGTACTCCCGGAAGGGGCCGGACCCTCGACGGGCCCGGCCCCCTGGCGATCAGGTCGTCACCACGCGGACATGTCGGGGAGCTGGTCGATCGAGATGGTCCTCGGGTTGGCCATCGCGGTACGCCACAGCCCGGCCACGTCCTTGTCGCTGCCGCTCCAGTCCCGCGACGCCCAGACCACGTAGTACGGCCACGCCGGGTCGGAGTTGGGGTTGAGCGGGCTGAACGTCTCCGCCACGCCGGTGGTCTTCGTGCCGCTGACCGCCTTGGTGGTGGCGAAGTCGCTGCTGCTCTGGAAGTAGTCCGAGGTGACCAGGTCGGCGTAGCCGTCACCCGGGTACCAGGACGCCAGCGAGGTGCCCTGCCCGCTGGCCATCCCGTTGAACACCCAGACGATGTTGTGCGCGCCGGCGAGCTGCGCCCGCTGGTAGATCAGCCGCCAGAGCTGCTTGTAGGCGTCCTGGCCCTTCTTCGCCCACCACATGTAGTTGTTGTTCGCCTCGTGCAGCGGGCGGAACAGCACCGGCACACCGGCGTCGCCCATCTTCTTCAGCTCGCGCACCACCAGGTCGATGTCCTGGTAGAGCTTGGCCGACGGGTTGCTCAGGTCGGGTTGGAAGTCGCAGGGCGCGGAGTAGTTGCCGCCGCGCGGGCAGTACCAGTGCCACTGGAACGCGACGATGCCGTTGCGCGCCCTGGCCCAGTCGATGACCTGCTGGGTCTCGATGCCGCCCCGGGTGTACTCCATGAAGTCGAACGCCACGATCGCCGGGTAGCGGCCGGTCAACTGCTGCACCTTGTCCGCGTCCGGCAGGTCGGTCTGGCCGCTGACGTAGGTGTGCGTGCGCAGGTAGCAGATCAGGTTGCGGGCCTTCGAGTTCGCCTGCGGGTCGGCCGGGGCCTGGCCGCAGTCCGGGCCGGGCGGGGTGGGCGGCCCGACCGCGTACACCTCGAACTCGTAGAGCGAGTAACCCCAGGCGGTGCCGCGTGCGGTGCCGGACATCCGCACGTACCGGCCGCTGGCCCCGGTCGGCGTGACGTCGTCGGTGCCGCCGTCGCCGGTCGTGGTGCTGAACACCGGGGTCCAGGTGGTGCCGTCGGTCGAGGTCTGGATCTGGTACGCCCTGCCGTACGCGGCCTCCCAGCGCAGCCGCACCGTGTTGATCGGGTACGCGGCGCCCAGGTCGACCTGCAACCACTGCGGGTCGGCGTAGAGGCTGGACCAGCGGGTCCCCCCGTTGCCGTCCACTGCCTGCGCGGCGGCGTTCGGGCTCTCCGTCGACGACGCGGTGACCGGCCGGTTGAGCGCCAGGTTGCCGCTCGGGGTGGCGGTCGGATCCGGGTCGACCGTCGGGCTCGGGCTGGGGCTGCCGGTGGGGCTCGGGCTCGGGCTCGGCGGCGTGGTGTCGCCGCAGGCCGCGCCGTTGAGCGTGAACGCGGTCGGGGTCGGGTTCGACCCGGTGTAGGTGACGTTGAAGCCGAAGCTCACCGTGCCGCCGGCCGGCACGCTCGCGTTGTAGGAGACGTTGGTGGCGGTGGCGTTCGCGCCGGACTGCGTCTTCGTCGCGTTCCACATGTCGCCGATCACCTGGCTGCCGGGGAACGCCCAGCCCAGGGTCCAGCCGTTCACGGCGGCCCCGGTGTTGGTGATCGTCACGTTGGTGGTGGCGCCGCCGCCCCAGTCGTTGGTGACCTGCCAGGTCACCGAGCAGGTTCCGGGGGCGGCCTGGGCGGCGGGTGTGGTGACGAGCGTGGTGGCCAGTGCGGTGACGGCTGCCGCCGCCCCGGCCAGGCAGGCCCGCGTGCGGGTGCGCTGGATCATGAGGAACTCCCGTACGGGTGATGGTTGCGGGGAGCCCTCGCCGCCCGGACGGGTCGGAACGTCGGTTGCCCTTCCGGCGTCCGACCCGGCGAAGATATCCACGATGGTCGGCTTAACCGGTTAACTCTGTCAATGCCTAAGCACGCGCTGATGTGCTCATCAACCCCATGAACCGGTAAAGAAAACGTTATCGGCACTCCGCCCGCCAAGGGGCGATGGTCGGCCGGAGGGGAGGGTCCGGAAACGGCAGCAGGGCCGGCCCCAGCGGGGCCGGCCCTGCGCACGAGAGCGCGGAGGATACGAGATTCGAACTCGTGAGGGTGTTAACCCAACACGCTTTCCAAGCGTGCGCCCTAGGCCTCTAGGCGAATCCTCCGCGAGCCAGGATACAGGTCCCGCGACGGCGGGCCACCCCACCCTCCCGGAAGATCCACAAGCCTTCGGGTAGGCTTGGCGTCACCTCCCGTGCGGCGGTACCTCGTGAACCTCCCCAGGGCCGGAAGGCAGCAAGGATAAGCGAGCTCTGCCGGGTGCACGGGAGGCCTTTCTGTCTCCGGGGCCGGGTAACGTCGCCGCGGGTCGGGTCACGGGGTGGTGGGTGGTCACCCGGGGCCGACCGGCGCAGAATGGCTCGGTCGAGAGGAGGCGGGACGGGTGGCACTGGCCCTTTACCGCAAGTACCGGCCCCGCACGTTTGCCGAGGTCATCGGTCAGGAGCACGTCACCGAGCCGCTGTCGCAGGCGTTGCGCAGCGGCCGGCTGAACCACGCGTACCTCTTCTCCGGCCCGCGCGGCTGCGGCAAGACCTCCAGCGCCCGGATCCTGGCCCGCTCGCTCAACTGTGAGCAGGGCCCCACGCCCGAGCCGTGCGGGCAGTGCGAGTCGTGCCGCGGGCTGGCCCCCGACGGCGGCGGGTCGATCGACGTCATCGAGATCGACGCGGCCAGCCACGGCGGCGTCGACGACGCCCGGGAGCTGCGGGAGAAGGCGTTCTTCGCGCCGGCCCGCAGCCGCTTCAAGATCTATATCATCGACGAGGCGCACATGGTCTCGTCGGCCGGCTTCAACGCCCTGCTCAAGCTGGTCGAGGAGCCCCCGGAGTACGTCAAGTTCATCTTCGCCACGACCGAGCCGGAGAAGGTCCTCGGCACGATCAAGTCGCGGACCCACCACTACCCGTTCCGGTTGTTCCCGCCGAACGTGCTCCGGCCCTACCTGGAGCAGCTCTGCGAGGCCGAGGGCGTCAAGGTCGACCCGGCGGTCTTCCCGCTCGTGGTCCGCGCCGGCGGCGGCAGCGCGCGGGACAGCCTCTCCGTGCTCGACCAGCTCATCGCCGGCGCCGGCCCGGAGGGGGTTGGCTACGCGCGGGCCGCCGCGCTGCTCGGCGTCACCGACTCCGCGCTGATCGACGAGATGTGCGACGCGCTGGCCGCCGGGGACGGCGCCGCGGCCTATGCGACAGTCGACCGGGTCGCCGAGGCCGGCCACGACTCGCGCCGTTTCGCCTCCGACCTGCTGGAGCGGCTGCGCGACCTGATCGTGCTCCAGCAGGTGCCGGACGCCGCCGCCAAGGGCCTCATCGACGGCCCGGCCGACCAGATCGAGCGGATGGCCGCCCAGGCCCACCGGCTCGGTCCGGCCACGCTGTCCCGCTGCGCCGACATCGTGCACAACGGCCTGGTGGAGATGCGCGGCACCACCGCGCCCCGGCTGCTGCTGGAGCTGATCTGCGCCCGGATGCTGCTGCCCGGCGCGGACGACTCGTCCGGCGGCCTGCTCCAGCGTCTGGAGCGGATGGAACGCCGACTCACGCTGGGCGGCGCCGAGCCGTCGCCGTCCGCGCCGGCCACCCCCACCCAGGAGGTACGCCCAGCCGCTCCCGCCCCGGGCGCGGCTGCCGCCGCGGTCCACCCGTCGACCGCCGGCACGCCGGCGGCTGCCGATGCCCCGACCGGGCCCGCCGCCGCTCCCGGTCCGGTCGGTTCGGGCGCGGGGGCCGGCTCCCCGCTGCCGACCGACCGGGAGCCGGCCGCCCCGGCCCGTCGTCCGGTGCCGTCGTCGGCGGTGATGCCCGATCCGGCCACGCCCGAGCCGCCCCGTCCAGGCGCGGCGGGTCCCGGCGCGCTGGACGCCGTGGCGGTGCGCCGGGTCTGGCCGGAGGTGGTCGGCAAGGTCAACCGGAGCAACAAGCGGATCGCCGCGTTGATGCGCGACGCCGTGGTGCGTGACCTGGACGGTGACACGCTGGTGCTGACCGTGAAGTCGACGGTGCTGGCGAAGATGATGGCGGATCACGCCGCCGTGCTCACCGACGCGCTCTACGAGGAGCTGGGCGGTCGCTGGCAGATCCGCTGCGAGGTGGCCGGCGAGCGGGGCGGCGCGTCGCTCGGTGGCCCGTCCCGGCCCGCCGCGCCGGCCCGACCGGCATCCCCGCCTCCGGAGACGCCCGCCCGCCCGGAGCCGGGTGGCGCCCACCCGGCCGGTGGGGCCGACGGTGCGGGTCGAGCCAGTGTCGCGCCCGGCGGATCGGGGCGGGCGAACGGCGCGGGTGACGGGGTGAACGGCCGGGACGGGGCGATGCGGTCCGCCGGTGGCGCGCCCACCGTCGACCCGGCGGAGGACTGGCCCGAGCCGGCGCGCCCGGGTGGCGCGACCGTCGGCGCGGGCGAACGGCCCGCACCGGTTGGCGCGCCCGCGAAGGCGGACGAGTGGCCCGAGCCGGCCCGCCCGGGTGGCGCGCCGAGCACGGACGGGGCGTCGGCATCCGCTCCACCGGCCAGCGCGTCGGCCGCCCACGGCGCACCGGCCCCGCCGAGACCGGCCGGGCCACCGGCGCAGCCGGCCGCGCCCCCGGGTCCGCCGGTGAGCAGCGCGATCGCGGCAGCCCGGGCGGCTGCGGCGGGACGTGGCCCGCGTACCGGGCCGGCGGCCCGGAAGACGGCCGAGGCCGACTGGGCCGGTGAACCGCCGTACGACCCGGACTTCGACGGTCCGGTGCGCGGCGGTGCGAAGCGGTCGGGCGTTGGTGCCGCGCCGACGAACTTCGAGGGCTTCGACCCGGGCGACGAGCCACTGGACGAGGTCATCGACGAGCGCACGGCGCGCGAGTCCAGTGAGGAACAGGCGGTACGCCTGCTCCGCGACGCGTTCGGCGCCGAGCGCATCGACGAGGTGGACGCCCGGTAGGCAACCCGGCGCTGGGCTCCGGCCGGCAGCTGGGGGCGTTCGGCCGTCGATCGCCGCACCCGGACGAACAGACGTGGTGGCGGCCACCGGCAGGACCGGGCCGGCGGTGTCGGGGCCGGGTGTGGGCGGCCACGCCGGCCGGGGTGGGGTCGGTCCCAGCGGATAGGCTGAGCGGCGGCCGAGCAGACGAGTGCGAGAAGGAGCGGTCCGTGCGCCCAGGTGGACAGCCGAACATGCAGCAGATGCTGAAGCAGGCGCAGAAGATGCAGCAGCAGATCGCCGCCGCCCAGGCCGAGCTGGCCGAGGCGGAGCTGACCGGCACCGCCGGTGGTGGTCTGGTCACCGCCACCGTCGCCGGCACCGGTGAGCTGAAGGCGATCAAGATCGACCCGAAGGCGGTCGACCCGGAGGACGTGGAGACGCTGGAGGATCTGGTCGTCGCCGCCGTGCACAACGCCGCCGAGGCGGCCCGGGAGCTGACCGAGAAGAAGATGGGCCCGGTCGCGGGCGGGATGGGCGGCCTCGGCCTGCCCGGGTTCTGAGCCGACAGATGTATGAAGGCGCCATCCAGGATCTGATCGACGAGTTGGGCCGGCTGCCGGGCGTGGGCCCGAAGAGCGCCCAGCGGATCGCGTTCCACGTCCTGTCGGCCGATCCGGCCGACGTCAACCGGTTGGCCGGCGCGCTGCGCAAGGTCAAGGACCTGGTCCGGTTCTGCACGACCTGTTACAACGTGGCCGAGTCCGAGCAGTGCCGGATCTGTCGCGATCCACGGCGTACCGATGAGGTGCTCTGCGTGGTCGAGGAGCCGAAGGACGTGGTGGCGATCGAGCGGACCGGCGAGTTCCGCGGGCGCTACCACGTGCTCGGCGGCGCGATCAATCCGCTGGAGGGCATCGGCCCGGACAACCTGCGGATCCGGGAGCTGATGACCCGGCTGGGCGGCGGCCAGGTCCGCGAGCTGATCCTCGCCACCGACCCGAACACCGAGGGCGAGGCGACGGCGACCTATCTCGCGCTCATGGTCAAGCCGATGGGGATCGCGGTGACCCGGCTGGCCAGCGGCCTGCCGGTCGGCGGCGACCTGGAGTACGCCGACGAGATCACGCTGGGCCGGGCCTTCGAGGGGCGCCGGGCGGTCTGAGTCGCCGGCCCGGTGGTGGGCACACCGCCCACCACCGGGCCGTGATGCGAGGCGGCCTCGGAAGGTGTCGGCTTGATAGCGATTGCCCTTCGCCCGTTCCTCTTCTGTGTGACATGCCATAACCTCCCGCTCACGGACTGAGTCACAGCTCGGCGTGAACACATGCGCATGACAGAGGTGAGAGATGCAGGCGAGCAGGCTGAAAACGGCCATGGCCCTCGCGGCCGCGGCCGCCCTGGCGGTCGGTGCGTCCGGTTGCGCCAAGAGCGACCGGGACGACGAGGGTGGGAGCGGCGCCAAGAGCGGCGGCACCTTCGTCTTCGCCGGTGCCGGGGACCCGAAGAACTTCGACCCGATCTTCAACGACGACGGTGAGTCGTTCCGGCCGATCCGCCAGATGTACGACACCCTCGTGCAGAACAAGCCCGGTACCGCCGAGCTTCAGGGTGCCCTGGCGGAGAGCTGGGAGCACGACCCGGACGGCAAGGTCTGGACCTTCAAGCTCCGCAAGGGCGTGAAGTTCCACGACGGCACCGACTTCAACGCCGCCGCGGTCTGCTTCAACTTCGACCGCTGGTTCAACATGAAGGGCGCCGCCGCCCAGTCGCAGATGATCTACTACTCGGACACGTTCGGCGGCTTCGCCAAGAACGAGGCCGAGGGCGTGGGCCAGCCCGTCTACAACAAGTGCGAGGCGAAGGACGACGGCACCGCCGTCGTCACGATGAACCAGTACAAGGGCGCCTTCCCCGGTGCCTTCGCGCTGACCGCGCTCTCCATCGCCAGCCCCGAGGCGCTGAAGAAGTACGACGCCGACACGGTGAAGCAGAACGGCGACTCGTTCGAGTACAGCGCGTTCGCCAACGAGCACCCGGTGGGCACCGGTCCGTTCAAGTTCGCGGGCTGGGACAAGACCAAGGGTGAGATCACCCTGGAGCGCAACGCCGACTACTGGGGCGAGAAGGCCAAGGTCGACAAGCTCGTCATCAAGATCATCAAGGACGAGAACACCCGGAAGCAGGAACTGCGCGCCGGCACCGTCCAGGGCATCGACTTCCCGGCCCCGGCCGACCGGAAGGCGCTGTCCGGCGAGGGCTACCAGGTCCTCGACCGCCCCGCGTTCAACATCCTCTACCTGGGCATCAACCAGAAGAACCCGAAGCTGAAGGACCTGCGGGTCCGGCAGGCGATCGCGTACGCGCTCAACCGCCAGCAGCTCGTCCAGACCAAGGGCCCGGGTGGCACCAAGGTCGCCGACGAGTTCATGCCGGACACCGTGCTCGGCTACGCCCCGGACGTGCAGAAGTACGACTACAACCCGGAGAAGGCCAAGCAGCTGCTCAAGGAGGCGGGCGCGGAGAAGTTGACCCTCAACTTCTACTACCCCACCGACGTGTCCCGGCCGTACATGCCGAACCCGCAGGAGATCTTCACCGTGCTGGCCAACGACCTGAAGGCCGTGGGCATCACGGTCAACGGGGTGGCCCGGCCGTGGAACGGTGGCTACAAGGACGACGTGCAGCAGTTCGGCAAGCACGACCTGCACCTGCTCGGCTGGACCGGTGACTACAACGACCCGGGCAACTTCGTCGGCACGTTCTTCGGCCGCGGCAAGGTCGAGTTCGGCGACCAGAGCATGACCGAGATGTTCGAGGCCATCACCAAGGCCGACGCCACGGTCGACGAGGCCGGCAAGAAGGCCGCCTGGGAGCAGGTCAACCGCGACATCGCCACCAAGTGGCTGCCGGCCGTGCCGGTCTGGCACGCCCCGCCGGCCATCGTGGTCACCAAGGACGTCAAGGGTCTCGTCGCCAGCCCGCTGACCGACGAGCGGTTCAACACCGTCAGCGTCGGCTGAGGCAGCATCCACCGCTGACGCCACACGCGGAATCGGCCCGGGCCGGGCTCTCGCTCCCGGCCCGGGCCGACCCGCTGTTCAACCGAGAATCTGGTGTGTGAGAGATGTTGCGAGTCATAGTTCGCCGCCTGTTGCAGCTGGTGGTGACCCTGATAGGGCTGTCCGCGCTGGTCTTCGTCTGGCTGCGGAACCTGCCCGGCGGCCCGATCGAGGCGCTGCTCGGTGAGCGGGCCACGCCGGAGCGGCGCGCGCTGCTGGTCAAGGCGCTCGGCTACGACCAGCCGATCCTGGTGCAGTACGCCAAGTTCATGCAGCGGCTGGTGACCGGCGACTTCGGCAACTCGATCCGGAGCGGCGACCCGGTCACCGAGGTGATCGGCCGTGCGTTCCCGGCGACCGTCGAGCTGGCCGCCGCCGCCATGATCATCGCGATCGGGCTCGGTGTGCCGCTCGGCTACCTGGCCGCCCGGCACCGCGGCCGGCTGCTCGACAACCTGAGCATCGGCGGCACCCTGCTCGGCATCTCGATCCCGATCTTCTTCCTGGGCTACCTGCTCAAGGACGTGTTCACCCAGAACATGCACCTGTTCCCGCCGTCCGGCCGGATCAGCACCGGAATGGACAACACCGACGTCACCGGCTTCTTCGTGCTCGACGGGCTGCTCACCCGGGAGTTCGACGCCACCGGTGACGCGTTGTGGCACCTGATCCTGCCAGCGATCACGCTGGCCACCATCCCGCTCGCGGTCGTCGTCCGGATCACCCGGGCCAGCGTGCTCGACGTCCTCAACGAGGACTTCGTCCGTACCGCCGAGGCGAAGGGGCTGCGGCACAAGACCATCCGCGGCCGGCACATCCTGCGCAACGCGCTGCTGCCGGTGGTCACCACCATCGGCCTGCAGACCGGCGCGTTGCTCTCCGGGGCGGTGCTCACCGAGCGGGTCTACAACTGGGGTGGTCTCGGGACGCTGATCTACGACTCGATCAGCGGCGGTCGCGACTATCCGGTGCTCCAGGCGCTGATCCTGCTGGCCGCGCTGGTCTTCGTGGTGGTCAACCTCCTGGTCGACCTCTCCTACGCCTTCATCGACCCGAGGGTGCGTGTGCGATGAGCGATCCGATCACCCGGCCCACGGTGGGCGCTCCGCGCGAGAGCGTGGACCCGTCGGCCGTCACCGAGAAGCCCGAGGGCACCCTGCCCCGCGGCCTGGACCGGCTCGGCGAGCGCAAGCGCGCCCGGCTGGAGCAACTGGCCCAGGCCACCGCCGACAAGGGTGGCGTCAGCCTGGTCCGGGACGCGTTCCGCCGGCTGCGGCGCAACCCGACCGCGATGGTCGGCGCGGCGATCGTGGCGCTCTTCGTGCTGGTCGCGATCTTCGCGCCGCTGCTGGCGCCGCACGACCCGGCGCAGCGCTTCGACGAGCTGACCCGCAACCTGACCGTCGACAACATCCCCGGCGCCAGCAGCGAGTTCCCGCTCGGCTCCGACCCGCTCGGCCGGGACTTCCTGTCCCGGATGATCCACGGCAGCCGCCAGACGCTGTTCGTCGGCGTGCTCGCCACGCTGATCGGGCTGGCCCTGGGCGTGCTGGTGGGCGCGCTCGCCGGCGCGTTCGGCGGTTGGGTCGACAACATCCTGATGCGCTTCACCGACGTCATGCTGGCCCTGCCGGCGCTGCTGCTGGCGATCAGCCTGGTGGCCCTGGCCAGCCGGTCCAGCCAGTGGACGGTCATCCTCGCGGTGGCCATCGTGAACGTGCCGATCTTCGCCCGGCTGCTGCGCGGTTCGATGCTCGCCCAGCGGGAGAGCGACCACGTGCTGGCCGCCCGCGCGCTGGGCGTCAAGCGCGGGGCGATCGTGCTGCGGCACATGCTGCCCAACGCGATGACCGCGGTGATCGTGCAGGCGACACTGACGCTCTCCACCGCGATCCTGGAGGCCGCGTCGCTCTCCTTCCTCGGTCTCGGTGACCCCGACATCAACCGCGCCGAGTGGGGGCTGATGCTCGGCGTGGACGGTCAGCGGTACTTCGAGGTCCGCCCGGAGCTGGCCTACTTCCCGGCCGCCGCCATCATCGTGGTCGCGCTCGGCTTCACCCTGCTGGGCGAGGGCATGCGCGAGGCGATCGACCCGAAGAGCCGGCGGTGAGCGCGGTGTGGACCAACGACCAGCACGGTGAGGACGTGACCCGATGAGCCTGCTCGACGTACGCGACCTGAGCGTCGTGTTCCAGCGCAAGGGTGAGCGGCCGTTCACCGCGGTCGACGAGGTCAGCTTCAGCGTGGAGCCGGGGCAGACGGTCGGCCTGGTCGGCGAGTCCGGCTGCGGCAAGAGCGTCACCAGCCTGGCGATCATGGGCCTGTTGCCGAAGCGCGGCAACAAGGTCACCGGCGAGGTGAACTTCGACGGCGCCGACCTGCTGAAGCTGCGCCCGGAGGATCTGCGGGACCGGCGTGGCCGGGACATCGGCATGATCTTCCAGGACCCGCTCTCCTCGCTGAACCCGGTCATCCCGATCGGCACCCAGGTGGCCGAGGTGCTCGAACGGCACCGGGGCATGGACCGCAAGGTGGCGCTGAAGGAGGCCCGGGAGCTGCTCGACGCGGTCGGCATCCCGGACCCGACCCGGCGGTTGAAGGAGTACCCGCACCAGATCTCCGGCGGCATGCGGCAGCGCGCGCTGATCGCCATCGCGCTGGCCTGCAAGCCGCGGCTGCTGATCGCCGACGAGCCGACCACCGCGCTGGACGTGACGATCCAGGCGCAGATCCTCACGCTGCTCAAGCAGCTCGTCGACGAGACCGGCACCGCACTGATCATGATCACTCACGACCTGGGCGTGGTGGCCGGGCTCTGCGACACGGTCAACGTGCTCTACGGCGGCAAGATCGTGGAGCGGGCGGCCCGGCACGAACTGTTCGCCCGGCCCCGGCACCCGTACACGCACGGGCTGCTCAACTCCGTGCCGAGGCTCGACTCGCCGCGCGGTGAGCGGCTGCACGCCATCCGCGGCTCGGTGGCCGACAACATCCCGTGGGCGGAGGGCTGCGCGTTCGCCCCCCGGTGCGACAACGTGGTGGACGCCTGCCTCGACGGGCCGCCCCCGCTGGAGCCCACCGCGAACGGCGGCGACCTGCGCTGCAACAACCCCGTTTCCGAGGAGGTGGCGGTCCCGTGACCGAGTCGACCGAGCGGACGACCGAACCCCTGATCGAACTGCGTGACGTCAAGGTCCACTTCCCGATCAAGAGCGGCGTGCTCGTCGACCGGACCATCGGGCACGTCTACGCCGTCGACGGCGTCTCGCTCACCATCAACAAGGGCGAGACGTACGGGCTGGTGGGCGAGTCGGGCTGCGGCAAGTCCACGCTCGGCCGGGGCCTGCTGCGGCTGGTCGAACCGACCGACGGGGAGATCGTCTTCGACGGCACCGACCTGCGCTCGCTCAAGGCCGAGCCGATGCGCCGGATCCGCCGCCGCATCCAGATGATCTTCCAGGACCCGCTGTCCAGCCTCGACCCCCGGCAGTCGGTGGAGTCGCTGCTGGTCGAGGGCCTCAGGGCGCACGGCCTGGCGAAGGACAAGGCGGCCGTCGACAAGCGGCTCCGGGACGCGCTCGCCGCGGTCGGCCTGCCCGCGTCCGCGCTGAGCAAGTATCCGCACGAGTTCTCCGGCGGCCAGCGCCAGCGCATCGGCATCGCCCGCGCGCTGGTGCTCGAACCGGACCTGATCGTCGCCGACGAGCCGGTGTCCGCGCTGGACGTGTCGATCCAGGCCCAGGTGCTCAACCTGCTCGACGAGTTGCAGGAGGAGCGCGGGCTCACGTACCTGATCATCGCGCACGACCTGGCGGTGGTCCGGCACATCGCCGACACGGTCGGGGTGATGTACCTCGGCGGACTGGTGGAGGAGGCGTCCAGCGACGACCTCTACCGGGAGCCGATGCACCCGTACACCCGGGCGCTCATGTCGGCGGTGCCGGTGCCCGACCCGCAGGTGGAGGACCGCCGGGAGCGGATCCTGCTCGCCGGCGACCTGCCGTCACCGGCGAACCCACCGGCGGGCTGCCGGTTCCACACCCGCTGCCCGTGGGCCCAGCCCACCCGCTGTGCCGACGAGCGGCCCGCGCTGCGCGAGGTGCTCGACGGGCACCGGGTGGCCTGCCACTACGCCGAGGACATCGCGGCCGGGCGGATCCGGCCGCACGAGGTGGAGCCGGAACTGGTCCGGCCGGACGACGGTGCGGCGCCGGGCGACACCGGCGAACTCATCCCCACCCCGTGACCCACCGGACGCGTCGGCCCGTCCCGTCGGGCGGGCCGACGCGTCCGTCCGGCTCAGCCCTCGGGGCGGTTCAGCAGGCCCACCGCGACCGTGTGCACCGCGTCCAGCGCGGCCGGGTCGGCCAGCGGCGCCGAGCCGCCGGTGACCGCGTACCACTCGTCGGCGTCCTTGTACTGCACCCGCAGCGTCACCCGGCCGTCGGCGTGCTCGGTGCGCAACGTCAGCTCCCCGGTCACCACGCCCACCTCGTCGGTCATCACCCCGCCCGGGCCGGCGGTGATGTCGGCGGTGCGGTTCGCCGGGCCGGCCGGAGCGCCCGGCGCGGCGTCGGCGGACATGCCCGCCCCGGAGACGTCGGCGGGCGCGGCCTGCTGGCCGTCTGCGGTCATCCCGGCCGAGGCCGGACCGCTCGGGGCCGGACCGCTCGGGGCCGGACCGGGCGGGGTCGGGTCGGTGCCGGCCGCCGCGGCGTCGTCGCCGGTGGCGTCCGGCGTCTTCTCCGGCGCCGGTGTGCCACCCGCCCCGGTCACGGCTTGCTCGCCCATGTGCAGCCCTCCAGCATGTCGGTGAGGGCGGCCTTCTCGGCACTTGTCACCGTCAGCCGCCAGTAGTGCTTGACCGTCACCCAGTCCGCCGCGTACTGGCACCAGTACGACCGGTTCGCCGGCTTCCACTGGGACGGGTCCTGGTCACCCTTTGCCCGGTTGGAGCGGAGGGAAACCGCGATGAGCTGCGGCCGGGTCTGGTCGTTGGCGAAGTCGCCGCGCTTCGAGTCGTCCCACTCGTCCGCGCCGGACCGCCACGCGTTGGCCAGCGGCACGATGTGGTCGATGTCCACGTCCGACGGGTCGGTCAGCACCACCCCGTCGTAGGCGCTCTCCCACCGCCCGCCCACCACGTTGCAACCGGAAAGCTTGATGTTCTCCCCGTCGCGTTGCAGCACGGTGTCCCGGACGTCGCAGTTCTTGCCGGTGTCCCGCCAGTGCGGGAACCGGGAACGGCTGTAGCCCTTCATCGACCCGGCCGAGGCCACGGTCAGCTCACCGAGCTGCTGGTTCACGTTGCCGGAGGCGCTCGGCGGCGCGTCCGGCTCGGTGACCGAGCCGTCGCAGCCGGCCGCGCCGAGGGCGAGCACCGCGGTGAGCGCGGCGGTCAGCCCGGCTCGGACTCCTGATCTCGTACGCACAGACGACACCTCTCCAGCTTGCGGGCTCCGGGCGAGTCCGCACAGTACCCGGCGGCGGTTTCCGTGATTCGTGGCGTAGGTGGGGGGATCACGGGCAGAGTGGATGGACGTGACCTCTGCCGCTCCCGCACTGCGTACCCGCTCCGCCGCCGGACGGGGCACGCTGCTCGCCGCGATCCTCGCCTCCGGCATGGTGTTCCTGGACAGCACCGTGGTCAACGTGGCGCTGCCGCGCCTCGGCGCCGAACTGGACGCCACCGTGGCGGGTCTGCAATGGACCGTGAACGGCTACCTGCTCATGCTCGCCGCGTTCGTGCTGCTCGGCGGCGCGCTCGGCGACCGGTTCGGCCGACGGCGGATCTTCCTGCTCGGGGTGGTCTGGTTCGCGGTCGCCTCGGTGCTCTGCGGGCTGGCCCAGGGCACCGGCTGGCTCATCGCCGCCCGGTTCCTCCAGGGCGCCGGCGGGGCGCTGCTCACCCCCGGCTCGCTCTCCGTGCTCCAGGCCAGTTTCCACCCCGACGACCGGGGTCGGGCCATCGGCACCTGGTCCGGGCTCTCCGGCGTGTCCACCGCGCTCGGCCCGCTGGTCGGTGGCTGGCTGATCGACGCGCTCTCCTGGCGGTGGATCTTCTTCGTGAACCTGCCGCTGGCCGTGGGCGTGGTGCTCGCCGCGATGCGCTGGGTGCCGGAGAGCCGGGACGAGGCGGTCTCGCGTACCGGTGGACACGGTGGATTCGACGTGGCCGGCGCGTTGCTCGGCGCGCTGGCGCTCGGCGGGATCACGTACGCGCTGATCGACGCGCCGGCGCGCGGCGCCGCCCCGGCGGTGCTGGTCGCCGCCGTGGTCGGACTGGCCGCCGTGGCGGCCTTCGTGCTTGTCGAACGGCGGCGCGGGGACCGCGCGATGCTGCCCACCGGGCTGTTCTCCAGCCGACTCTTCTCGGTGCTCAACATCTTCACCGTGGTGGTGTACGCGGCGCTCGGCGGGTTCACCTTCTTCCTCGCCGTCTACCTCCAGAACGTGGTCGGCTGGTCGGCGCTGCTCACCGGCCTGGCCACGGTGCCGATGACGCTGCTGCTGCTGGTCGGCTCGCCCCGGGCCGGCGCGCTCTCCGCCCGGATCGGCCCCCGGCTGCCGCTCACCGTCGGCCCGGTGGTCGCCGCCGCCGGCCTGTTGCTGCTGCGCCGCGTCGGGCCGGGCGCGTCGTACTGGGTGGACGTGCTGCCCGGCGTGGCGCTGTTCGGCGCCGGGCTCACGTTGGTGGTCGCGCCGTTGACCACGAGCGTGCTCGGTGCCGTGGCGGACCGGTTCGCCGGGGTGGCGAGCGGCTTCAACAACGCCGCCTCCCGGGCCGGCGGCCTGCTCGCGGTGGCCGCGCTGCCGTTGCTGGTCGGGCTCTCCGGCACCGGGTACGAGCAGAAGAGCGCGTTGGCCGACGCGTACCGGGGCGCGCTGCTGTGGTGTGCGTGCCTGCTGCTGGCCGGCGCCCTGCTCGCCGCGCTGCTCATCCACCGCCCCCGGGGGAAAGGAGGGGCCCCTTCGTGAGAGGGGCCCCTCCTTGCACGTCAGGCGCGGGTGCGGTTCACGGCGCTGGTGACCGCCTTGACGGAGGCGGTGACGATGTTGGCGTCCACCCCGACGCCCCACACCGTCCGGCCGTCCACCTCGCACTCCACGTACGCGGCGGCCTGCGCGTCACCGCCGGAGGCGAGCGCGTGCTCGTGGTAGTCGAGCACGCGTACCGCGACGCCCAGCGACTGCAACGCGTTGACGTACGCGTCGATCGGGCCGTTGCCGACCGCGGTGAGCGCGCGGGTCTCGCCGCCGAAGCCGACCCGGGCGTCGATCTCGACCTTGCCGTCGACGGTGCCGATGGTGTAGCCGGCCAGCGTGACCGCCGGGTCGACCTGGTGGTCGACCAGGTAGTTGCGGGCGAAGATCTCCCACATGGTGCCCGGCTCGACCTCGCCGCCGTCGTGGTCGGTGACCGTCTGCACCACTCCGGAGAACTCGATCTGGAGACGGCGCGGCAGGTCGAGCTGGTGCTCGGACTTCATGATGTACGCGACGCCGCCCTTGCCGGACTGCGAGTTGACCCGGATGACCGCCTCGTAGGTGCGGCCCAGGTCCTTCGGGTCGATCGGCAGGTACGGCACCGCCCAGGTGAACTCGTCGACCGGCACCCCGGCCGCGGCGGCGTCGGCGTGCAGCGCGGCGAAGCCCTTGTTGATCGCGTCCTGGTGGGAACCGGAGAACGCGGTGTAGACCAGGTCGCCCGCGTACGGGTGGCGCTCGTGCACCGGGAGCTGGTTGCAGTATTCGACCGCGCGCCGGATCTCGTCGATGTTCGAGAAGTCGATCATCGGGTCGATGCCCTGGGAGAACAGGTTCAGGCCCAGCGTCACCAGGTCCACGTTGCCGGTGCGCTCGCCGTTGCCGAACAGGCAGCCCTCGATCCGGTCGGCGCCGGCCAGCAGGCCCAGCTCGGCGGCGGCCACGCCGGTGCCCCGGTCGTTGTGCGGGTGCAGGCTCAGCGACAGGCTGTCCCGTCGGGGCAGGTGCCGGTGCATCCACTCGATCGAGTCGGCGTAGACGTTCGGCATCGCCATCTCGACCGTGGCCGGCAGGTTGACGATCAGCTTCCGGTCCGGGGTCGGGTCGACCACCTCGATCACCGCCGCGCAGACCTCCAGCGCGTACTCCAGCTCGGTGCCCGTGTAGGACTCCGGCGAGTACTCGTAGTGGATGTCGGTGTCCGGGGTGTGGATCTCCGCGTACTTCTGGCAGAGCCGCGCGCCCTGGGTGGCGATGTCGGTGATGCCGTCGCGGTCCAGGCCGAAGACCACCCGGCGCTGGAGCGTCGAGGTGGAGTTGTAGAAGTGCACGATGGCCCGGCGGGCGCCGCGCAGCGACTCGAACGTGCGCTCGATCAGGTGCTCCCGGCACTGGGTGAGCACCTGGATGGTGACGTCCTCCGGGATCAGGTCCTGCTCGATGAGCTGCCGGACGAAGTCGTAGTCGGTCTGGCTGGCCGACGGGAAGCCGACCTCGATCTCCTTGTAGCCCATCTGGACCAGGAGCTGGAACATCCGGCGCTTGCGCTCGGGCGACATCGGGTCGATCAGCGCCTGGTTGCCGTCGCGGAGGTCGACGGCGCACCAGCGGGGCGCGGCCTCGATGCGGTGGGTCGGCCAGGTGCGGTCCGGCAGTTCGACCCGGAACTGCCTGTCGTACGGGAGGTAACGGTGCACCGGCATGCGGCTGGGACGCTGCTGGGCGAACGGATCGGTGACAGGTTGAGCCATCTCGGAGTGCTCCCTGGAACATGTGGCGTCAGCAGATCGGAAGGTGTCGGCGAGGTGCCGGGCGACGGTGCGCGGCGGTGCCGAGAGGAAGTTCGGATGTGCTGGACGGCGCGGTTCAACTCCGCGACGAGGTGCCGGCCGGTCAGGCCTCGTCGCGGCAGCCAAGGAGAAGGTACGCCTGCCACATGACAGGGTCACCCTACGTGGTGGGACGGACGGTGGGAAGGCCGGTCCGGACTATGGGACCAGAGTCACCGCACCCGAGCCCGCCGGGTCGGGTGCGAGCGGTCGCCGTCAGCGCAGCAGCAGGGCGGGGAGGGGTCGGCGGCGGCGGAGCGCGGTCTCCCGGGCGTACAGGTCGGGTGGGAGCGTGGCCGGGTCGCCGAGGCGGCCGACCGCGGCCACCACCAGCGGCCGGACGTCGTCGGGCAGGTCCAACTCGGCGGCGAGACGGCGACGGTCCAGGCGGGTGAGCTGGCGGACGTGCAGGCCGAGCGCGGTGGCCTGCACGGTGAGGTGGGCGACGGCCTGGCCCAGGTCGTACGCGCTCCGCTCCGGGTCGCCGCCGGCGTGCGCGGCGAGCAGCAGGGCGGCGGCGTGCCGGGCCCAGCCCTGGTCGGTGTCGGGCAGGCCGACCAGGATCCGTTTCCACGTCTCGTCCTGCCGGCGACCGAGCGCGAACCGCCACGGCTGCGCGTTACCGGCCGACGGCGCCCAGCGGGCCGCCTCCAGCAGCGCGCCCACCTCGTCGGCGGTCAACTCGGCGTCGGGGTCGAACGCACGAGGGCTCCAGCGGAAGGCGAGCAGCGGGTCAGGTCGGTCATGGGCAGAGCGTCCCTGATGCCCGGTTTGTCATCGAGGTTGGGGTGGAATGATGTGGGCAAGGCCACCCGTAACGGACAAAGCGTTACGACGTTCCGGGCGTCGGCGCGTCCCGGCCCACCGGCTCCCCCTCGCTCACCGCCCCGGCCAGCTCGACGGTCGCCGGCGCCGGACCGGGCGAGCCGGTCAGCGTGAGGCTGCCGAGCGTGGCGCGGACCGCCACCGGAGTGCCGTCCTCACCGAAGCAGTAGACGCCCACGTCCAGCGGTGCGTTCAGCGAGGCCGAGGTGGAGTCGACCGCGTAGCACCGGCCGGTGACGCCCGCCGGCGGCGGGGCGGGGGAGACCGCCAGCGGGGCCCGGCGGTCGGTGAGCACCTCCAGCCAGTCGGTGAACGGGTGCTGCACACGCGGGTCCAGCCGGCGGGGCACCGCGTCGTCGGCGTCGCCGAGGCGTACGCAGCCGGCGGGCCCCGCCCAACCGGCCGAGGGCAGGGCGCACTGGAAGAGCCCGTCCGAGGTGGCGGCGAGCGAGACGTCCACCGTGCCGTCCCGCCCCCAGCCGGGCACGTCGACCCGCCAGCTTCCGTCGTTCCCGCTGGTCACCGCCACGGTGCGGGCGGGGCCGTCGGGCGGCGCGAACGCGTACGTGGCGGTGAGGTGCCGGTCCTGCGCGGCGGCGGCCAACCCGGCCAGCTCGTCGCGGGCGGCGTCGACCTGCACCGGCACGGGATCGACGGTGCCGGCCGGCGCCGAACCCGGCGGGTCGGCGACGCAGGCGGCCAGCAGCGTCGGCAGGGTGAGCGCGAGGGTGCCGGACAGTCGGCGGGCCGCGCGTCGATGAGCGTGCACCGGGTCATTCTGCGGTGCGACGGTGGCTCCGGTCAGCCCACCGTACGGCTGTACCGCTCGGCGTGTCGCACGACGTCCGGGCCGGTGCCGCCCGCCGTGCCGGGTGACGCCCGGGGCTGGTGAGCCGCCCCACGCCGGGCCGGATGGTGGGATCACCCGACCCGGCCGCGCGGCCCGCCCGATACCCTGAGGGCGTCTGACACGCGCCGCCGGACCTTCAGACCCGGCGGCGTCGGCACGCTCAGGGTCGTCACCGGGAGGGAGTGCACAGTCGTGGCACTCGTGGTGCAGAAGTACGGCGGGTCCTCCGTCGCCAACGCCGAGCGGATCAAGCGGGTGGCCGAGCGCATCGTGGCGGCCCGCAAGGCGGGCGACGACGTGGTCGTGGTGGTCTCCGCCATGGGCGACACCACCGACGAGCTGCTCGACCTGGCCAACCAGGTCAGCCCGCTGCCGCCCGGCCGCGAGCTGGACATGCTGCTCACCGCCGGGGAACGGATCTCCATGGCGCTGCTCGCCATGGCCATCCACAACCTGGGGTACGAAGCCCGCTCGTTCACCGGTTCCCAGGCCGGCGTGATCACCACCTCGGTGCACGGCCGCGCCCGGATCATCGACGTGACCCCGGGGCGGCTCAAGGGCGCGCTCGACGAGGGCGCGGTGGTGATCGTCGCCGGCTTCCAGGGTGTCTCGCAGGACACCAAGGACGTCACCACGCTCGGCCGGGGCGGCTCGGACACCACGGCGGTGGCGCTCGCCGCCGCGCTGCACGCGGACGTCTGCGAGATCTACACCGACGTGGACGGCATCTTCTCCGCCGACCCGCGGATCGTGCCGAACGCCCGGCACATCAAGCACATCACCTACGAGGAGATGTTGGAGCTGGCCGCCTGCGGCGCGAAGGTGCTGCACCTGCGCAGCGTCGAGTACGCCCGGCGCGCGGGGTTGCCGATCCACGTCCGTTCGTCATACTCGACCAACACCGGCACCATGGTCACCGGATCGATGGAGGACCTTCCCGTGGAACAGGCACTGATCACCGGGGTCGCCCACGACCGCAGCGAGGCGAAGATCACCATCGTCGGGGTGCCCGACGAGCCGGGCGCCGCCGCGCGGATCTTCGACACCGTGGCCGGTGCCGAGATCAACATCGACATGATCGTGCAGAACGTCTCCACCGAGGGCACCGGCCGCACCGATATCTCGTTCACGCTGCCCAAGGCGGACGGGCCCACCGCGATGGCCGCGCTCAGCAAGATCCAGGAGCCGGTCAAGTTCAAGGGCCTGCTCTACGACGACCACGTCGGCAAGGTCTCCCTGATCGGGGCCGGCATGCGTTCGCACCCGGGCGTCGCCGCCGGCTTCTTCGCCGCGCTCGCCACCGCCGGCGTGAACATCGAAATGATCTCCACCTCCGAGATCCGGGTCTCCGTGGTCTGCCGGGACACCGACCTCGACAAGGCGGTCAAGTCGATCCACGACGCCTTCGAGCTGGGTGGTGACACCGAAGCCGTCGTCTACGCCGGCACCGGGCGGTAGCGCGGATGCCGTCGCTGCCCACCCTCGCCGTGGTCGGGGCGACAGGTGCCGTCGGCACGGTGATGTGCCAGATCCTCTCCTCCCGCCGCAACGTGTGGGGCGAGATCCGACTGGTCGCCTCCGAGCGCTCGGTCGGCCGCCGGGTGCTGTGCCGGGGCGAGGAGCTGACCGTCCGGGCGCTCACCGCCGACGCGTTCGACGGCGTCGACGTGGCGATGTTCGACCTGCCCGACGACGTCTCGGCCGAGTGGGCGCCGATCGCGGTGTCCCGGGGCGTGGTGGTGGTGGACAACTCCGGCGCGTTCCGGATGGACCGCGACGTGCCGCTGGTGGTCCCCGAGATCAACCCCGATCAGGTCCGCAACCGACCCAAGGGGATCATCGCCAACGCCAACTGCACCACGCTGGCGATGATCGTGGCGATCGCCCCGCTGCACCGCGAGTACGGCCTGCGCGAACTGGTCCTCGCCTCCTACCAGTCGGCCTCCGGGGCGGGGCGGACCGGGGTGGACGCGCTGCACCTCCAGCTCGGCAAGATCGCCGGCGACCGGGCGCTCGGCTCCCGGGCCGGCGACGTACGCCAGGCGGTCGGCGAGGAACTGGGCCCGTTCCCGGCCCCGTTGGCGCTCAACGTGGTGCCCTGGGCCGGCTCGCTCGGAGACGGCGGCTGGTCCTCCGAGGAGCTGAAGCTCCGCAACGAGTCCCGCAAGATCCTCGGCCTGCCCGACCTGAAGGTCTCCGCGACCTGCGTACGGGTACCGGTGGTGACCGGTCACTCGGTCGCCGTGCACGCGGTCTTCGCCACCGAGGTGGCCGCCGAGGGGGCCCGCGAGGCGTTGCGCAACGCGCCGGGCGTGATCCTGGTCGACGACCCGGCCGCCGGGGAGTTCCCGATGCCGATCGACGCGGTCGGCACCGACCCGTCCTGGGTCGGCCGCATCCGCCGGGCGGTGGACGACCCCCGCGCGCTGGACCTCTTCGTCACCGGCGACAACCTCCGTAAGGGCGCCGCCCTCAACACCGCCCAGATCGCCGAACTCCTGGCCAAGGAACTAACCCCCTAACCCCACCCCGCGCGCCCCGTGCCTCGCGCCTCGCGCCCCGTGCCTCGCGCCTCGCGCGCCTCGCGCGCCCACATTCACGGAAAGAGTGGCTATTCGGGTCCGCATAGCCACTATTTCCGTGAAAGAGGGCGCGGGGTGGGCGGGCACGGAGGTCGGGCGGGCGCGGGGTGGGCGGGCGCGGAGGTGGGCGGGCGCGGAGGTGGGCGGGCACGGAGTGGGCGGGCGCGGAGGTGGGCGGGCGCGGAGGTCGGGCGGGCGCGGGGTGGGCGGGCGCGGAGGTGGGCGGGCGCGGAGGTCGGGCGGGCGCGGAGGTCGGGCGGGCGTGGAGGTGGGGCGGGCGTGGGGTGGGCGGGCCGGATGGGTCAGGCCGCGGATAGGTGGACGCCGTCTCGGCCGTGCCGCTTCACCGCGTAGAGGGCCTGGTCGGCGCGGTGCAGGGTGCGCTCCGGGGGCTCGTCGGGGCGGGGCAGCGCGATGCCGACGCTGATCGTCCGGCCGGTGCGACGGGCCGCCTCGGTGAGCCGCTCGGCGATCCGGACCGCCTCCTGCGGGTGACTCACCTCGATCACCGCGAAGAACTCGTCGCCGCCGGTCCGGTACAGCTCGTCGCCCTGCCGCAGCGCGCCCTCAAGCGCCCGGGCCAGCCCCACCAGCAGCCGGTCGCCGGCCTGGTGGCCGTACGTGTCGTTGACGTGCTTGAACCCGTCCACGTCGATGGCCAGCAGCGCGGTACGCCCCGGCGTGGCGGTGGCGATCCGCTGCCCGAACGGGCCGGTGTGCCGCAGCCCGGTGAGCGGGTCCGAACTGGCCTGCTCACGCAGCCGCGCCAGCGTCCGGAGCCGGTCCAGACAGGTCCACGCCTGCCCGGCCAGCAGCTCGATCAGGTTGACCGTGGTCGGGTCGGGTCGCAGTGGCCGTCCGTCGGCGACCAGCAGCACGCCGCCGCTCGACGGCGTGCCGACCGGCACCGCCACCAGCGTGCGCGCGCCGGCCCGGGTCAGCGGCAGGTACTCCTCGGTCGGCGGGTGCCCCGCCTCGCCCAGCGTGTACGCCGACCCGTAGCGGTGGGCGCGGTCGATGATCCGGTCCAGCGTGGCGGGGCCGGCCCCGGCCAGTTCGGCCCGGATCCGTGCCTCCAGCGCCCCCGGGATGTCGGTGGGCGCGCCCAGCCGGGGGCCACCGCGACCGGTGAGCACCAGCACGGCGGCGGAGAGCGCGGACACGTCCCGGGCCGCGGCGATGGCGGCGGTCATCAGGTCCCAGTCGGTTCCGGCAGCGGTGAACGCGGCGGCGTGCCGGAGCAGCTTCTCGCTGCGGCTCTCGGCGGGTGGGCCGCCGAGCGCCGCGATCCGGGCGCCGAGCCGGTCGGCCAGCCGCTCGGCGGTCTCCTGCCAGGGCGCCAGCGGGACCGGCTCGCTCCACTGGAGATCGAGCACGCCGATCGGGCGGCCGGCCGGGTCGCGTACCGGCACGCAGAGTTCCGTGGTGACGTCCGGGCGGATCGGGAGGTAGTCGGGGTCGGCGGCCACGTCGGGCACGGCGGCGGTCTCGCCGGAGGCGTAGACCCGCCGCACCACCGACGGTTCGGGCCGGTGCCGGGCCGGCCCGGCGTCGTCGGCCGTCGCCGGGACGTGGGAGAAGACCTGCCAGGCGCCGGTGGCCGCGACGCACCGGAGGCGGTCGTGGACGCGGAGCAGGACGGAGGCGGTCGCCGGGGTGTGCCGGGCGAGCGCGGCGACGGTCCACTGGCACGCCTCCGGCACGGTCGACGCCGTGGGAAGGCGCACCGTGACGTCGCGGAGGACTCGCTCGTGATCCACGTCGTTCCTGCTCGGAGGGGGTGGGTTCGCGATCAAGCGTACTCAGCGGGACCGCCGTCGACCTTCGTACACATGTGCTATCCACAGGCTGTGGACGCGGCCTGTGGGCAACGCGCGGGCCGGGGCGGCGGTAGCGTGAGGGGTCCCGGCCCGAGGAGGCGCCGATGCTCATCGCCCAGCTCAGCGATCCGCACGTGACCACCGGTCCGCTCGCCGCCGAGCCGGCGGCCGGCCTGCACCGGGCGCTCGGCACGGCGCTCGCCCTGCGCCCCCGGCCCGACTGCGTGGTGATCACCGGCGATCTCACCGGTCATGGGCGGCCGGACGAATACCTCGCCCTCCGCGAGATCGTCGGGCGGTTCCCGCTGCCGGTCCACCTGGCCGCCGGCAACCACGACGACCGCGAGTCGATGCTCGACACGTTCGGCGGCACCCCCCACCTGGCCGGTGGGTTCTCCGCGCACTACCACGTCGACCACCCGGACGCGACGCTCGTGGTGCTCGACTCGCTCACCCCGGGCGGCTCCGGCGGTCGCCTCGGCGACGAGCAGCTCGACTGGCTCGACGGGGTGCTCGCCGGCCGGCCGGAAGCGCCCGCCGTCGTGTGCCTGCACCATCCGCCGGTCGCGGTGGGCCTCCCGGCCGCCGACGCCATCCGGCTCGCCGACGCCGACGCGCTCGCCGCCGTGATCGCCCGACACCCCCATGTCGTACGCGTCGCCGCGGGCCACCTGCACCGCCAGGTGACCAGCGCGTTCGCCGGTACGGTGCTGACCTGCGCGCCGAGCACCTGGATCCAGGCCAGCCTGACCATGAGCGACGGGGACGAGATCGGCTGGGTCGCCGAGCCGACCGGCTTCCTGCTGCACCGGGTCGCCGACGGTGGCTGCGTCACACACACCGTCCAGGTCAGTCACGCCGCCGGCCGGACGTGCGGGTTCTGACCGTTCCGGTGTCCCTGCTCTGGTATGTCGCGTACGGGTCGAACCTGCACGCCGCGCGCCTCGACCGGTACCTGCGCGGCGGGCGCCCGGCGGGCGGGCTGCGCACGTACCCGGGCTGCCGGGACTGCCGACCGCCGCGCCGGACGGTCCCGGCGCTGATCCCCGGCGGCGTCTACTTCGCCGGCGAGTCCCGCGCCTGGACCGGCGGCATGGCGTTCTACGACCCGGAGCTGCCGGGCCGGGCGGCGGTCCGGGGCTACCTGGTCACGGTCGAGCAGTTCGCCGACATCGCCGCCCAGGAGATGTACCGGCCGCCCGGCGCGGATCTGGCCGGGATCGGCGCGGCGGTCGCGAACGGCCGGGCCACGCTCGGTCCGGGCCGGTACGAGACGCTGCTGCGGGTCGGGGAGCGCGACGGCCGGCCGATGCTCACGTTCACCGCCCCGCACCGGGCGGTGGCGGTGCCCTGGACCCGTCCCGCCCCGGTCTATCTCGGCATGCTGGCCCGGGGGCTGCGGGAGGCGCACGGTTGGGGTGTGGCGCGCACCGTCGACTATCTGTCCGGCCGGCCGGGTGTCGCCGGGCGGTGGAGCCGGGCGGCGCTCCGGACGCTTGTCGGCGCCGCCCACGTCGCGGTCGCCGAACCGCCCTCCGGTGTCCAGGTCGAGTTCGGACAGTCCGCTCCGGCCGCCGGACCGGTGGACATGAACGGCCGTTCGGTCGGCGCCGGATGGCCCGCCGGGGGTTTTTCCGGTCAGGAAGGTTGCCAGAGCAACGTTTTCGGCGTGACATGAGCGACGGCGCCGGCTCCCTGGTCCCTGGGGGCCGGCGCCCTTTCGTGACCGACGCGCGCCGTGCGGGAATTCACCCGACGGTCATGTCGGACTCGTCGGGCAGACCGGCACGGGTCGCCTGGCGCGGTGAACATTCCGATTGCCACCCCGGTCGACCTGCGGCCCGGTGGATGAGAAGCTACCCCGGGCGGGGCGGCGTTCCCCCGAGTGCCGCCTTCCGCGATCGACCCCTGTCACGGCACGGATCAGGGTCGCCGGGCGAACCATCGTCCGGGCAACCACGCGCCGGTATCTCACGAGGAGTTCCATGTCCGTCCCCGGGATGCGCCGCCGGGCCGCCGTCGGCCTGGCCGCACTCGCCGCGACCGCGTTCACCGCCGTCGCCGTCACCCCCGACCAGGCTGAGGCCCACTCGAAGCCGGTCGACGTCCAACTGCTCGCGATCAACGACTTCCACGGCAACCTGGAGCCGCCGACCGGCTCCAGCGGCACCATCGACGGGCAGCCCGCCGGTGGCGCCGAATACCTGGCCAGCCATCTGAAGGCCATGCGCGCCGCGGCGCAGGCGCAGGGCAAGGGCACCGTCACGGTCGCCGCGGGCGACCTGATCGGCGCCTCGCCGCTGCTCTCCGCCGCGTTCCACGACGAGCCCACCATCGAGGAGATGAACCTCGCCGGGCTCGAGTTCGCCAGTGTCGGCAACCACGAGTTCGACGAGGGCGCCAAGGAACTGCTGCGGATGCAGCGCGGCGGCTGCCACCCGGTGGACGGCTGCGCCGACGGCACGCCGTTCGAGGGCGCCACGTTCAAGTACCTCTCCGCGAACGCGTTCAAGACCTCCACCGGCCTGCCGCTGATGCAGCCGTTCGGCATCAAGATCGTCAAGGGCGTGCCGATCGGCTTCATCGGCATGACCCTGGAGGGCACCCCGAACATCGTCAGCCAGCAGGGCGTGGCCGGGCTGCGCTTCACCGACGAGGCCGACACCGCCAACAAGTACGCCAAGATCCTGCGCCTGCTCGGCGTCAAGAGCATCGTCGTGCTGCTGCACGAGGGTGGCGTGCAGAACGGCGGCGGCATCAACGACTGCACCGGGTTCAGTGGCCCGATCGTCGACATCGCCAACCGGATGGACCCGGCGATCGACGTGATCGTCAGCGGCCACACCCACGCCGCGTACAACTGCAACATCAACGGCAAGCTGGTCACCAGCGCCAGCTCGTTCGGCCGCCTGGTCACCGACATCAACCTGAAGATCGACCCGCGTACCCGGGACGTGGTCAGCGCATCGGCGAACAACGTCGTGGTCACCCGGGACGTCGCCAAGGACCCGGCCTCGACCGAGCTGATCAGCCGGTACAAGACCGCGCTCGGCCCGGTGGCCGATCGGGTGGTCGGCGAGACCGCCACCGCGATCACCAAGACCCAGGAGAACCTGTACCAGACCGGGGTCGACGCCAACGGCAAGCCGACGTACCAGACCGGTGAGTCGCCGCTGGGCAACGTGATCGCCGACGCCCAGCTCGCCGCCACCGACACCGAGCAGAACGCGGTCGCCGCGTTCATGAACCCCGGTGGTGTCCGCGCCGACCTCGACGCCGGCCCGGTCACCTACGCCGAGGCGTTCACCGTCCAGCCGTTCGCCAACAACCTGGTGACGCTGGACCTGACCGGTGCGCAGCTCTACTGCATGCTGGAGCAGCAGTTCACCGTGGCGCGGGTGCTCTACGCGTCCTCGTCCGTGCACTACGTGGTGGACGTCAACGGCACCACCGCGCCGGCCGGCACGCCGTGTGCCGGCAGCCGGGTGGTCCGGGGCAGCCTCACCATCAACGGCACCCCGGTGACCGACACCGCGACCTACCGGGTCACGGTGAACAACTTCCTCGCCGGTGGCGGCGACGGCTTCAGCGTCCTGACCGGCGGCACCAACGCGGTGACCGGCCAGATCGACCTGGACGCCTTCACCGCGTACCTGACCGAGAAGTCGCCGGTGTCCGCACCGGCGCTGGACCGGATCCAGACCACCGTGGAGATCCCCGCCGCCTGACCCCGTACCGCCAGTGGGGGGGGGGGGGGCGGGGCCCGGGCGCCCCCCCCCCCCCCCCCCCCCCCCCCCCCCCCCCCCCCCCGCGGGGCGGGGGGGGGGGGGGTGGTGTGTGGTT
>NZ_JBITFD010000029.1:0-39345 GCF_044455765.1 Micromonospora sp. NPDC051141
GCCGAGATCACCCGCAGCCTCAAACGCTACATAGCCCGCCAAATCTGGCGCACCCTCGAAGCCACCGCTTGACAAACACCTTCACAGATCTTGCAGTTTCGGCCCACACCTCGCCCTGTTTGCCCGATGCGCCTGGGCGTAAAGCGCAAGATCGACGGGGTGGGTTGGCGGGAGGGGTGAGTCTGGTGGGTGGGACGGGGGCATGAGGACCGGCGTTGCGGGGCATTGATGTATGGGAGCGCTTCCATGCATCATTCCGGTAGCGCAGACGCGACCCGAGACCCGTCCCGCCGGAGGTGCCGCCGTGGCCGACACGATCGCCGAGACCGTCGAGCTGCTCTACACCATCGACCAGGAAAGCCTTACCCCGGACCAGCAGATAGCGCTGGGTACCGCGCTGGCGAACCTGGCCCAGGCGGAGCGGCTGGACCAGATCAACGAACGCCTGCGCGGTATCCACCAGGTGCTCAACACGTGGGCGATGAAGGCCACGGTCGACGGCGGACGCTGACCGCCCGTCGTGGCACGAACCGCTGTGCGACGAGCGCGGTCGGGTTGGGGGGCGTCTCGCCAGCTCACCGGGAGGACGGTGCCGGACGATGACCGGCACCGTCACTTCGGTGCCCGGGGCCGACCAAGGTCACCGGCAGGGCTGACCAGCGGTGCGCGCTGGTGGCGGCGCTGTGCGAGACTCCGGCGACCCCTCGAAGGAGATCAGATGTCGCTCGACAGCCTGCAGGCCCAACACCGGTTCATCGTCCGCCAGCGGATCCGGATGATGGTCAACCAGTACGAGGTGCACGCCGTGGCACCGGACGGCTCCGAGGGCGGGCTGCTCGCGTTCGCGCAGCAGAAGCGGCTCGCCTTCAAGGAGCAGGTCACCATCTACACCGACGACACCAAGCAGTACCCCCTGCTCGGGTTCAAGGCCCGCCAGCGGCTCGACCTCGGCGCCACCTACGACGTGACCGACCACGCCGGCAACCCGATCGGCCTGTTCCGCAAGGACTTCGCCCAGTCGCTGCTGCGTTCGACCTGGCACGTCGAGCAGCCCGGGCTGCCGCCCGCGACGGGACAGGAGCGCAGCTTGCCGGTGGCGCTGCTGCGCCGCTTCGTCGACTCGCTCTCCTGGCTGCCCTATCACTTCGACTTCCTGGCCGGCGGCCAGTCGGTGTTCTCGGTCGACAAGAAGTGGGGCCTGCGCGACCGGTACGTCGTCGACATCCAGCACCCGCACATCGACCGCCGCCTGGTCATCGCCATGGCGGTGGGCCTGGACGCGCTCCAGTCCCGCTGACGCCGGCGTCGACCGGTGCGGCCCGTCGCGGCGGGCTCCACCGGTCGACCGCCGAGCGGTTCCACCGCCCGACGGCCGGTAGCGAACCCAGTGTCGCCCGGCAGGCGATGGTCATGGCGTGCCGACGAGTTCGCGCGCCGGGCCGGCCCGGGACGTGGCAGTGGCGACGCGGATCAACCCGGGTAGCGGCGCGACCCGTACCTGCGCCGTGACGATCAGGTCGAGGCCGTCGACGCGACACCCGGTCATCCGGCCGGCGTTGGCGGACACCAGCGCGCCGGCCGCCCCGCAGGCGGCGTCCGCCCCGTCGAGCACCCGGCTGGCGCCCGCGAGCGCGCCGAAGTCGGCTGCCATCCGGGCCTGATGGCGCGCGCAACGCGCGGCCCCGAGCCCGGCACCGAACAACCCGGCGAGCACGAACACCAGGCCGATGGCGAGGAGGCACACGCTCGCCCCACCCCGCTCGGACGCCGCCCGGCCGGTGGGTTGCCCGCGTGCGTACGGCCCACCAGGTCTCGGCCCGTCAGGGCTCGGCCCGGCAAGGTTCGGCCCGGTAAGGTTCGGCCGGTCAGGGCCCGGCCCGGCAAGGTTCGGCCGGTCAGGGCCCGGGCCGGCGAGGTCCGGCCCGGCGAGGCGCAGCCCGGCAGAGCCCGATCCGGCAAGGTTCGGCCCGGCCGGGTCCGACAGCTCATCCGGGTGCGGCTCCCGGTCGGCCGAACGGGCGGTCGGTGACAAGGTCTCCAGCGTCCCCAGCCGCCCCGGCGTTCCCTGCCTCGCCGGCGTTCCCGGCTTCTCCGCTGTTTGCGGCGTTTGCGGCGTCAAGGCGTCGGCCCGGGAGCGCCGGGTTCCACGGCGGCCACCGCGACGCCGGAGACGGTCGACCGGGGCAGCCTCGTGCCGAACGTCCGGACGGGCGCCCGGACGGTCGCGGTCACCAGGTCACCGGTCACGGTCAACGTCACCTCCGCGCCCGCAGGGGCGTACCGGGTGGCGGCGGGTGGGCCCGGTTCGCCCCGCGCGGCGGCGAGTGCCGCTTCCCGGGCCGCGTCGACGCAGCCGGCACGCGTGGTCACCGCGTCGACCGCGGTGAGGCCGGCGACGAGCAGGAACATCAACGCCGGCAGGCCGACCGCCAGCTCGGCGGTGAACGACCCCCGTTCGCGGGCTTCCCAGGGGCGACGGCGGGCGACGCCGCACCGAACGCCGTACGGCGCCCCGCCACTCGCCACCGGGGCGGCCGGAACGCGGGCGTACCGGCCACGGTGTCGGCCGACCCACCGGCGTCCGGTCACTTCAAGGCCCGGTCGATGACAGCGGTCAGCGCGGACTGCACGTTCCCGGAGGTGAGCACCTTCAGCAGGATGCCGGCGAAGGCGACCGCGGCGAGGGTGCCCACGGCGTACTCCGCGGTGTTCATGCCGGCGTCACCCCGCAGTCGGGTGAGGAGCTTGCGCATGTCGTACGTCCCTTCTCGATGGTTCACAGCACGTCGCCGAGGACGGCGACGATCACCGGCACCAGACCGGCGAGAATGAAGGCGGGCAGGAAGCACAACCCGAGCGGTAACACGATGAGCACGCCCGCGCGTCGGGCCGCCGCCTCGGCCGCAGTCGAGCGCTCCGCCCGCAGGTCGTCCGCGAGTCGGGTGAGCGCGCCGGCCAGCGCGGCGCCGCTGTTCGACGAGCGGACCGCGGCGGTCACCAGGCTCTCCGCCCCGTTGACCGGGCGCAGGTGCGCCCACGCCTCGGTCGCCGTACCGCCCAGGCCCAGCGTGCGGCCCACCCGGCCGAGCCGGTCCGCGAGTGGCCCGCCGAGCGCCTCGGCGACGGCGAGCGCCGAGCGGTCGACAGGTGCGCCGGCCCGGAGCGCCGCGGCCAGCAGATCGGCGGCGAGCGGCAGGTCCGCGGTTTCGCGCAGGCGACGCTCCCGTACGGCGCGGGGCTCGATCCGGCGCAGCAGACGGTCGGCGGCCACACCGGCCAGCAGACCGGTGAACAGGCCGGCCCAGCCACCGGCGACCACCGCCACGGCCACGGCGGTCAGGCCGGCGCCCAGCCGGATCCGGTCCGGCCACCAGCTCGGGCGGCCTTGCCGAGGGGTGGGCGCGAGCCGGCGCAGCCGCCGGACCGGCCGGGCGGCGGCCCCGGTGACGAGCAGGAGGGAAGCGGCGCCGCCGAGGCAGACGGCGGCAACCACCTGGCGGGACATCAGCCCGCCCGTCCTGGCCCGGCGCCGAGCCGTTCCGCCCAGAGCAGCCCGCTTACCTGGAGGGCCACGGCCGCCACGGCGCTGCCACCGCCGACCGGCGTGTGCAGGAGCACGGCCACCGGGTCGACGCCGATGGCGTAACCGAGACCGATCCCGCCGAGCGGCAGTGCGGCGAGCAGCCACGCCGTCGCCCGCGCGCCGGCGGCCTGGGCGGCGGCAGCGGCGAGCCCTCGATCGGCCGCGCGGGCGTCGGCTTCGATCCGTTCGAGCAGGTCGGCCAGCGGCGCTCCGGTCCGGTCGGCAAGTCGCACCGCGGCCCGGGTCAGCCGCGCGATCCGCCCCGCACCGTGGTCGAGCAGGTGGTCGGTGGGCAGACCGGCCCGCAGATCGGCGGCGACGGCACCGAGCCGGTCGAGATCACGACGGTGCTCCGCCCGCGCGGCCTGACGGGTGCGCCTGCGTACCGCCGCCCGGGCCGCGAGCGTGCCGTAGACGGCAAGTGCCAGCGCGGCCACCGGACCGCCGAGGAGCGCCCCCACCCCGCCACCGAGCAGCGCCGCCGCCGGCAGGACCCGCCGGACGGAGACGGTCCGGAACGCGGCCAGACCAGTCGACGTCGAGGCGGGCCACCGGTCAGGGGCCGGCCGCGTCGGGAACGCAGTCCGACCGCCCGACGTCGAGGCGGGCCGCCGGTCAGGGGTGGGCCGGTGGCCGGGACCGGGTCGCGGGTCGAGGACCGCCCGCTGTCGGGTCCGGCCGGCGCGTACCGGCCAGCCGACCGTCACCGCGGCACCGACCAGCAGCACGACCACCAGCCCGAGCTGGCCGGTCACGAGCTGGCCGGTCACGAGGGGCCTGCCGCGTCGGGCCAGACCGCGCAGAGGATCGGCGGCACGGGCACGCCCCGCTCACGCAGCAGGTTGCCGAGCGGCCGGGCGGCCAGGCCGAGACCACGGCCCCGCATCCAGGCCGGAACCACCGTCACCACCCGTTCGGGGCCACCCGGGAGGAGCAGGCCGATCGAGTCGAGCACCCGCCCCTCGCCGGTCCGGCGTACCTGAAGGACGACCTGCAGGGCGGCGGCGACCTGGGCGTGCAACGCGATCCGCGGCAGCCCGCCGAGCATCCCGAGCGCCTCCAGTCGGGCGGGCACATCCGTCGGGGCGTTGGCGTGCAGCGTCCCCGCCCCGCCCTCGTGGCCGGTGTTCAACGCGGCCAGCAGGTCGACCACCTCGGCGCCCCGGCACTCGCCCACCACCAGACGGTCCGGTCGCATCCGGAGCGCCTGCCGGACCAGGTCGCTGAGGCCGACCGCGCCGACGCCCTCGACGTTCGCGGTGCGCGCCTGCAACCCGATCACGTGCGGGTGCACCGGGCGCAGCTCGGCGGCGTCCTCCACCAGCACGATCCGCTCGGTGCCGGGCACCAGCCCGAGCAACGTGTTGAGCAGCGTGGTCTTGCCGGAGCCGGTGCCGCCGGTGACCAGGTACGCGAGCCGGGCGGCCACCACCGCGTCGAGCAGCGGGGCGACCGGCCGGGGCACGGTGCCGTGGTCGACCAGTTCCGCCAGCGTGAACGGCCGTTGCCGGAAGGTGCGCAGCGACAGGTAGGGGCCGTCGGTCGCCACCGGTGGCAGCACGGCGTGCAGCCGGGTGCCGTCCGGCAACCGGGCGTCGGCGTAGGGGGACGCGTCGTCCAGCCGGCGACCGGCCGCCGCGGTCAACCGCTGCGCCAACCGGCGTACGTCGTCGACCGTGCCGAGCGGCACGGCCACCTGGTGCAGGCCCCGTCCCCGGTCGACCCAGACCCGGACGCCGTTCACCAGCACGTCGGTGACCTGTGGGTCGGCGAGGAGCGGCGCGAGCGGGCCGGCGCCGACGAGGTCGTCGTGCACCCGGTCGGCGATCCGCAGCAGAGTGGTGTCGCCGAGCACGCCGGCGCCCGGCTCGGCGCGTACCGCGGAGACCACCGCGGCGGAGGTGACCGGGGTGGCGTCGGCGGCGAAGCGGTGCCGGACCCGGGCGGCCAGCTCTCCCGGATCGGCCGGGCCGGTCACGCCGCGCCCGCCGCGGACCGACCGGTCAGCTCGTCGACGAGCCGCTGGCACAGCACGGCGAGCGGGCCCTTGCCGGTGGCGCCCGGGGCCTCGCCACGCTCCAGCCCTCGGCACAGGCCGGGCTCCGGCCGGAGCGTCCCGGCGAGCGGCAGGCCGAGGGCGCGGGCCACCTCGGCCGCCCGGAGCCGGCCCGGAGCCGGGCCGCGCACGATCACCGAGAGGTCGGCGCACTGGGGTGCCACCACGGCGGCCACCCGGGCCGCGGCGGCGGTGGCACGTAGTTCCGCGGGCACCACGAGGAACGCGCGGTCGGCGGCCTGGAGCGCGATCACCGCCGCGTCGTCGAGATGCCGGGGCAGGTCGAGCACGACCATGTCCCGCCCGCGGCGGCCGGCGTCGACAGTGGCGGCCATCGCCTCGGCCGGCAGGTGCCGCAGGTCCCCCCGGTCCCACGAGAGCACCACCAGGTCGCCACGGCTGGGCAGCGCGCGGACCAGCGACGGTGGATCCACCCGGCCGTCCGCGCCGGCCAGCTCGGGCCAGCGCAACCCGTCGAGCTGCTCCCACCCGAGCACCAGGTCGAGCCCGCCGCCCAACGGGTCGGCGTCGACCAGAAGCGTGCGGAGCCGGGCCCGGGCCGCACTGACGGCGAGCCCTCCGGCGAGCACGCTGGCTCCCGCGCCGCCGCGTCCGCCGAGCACCGCCACGACGCGGCCCGGGCCCGCGCCAACCGGCCCCGTCATGCACTCGGCGAACCGGTCGACCAGCCAGGGCTCCGCCGCGGGCAGCGCCGCGACATGCTCGGCGCCGATCAGCTCGGCCAACTCCGTACCCGGATCGAGCTGGCCGGAGCGTCCCACCAGCACCGTGCGCGGACGCCGCGGCAGACGGGCCCGCAGGCAGGCCGCGGCCTGGTCGGCGCCGACCAGCACCAGCGGCGCGGGCGTCCATCGGGCGCGGGCGGCCGCCGGGTCGGCCGCCAGCTCGACCTCGGTGCCGCCGGCCGCGGCCAGGCGCAGCAGCTCGTCGAGCAGGTCACCGTCGGCCGTGACGAGCAACGGCAGTCGACGGTACGGCGGAAGCGGGGTGCGGGGCGCCATGGCGGCCTCCAACGGTCGGGCTCGGACGTGCCGTGGTGGAGCCTGCCCATCGGGCCGGCCGCGCGGGTGCCGCAACCGCTCGCCTGTGGACAACGAAGGGGCTTGTGGACAGACCTCGCCGAACGAGTCGATCTGCTATGCGTCGGCGCGGCCGGATCGGCGGGGACCGTTGCCCGGACGACTGGTCCGGCCCAGCTCACCAGCCGGAACCGGTGGCCCCGCCAGCCATTGACGGGGAACGCCGCCCGTCCCGCATAATCGGAGCCCCCTGCCGTGGCACGGACGGCACCGCTCGCGGGATCGAGGCCATGACCGATTCACCGCACGGCACCGGAACCCCCTCCGGCCGACGCCACGCCCGGCCGGCCCCGCCGAGCGGCGGTGAGGGCTGGCTCCGCGACCCGTCCCCGGCCACGCTCGCCTCGGTGGCGATCGGGGTCATGGTGGTGGTGCTGGTCGGCACGCTCAGCTTCTTCGCCATGCCGCGCCGCCCCGACCTGCCGCCGCCCGGCGGCGCCGAGGCGATCCTGGCCTCGCCCGGCACGCCGGCCGCGGACCTGCCGACCGAGTCGTACTCCCCGGCGCCCGTGTCGCTCTCCACCCGTGCGGCGCTGCCGACCCGCTCGCCGAGCTCGCCCCGCCGCACCACTCCGACCGCCCGACCACCGGCGTCGAAGCCGTCGGCCAGCCGGACGACGCCGCCGGTGTCCCGGCCCGGCGAACTCACTCCGCTGCCGGCGTCCCGGGAGTCGACGCTGCGCTCCAGCGGGGGCGGGCCGGAGACCTTCGTCGAATTCGTCAACGCCCGGACCGCGCCCGTGGTCGTCAACTGGCTGGACTACGACGGCCGGCGCCAGCGGTACGCGGTGCTCCAGGCGGGGCAGTCCTACCGGCAGCAGACGTACGTGGGCCATCCGTGGGTGGTGACCGACGAGCAGGGCCGAGGGCTCGCCTGCTTCGAGCCGGCCCGGCAGACCCTGCGCGCCGTGATCCGCTGACCGTCCCTTTCGGACGCTTTGTCTTCGCGGTGTAACGACATCACCACTCCGTGCGGTAATTGATCGACAGCAACTTTCGGGCGGTACGACCGCCCAGCTGTCTCACCGAGAGGAGCGGGGATGCACAAGACCTGGCGGAGGGCGGCCCTGGCGGCCAGCCTGTCGATCACGGGGGCGCTGGGTGGGCTGGTCGCTGCCGCGCCGGCACAGGCGCAGCCGGTGGCGTCCGGTTCGGTCACCTTCAGCGGTGACCAGGGCGACTACATCACCGGCGGCGGGTCGTACGCCTATTCGGTCGCCGACGGCGACCAGCTCACCACCTCCGCGTCGACCGATGCCAGCCACGTGTCGGTCAACGTCAACGGCTACGGCGGCGACTGGTGGTACCTGGACTTCGACGCCCCGGGCAGCCAGCCGCTGACCCCGGGCACCTACGAGAACGCGACCCGCTACCCGTTCAACGGCGCGGGCCCCGGCCTGAGCCTGGACGGGAACGGCCGCGGCTGCAACGAGCTGACCGGCACGTTCACCGTGCTCAACGCCGTCTTCGGACCGAACGGCTACGTCCAGACGTTCGACGCCACCTTCGAGCAGCACTGCGAGGGCGGCACCGCGGCGGCCCGCGGCGAGGTGCACATCGCCAACCCGCCGGCCCCGGCGCCGCTGGACCTCGCGCTCGCCGTGGCCACGCAGGGCACGGCCAGCACGGTGAGCGGCAAGGCGGTCGTGCACGGCACGGTCACCTGCAACCAGCCGACCTCCGTGGCGCTGTACGGCACGGTCACCGAGATCGTCAAGAAGACCATCGTCCGGGGTGACTTCACCACCCGCGTGGACTGCGTCCCGGGCAGCCCGGCGGCCTGGACCGCCACCGCCACGCCGACCGGCACCGTGCCGTTCGTCAAGGGTTACGTGGAGGTCAGCACCAGGGCCCAGGGCTACGACAGCGAGTACAACCGGTACGTCGAGGTCAACGACAGCGCGGTCGTCAAGCTGATCAAGGGCTGATCCGCCGATCGGAGCGGTCGGCCCGTCGCCGGGCCGGCCGCTCCGACACGGCAGCCGGAAAGGAACGACCCCCGTCGGGGGGAAGTGACCTGACGTAGCAGCGAGTGTGATCAAGTGCCGTAACGCGTGGTCAGACGCATCGGTCGCGCCGTCGATCATGATCGAGTCGAACCAGGCGGTACAGCGCTCGCTGACGACCCGCTGACTTTCGGGTGGCACCCTGCGGGTGCCCTCATGAGGGCTGGGCCACCCGAAGACAGTCCGTACGGGCGGGCACCGCCATGCATGCGAAGGCCTCGGAGAGGGAGCCGCCGGTGACATCTGGGGCCGTTTCGAAGCCGCTTAGGGCGTTGCGCGGACACAGCTAGTACCTCAAACCTCCCAAATCAGCATGATAGCCGCTGTTAGGAATTTTGAGGGAGGAGCTCACCATGTCGGTCTCGGAGAAACTACTATCCTTAGACAGTCAATGAAGCGGATAGCGCAAAGGCAGGCCAATGGTAGTGCTGCAGGATGAGATCGACACAGGAAGGTCCACCGTCAAGGCCGACGCGTTCTCGATGTCCATTGGCGAGCTCGTAAATCTTTACAAGAACCGAGAGCTGGTCATCCGACCAGAATACCAAAGGCTTTTCCGCTGGTCACAGGAAAAGAAGTCTCGCCTCATTGAGAGCATCCTCCTCGGCATCCCCCTCCCTTCGATATTCGTCATGCAGCGCCATGATGGAATATGGGAGGTAATCGACGGCCTCCAGCGTATATCAACGATCCTGGAATTTATGGGTGAGTTGATCAACGAGGCCACCGGGGAGCATTTTCCGGCGAGCACCCTGACAGCTACGAAGTATCTTCGCTCTTTGCAAGGAATGGCATTTGAGTCTGACAGAGAGCCGACACTGACCCCAGGACAGCGCCTCGCAATCAAGCGGAGCAAGATCGACGTCAAGATCTTGTTGCCCGAGAGTGACGACAAAGCCAAGTACGAGCTGTTCGATCGCCTGAACTCGGGCGGCGAAAGCGCTTCCCCCCAAGAAGTTCGAAATGTTCAGCTAATCATGGCGGACCGCACGTTCTTTCAATGGCTTTCCGAACTTAAGGACGACGAAGGGTTCCGTGACTGCGCCCTCGTTTCCAGCCGTCAAGGCGACGAGCAGTATGACCTGGAGCTAGTCTGCCGATTCATTGCTTTATCTCAGAGCTCTGCTGCCGAGCTCAAGAGCATGCCAGAAGTTGACACCTACCTTACAGAAAAGATGCTGAAGGCCGCGACCGACATAAGTTTCGACAGGGATGCGACTGCCGCTCAATTCCGCAAAACGTTCTCGATGCTTAGCGAGGCATTGGGATCTGAAGCTTTCCGGCGGTACGACACGACGAAAGGCCGTTTCACCGGAGGCCTATCCGTGTCTGCCTTCGAAGCGGTGACCACCGGCCTGCAGCATAACCTGGCCGCATGGACTACTATCGAAGATCGTAACGACAAGTTGCGGAAGAGAGTCATCAGCCTTTGGGATTTGCCAGCCTTCCGGACGAGGGCCCGAGGTGGCGTGCGAGGCACAACGCGGATTCCAGCCATCGTTCCAGCAGCGAAGGCGCACTTTAAGCCGTGAAAGTCCGCACCCTCGACGCATTGGATGAGGTCATAACCACCGACCTTGCTTGGCGAAAAAAAGAGCTATCGGTATTTCGAAACCAAGTCCAAAAAGCTGACCGCATCATTCAGCGCGCTCTTTTACGGGGGGCAATATCGCTACTCTACGCCCACTGGGAAGGATTTATAAAGAACGCAGCGCATGCGTACCTGTGCTATCTGTCTCGGCTTAACTTAACTTGGGAACAGCTGCGGCCCGAGATCGTAGGTCTAGCGTTGCGTCGAGAGCTAGTGCAGTTAGGAGAAACAAACCGATCAAACATCCATGCGCGGATTGTTAGACAGCTCCGTGAAAAGTCAGCAGAGCTCGCCCGAATTCCAGATAGCCGAGACGCAGTTCGCACCATGGCAAACCTCAACTTCAGCAGACTGGAAGACATACTTATTTCAATCGGGTGTGACTGCGACCGCTACGCCAACTATCGCGACTTGATTGATGAACAGCTATTGGCATCTAGAAATCGCATCGTCCATGGTGAGGACGACTACATTGCCTTGATTGATTGGGTTGACCTACGCCGAGATATTTTGTACATAATGGATGATGTTGCGCGGCAGATAGTCAACGCTGCGGCCCTGCAGGAGTATCGCGCCGAAGTGGATAGGGCCTGAAATGTCGTAGGTGCCGGATGCTATCTCGGCAAAAGAAATTTTCATTTGACATCCTGCTGGCTGCATCGGACTCGCATGTGCCCCAAGAGAAGGTCGTCACAGATGCTGGAGGTAAGAGCGCCAACCTCCCGGCCTGCCACGCGCCCCCGGCACGCCTTCTGGCCTGCTGAAAGGGCTTCCATCGGTTTCCGGCGTCTTCCGCCGTTACTCGCGCTCGGTGTGCCGGGTCTGTGCCCGGCCTTGGCCATGAATTGTTGGCGAGCCGGGCTCTGATGGCACAGATACGATCGCACCCGCCGACGCGGCCGAGCGCGCCGACGGGTGCGGAGACGCTCAGGCGGCGGGTCAATCACCGTCGGGTCGATCAGAGCCGAGGCAATCTTGGCGGCAATCTCCTCGACGCTGTCCTCCGCGGTGTCGAAACCCATCATGTCGCCGAGGAACGAGCTGTACTCCCTCACGTCGGTGAACGTGACGTTGTGCAGCACCGGAATCACGCTGTCCTTATGCAGTAGTGCACCCAGCTCCCGCTCGGTCCAGAAGCGGCCGGCGAGGTAGGCCGGGGTCAGCACGAGGACCCCGGCGCGGGCTAAGCGCAGCCCATTGTCCAGCTGCCGCGCCATGCTCCTGCCCGGCTTCATCTCAGCCTTGTCGCGCCAGACTTCCAAGCCCAGCACCGTCAGTGCGGCGTACAGTTCGTCGGTGACCACCTCGCCGTCGATCCGGGCGTAGCTGCAGAACAGGCCGTGCTCGCGGTCGTCGACGGGCAGGGCGGCCTGGACCCGGTCGACCAGTTCCTGTTCCGCGGGCGTGTAGCGAACCTGCATCTGGGGTCGGGAGGCCACGGCGAGCCGCTAATTGATCTCGTCGAACACCCTTCTTGTTGTGCGCGTCGGCGCGGCGGTTGTGCTGGTCGGCCGACCGGTTGCAGTCATTGATGACCTTAAGGTTGTGCGCCTCGATCCTGCGGTTCTCGGCCTCGATCTCCCGGTTGGCGGCGGCGATCTGCCGCTTCGACTCGCGCTCCGCCTGCTGCTGCGCGGCGCGGAGCTGCCGGTTGAGATCCTGCTGCGCCTGACGCAGTCGGCGGTTGAACTCGCTCGCGCTGAACGATGCGTACGGCACTCGATCACTCTCGCTGCTACGTCAGCTCACTTCCCCCCCTCCCCCGACGGGGGTCGTCCCTTTCCGGGGAGCGCTCCCGCCCTGGTGGGAGCGCCTTTCCCGGCTCGGCCGGGTCGAGCGCCGGGCGGAAAATCAGTGATCGTCAGCCGCGTCCGCCCTCTCGTCGGCACTCCGTCCGGGTGCGCACATCGAGGGGGATTCGGGTGCGCAGGGATTAGGAGGAAAGGAAGGTTGCGGTGCGCGTGGTCAGAGGCACCGGTCGTGCCGTCGAGCATAATCGCGAGTTGCCACGTGGTACGGCGTTCGCTGACGATCCGCTGACTCGCTACCGACCGGACTGCGGGCCGGCTGGGCCGAGAGGTTCCGGACTCACGTAGCGCGGAAAGCTGACGGGTTGCAGTGAAAGCTCTATCCGGGCGGCGGCCAAGAAGGCATGTTCAGCAGCCCATACTTTTCTGAGACGGTCCTGAGGGAGGTCACCTACGACGCTCCTCGCGCGATCAACGGCTAGCTGGCACGCCTGGTGGACTGCTTCAACCAGGGCGTCCAAAGTTTCCTGAGACTGCGCAACTAGGCGGACCTTGGTCTTGGCAGCGTCGACCCGTTCCTTGTAACCCGTACCCTCGTCATCGAAGATCGGCATTAGCTGCCCCGGCCAATACGGGTCGGGCACCGCATCCAGCTTGGCGGCCGGCTTCAACGCGAATGCAACGTAAGCCCGAAAGGCCGATAGGAAGTCCTCGAAGGCGGAGAGCCGGATATCACACCACTGACGAAGATGATCTCGGTCCCAGTGCCAGGACTGGGCTCGGATGGATAGGTAGCCACCCAGAGCTACGGATAGAAACGCCACAAGAGCTGTCAGGCCATTCGCCAGAAGATCCACCTGAGCCACCCTCCGCCCACTCTGGGCTCAACGTATTGGGAGCCGTCAAGGCGATGCGGTTTCAGGCTGTCGGTCTACGGGTGCTGGCGGCGCCTCGCTTAGGCTGCTAGTGAGTCAGACGCTTGGACGTTGCGGCACGGACCGTGCGCAGCAGCTCGGCCACCCGCGCCTTGCGCTGGCCCCGGGGGAGGCCGCACGGCTTAGGAGGGCGGCTCAGGTATTCAGACCATAGTGGCCCGCCTCTGCCCATCCGGGACCCCCATAGCCGACGACAGCCGAGATCATTGCCAGCACTCTGCAGGAGGCGCTGCGGGTGCCCGAGGACGCCGGAGGCCGCCCGCAGGGGCAAGCCGCAGCGCGGCGCTCGCCTCCGCCTTCAAGATCATGTCTTCTGCCGGCCCGCGTTGAAGACTGCCCGCCGACCCGCTCGTCGCATCGCCTCCCGTCGGCCTGGGACTATGGCCGTCGGTCGGCTTGGCTGTACCAGAACGCCCGTCACTGTCGCTTTGCATGGAGCTGTCAACATCTCCATTGGAACGAGCGGAAGCGGAGAAAGCATGCCCAATCCCGAGCAGCCCGCAGAGGAGACATCTCCGGCGGTCCCTCGCACCCGCCCGGTCAGACCTCTCAACAAGCTTGAGCGCGGCCTTGCGCTCGCAGTCGGCCTCAGCTCCGGCGGCGCCGGCGGTTACGCCGTCTTTGAGAGCTCCAACCAAGTCGGGTCCGCCGCGTTGATCCTTACTGGGGCCGCCTTCCTTCTCGTCGCAGTCCAAGGGACACGTCTGGTACGGCTTGAGGGGGCTGGTAACAGCATCGAGATGGCTGACGCAGCTGAGCAACTGGTCGAAGTCGCAAAGCGTGAGCCTGACGCCGACCGGGCAGAGGGCATGATCGAAGCTGCGGCCATCATCAGTCCAAGGACTGTCGCATCAGCCGGCCCGGACCGACGTACCTACACAGATGAACTTCACCGAGCTCTTCGAGGCACTGCTCGGCAGGTTTCCCGAGAGGTGGCAACGCACCGGCCTGGCCGCCCCTTGGACTTCGTCGTTGAGTTCGAAGACGGCCGCAAGGCGCTCGTCGAGGCGAAGGCGCGCAGATACGGCCCCTTCACGATGCTCGACGTCCACGAGGCCATGCTTCAAGTGAGTTCAGTCGCCGAGCCGGGCGACGCCGGACTCTTGATCGTGACCAATGCTCCGCTGGCCGGGGAGGTTCAGGAGTTCAACGCTCAGGACCACCCGGGGATGGTGCCAATAGAGGTGATCACCTGGAATGACGAGCGGGATAACGGCCTGCTTGCCCGGTCCCTTCAACGTGTAGCGCGCTGAGGAGCGCGCATCACAACAGCTTGAGGCGAGCCAGCCTAGCTAGAAGACAGGGCGGCAAGTCCGGTCAACATGTTCTGGTAAGCGGTCGGATGAACGATCGGGATGCCGTACTGACGAGCTTTCTTCGCCTTACCCGACATCGTGTCGGGGTCCGCGGCAACTAGCAGGCGCGTCTTCTTGGTGATGTTGTTGCCCACGTCTAGGCCTGCAGCTCTTGCCTCTTCCTCCCACTCGCACCGAGGCGGCTCCATGGCGCCGGTGAAGACGACTACGTCACCCGGTTGGAGTTGCCATGTGCCGGGGCGACGCTGCTGTGGGATGACTGTGGCAGCGGTAGCCAGGGCGTGGTCGACGTCGGATTGCTGGAGGCCTAGCAACCGAGCAACCTGGTCCAGGTCGCTACGCTCGTCTGGGGTCAAGATGTCGTCTTCGAGCGCGATCCCAGCGAGGCTTGCCAGGTAGGTTCGGTGCAGGTGCTCAACGTCAACGCGGTGTAGCCCGAACTCCTCCGCTGTGGCGACAAGCGCGTCGGCTTCCGTGGCAGAGATGTGCCGGTCAAGGAGCACTTGGTCGAGCAGGTCCAGGTAGGCGTCGCCCCGTGGTTCGTGCAGTCGGGGCAGCCTATCGACCATTCGTGCGAGGAAGTGCTGTTCCCGGTGGCCAGCGGTACGCCGTTGAATCGCCACCACTGGCTGCGTGGCAATCGGTGGCCACGAGAGCATTGCTGCGACCGTTGCTGCATTCTCCCATGGTGGTGGGCTGCCGGCTGCTGTGAGGTAGTAGCTGAGGAGCTGGGCGGCGGCTCTTGCGTCATGCAGGGCCGAGTGGGCCTGGTGTGGCGGGAGTCCAGCGGCTCGGCAGCAGTCGTGGAGGCTGCGACCAGCCGAGGGCAGGAAGTGTGAGGCCAGACGCATCGTGCAGAGGCCCGCGACCTGGTCGATGGGTGCAGGGATCCCGGCGCGTTGGTACTCGGCGTGCAGGAACGGGCCGTCGAACGTCAGGTTGTGGGCGACTAAAACCTTGCCGCGCAGCATGCCGGCGAGGTGACCAGCAAGCTGATCGAAGCGGGGTGCCTGCCGAGCCTCGGCCGCCGAAATGCCGTGGATGGCCTGCGGCCCGAGGTCGCGATCTGGGTTGACCAGGCTGCACCACTCGTCGGTAACGTGGCCGTTCTCGTCGACGTGGACAACCGCCACCTCGACGATTCGGTCGTGCCAGCTGGTGCGGAAACCTGTCGTTTCGAGGTCGATGACTGCGTACACGTGGCTCCCTACCTTGAGACAAAGGAGGTGCTGGCGACTGCCTCGCGTAGTCGCGCCAACCACCGCGGCGGCAAGGGCTGCGGCTCGCCCAGCGAGCGAAGGTAGACCCGGCGGTACCGCGCCTGTTCTGTGTCCTGCCACAGTTGCGCGGTATTGGCGACGGCGGCGGTCAGCGCCAGAGCCGTCGCCGCAACCGGTGACGCTGCCGTGGAGTGGGCCCGAGCAGCCCACTGGGCAAAGTCCGCCTTCTCTGGCATCTCGGTAGGCCACGCCAACGGAGCGATCTTCGATTTGGTGCCTGCCTTGTGTTGTTCGACCGCGGCAGCATAGGTGGACCGGTGTTCGCTGATCTCTGTCAGTAGCTCGGGGATGGTGACGATACTGCGCTGCAGGGTGGTGACCAGTTCGGCCGGCAAGACCTCGGCGACCCGGGCCAGAGCTGCGATGGGGGCCTCTTCGTTCCCGTCGACCAAGCAGCGATCCTGCAACATGCCCATGATCTGACAGAGTTGCTCGGAGTCTCGCTCGATTTCTTCGAAGCGAACAACCCACGCTCCACCGGCGCGGCCGGTCGGGCTGAGCCGCCACACGGCCAACGCGTCGCCACCATCGCTGTCTGGGCCGACGGCGAGAACACCGTGGCCTTGCGCGCCGGGCACGTAGTCAACCGGGATGGCTAGCTCGTTCTCAGATGCCTCCACGCAGAAGCTCCTTGAAGTTCCTCAATTGTTGGCAGCGGGACGGTCACCTTAACCAGCACTGGTGACATGCAGGGCCGGTCATCTGGTCTATCTAGCTGTCCGAAACATGACTGATGCTCACACCGCCGTCGATCCGGACAGCCGTGTCGTCCGAAAATCCTGCGCGGCTCTGCCCTGGATGGCATGCCCGCTTCGGCAGTTGCACAGCCAGCGGCCTCTTCGTCCCTAACCTGGGCGTGGTGCGTCGTCTTCTGTCATCCCTTATCGACCGATGCTGGTCAGCTCAGCTGCATGCTCGCCCGTTAATAGCACTTGTTCGCGGGACGCGGCGGGTTCACTGCCTCCCCGCTGCCTCTAACCGCTGCATAGCCCGTGGCAAGGCCGCTTCTGCCTGGCGCCGGTGCCCGGAGTTCAGCCACCATACCTATGTGACAACCTCCCGGATCACTCGATGGCTGCTGCCTGTTGGCGTTGGATTGCTCGCGATCGCAGTACTCATCGACCTGAGGCCGTGGAGGCTCGTACCGTGGGCGGACGTCGCAGAAGTTCTGGGCGATCATCTCTTCCTGGCCGTGGTCGGCATCCCTGGCGTCTTGTTGATCCTCGCGGGAGTTGGGTGCTGGGCACTCGCAACGACGTTGCACTGGAGGACCAGCGCAAGTGGCCATGGCTGCTGTCGGAACGAGGCATCGCGTCCGCGGTCTGCCTAGTAGCAGTCGTCGGAATTGCAGCCTTGGTGGCAATGTTACAAGTTGCGAAGACTTCGACGGCGGCTGATCGGGCCAACCTGCAGATCGAGGCGATAAAGTACGGGATCGGACTCTTGGCAGCAAGTGGCGCAGTCGCTGCACTGCTTTTGGCTGTCCGGCGGCAGCAGCTTTCGGAGGACTCGCACAAGCTGGCGCTTAAGACGCAGGCGCATACCGAAACCGACGCCGCAGAACGGCGCGTGACGGAATTGTATACTAAGGCGGTCGAGCAGCTAGGTTCGGCTGACGCGGCTGTGCGACTGGGTGGCCTGTACGCCCTTGAACGGGTAGCCCAAAATAGTCCCAGTCAACGACAAACGGTAATCAACGTCCTCTGCGCCTACCTTCGGATGCCCTACGAGGTGCCGACCTCGGTTCTGCGCGATGCTTTGCCTATCGCGGAAAGCTCCTCCAACTCAGTAGGGGAATTGCCACTCCTGTCCAATGAACGCCCAGAAAGCAGTCGTGATCCTCACCAAGAACTCCAGGTGAGGCTGACGGCTCAACGAATTCTGTTGGCTCACCTTCGTCTACCCGAGGGTGCCAAAGCAGAGGACGTCGCAATACTGGAAGCCAATCCCATCGAGTCGTTCTGGCCCAACATAAGCGTGGATCTTACCGGTGCTGTGCTCATTGAATGGCAGTTAGATAAGGGCTACATGCATGAAGCGAACTTCACGCATTCACACTTCATAGGCAGCACAAGCTTCAGCGGCACGACGTTCGACGGCGATGCCTGGTTCAGCGAGGCGGTATTCGATAACAACGCGGGCTTCACCCAGGCAACGTTCAACGGCAGAACAGGATTTACGAGAGCGAAGTTCGACGACGACGCCTTGTTTGTAGAGGCAACGTTCGGCAAGTATGCCGGCTTCAGCGGCGCGACCTTCGCCGGACAAACATGGTTCGTCGAGGCGACGTTCCGAGCGGACGCCTCCTTCCAGAGAGCGTCATTCGGCGACCCTGTGTGGTTCAACGAAGCTTCCTTCAGGGCCGACGTTTGGTTTCACAGCAGCCGATTTAAGGGCCTCACCGTTTTCGGCGACGTCGCCTTTGCCGGCGAAGTGGGTTTCGTTTCGGCAACCTTTGCCCACGACGTCTCCTTCAGTGGATCGAAGTTCAGCGGTCGGCCAAAATTTGCCAGAGCAGTCTTCACTGGCGACGCAGATTTTGAGAGTGCAACCTTCCATCTCAGGCCGCAGCTCAGTAATGCGAGGGTTACGGCACGATCCGGTCGGAATGACATTTGGCCCGCAGGATGGCGTGTAGGAGAAGATCTTGGGGGAGGGTTCAAGGCTCTAATCGGCGATGAACCGGCCATCCCTGTGATAGAAGTTTCGGTTCGGAAGCCTCCACAACCGCCGACTTCTAATCCGTAGCTCCGGGCGATGCGGCTCCATTCGGCTGCCCATGCTGCTGGCGAGGTTGCTAGTCACCGCACGAGATCGCTCAGGGTGGGGCGGTTGCTGTACTCCGTTGCTGTACCAGCAAGGACTGAACCCTGCACCTAAAGCTGCGGCGTGAAGCTCGGCGGGCGACAGAGTTCGCACGTGTGCCGGCCGTCCGCGAGCTCCGCGAGGTAGTACGCCGTCGACCGGGCGGTTCCGGTCACATGAGGCTGCCCCGTGTTCCGATCGACGACGATCGGCGCGTTACCCGCGACCGAGTCGAGGAAGGACCCGGTCTGGAGGTAACGGGCCGACTGGTAGTAGAAGACCCAACAGCCAGGGTGTTCCTCCACCTCCGTGATCGCGAGCGGGGGTACACCAGGCTCCGAGGACATCGTCCGAAGCGCCCCTTCCGCCACTCCACGGGCCTCGTGCTGGTTGATCACTCGCACATCATGCCCGTCGTCGGGCAGTCGTGATAGCCCTGCTTTGCAAAGATCAAGCCCTCTGTCGTCCAGCGTCGGTGACTGCTGCTGACCTGCCCGCCCTGGCGCCTGCCGTCGGCGCCGGACTGTTCCGCCGGTGGGCCTGGCTGCACGAATGGCTGTACAGCCACTCATCCGTCGGATCGCCTTGACGCTACCGACCACCATGAACCCGAGCCGCCGACGTCGGCCCGCAGAGGCTACTGAAGCTGTACCGCCAACTGCCTTTGAGCAGCCCTAACCTGATACGTCACGGCCCTCAACTACTCGGGGAACGGTGTGCTCTTGCCGCCAGGCGCGAACGGGTTCGGGAACACACCCATCGCCTGATCGATCTTGCGATAGGTCCCCGCGTTGATCTCCTCACCGTCGAGATCGAGGCGCATTAGCTCCACCATAATGTGGCGAGCACGATTGAAAGAGTCTCGCGCCAGCTCATATTCTTCATCGCCATGCAAGACGACTGCGGCCATGCGTAGAGCAGTCGCGAGTACATCCCGCGCGCATTCCGCAACGGCGTGAGTGCCAAGTAATGTCAGTTCGGCTTCAATGTGACGCAGCTTGTCGAGAAGGGCTCTGAGGGTGGGAAATTCGTTCGCCTTAAACTCACGCCCCAACACTCGGATGGCCATGCAGGAGTTCAAGGCTTGCACAGATGTTTCAACGAATCGGACGTAGGCGTCTCTACGCTCGGCCCAGTTGCGTTCCCGTAACGCGTCGGCGCGCTGCTTCTCGAAAATCTTTAACTGAGTATTTCGTTGGAGCCTAGTTGCGGCCAATGTGCCGGAGACGCCTACTACGCCTCCCGCGAGGGTAGTTACTAAAGGGAGCAGCCAGTCCAAGGGCATGACCCCATCTTCGCGCAGGCTCTCAACTCCTCCGGCCCTCCTGGAGCCGCAGCCAGCCGGTTGCCGTCGCTCGTTGATGCCATCCCGTCTGCCGCCGACCCACACACCATGGGAGCGGACCAGGGCCAAGGCGACAAGGTGGAGCGCCCTACCGGACCAGTCTCAATGGTTGTTGTCAAGGGGTGGGGCTGTTGGGCTTGATTCGGCTGGCGGCTCGGGGCCAGGGGACGGTGGGGCAGTTGGGTGCGTCGGTGGCGCTGCATCCGTTCAGTTCGCGGAGGCGGCGCCACTGCTCGTGGGCAGCGAAGATGCGGTTTGTGCCGTCGTGCTCGTCGCGTAGTTCGAGAAACTCGTCGAGGAGGTCGAACAGGCTCTCGACGGTGCGGGCGTCTAGGTCCGGGTCCATGTCGCGGAAGTTTTTGGGACCGATGGGTTCGGTCAGGTGAGCGACGATGCTCCACCAGACGTGGTTGTTTAGGCAGCCGGCTTGAGTGACCAGCCATGGTTGGAAGCCGGTCAGCAAGGTCCGGGCGTTTGCCTGGTCGCATCCTTCGATGAAGGCCACGACGCTGGCGAAGTCTTCTCGGATGAGCCACATCTGGGGGCGTTCGTGGATGTTGGCGAACAGCTCTCGGTAGTTGGTGATTGTGATCGTCACGGTCGGATTGTGCCGGGCTGTCGGCGGCTGACGCGCCCCTGCGGTAGGGGTCTCCTCGGTCGGGCAGGCTCGTCCCTGCCCGAGGTTCCCGGTCGGGTCAAGGCCAAGCCGCTACGCGGTCGCCTCCGGCGAGCCTTGACCCGACCGGGGTTCTCGGGCTGCCCTGTGGGTGCCCGGCCGAGGAGAGCCCGGTTGGTGGTCTCCGAGGGAGGGTCGGGGTGCGGGGCAGCGCCCCGCCAGCCAGGTCCGGCAGGTCGGACGTTTCATCGGTGAGTTAGACGGGCGCTGGTGGCGGTGGTTGGAGTTGGAAGCAGCGATTGTCGCTCAGCAGCGCCCACAGCACGTCGACGCGGCGACGGGCGAGGGCGCGGTCGGCAGCGATCCAGGCGAGGTCGACCTCTCCGAGCTTGGTGAGCTGGGTGGCGGTCAGTTGATAGGCAAGGCCGAGGAGCCGGCGGGCCTGGTCCTGGTCGTCGCCCTCGTGGCGGTCGGCAGCGGCCTGGGCGCGGTGGAGCAGGTCGGGTAGTCGGCCGGTGACGTACCCGAATCGGGAGTCCTGGTAGGCGTCCCAGAGTGCGCCGACGTCCTTCCGCAGCATGGCAACGGTCGGTGGCTCGCCGTGGAAGGTGCCGCCGAACGGGGCAATGGCGCGGTAGTTCATCAGCGCCGACCGGAGAGCGGGGACGGTGTCGGTGCCGGTGTCGGCGGTCCAGTCAAGCAGCACAGGTTCGCCGAGGAGGTCACCGAGGGATACGTCCAGGACCTCGGCAAGGGACTTGATGACAGAGAGCCGGTCCAGCTCGATTCGGTTGTTCTCGACCTTTCCGAGCCAATCAGCGGTGCGGCCGATGAGCCCGGCAAGGACTTCCTGCGACAGGCCGCGCCGGCGGCGGTACCAGGCGATGCGCTCGCCGATGGTCAGGGTGTTGGTTGTCCGGTGCACCGTTTCACCTTCTCCCCTCGTCCGGCGGCGACCCCGGAAGGATTTTCCGGGTCACTGGGCGGTACGTGCCACAACCTGTCTCCATGACAGGGCTGAACGTATTCGACCAACTGCCGGGCTCCGGCCGCCCGGCGACCTGTTGAGGCTGGCCCGGGGTGGGTGCTGGCACGGGACCGCGACCCGAGCGCCGGTCCCGAGAGAGCCCGCCCACCCCGGCGCCCCGCAGAAGGCACCCGGTTCCGGTAGGTGCGCCCAGGCCGGGTGAACTGGTCTTCCTCGACGATCGCGCATCGGTGCAGTTCGGCGGCGATCGGGCGCTGTGGCTGCGGGTGACCGCGATCGGTGACTGGCCGGCGTATGACGGCTGGGTGTGGCTGATCGGCTACGTCATCAACCCGACCGACGGGCAGGCGTCGGCGAAGCGGGAGGTCTTAGCGCGGATTACCGGCCTTCAGAGGAGCACGCCGCCGCTGGCGCGGACGACAAGGAGTCGTGGTGTTTGACCTTCGGATACGGCTTGGACATGTGCTCCGGGTGGAGGCGGCCGACCGCTACCGCCCATCCGACGGGCCGATGATGCTCCGGGTGACCGGCGTCCGCCTGGTGCTCAACCGCCCGGAGCGCGAGCAGTGAATCTGGGTGGAGGGCATCAAGGTGGCACCTGAAACAGGCGGGGCGAGCACACGCCGATCCTCGTACCCGTTCGGCTGTTCGCTCCTCAGGGTCCGGTTGGTGAGGACGGAGTGCCGACGAGAGGCCGGGCGCGGCTGCCGCTCGCTGACTTTCCGCCCGGCGCCCGACCCGGCCGAGTCGGGAAAGGCGCTCCCACCAGGGCGGGAGCGCTCCCCGGAAAGGGACGACCCCCGTCGGGGGGAGACGGGGGTCGTCGGGGTGGTTCGGCTCCGGGGGGGTCGAGCCGAACCGACTCAGCGGTCACGGGGGGTGCAACCGCCGAGGGCCTCCAGCAGCGACGGGACGTGAACTCCCGTCGTGAGGACAAGCATGCCGCAGCCGACCCTTATACGTCGAGTGGTGTTCACTCCACGCAAAGCTAATTTCTTGCGCGTCCATGTGACCGGCGTCACTCAGCCGGGTGCACCTCAGGTTAGGGGTCCGGGGCGGGCGGCTCTGGGCGTCCCGTCCGGCTAGACTTTCGCGCCGTGGGCCGTGGTGCCGCTTTCTTCGATCTCGACAAGACCGTCATCGCCAAGTCGAGCGCTCTGGCGTTCGGTCGGCCGTTCTACCGGGACGGGCTGATCACTCGGCGTGACGTGGTCAAGTCGGCGTACGCGCAGCTGATGTTCCGGCTGGGCGGCACCGACGAGCAAACCATGGCCCGCACCCGGGACTATCTGGCCACGCTCTGTAAGGGCTGGCCGGTGGAACAGGTCCGCCAGATCGTCGCGGAGACGCTGCACGAGCTGATCAACCCCTACGTGTACGCCGAAGCAGCCGCCCTCATCGAGGAGCACCAGGCTGCCGGCCGGGACGTCGTGCTGGTTTCCGCCTCCGGCGAGGAGATGGTCCGGCCGATCGGCGAGCTGCTCGGGGTGACCGACGTGATCGCCACTCGGATGTCGGTCGTCGAGGGCCGCTACAGCGGCGAGGTCGAGTTCTACGCGGCCGGCCCGCGCAAGGTCGACGCCGTGGGCGAGCTGGCCCAGGAGCGCGACTACGACCTGGCCGAGTCGTACGCGTACTCCGACTCGTACAGTGACCGGCCGCTGCTGGAGTGCGTGGGCCACCCGTCCGTGGTCAACCCGGACCGGGCGCTGCGCAGGCTGGCGATGGAGAACGCCTGGCCGGTGCTGGAGTTCCGGCACCCGATCCCGCTGGGCCGCCGGTTGCGGGAGCGGCCGGCGGTGCCGGTCGCGGCGGCGGCGCTGGGCGTGGGTGTCGGTGTCGCCATCGGCATCGCCTGGTACGGCCGGCACCGCCGCACCCGGGCCGTCGCGCCCACCGCCTGACCCGGCTCGGCCGCGACCGCCGGGAAGGCGGCACCACGAGAAGACAACACAACCCGAAGACAGCACCCCCAGAAAGCGGCCGCACCCAGGAGCCGGAAGCACCCAGGAGGCAGCGCGCGTCAGGAGGCGGTGAGGATCTCGTCGCCGATGAGCGTGATCTGCTCCGCCCCGACCTCCACCGCGGCCATGTAGTGCCGCAGCCAGGAACGCAGGCCGTCCGGGGTGCCGGTGGCGAAGGCGCCGGCCGCGCCGACGTACTCCGGTTCCCGCTCACGGTGCCCGACGTCCACCGCGACCAGCCCGCGGGGGTCGAACCCGGTGGAGATCAGCACCAGTCGCGCGGCGGCGCGGGCGACCACGCCGGAGGGGCCCGGGAACGGGCGCAGGTTCAGCAGTTCGCCGTGCACGACGGCGGCCAGCACCAGCGGCGGTACCTTCGTGCCGCCGGCCACCAGGCCGGACAGGCCGTCGAGGCGGGCCGCCACCACCGGGTCGGCGACCGGGCGGCCCAGTTCCTCCTCGGTCACCACGTCCCGGGCGGCGAGCACGTGCAGCCGGGCGAGCACCTGTCGGGGCGCCTTCGGCCAGAGGTCGCTCAGGCCGGGCAGCGCACCGGCGACCCGCAGCGCGCCCTGGAGCACCGGATCGGTGACGGTGCCGGCGCGTACCTCCTCGCGGTCGTGGTCCCGGCCCTCCAGTGCGGCGCTGGCGACGGCCGAGCGGAGACTGATCTCGGCGGCGAGCGGGCCGCCCTGGCGGCGCAGCGCGCGGTGCCGGTGGGCCTGGTCGACCCGGTCCCGGGCCTGCTCGACGGCGGGCGCGACGTCGGCGAGCGCGAGCAGCGGGGCGAGCGGATCGGTGGTCACCCCGTCACGCTAGCGACACGACCGGAAGGGCCGAGCGGGGGCCCGGCCTTGCACCTCGGCGCGGAGGGGGAGCCGCTGAGCGCGCGGAGCGGGGCGGGCGGTCGCGGGCCGTCGGTGCCGCGGCTAACCTTCCCCGGAGTAGGGAGACGCAGGTCACGCGACGAAGGAGTCACCGTATGAGCGAGGCATTGGCCAATCTGCTGAACGAGACGCGCCAGTTCCCGCCGCCGGCCGAACTCGCCGCGAACGCCAACGTGACCGCGGAGGCGTACGAGGAGGCGACCGCCGACCGGCTCGCCTTCTGGGCGCGTCAGGCCGAGCGGCTGAGCTGGGCCCAGCCGTGGGAGCAGGTGCTCGACTGGTCGAACGCCCCGTTCGCGAAGTGGTTCACCGGCGGCCGGCTCAACGTGGCGTACAACTGCCTGGACCGGCACGTGGAGGCGGGCCACGGCGACAAGGTGGCGATCCACTGGGAGGGCGAGCCGGGCGACACCCGCACGGTCACCTACGCGGACCTGCACCGGCTCACCTGCCAGGCGGCGAACGCGCTGACCGAGCTGGGTGTGACGGCCGGTGACCGGGTGGCGATCTACCTGCCGATGATCCCGGAGGCGGCGGTGGCGATGCTCGCCTGCGCCCGGATCGGCGCCACGCACAGCGTGGTGTTCGGCGGCTTCTCCGCCGACGCGTTGACCAACCGGATCCAGGACGCCAGCGCCAAGGTGGTGATCACCGCGGACGGCGGCTTCCGGCGGGGCAAGCCGTCGGCGCTCAAGCCGACCGTGGACGAGGCGGTGGCGAACTGCCCGTCGGTGGAGCACGTGCTGGTCGTCCGCCGCACCGGCGAGGAGGTCGGCTGGTCGGCGAAGGACCACTGGTGGCACGAGACGGTGGAGACCGCCGCGCCGGAGCACGAGGCGCAGGCGTTCGACGCCGAGCACCCGCTGTTCATCCTCTACACCAGCGGCACCACCGCCCGGCCGAAGGGCATCCTGCACACCACCGGCGGCTACCTGACCCAGACGTCGTACACGACGCACGCGGTGTTCGACCTGAAGCCGGAGACCGACGTCTACTGGTGCACCGCCGACATCGGCTGGGTGACCGGGCACTCCTACATCGTCTACGGCCCGCTCTCCAACGGCGCCACCCAGGTCATGTACGAGGGCACGCCGGACACCCCGCACAAGGGCCGGTTCTGGGAGATCGTCGACAGGTACCGGGTCAGCATCCTGTACACCGCGCCGACGCTGATCCGCACCATGATGAAGTGGGGCGAGGACATCCCGGCGGGCTACGACCTGTCGTCGCTGCGGCTGCTCGGCAGCGTCGGTGAGCCGATCAACCCGGAGGCGTGGATCTGGTACCGGCAGTACGTCGGGCGCGGTGAGCTGCCGGTGGTCGACACCTGGTGGCAGACCGAGACCGGGGCGATGATGATCTCGCCGCTGCCGGGGGTGACCGAGGCGAAGCCGGGTTCGGCGATGACCCCGCTGCCCGGCGTGGTCGCCGACGTGGTCGACGACCAGGGCGAGTCGGTGCCGAACGGCGGGGGTGGCTACCTGGTGCTCACCGAGCCGTGGCCGTCGATGCTGCGCACCATCTGGGGTGACGACAACCGGTTCCTGGAGACGTACTGGTCGCGGTTCGGGGCGGGCGCCAACGCCGGCGACAGGTGGGTCTACTTCGCCGGTGACGGCGCCAAGAAGGACGACGACGGGCACATCTGGCTGCTCGGCCGGGTGGACGACGTGATGCTGGTGTCCGGGCACAACATCTCCACCACGGAGGTGGAGTCGGCGCTGGTCAGCCACCCGTCGGTGGCCGAGGCGGCGGTGGTCGGCGCGACCGATCCGACCACCGGGCAGGCGATCGTCGCGTTCGCCATTCCGCGCGGCAGCGCGGAGATCACCGGCGACGCGGGTGAGCAGCTCATCGCCGAGCTGCGCAACCACGTGGCGAGGACGCTCGGCCCGATCGCCAAGCCACGGCAGATCATGCTGGTGCCGGAGCTGCCGAAGACCCGCTCCGGCAAGATCATGCGCCGGTTGCTGCGGGACGTGGCGGAGAACCGGTCGCTGGGCGACGTGACCACGTTGCAGGACTCCTCGGTGATGGAGTTGATCTCGTCGGGGATGAGCGGCGGCAAGTCCGACGAGGACTGACGACACCGGTACGGCAGGGGGCGGGTCGCGCGGCGGCCCGCCCCTCGCCGTACCCGGGAGCCGTGCCGGTCGATCGGCGGAGGAGCACTGGCCTGTTCACCCCTGTCGATGGTGCTTCCCGTCGACTACGTTCAGCCGCACCGGCAATTTTCGACACGCGTCACTGAGACGGCCGGTCCCTCACCATTCCCTACGAACGGAGTGGCATGCTCCCCAGTTCGCAGTCCCGGGCCCGCCGACGACTACTCGTCGCGCTGCCCGCCATCGCCCTCGCGGCCACGTCGCTGACCGTGACGGGTAGTGCGTCGGCTCAGCCGTCCCGGTCCGCGCCGGCCACCATCGCGGCGGATGAGTTCTACATCAACTATGCCGAGCCCGAGGTGCAGCCGGACACCGGCGGCAAGGAGGCCAAGGGCAAGGACGGGGTCTTCTCCGCACCGGCGGACGAGGCCCGCGCCTACGACCGCAAGTACGCCGGCGGCAACCCGATCGCGGCCCGTGAGCTGGCCAAGCTGGAGGCCAAGTCCATCCGGACCGGCCAGAGCCCTCGCGCGATCAAGAAGGCCAAGAACACCCAGACCGCCAAGCTGCTGACACTGCTGGTGGAGTTCAACGACAAGGCCAACGACGACTTCACCGGCGTGATGGTGCCGAAGACGGTCTTCGAGGACCGCACCTGCGTGCCCGGCACGGTGCAGAACGGGCCGCGGCACAACACCATCCCGAACCCGGCCACGCTGCCGCACAAGGACAACAACTCGATGTGGGTGCCGGACTTCTCGCCGGCCCACTACAACAAGATGCTCTACACCAAGCAGGGCATCACCGAGCGGGTCCGCAAGGACCTCAAGGGGCCGGACGGCAAGCCGGGCATCAGCCTCGCCGGTCGGACCATGCACAACATGTACCTGGAGATGTCCAAGAACGCGTACACCGTGGACGGGCAGGCCAGCCCGTGGATCACGGTGCCGCACTCGGAGGGCTGGTACGCCGCCTCCCGCTGCTTCCAGGACGAGAACGGCAACTGGGTCGCCGGCCGTGAGCAGTCGATGAACGGTCACCCGGACAACCCGCAGGGCGCGGGCCGGCTCGCCACCGACGCGATCGACGCGTTGGCCGCCGCCGACCCGAGCTTCCCCTGGGCCGACTACGACATCGAGGACCAGAGCGACCGCGACGGCGACGGCAACTACCACGAGCCGGACGGCGTGATCGACCACCTGGTGCTGGTGCACGCCAACCAGGGCAAGTCCCGTGGCGGCGGCGACGTCGGCGTCTACTCGGTCTGGGCGCACTCCTCCACGGTGGCCGGTGGCTACACCATCCCGGGCACGAGCCTGAAGGTGTCGAACTACATCGTGCAGCCGGAGGACGCCGGGGTCGGTGTCTTCGCCCACGAGTTCGGGCACGACCTGGGCCTGCCGGACCTCTACGACACGTCCGGCAACGCCGACTCCGACGTGGACTTCTGGGACCTGATGGCGTCCGGCTCACACTCCGGTGAGATCTTCCAGGCGCTCCCCACCCACATGGGCCTCTGGGACAAGTGGGTGCTCGGCTGGGCCGAGCCGAAGACGTTCGGGCCGGGCGACCGGGCCAAGCTGGTCAAGCTCGGGCAGACCTCGCGTACGCCGGTGGGCACCGAGGACGGCATCAAGATCGACCTGCCGGACAAGGTGATCACGCTGGCCGAGCCGCACAGCGGCGCGAACATGTGGTACTCCGGCGCCGACCAGGCGTGGGCGGACGTCAAGCTGAGCCGCACGGTGAGTGTCCCGAACGCCGCCGACGCGAAGTTCTGGATGTGGAACGACTACGTCATCGAGGAGGACTGGGACTACGGCTTCGTCGAGGTCTCCACGGACGGCGGCGCCACCTGGACCGAGCGCAAGGTGTACGACGAGTCCGGAGCGCTGGTCTCCACCGATGACGGCTACGCCGACCCGAACGGCCGGATGGTCGACTTCGGCAACAAGAAGTACGGCCTGACCGGCAGCACCGGCGGCTGGCGCCACGACTACGTGGACCTCTCGCCGTACGCCGGGCAGACCGTGCAGGTGCGGCTGCGGTACGCCACCGACGAGGCGTTCCAGGAACGCGGCTGGTTCGCCGACGACTTCTCGGTGACCGGCGGCGGCGCGACCACCTGGAGCGACGACGTCGAGGGCGGCGCGGCCGGCTGGACCCAGACCGGCGGCACGTTCACCGACACCACCGGCGCGGGCTGGCACGTCGACTCGGGCACCCAGGTCCGCTCGCACTACTACCTGGCCGAGTGGCGCAACTTCGACGGCTTCGACAAGGGCCTCAAGTACGCCTACGACACCGTCTACTCGCACGAGGCGTGGAAGGTCGACCGGATCGCGTACAACGCGCCCGGCATGCTGGTCTGGTACCGGGACACCGAGCTCGGCGACGTCAACCACGTCACCGCGCAGATGACCGCGCTGCCCAGCTACGGCGCCAAGGGCGGGCTGCTGATCGTCGACTCGCACAACGACCCGCTGCGTCGCACGGGCGTGGCGGCCGAGAAGGACCCGTCGGTGCTGGACAACCTGCCCAGCCGGCCGCAGTCCTCCAACGCCGCGTTCGGGTTGACGAAGACCTACCCGTTCAAGGAGTGCCTGGAGGCGGCCGACGAGCCGTACAGCGAGTACTGCACGAAGTTCGGCGCGCAGGCGCCGGTGCGGGGCTTCACCGACAACAAGGGCTGGTACCCGGGCATCGAGATCCGCGACGGTTCGCCGTACGCGCGGGACAACGACGCCTCGGTGGTGGTCCCGTCGAAGGGCAACCAGCAGTACACGACCCGGGTGGTGAACCCGGACGGCACCCCGGCGACCGACTACTACGGTACGACGCTGGGTGGCGGGGCGATCGTGCTCGGCACCGGCAACCCGGGTGACGCGGGCGTCGGGTACGGCACGTCGATCATCATCAAGCGCGCCGCCAAGGACAACTCGTACGCCCAGGTGTACGTGGTTCCGCCGCGGAGCTGATCAACACCTTCAAACCGGAACCGGAATGCCCGGAATACGGGCCGGACGAGCCGGATGACGGACGGGCCGGGAGCGGTAGCGCTCCCGGCCCGTTCCGTATATCCATCCGTTTCGCTGCCTTCGGCCGAACGGCCATCGCCGCTGGTCAACGCCTTGGTGACGAAGCAGAGTGTGACGGCGAAAGTCAACCCCAACAAAAAGTTGCTACAAATCGACGCACACATCTTCACAGCAGTCCCAGCAGTGTCTATGTTCACCGTGGGTCCCACTTGTGGGACGTTCCACCGGCCCGTACCCCCATGGGGCCGGTTCCCTCACACCGGAGGTACCACGTGCGCAAAGTCGCAGTGGGTCTGCTCGGGCTTTCGCTGACCGCAACGGGGCTGATGGCGGGCACGTCCGCCAGCGCCGCGCCGACGCCGAAGCTGCCAGCCGCCGCCCCGTCGGTGGCCGAGCCTGCGCAGGCTGAGCACGACCTGCCCAACCCGCTCGAGGACAAGCGGCGCGCACTGCGCCAGGAGGGCCTGAGCGAGGTTCTCTCGGGCCGGGCGAAGGCCCAGAAGATCAACGGCAGCACCGTCGTCAAGGTTGGCGAGAAGGCTGCCGAGGGTGCTTCGGCGGGCAAGGCCGCCAAGAGCACCAGGGCCGGCAAGGGTCCCACCGAGGACCAGTACGTCGAGCTGTCCCGCGAGAAGACCGACAAGATCTTCGTCATCCTCGCGGAGTTCGGCGACGAGCGGCACCCGAACTACCCGGACCAGGACACCGCCCCGGCTGTGCCGGGTCCGACCCGGTTCGACGGTCCGCTCGTCAACCAGATCCCCGAGCCCAACCGGGCTGTGGACAACTCCACGATCTGGCAGCCGGACTTCAGCGCCGACCACTTCCGGCAGCTGTACTTCGGCACCAACCCCGGTGACGAGTCGCTGAAGCAGTACTACGAGGCCCAGTCCTCGGGTCGGTACAGCGTCGACGGCGAGGTCACCAACTGGGTGAAGGTCAAGTACAACGAGGCCCGCTACGGCCGTTCCAACGGCTACCCGTGCGCCTCGAACGTCTGCAACAACACCTGGGCGCTGGTCCGCGACGCCGCGAACCAGTGGGTCGCCGACCAGAAGGCCCAGGGCCGCTCCGACGAGGAGATCGCGGCCGACGTCAAGTCGATGGACGAGTGGGACCGTTACGACTTCGACGGCGACGGCAACTTCAACGAGCCGGACGGCTACATCGACCACTTCCAGATCGTCCACGCCGGCGGCGACCAGGCCGACGGTGACCCGATCCAGGGTGAGGACGCGATCTGGAGCCACCGCTGGTACGCGTTCGCCAGCGACCAGGGCAACACCGGTCCGGAGAACTTCCCGGCCGGCGGCACCCAGATCGGCAACACCGGCGTCTGGATCGGTGACTACACGATCCAGCCGGAGAACGGTGGCCGGAGCGTCTTCTACCACGAGTACGGCCACGACCTCGGTCTGCCGGACGACTACAACGTCACCAGTGGTGGGGACAACAACAACGAGCACTGGACCCTGATGGCCCAGAGCCGGCTCGGCGCCAAGAACGACGCCGGCATCGGCGACCGCGGCGGCGACCTCGGCGCCTGGAACAAGCTCCAGCTCGGCTGGCTCGACTACGAGGTGGTCGTCGCCGGTCAGAAGCGCACCCTGGAGCTGGGCCCGCAGGAGTACAACTCCGCCAAGGCGCAGGCCGCCGTGGTGGTGCTGCCGCAGCGGGCGTACGAGTTCCAGAACGGCAAGCCGTTCGAGGGTACGAAGCAGTTCTTCTCGGGCAACGAGGACGACCTGAACACCACGATGACGCGGAGCATCGACCTCACGGGGAAGAGCAGCGCCGCGGTGTCGATGAAGGGCCGTTACAGCATCGAGGCGGACTTCGACTACCTCTTCTTCGAGGCCTCCACCGACGGTGGCCAGAACTGGGTCTCGCTCCCGGGCACGGCCAACGGCCAGCCCCTGAAGGAGATCTCCCCCGGGCGTTACGCCCTGGACGGCTCCAGCGACGGCAACTGGGTCGACGTCAACGTCAACCTGGACTCGGTCGTCGGCAAGGCCGTGCAGTTCCGGCTCCGCTACCAGACCGACGGTGGCGTGTCCGAGGGCGGCTTCTACGGTGACGCCCTCACCGTGACCGCCGACGGTCAGACGCTGCTCACCGATGGCGCCGAGGCCGGTGCCCCCGGCTGGACGCTCAATGGCTGGAGCATCGTCGAGGAGACCTACACCCGTCTGTTCGACAACTACTACATCGCCGGTAACCGGTCGTACGTCTCGTACGACAAGTACCTCAAGACCGGCCCGTACTTCTTCGGTTACGCGAACACCCGCCCGGACTACGTGGACCACTACGCGTACCAGGAGGGTCTGCTGATCTCCTACTGGAACCTCCGGTGGGCGGACAACGACACGTTCGTGCACCCGGGTGAGGGTCGGAACATGATCATCGACGCCCACCCGCGGCCGATCTACAACCTGACCGGGGCGCCCTGGCGGGCCCGCGTCCAGGTCTACGACGCGCCGTTCGGCCTGAAGAAGGCGGACTCGTTCACGCTGCACCTCAACAGCCAGCCGCAGTACATCCGTGGCCAGGCCGCGCAGCCGCTGTTCGACGACACCAAGCAGTACTGGTACCCGGAGCTGCCGAACCACGGCGTCAAGCTCCCGGCCACCGGCACCAAGATCAAGGTCCTGGAGCAGGACGGCACCTCGCTGAAGGTCCGCTTCTCCTGAGCCACTGATCCACGCCACACCACGACGAGGCCCGGGCAGGTCACCTGCCCGGGCCTCGCCCTGTGCCGGGCGGGAACCGTCGCGACCCGCGGCGCGTCCCAAGCGGGTGACCACAACCCTCGACCGCCGCCTCGCCGCGGTCCTCGCACTGCCGCTGGCCCTGGCGCTGGCCGGCTGCGCGAACCCGGAGAACGGAGGAGACGTGTCCGCGTCCGAATCCCCCGCCGGTCCCGGCGTACCCACCGGACCCGTCGGCGGCACGCCGCCGCCCCCGTCCCCGACCGCCCCCCGCCCGACCGCGCCGACGCCGACCGCGCCGGCCCCGGCCGCGTCCACCGGCCGGCCCCCGCTCTCCGCGACCGATCTGCCGACGCTCCGGCCGCCGACCGGCCCACCACGGCTGCCCACCGACCAACGCAAGCCGAACGTCCTCGCCGGCCGGCTCAGCCACGGTGGGAGCGGCCCCTGCTACACGCTGGTCACCGACGACGGCCAGGAACACGCCCTGTACGGCCCGGACCAGGGCACCTGGCCCACCGGCACCTGGGTCCGGGTCACCGTGGGCCCGCCGCCGGCGGGTGTGGAGTGCGGGCCGGGACGGCTGGTCGGCCTGGTGCGCATCGAACGCGTGGGCTGACCCGCCCGACGTCCCGTCCCGGAGAATCCCCTGAACCTGGGCACCTACGGGGCCGGCGGGCGACCGGCGGCCCTAGGCTGTGCCCCATGAGCGACCAGCGCGGCGGGTTCGCCGACGAATCCTGCGTCCTGCCCGAAGGGCCGTGGACGCACCGGTTCGTCGGCGCCAACGGCAGCCGGTTCCACGTCGTCGAGGCGGGCACCGGCCCGATGGTGCTCTTCCTGCACGGCTTCCCGGAATACTGGTACGCCTGGCACGAGATGCTGCCGGCGGTCGCCGACGCCGGCTTCCGCGCGGTCGCCGTCGACCTGCGCGGTTACGGCGCGAGCGACAAGCCACCCCGGGGGTACGACGGCTACACGCTCGCCGCCGACGTGGCCGGCCTGATCCGCGCGCTCGGTGAGCGGTCCGCCACCGTGGTCGGCACCGGCGCGGGCGGCCTCATCGGCTGGACCGCCGCCTCGTTCCACCCCACGCTGGTCCGCCGGCTCGTGGTGCTCGGCGCACCGCACCCGCTGCGGCTGCGGGCCGCCATCGTCGCGGACCCGCGCGGCCAGTTCGCCTCCGCCACGGCCACACTGAAGTTCCAGCTCCCCCGCTACGAGCACGTGCTGACCCGGGACGACGCCGCCGAGGTGGCCGAGATGCTGCGCCGCTGGGGCGGGCCGGCCTGGGTCGACGGCCCGGACTTCGACGACTACGCCCGGTGCTGCCGGGTGGCGATGCAGATCCCGCAGGCCGCGTTCTGCGCCCTGGAGGGCTATCGCTGGGCGTTCCGGTCGGTGCTGCGGCTGCACGGCTACCGGTTCGTCAAGCTGATGCAGAAACCGCTGGTCACCCCGACTTTGCAACTGCACGGCGCGCTGGACCGGGCCTCACTCCCCCGCACCGCGCAGGGCTCCGGCCGGTACGTCAGCGCCCCGTACGAGTGGCGGCTGCTCGACGGGGTGGGCCACTTCCCGCACGTGGAGGCGCGCGACGTGGTGCTCGGTGAGATCCTGCGGTGGGCGAAGTCCTGACTCAGACCCGTTGCTCGCCCAGGCCGGCCACCTCGGTCGCGGGCGCCCAGCCCTGGTAGACGCCGAAGTCGAACGCCTCCAGCCCCATCGCCTCCGCCACCGGCCAACGCCCACCCGTGTACTCCACCCGCAGCCAGCCCTCGTGCTCGGCCAGCACGATGAACGGCTGCCCCTGCCAGGTGCAGGTGGTCCGCACGTACGCCAGGTCGTCGACCTCGGCCGCCGGCACCACCCGGACGTACCGGCCGGGGCGCGCCTCGGTGAAGCCCTCGCCCGGTTCGGGCTGGTAGAGCCGCACGTCGTCACCGTCCGGGCTGGCCTGGTACTCCCGGCCGCGCCACCGGGCCACGTAACCGTCGCGGCTCACGCCCCGTCCGCCTTCCGCCACAGCAACGCGTCGGTGTCCAGCACCGCGACCAGCCGGGCATCGCCGTCGGCGGCGACCCGCCACAGCTCGGCGCCGTGCGGCAGCCGGGCACTGTCCACCTTGAACTCGGCGATCACGTCGCTGCTCTCGCCCGGCGCGAAGCCGTTGCCCCGGAACGGGTACCGCTCGATGACCCAGCCCTCCATCGCCCGCATCGCGGCCTCGTTCTGCCCGCCGTACGGGATCCGGTAGAGGCTCGGCCGGTAGGCCGGCCAGCGCAGCAGGTACAGCTCCTCGGCGTCCCGGGAGAACGGGGACCCGGGATGGCCGAGACCGAGCGCGTCGAACAGCTCCGCCGGCGTACGCAGGTGGGCCAGCTCGCCGGCCCGGTGCACGAAGCCGGACACCCGGTCGTAGCCACGCTCCAGGTAGTAGGCGAGCTGGCTCGCCGCGATGGCCTTCTGCATGACCACCGGCCGGGTCGGCTTCGCCACCGGCGCGTCCGGGCGCGGCTCGGCCGTGGGCGCCGGTCCGGTGGCGGGCGGTTCCGGCTCGGTCTCCGGGTCGTCGCCGAGCCCCACCTCGGCGGCCCAGTTGGCCAGCGCCAGGACCTGCTCCCCCGGGTACGCCGCGCCGACCGGCGTGTCCGGGTTGACCCGGAACGACCAGGCCACGTCCGGCCACTGACGGATGAGCTGAACGAACTTGACCCGTACCGTGTCGACCGGCCCGCCGGCGTGATCGGCGAGCCGCTCCGGCGAGGTGTAGACCACCACGTACCGCACCCCGTCGACCGTCTCGGTACGCCAGGAGAAACCCGGATCGCCGGGCCGGCTGCCCGCCGCCGAGTCGAACGCGACCGGCAACATCACCCGGGCCAGCAGCAGCGTGGTGAGGAAGCCGTCGGTGTTACCGCTGGCGGCAGCCGCCAGCAGCTCCTCCTCCACCTCGTTCGCCGGCACGAAGTCCGGCTCCACCGCCGGGCGGCCGGTGCCGTCGCTCACCGGCTCGACGCGCGGCTCCTCGGCGGTGACGTACGGGATCGTCTCCGTCTCCAGCCCCGTCTCCGACGACGGGGACGGCTCGTCGGACGGCGACGGCGCGAAGAGCGATGTGGTCGGCTCGTCCGCCGCCGACCGGCTGGCCGGCGCGAAGAGTGACGTGGTGGAATCGTCCGCCGCCGGCGCGAAGAGTGACGTGGTGGAATCGTCCGCCGCCGGCGCGAAGAGTGACGTGGTCGGCTCGTCCGCCGCCGGCGCGAAGAGTGACGTGGTCGGCTCGTCCGCCGCCGACGCGAACAATGAGGGGGTCGGCTCGTCCGCCGCCGGGCGGCTGACCGGCGCGAACAACGACGTGGTCGGCTCGTCCGAGGGCACCGGCGCGAACAGGGACACCGTCGGCTCGGCTGCGACCGGCGCGGGCAACGAGGTGGTCACCTCGTCCCCGGCCGGCGCGAACAACGACGTGGTCACCTCGTCCGAGGTTGCCGGCGCGGGCAGGGACACCGTCGGCTCCGCCGCGACCGGCGCGAACAGGGACGTCGCCTCGTCCGGGGCCGGGCTGGACAGGAACGTCGTCGGCTCGTCCGGGACCTGCGGAGACAGGGACACCGTCGGCTCGGCCGGGACGGGCGCGGCCCGGTAGGACAACGGCTCGAACAGCGACCTGGTGGATTCCCCGGCGGAGGACGTCACCGGGGTGCCCGGCTCGTCCGACAGCGACGCCGATGCTGGCGACGACGGCTGAGACGGCGAAGACGACGGCGGAAGCGACAGCGACGGCGACGGCGACGGCGAAGGCGAGAACAGCGGCGTGGTCGGCTCGAACAACGATACCGTCGGCTCGTCCGGGTACCTGGCCGGCCGGGCGAGCGACACCGTCGGCTCGTCCGGCCCGGTCGGCAGCGGTGCCGCGTCCGCCGGGACGGATGCCTCGGCCGCCGGTCGGAGCGGATCGATCACCGAACTGGTCGGCTCGCTGGCCGGGGACGGGGACGGCTCGGCGGCGGCCGGCGAGAGCGGTGCCGTCGTCGTCTCCCACGCCGATCCGACCCGGTCCGAGCGCGGCCCGGTGGCGAACGGCTCGGTGAGGGCCGATGACCCGGCGTCGAACGGGTCGATGGCCGACGGCCGGGCGGCAGACGGCTCGGCAACGGACGGCCCGGAGACGAACGGCTCGGCAACGGACGGCCCGGAGACGAACGGCTCGGAGACAGACGGCCCGGAGACAGACGGCCCGGTGGCGAATGATTCGGGTGCCCTGCGGTCGTCAGCCCACCCGGACTCGTTGACGTCGACGGCCGGCGACCCGGCCGGCTCGGCGGCGTCCACCCGGGACACGACGGGGCCGGTGGCGGCGTACACCTCGGAAGCTGGCCCGGTCGCCGCGGGTGCGGTCAGGTCTCGGGCCTCGATGACGGTGCCCTCGATGACGATCGGCGTGAAGTCCCGGCGCGGCGCGGGCGGGGCGGACACCGGCTCGGCCATCGACGGTGGCAGCGCCTCGGCCTCCGTCGGGTCGTCGAGCGGGGTCCAGCCCGGCGCGTCACCGTCGGTACGCGTTCCGGCCCACCGGTCGGGGGCGGGCGGGCCGGAGTGCCGGCGGGGCAGTGTCCGAGGGATGTCCTCGGGCGGGCGGGCCGGCCGGAACGGCACCGCCGGCTCGGCCGGCGTCGGCGCGGGCTCGTCCGCTCCCACCCGGAACGGTCGGGTCTGGTCCTCGCGCACCGGCTCGTTCAGCGGCCGGCGCCGGGGAAACGGTTGGCCGCCGGCGAACCGGGAGGGCGGCGTCGCCCGCTCGCCGGACCGCCTGGGGATGTCCAGCGGTGAGGGCCGCCGGGTCGCGCGGCCCGAGGTGGGCTCGAAGAAGGAGCGGGCCGGTGGCGGGGGCGGCGGCGCGGGCGGCTCGTCCGGCGTCGCACGGCCGGCCGCGAACGGGTCCGGTTCGTCGGGACGGCGACGCAGGTCGGTGAGCCACCCGTCGAGCGCGTCCGGGTCCGCCCCGTCGCCCGCCCCGGCGCGCCCGTGGTCGCCGGGCACCGGGCGGCGGTGCGGCGCCGTCGGGGCGCGGCGACCGAGAAGGGGAACGGATCGCATGGGTACGGTGGCTGGCTCCTCGGCCTCCGCCACCCGCCCGGCACGGCCCGACGGGGCCGGCGGTGTCGCGGCGGTCGGAACCGGAACGGACGGCGCCTCGCGGGCGGGTTCGGGGACAGCGAACCGGCCGGATTCCGCGCCGACGTCGCGTGCCGAACCGGGGACGCCGTCACGCGCCGGCCCGGGAACGCTGTCACGCAGCGGCCCGGGGACGCCGTCGCGGGTGGCCCGGGCGGCGCTCTCCACCCGCTCCAGACGGGCTCGGGCGCCCATGGTCCGGCCGGGCAGCCGGACGTCGCCCCGGGCGAGCTGGGCCACGTACCAGGCGGGCAGGTAACCCTCGATCGGCAGGCCCGGGTTCACCGCCAGCCACCACTCCTGGTTGGGCCAGCCGGCGGCCAGGTCCGGGTACGCGACGAGGCGCGTGGCACCGGCGTTCTCGCCCAGGCTGGCGCGCAGCGCGGCGACCGACGTGAAGGCCAGCACGTGCGTGCGACCCTCGGAGGTCCAGGTGCCCCACCCCGCGGTCGGGCCGCCGGCGATCGGCAGCACCAGATCGACATGGGTCAGCACGCGGAAGTATTGTTGCTGGTCCTGCGCTCGTAGCGCGTCCCGCATCGCCACCTCGGCCTCGGTGGCCGGCTCCCATCCGGTCACGGGCCACCTCTCCTTCCGCGCACAGGCCACAGGCATCGCCTACAACCTACAAGGTGGTAACAAGATCACAATGCCTGGCCATCGACGGTCGGCCGTGGCGTCGGCGAGGCGCTAACATCCCGTTCCGGAGTCGACACGTTACGGAGGTCGTCGATGCCCCGGCCCCTCGCGCGCTCCACCGCGGTCGCGCTGGCGACCCTCCTCGTCTCCGGTCTGCCGGCGGCCCCGGCGGCGGCGGCCCGCGTGCCGTCCGGCTGCGCCACGCCGCCCGCGCCGGCCCGCCCGGTGGCCGAGCAGCCGTGGCCCCAGCAACGGTACGCGCCGGAGCGGCTGGCCCCGCTCGCGACCGGCGCGGGCGTGGTGGTGGCCGTGGTCGACTCGGGGGTGGACCGGTCCCATCCGCAGCTCGCCGGTCGGGTGTTGGCCGGTGCCGACTTCCTCGACCCGGACGGGGACGGCACCCGCGACTGCGCCGGGCACGGCACCGGCGTGGCGAGCATCATCGCCGCCGCGCCGGTGCCGGGTGTCGCGTTCCGGGGCCTCGCGCCGGGCGCGCGCATCCTGCCGGTACGCGTCAGTGAACAGCAGGTGGTCGACGGGCGGGAGTCGGGGCGTACGGTCGATGCGGCCGACTTCGCCCGGGCCGTCCGCTGGGCCGTGGACCACAACGCCGACGTGCTCAACCTCTCGGTCGTGCTGTACGCGGACGACCCGGCGGTGCGCGCCGCTGTCGCCTACGCGGTGCGGCGGGACGTGGTGGTGGTGGCCGCCGCCGGCAACCTGCACGACAGCGGTGATCCCCGCCCCTTCCCGGCCGCGTACGACGGGGTGCTCGGCGTCGGCGCGATCGGGCGGGACGGGACGCGTGCCGCGTTCTCCCAGACCGGCCCGTACGTCGACCTGGTCGCCCCGGGCAGCGAGGTGCTGATGGCGGCGCCCCGGCAGGGCCATCGCCGGGCGGAGGGCACCAGTTACGCCACGCCGTTCGTCGCCGGCACCGCCGCGTTGCTGCGGCAGTACCGCCCCGGGCTGCACGCGGCCGAGGTCGCCGGGCGGATCGTGGCCGGCACGGACCCGGCACCGGGGCGGGGCGAGGGCTACGGCGCCGGGGTGCTCAACCCGTACCGCGCGGTGACCGAGTCGCCCGGCGGGGCCGACGCCCGGCCCGGCCTGGCGGCCGCGCTCCCGGCGGACCGACCGGACCCGGCCACGCTCGCCCGCCGGTCCCGCCGGGCCGCGGCCCGGGACCGGGCGCTCCTGGTGGCCGGCGTGACAGGCGGCGCCGCGGCGCTCGTGGCGCTGCTGGCCGTGGTGCTCCCCCGGGGAACCCGCCGACGCTGGCACCCCGCCAACCCCACCTGACCCCGTCCCCACCCCACCCCACCCCCACCCCCACCCACACCCACACCCACACCCACACGCCGACGCTTCTATAGGTGAGCCGGTTCTGGGAGGGATTGGTATCGGTAGGGTTCGACGTCGGTGATCGACGAGTGACTCATGCAAGATCTGGCCGC
>NZ_JBITFD010000030.1:0-24592 GCF_044455765.1 Micromonospora sp. NPDC051141
ACCCACCCTCACCCCCACCGACAACTTCTTCGACCACGGCGGACACTCCCTCCTCGCCACCCGCCTCATCAGCCGCATCCGCAGCACACTCGGCGTACACCTGGACGTGTTCACCCTCTTCGAGGCGCCCACCGCGAAGCTGCTGGCCGAGCACCTGCGGAACGACGACGACGGTCGGGCCCCGATCGAGGCCCGCGACCACACGCACGGCGCACCGCTGTCCTTCGCCCAGCGCAGGCTCTGGTTCCTGCACCGGTTCGAGGGCGAGGCGACCTACAACGTGCCGCTGGCGTTGCGGCTGTCGGGCCGGCTCGATGTCCGCGCGCTCACCGCCGCGCTCAACGACGTCGTCGGCCGCCACGAGAGTCTGCGCACGGTGTTCCCCGAGCGTGACGGGCAGCCGTGGCAGGAGATCAGGCCGGCGGCCGAGGTCCACGTTCCGATCGCCGTCGAGACGGCCACCGCCGAGACGCTGCCCGACGCGCTCGCCCGGGCCGCGCAGACGCGCTTCGACCTCGAACGCGACCTGCCGCTGCGCGCCACGCTCTTCCGCCTCGGCCCGAACGAACACGTCCTGCTGCTGCTGATGCACCACATCGCGGCCGACGGCTGGTCCATGGCGCCGCTCGCCCGCGACCTGTCGGGCGCGTACGCCGCCCGCCTCACCGGCGAGGCGCCGCAGTGGGAGCCGCTGCCGGTGCAGTACGCCGACTACACGGTGTGGCAGCACGAGACGCTCGGCGACGGCGCCGACCCGGCCAGCCGCCTGGCCCGGGAGACCGACCACTGGCGCACCACGTTGGCCGGGCTGCCCGACGCACTGGCCCTGCCCACGGACCGGCCCCGCCCGGCCGTCGCCAGCTACCGGGGCGAGACGTACCGGTTCACCATGGACGCCGCCCTGCATGAGCGGGTGGTGACGACGGCCCGCGCCCGCGGCGCGACCGCCTTCATGGTGCTGCTCGCCGGGCTGGCCGGCCTGTTCAGCCGGCTCGGCGCGGGCACCGACGTGCCGGTCGGCTCCCCGATCGCCGGGCGTACCGACGACAAGCTCGACGACCTGGTCGGCTTCTTCGTCAACACGCTGGTGATGCGCATGGACCTGTCGGGCGACCCGACGTTCGGTGAACTCGTCGAGCGGGCCCGGTCCACCGCGCTCACCGCGTACGCCCACCAGGACGTGCCGTTCGAGCACCTCGTCGAAGCCGTCAGCCCGGCCCGGTCCCTGGCGCACCATCCCCTGTTCCAGGTCATGCTGGCGCTGCAGAACACACTGGAGGGCCGACTCGACATGCCCGGCATCACCGCGAGTTACCAGCCCGCGCACACCGGAACCTCCCGGTTCGACCTGTTCTTCAGCCTGTGGGAGAGCTACGACGACGGTCGCCCGGCCGGGCTCGCCGGTGTTCTCGAATACTCCACGGACCTGTTCGACCCGGCGACCGTGCGGACGCTCATCGAGCGCTGGAGCCAGTTCCTCACCACCGCGACGCAGGAGCCGGACCGCCCGATCGGGCGCATCGACGTCACCACACCGGAAGAGCTACGGCGAGTGCTGGCCGAATGGTCATCCGGGGCCTGACCTCCGCCACGGACGGAAGGGAAGGGTAGGAGATGGCACTTCGCGTCGTGGCGGTCGCCCCGCCCGAGCTGCCCGCGAGCGGACTCGGCCGGCACACGCTGACCAGCGCCGACCCCGCCAGCCTGTTCAACGCGTGCCGGGTCGCGGGGCAGCGGGCGGCGAACGGCACCGGCGCCTGGGGCGACTCGAACTGGGCCGGAAGCCGCGCGTCCCGGCGGGAGTCGGTGCTGCTGATGCACAGCCTGGTCGAGGACATGGCGCGGTTCGACGCGCTGCTGGAGCGGTTCGAGCCGAACCTGCTGCTGCTCGGCGCCATGTCGGTGTGTCTGCCCGGCGCGGTCGCCTGCGCGGTCCGCGCCAAGCAGCGCCTCGGCGACCGGGTCCACGTCGTCCTCGGCGGCCGGCACGCGTCGGAGACGATCTGGCGGGCCGGCGGCACGGTGCGGCACCACCCGGGCTCGCCGGTGCGCCTGATCGCCGACGGCACCCTGCCGCCCGTCTTCGACCTGGTGGTCGCCGGTCCGGGAGAGCATGTCATCGCCGGGCTCGGTGAGGTGGTCGCCGCCGCCACCCAGCCCGCGACGTCCGCCGATCTGGCCGCCGGGATCGCCGACGAGCCGGGCGACTGGATAGCCAGCTGGGCCGAGGGCGACCTGCCGCGGGCGGTCACCTCACGGCGGCCGACATTCAGCCGTGACCAGCTACCGAGCCCGGCCGAGATCTTCGGCGTCGGCGCCAGCTTCGACGTGTTCGGCGGCCGGCTCACCGGGCACGTCTTCAGCGACACCGGTAACGGCTGTGTCTTCGACTGTGACTTCTGCAGCGAGCGGCGCAGCGTCACCGGCGGCCTGGTCGACCTCGGCAACGGCGCCGACCGCCTGGTCCGGCAGTTGCGCGCCGTCAGCGACGTGGTCGCGGCCGACGCGCCGGGTCGCGGCGCCAGCGCCTTCATCGAGGACTCCACCATTCTCGGCGGATCGCCACGGGAGATCACCCGGCTGGTCGACCTGCTGGACCGGGCCGACCTGGACATCCGGTTCGGCGGGCAGTTCACCATCGACCAGATCCTCAGCCGCACCGACCTCATCAAGGGACTGACCGAGGTCGGCATGGACTACGTCTTCATCGGGGTGGAGACGCTCGACCCGGGTGGCATCGGCGGCATGAGCAAGGACCGGCGGCCGGACGGGGCCGCGTGGATGAGCCGCACCGAGCAGGCCATCGACCAGCTCACCCAGCTCGGCGTCCAGACCGGGGCGGCGGTGCTGTTCGGCCTCGGCGAGCCGCACCGCGACCGGCTCGCCCTCCTACGCCAGCTGAGCGACTGGCGCGACCGGTACGGCGGGCCGTGGCCGGTCAGCCTCAACTGGGCCACCCAACATCCGTTGCGCGGCGCCGACGGCGGCACCGGCTACCGCTACAGCGACTGGTCGGTGCCCGCCGGCGAGTGGGCCGAGGCGTTCGACGACTTCGGGGAGGCCACCACGCGTTACCCGCTCAGCGGCTGCGCGCCGCCGGTGTTGGCGGAGGTGCAGGAGATCCGGGCGACGTTCCACGCGCTCTACGAACGGCCGGGCGACGGTGGTGCGCGGTGACCGCCCAGTTCTACGCGAGCGGTGCCGGCGACCGGCTGGTGGACGCCGACCTGCTCCCACCGGTGGTGCAGACGCTGCTCGCGCACGAGGAGCGGATGCTGGACCCGATCAGCGCCGGGATCGACGTGCTGGTCGAGGTCGGCAGCATGTCGGGCCTGCATCTCGACTGGGCGGTCCGCCGCGGCCTGGGGTACGTCGGCGTCGACGTCGTCTCCCGTTACGTGGCCGCGGGCAGGGCACGGCTGGCCGACCGCGCGCTACCCGCCGACCGGTACCGCTTCGCGCTCGCCGACGCCGAGGAACTGCCGGCCGTGGCGCTGCCGCCGGGGCGGGCGGTGGCGCTGTTCCCGTTCAACAGCTTCGGCAACATGGGCCGGCCCCGCGTCGTGTTGACAGCGCTGGCCGACAGCGGCCTGCCGTTCGCCATCAGCACCTACCGCACGGACCGGGACGCGTCGCGGCGGCGGCGGGAGTACTACGACGCCTGCGGCTACGCCGGGCTGCGGGTCACCGAGGACGCCGACGGGGTGCGGTTCCGCAACGACGAGGGTCTCGACACCGTCGCCTACCACCCGTCGCGCCTGGCCGAGTGGTTCCGTGCGGCGGGGCTCGCCGCGGAGCCCGTCGAGTTCGGTGGCTTCGGGTTGTTCTACGTCGGCGCGCCCACCGGCGCGCCACTCGCGCCAGCCTGAACGGCAGGGGAGGCCGGTGGACGAACGCCACCGGCCACGACAGTGACAAGGGGAACACCGATGCGAACGGTCGGCATGGTTGAGCTCTCCGTCTTTGAGCGGATCACCCCGCTGGTCTCCGGATACCTGGAAGCGTATGCCCGCGCCGACGACGTCCTCACCGGTGAGTACGGGTACCGGACGTACACCACCAGCATCAAGACCCCGGCCGCCGAGGTGACGCGCCGCGTCCTGGACCTCGACGCCGACATCTACACGTTCAGCTGCTACGTGTGGAACATGGGCCTGGTGCGGCAGGTCCTGGCCGCGCTGCGCGCCGCCCGACCGCACGTGCCCGTCCTGCTCGGCGGCCCCCAGGTCATGCACCACGCCGACCAGCAGCTCGGCCCGACCGACACGTTCACCGCCGTCTGCAACGGCGAGGGCGAGGGCATCTTCGCCGCGTACCTGCGCGAGCTGACCGAGACGACGCCGGACCTGACCAAGGTCCCCGGCCTCAGCGTGCGCCGCGACGGGCAGCTCCTCACGACGCCCGCACCGGCGCGCCTGGCTGACCTCAACGAGATCCCGTCGCCGTACCTCACCGGCCTGTTCGACGACGAGTACACCATCGGCCTGCTGGAGACCAACCGCGGCTGCCCCTATCACTGCGGGTTCTGCTACTGGGGCGCGGCCACCAACGACCGGGTGTACCGGTTCGACGAGGACCGCGTCCGCGACGAGATCACCTGGATGGGACGCAACAGCGTCTTCTTCGTGTACCTCGTCGACGCCAACTGGGGCATGCTCGGCCGGGACATCGAGCTGTCGCAGCACATGGCCGACTGCACCCGCGAGTACGGCATGCCCAAGACGGTCTACTTCTCGGCGGCGAAGAACAAGCCGCAGGCGGTCACCAAGATCACCGAAATCTTCCAGAACGCCGGCCTCGTCGCCTCCCAGCCGGTGTCGATCCAGAGCATGGAGCCCCGCGTCCTGGACCTGGTCGCCCGCTCCAACATCAAGCTCAGCGCCTTCGCCGCGCTCCAACAGGATCTGCGCGAGAAGCGGGTCAGCTCGTTCATCGAACTCATCTGGCCGCTGCCCGGCGAGACACTCGACTCCTTCAAGAGCGGCATCGGGCAGCTCTGCGACAACGGCGCGCAGACCGTCATCGCGTACTCCCACCTACTGCTCAACAACACCCCGATCTACCACAACCGCGATCGCCTGGGCCTGACCACCCGGCCGGCCGGCGGGGACGTCGCCGACGCCCGCATCGTGATCGCCACCCGCGAGGCCAGCACGGCCGACTTCGCCGACGGCATGCGTTTCTTCTACGCCGTGCACGCGCTGCACAACACCCGCAGCCTGCGCACCGTCGCGGAGTACCTGGTCGGCGCCGGGGTCACCACCTACGCGGCCCTGTTCTCCGAGTTCGTCGACTACTGGCGCAGCCGCCCCGACGACCCACTGGTGCGCTTCGTCGAACACTCGATCGCCGCCGCCGACTACTACGACCTCGGCAACTACGGCCTCTTCGTCCACCTCGCGCTGCACCAGCACCGCGACGTGTTCGCCGAACAACTGCGCGACTTCGCCACCAGCCGCGACTGGTGGGCCGACCCGAAGGCCCGCGCCCGCTTCGAGATCGACACCATCAACCGCCCGTACGTCTACTCCAACACACCGTTGGACGAGCCGTCCGGCGCCGGCGCAGCCGTCCGGGTCCTCGGTCGCACCGGCCGCCGGTACACCGTCGAACTGGCCGGCGAGTGGGCCGAGGAGCTACGGGACGCCGCGCGGCTGCCCGCCGGCGGCCCCGGCTACGTCGTCGACCACAAGCGGTTGCAGTTCCCCAACATGGCCACGCAGACCCTGGAGCACAACGCGCACTACTGTCACGGCATGATCGAGAAGGTCGAGAACATCGCCCCCGTGTGGCAGGCGGCCCCGGCGCCGGCTCACCACTGACAGCCGCCGCCGGCCCGCTCTCCCCGCCGAGCGCCGTGCGGGCGAGGCGGTACGTCAGCCCTTGCCGAAGGCGTGCGGCGTGCGGCGAGGCAGCAGTGCGCGTAGCTCGGCCGCCACGGTGTCGGGGATGTCGCCCAGGCCGCGCGCGACGACGTCGGCCGGGTCCAGCACACCGTAGGCCAGTCCGGACAGTCCGGCGGCGGTGAGCGTGGCCCGCTCCCCGGCCTGCCCGGCGACGGTGACGTCGATCGTCCCGCGGGTTCCGTCGAGCAGATACCGCCCCGCGAGCAGCTCATCGTCGACGATCTCCAGCTGAGCCCGTCCGGAGCCACAGGGCACGTCGCGGAGCGCGTCCATCGACAGGAGCCGGGCCATGAGGGGCGGTGACGTCGGGAAGGCCGCCGTCGCCTCGATCCGGACGGCGAGGGAGCCCGCCCAGGTCTCGGGGTGCTCGTCCGGCGCGACGGTGACCGCGATCCGGGCGACCTGGTGGACGTGCTGGGCGAGGAACTGGAGCAACAACGCCCGCCCGAGCCCACTGGTGTAGAGCAACTCGTCACCGTGCAGGCGACCGCCGTAGCCGTCGATTCGGTAGGTGAGCACACCGGCCACCTCCCCGTCGACCGAGGCGACGGCGAGCCAACGGTCGGCGGGGGCGAGGATGCGGGCAGCTCGGTAGTCGGGGGTGAACATGAAGCCGTGCCGTTGCGCCAGCAGGCGGCGCTGGAAGGCGCGGTAGACCTCGAAGCCGTCCGATATGCCCTGCCAGGACACGTCGCCGGGGAGTCGGACGCCCAGCAGCGGCGCCAACCCCTCGGGCGCGAACGTCGCCGTACGGTTGAGCGGCAGCCCGACGTAGCCCAGTTGTTCGTAGAACGACGGGTGGAAGGGATAGAGCGTGGCCAGCAGGTGTCCCGTGTCGAGCATGTCGCGGTGCAGCCGGCGCATCAACCGACGGCAGTGGCCCTGCCGGCGGGCCGCGGGATGGGTGGCCACCCAGGCGATGCCCGCCATGCGCATGACGATGCCGCGCAGGTTCTGGTGCGTCGGGATCGCCGCCGCCGTGGCGAGCGTCCGGCCACCGTCCTCGGCGATCAGCGTGTGGTTGCCCTCGTGAAAGGGGAGGATGCTCGCCAGCCCCTCCGCCGCGTCCGGGGACGGCGATCCGTCGAAGGCGTACGGATAGAGGGTGAAGGCGGTGCGCAGCCGTTCGTCGCCGGAGACCTGGCGGATGTCGCTCATCGGGATCAACCTTTCCTTGCACGGCATGCTCGGTCGGGACATTCCGGCTCGTCCTCGGACGGGCCCGTCATCTGGCGTGTTACGCCGCGCGGCGGTCGCACGACGGTGTCCGGCGTGGGGGCTTCATCCCGAGCCGGGCGCACCATGCCGCGACCAGGCCGAGTCCGCCGCACAGCCACCAGACCCCGTTGCCCAGCCCCACCCACGCCGCGACCCCGATCAGCGGGCCGGCGGCCATCCCCAGGCCGAAGGTCGCCTGGTGCGCGCTGATGTAGCGGGCGTTCACCGGTGCGGGAAACGTGGCGGGGTAGGCGAACATGGTGGGCCCGTTGATCATGGTGCCGAACACGAACCCGACGGTGCACGCGACGAGTGCCACGGCCGAGCCACCGCTGACTCCGAAACTGGCCGCACCGACCGCCATGAGCACGGTGCCCGCCGTCGCCGCGACGTGACCGGGCCACCGCGCGACGCTCGCGGTGATCCTCAGTTCGCAGAGGATGAGCACGATCGACGCGGTGACCAGCAGGCCGCTGTACAGACCGGTCGAGTGCCCCTCGGCGCTGATCTTGAGCGGGAGGACGACGTTGAACTGGACGTAGATGACCGCACCGATCAGCGTCGAGGCGAGGAAGAACCAGAAGCGCCTGTCGCGCAACAGGATGCCGTACGCCATGCGGGTGCCGGTCCCGCCCCGGACGACCGCGCCGCCCGGGCCGACACCGGGCCGGTGGTCGACGGGCGCCCCTCGTCCGGTCCGCGGGTCGGGTAGCAGCCAGCGGGCGAGGATCGCGTAGACCAGCGCGGTGGCCGCGTCGAACCACAGCAACAGGTTCCAGTCCAACAGGATCAGCCCGGCGGCGATCAGCGGGCTCAGCGCGGCGCCGATGTTCAGTGCGATGCGCATCATCGAGAAGCCCAGGACGCGCATGTCGGCCGGCATCAGGTCGCTCAACAGCACGGCTGCGGCGGGACGGTAGCTCTGGGTCGCGAGCCCGGCCAACAGCATGGCGATCATCAGCACGCCGAACGTCGAAGGCCGGCTGAGCAGCGGCAGGGCGGCGAGGACCGCCGCGGAACCGAGCATCGCGACGGTGATGGCGCCACGCGGGCCGAGGCGGTGGATCAGCTCGCCGCCGATGAGCACGCCCACCACCGACCCGACGCTGTAGGCGGCGATCGCGGTGCCGGCCTGCCCGGCGGAGAATCCGCGAAAGACCAGGTAGAGCACCATGAACGTCTGGACCACCGCGCCGAGCTGGTTGACCAGCACGCCCCCGAGCAGACAACGCACCGGTGTCGGGGTCCGGCGCAGGACGGTGAGCACACCGGCGGGTCTGTCGATGGTGGCGGTCACGGTGATGTCTCCAGGTGGCTCGTCATCAGGTGGCGCGCGGGCTGCCATTGCAGCGCGCCGGCGAGTTGGTCGGAAGTGTTGACCACGTAGAAGAACCAATTCACACACCTCCGTGGGAATAGCTTCCAGCAGAATTGGCGTCGGCGACGGATGGCTGCGGATGACACCCGCTGGTCGGCGGCCGAACGCTGCCGTGGGCCCCCTTTCATTCGGCCGACAAAGGGCGTATCTGCCCTACCGATATGCCCATCGACGGCGATCACGGTTACTTGATTGTCTTCCGCTCCCAATGCTTTCCATCAATGCGTATCTCGGCTTGGGTGAATGCACGACAGCCGGAAAACGCTGTTGTCGACGGTGCGCCGCGCCCCCACGGCGTGCCGTCGCGGCACGTCACACCCGTCCCGGAAGGAATACACGTGTCTGTCCACGACGTGGATGTTCTGATGATCGGCGCAGGTCCGTCGAACCTCGCGCTGGCGGTTGCCCTCGAGGAGTGCGACTCACCCGAGGTCGCCGGTCGGGCCATGGTCCTTGAGCAGTACGGCGATGTGAAGTGGCAGCGGAATCTACTTCTGCCCTGGACCCGTAGCCAGGTGTCGTACCTCAAGGATCTGGTGACCCTGCGGAACCCGCGCAGTCGCTTCTCGTTCCTGAACTTCCTGCACGAGAACGGGGAACTCGACGAGTTCGTCAACCTCGGCACGTTCAACCCGTTCCGGTGGCAGCTGTCGGCCTACCAGCAGTGGGTGGCCGACACGTTGGAGCACGTCCGGGTGCGGTACCAGGTCCGCGCCGAGCGGATCCAGCCGATCCGAGCCGACGACGCCGCGGTCCTCGGCTTCGTGGTGCACCTGTCCGACGGCGACACGGTCGTCTGCCGCGACCTGGTCTTCGGTGGCGGCCGGGACGCCTTCGTGCCCGAGGTCTTCCGCGGCCTGCCCACCGAGCGGGTCATCCACAGCACCGAGTACGGCAGTCGGGTCGGCGCCGCCACGGGTCTGGCCCGCCCGGGCGGGCCACTGCGGCCGGTGGTCATCGGTGGCGCGCAGAGCGCGGCCGAGATGTTCATGGCGCTGCACCAGGACGCCCCCGGCTCGTCGCCCGTGATGCTGCTGCGCTCGATCGCCCTCAAGAACTACCAGACCAGCAAGTTCGTCAACGAGCTGTTCTACCCGTCCTTCGTGGACACCTTCTTCGGCATGTCCGACCAGGTCCGCCAGCGGGTGCTCAACGAGATGCACCTGACGAACTACGCGGGCCTGGCCCCGCCGTTCCTCGACGAGCTGTACTCGATGATCTACCGGCAGAAGATGCTCGGCCAGCCCGTCTCCAGCGTCCGCGGGCTCACCGAGGTCGTCGGGGCGCAGGTCGAGCCCGTGCCCGCAGGCGGCGAGGAGGTGGTGCTCCAGGTTCGCGACCTCCGGTACGACAGCGTGGAGCAGGTCCGATGCGACGCGCTCTTCCTGGGCACCGGTTTCGACCCACGGATGCCGGCGATGGTGCGCCAACTGGCCGACACCATCGGTCTGCCGCAGGTCACCGTCAACCGGCACTACCGCGTCGATCTGGGCGCGGACGCCAGGGGCGCCCTGTACCTCCAGGGCGTCAACGAAGCCACGCACGGCATCTCCGACTCGCTCATCAGTGTGCTCGCGCAGCGCTCGGCCGACATCGTCGGCGACATCGTCGACCGCCGTGCCGCCGACCGGGGCGCCGGTGCCGACCAGGTGTCGGCCGACCGGGCGCTGGCGGTGCGGGCATGATCGACATTCGCCGCCTCGACCGTGACCGTCTGGAACCTGCCTACGGGGTCGCCGGCCAGCGCCTGCTGCCCTGGCCGGCGCTCAACGCGCCGTTCGAGGGGGCCTGGTGCGTCCTGCGCGCCGGGACCGAGTCGACTCCGCACTCCCACCACGAATACGAGATCTTCATCGCCGTCTCCGGCACCGCCACGGTGGTCGTCGACGAGGCGCGGCACCCCTTCGCCGCGGGCGACATCGTCCGGCTGCCGCCGGGATCCACCCACCGCCTGGTCAACGACGGCCCCGACGACTTCGAGTACTACGGACTCTGGTGGGACCACGAGATGTCGGCGACGTTCCTGGCCCGGCACGAAGCGGATCGACGATGAGCACCCGGACGGTGATCATCTCGCCGGCGCCGACAGCGAACGGGGACCTGCACCTCGGGCACATCGCGGGCCCGTTCCTGGCAGCCGACGTGCACACCCGCTACGCGCGGGCGCTGGGGCGGGAGGTGCTCCTGGGCACCGGATTCCAGGACACCTCGACGTTCGTGGTGACGACCGCCCACCGCCGCGGCGTCCACCCGGACGAACTGGTGGCCACCTCGGCCGCGCAGATCGAGTCGAGCCTGCGGACGATGGGAATCGGCGTCGACAGCTACACCGGCGACGACGACCGGTTCACCGGGTGGGTCGTCGACTTCGTCGGCCGGCTGCGCGCGGCAGGCCGGCTGGAGCTGAGGACGATGCCGTTCCCGTACTCGGAGCGGACCGGGCAGTTCCTGGTGGACGGCTTCGTGTCCGGCAACTGCCCGGAGTGTCTGGCCGAGGCTTGCGCCGGGCTGTGCGAGAGCTGCGGGCACCTGGTGCCGGCGGGCGAGCTGCGCAACGTGCGGTCCACCCTGGACCCGGACGAGCCGGTGACGCTGCGGAACGCCCGGGTGCTCGTGCTCCCGGTCGAGCGCTATCGCGACCGGCTCCGTACGCACGTCGAGAGGCACGCCGACGGCATGCGGCCGCACCTGGCGCAGGCGATGGCGCGGGTGCTGTCCCGACCGCTGCCTGACTTCCCGGTGACCTATCCGGTGCCGTGGGGCATCCAGGTGCCGTTTCCGGAGGTCGCGGGTCAGGTGGTCAACCCCAACGCCGAAGCGATGGCGTGGAGCATGCACTGCTCGGCGCGGGCGGCGGAGAACCGGGGACACCCCCCGGCCGGCGAGGACGGACTGTGGCTGGCCGGCAGCGGGTCGGAGATCGTCTACTTCCTCGGCTTCGACAACTTCTACCCGTTCGCGATCACCGGTCCGGCGATGCTGCTGGCCTGCGACGACCGTTACGAGCTGCCCACCCGCTACCTGACCAACGAGTTCTACGAGCTGGACCACCAGAAGTTCTCCACCAGCCGCGGGCATGTGGTCCGGGGCCGGGACCTGGCGGCCGAGGTGCCCCGCGACCTGATCCGGTTCTACCTGGCCACGACCAGCCCGGAACACCAGCGGACCAGCTTCAGCCGGGACGCGCTCTCGGCAGTCACCGAGTCCCGGCTGACCGGGCCGTGGAACCGGATCGCCGACCGGGCGAACCGCTGGGTCGGGCGCGGCCCCCTGCCGGTGTCGGCGCGCTCGCGCCACGCCGCGGCTCGCATGTCCGACCGGTTCGCGGCGTCCTACGAGCTGCCCGGGTTCAGCCTCACCCGTGCGGCGGAGGCGATCAGCGACCACCTGGCCAGGCTGGACCGCTGGCCGGCGGCGGACGACGACGCCGGTGACTTCTGCTTCGAGGTCGGCCGGCTGCTCCGGGCGGCCGCGCCGATCCTGGTCGACCTGGCGGCCCAGACGCTGGGGGAAGCCGCGAACGCCGGCCCGGATCCCGCCGAGGTCACCTCCGTCGTTCCGGTGCCGCTGCCGCGGCTGGCCGCGCCGAGGGGCGGGCGATGACCGAGGCCACCTGCCGGGCGGACCGGAACCGGCCGCGGGTCGTGGTGGTCGGCGCCGGCGTCACCGGGCTGCTCTGCGCGATCCGGTGCGTACTGGCCGGGCACCGCGTGGTGCTGCTGGAGCAGGGCCCGATCCCGCATCCGGAGTCGACGTCCTTCGACCAGCACCGTGTCCTGCGTGCCCTCACCACCGGCGACGTGGCCGGCACCGGACGGGCGGCGCGACTGCACCGTCGCTGGCGTGAGCTGGACTCCCTGATCGGCGGCGGCCTGTCGGGCGCCCGCCTCTACCGACGCGTCGGGGTGCTGACGGCGCTCCCTCCCGACGCGGTGGCCTCGGCCGTCGCCACGGCCGACGCCGCCGGGCTGCCGATCCGGGTCACCGATCCGGCGGACCGTCCGCACATCGGCTTTCCGGCCGGCGCCGCGGTCGTGTTCGAGCCGCACGCGGGCGTCCTGCTCGCCGACCGCGTCCTGTGGGCAGCGGTCCGGTGGTTGCGGCGTCACCGGCTGGCGGACCTGCGACCCGGGCGGGAGGTCGTCGGCGTAGGACCGGACACCGGCCGGGTGCTGCTGGCCGACGGCTCGGTCGAGTCCGGTGACGCGGTGCTCGTCACGGCCGGGCCCTGGTCGGCGGCCCTGGTCGACCTGCCGGTGACGCTGCACCGGCAGACCATGGTCTATCTGCGGCCACCGGCTGAGTTGGTCCACGGCTGGGCGGCGGCACCCGCCGCGGGTGGGATCGGCGTCGACGGCCGCGCCTGGTTGGTGCCCCCGGTGGCGGGCACCCTTCTCAAGATCAGCACCGATGCCGTCCGGCGTGGGGTGACCACGCTGTCCGATCCGGACGACGGAGCGGGCTGGGCCGCCCGGGTGCTCTCGGCCGGCATCGTGGCCGACGTCCACCGGTACGACGTCGTGCGCGTGCGGCACTGCCACTACGCCACCGCGGCCGGCGCGGACACCGGCTTCGTCCGGATCGGGCTCCGGGCCTGGGCCCGCCCGGCCAGCGGCGGTGACGGATTCCGTACCGCTCCGCATGCCGTCGACGCGGTCGTCGACGCGCTTCCGGGGTCGAGCCGCGGGTGCCGCGGCGTCGACCCCATGACACCCACCGCACCCTGGAGGACACCCTCATGACCGCACCCGCACCCGGCGCGCTGCTCGTTGTCGGCAGTGGCCTCAGGCTCTACCGCGAGTACATCGTCCGTGCCGTCGCCGAACGTGCCCGCAAGGCCGGGCTGCGGCTGGTGCTGATCAACAATCTCCGGCCGACCTGGCAGCACGAGTACTTCGACGACATCGTCGTGGTCAACGTGTTCGACCACCGGTTGCTCGCCGAGACCGCCCGCGAGTTGGCCGGCAGGTACGCCGTCACCGGGTTGATGTGCTGGGACGAGCCGCTGGTGATGCCCGCGGCCGAACTGGCCGCCGAGTTCGGCGTGCCCGGCCTGGGCGTACCGGGAGTGCACGGTTGCCGGGACAAGTACAGCTGCCGTACCCGGTTGACCGCGGCCGGCGCACCGCAACCCGGGTTCGAGCTGACCGCCGATCTCGACCAGGCCCGCACGGCCGCCGCCCGGATCGGATACCCGGTGATCGTCAAGCCGCGTGCGCTCGGCGCCAGCATGGGGGTCTCGCTCGCCTCCGACGAGCGGGAACTCGAGTTCGCGTACCGGGTCGCGCACGAGGCCAGCCTGATCGGCGACGAGCCCTACCGCGGTGGAGCGATCGTCGAGGGTTTCGTCGACGGTCCGGAGATCAGCGTCGACGGCGCCGTGCACAAGGGCGAGTACCTGCCGATGTTCGTCGCCAGGAAGACCACCGGTCTGCCACCGTTCTTCGAGGAGACGGGACACGTCGTGGACTCCGCCGACCCGCTGCGGTCCGACGACACGCTGCTGGACACGCTGGTCACGGCGCATCGGATCCTGGGCATCGAGAACGGCATCACACACACCGAGGTTCGGCTGACCCCGGACGGTCCGGTGATCATCGAGGTCAACGGCCGCCTCGGCGGTGACCTGATCCCGTATCTGGGTCAGGTCGCCACCGGCATCGAACCGGGCAGCGTGCTGTTCGACGTCGCCACCGGCCAGCGGCCCGACCTCACCCACACCCGCGCCGGCGTCGCCGGCATCCGGTTCGGCTACCCCGACCACGACTGCGTCGTACGCTCGGTCGCCGTGCCCGAGCAGGCGCCCGGCCTGGTGCTCGCGTCCCGCATGGTCGAGCCGGGCACCACCCTGCGGCTCCCGCCGGGCGGCTACATCGCCCGCCACTCGTTCGTCGTCTGCTCCGCCCCGGACCCGGAAACCTGCGCCCGGCAGCTCGACGACGCGGTGGCACTCGTCGAACTGGACGCCGAACCGGTCGCTCCCCCGCCGCCGGGCACCACGCTGACGATGCCCGCCGGGCTGCTGGACGTGGACGCGTGAGCATCGACTACGACGGCCGTCGGTTTCGCGCGCTGGGCGGCGGCGACGGCACCTGCGCCGTGTACCACCAGCGCGGGGACCTGGTCTGGGCGGTATTCGAGGGGGGACGGGTTCGGCGCGGCACGATCACCGGCACCTGCGACGAGCGCGGCGTGCTCAGCCTCGCCTACACCATGGTGCTGGCCAGCGGCGAGGTGATCGCCGGGCACAGCACCAACACGCCCCAGTGGCTCGGCGACACCCTGGTGCTGCGTGAGGTCTGGCAGCGCTACGGCGCGCACACCGCCGCCGGTGTGTCGTACCTCGAGGAGATCCCGGGAGCGGCGCGATGACCGGATGGCGGACGCTGCGCGGCCTCGTCGACGGCGAGCTCCGGCTCCCCGGCGATCCCGGCTTCCTGGAAGCAGCCTCACCGGCGAACCGGCGGTTCGCCGGCATCCGGCCGGCGGCCGTCCTCACGGTCGCCCACGCCGGGGATGTCAGCCGAGCCGTCGCCTGGGCCCGCGCCGAGTCGGTGCCGCTTGTCGTCCGGGGCGGCGGGCACAGCTACGCCGGCTACTCCGTGTCCTCCGGGCTGGTACTGGACCTGCGCAGGCTCGCGGGTGTCCGGTTCGACCCGGAGAACGGACAGGCGGTGGTGGCGGGCGGCACTCCGATGAAGGCCATCTACGCGGCCCTGCGCCCGTACGACGTCACGTTCCCGCTGGGAAACTCCGACACGGTCGGCATCGGGGGCCTGACCCTCGGCGGGGGTGTCACCACGATCTCTCGCGCGCACGGCCTCACCTGCGACGCGCTGGTCTCGACCGACGTGGTGCTGGCCGACGGGACCAGGGTCACCGCCTCGGCGCGGGAACATCCGGACCTGTTCTGGGCGTGCCGGGGGGGCGGGGGCGGCAACTTCGGTGTCAACACGAGCTTCACCTACCAGGTCCGCCCCGCTCCGGCCGGGTCGACCTGCCTGGTGCTGTGGTCGTGGCGGCACGCGGTCGACGTGCTCGCCACGATGCAGGAGATCATGCGGACGGCGCCGGACGGCTTCTCCGCCCGCATCGGCATCGCCCGCTCGTCCGGCGGCCCGGGTGTCGTGTCCGTGGTGGGCCACCACCTCGGCCCGGCAGCGGAGCTACGCGAGTTGCTGGCGCCCGCCCACGCCGTCGCCCGGCCCCACCGGGCCGAGATCGAGGACCGGGACTTCTGGGCCGCCGCCACCTACCTGCACCACGGCAGCGCCGGCGGCGCCTTCGCGGCACGGAACCGCTGCGTGCCGCACCCGATCGACGACGCCGGACTGGTCGCACTGGTACGGGCCGTGGACACGTGGCCCGGCAGCGGGAACGCGGACGGGGCCGGGGCCGCGCTGTTCGCGTGGGGCGGGGCGATCAGCCGCGTACCGGTGGCGGACACCGCGTTCCCGCACCGCGACACGCGGTTCCTGCTCAGCCTCGACACCTCGTGGGCCGAGACCGACTCGCCGGAGGTCGTTCGCGCCAACCTGGAATGGCTGCACGCCTGCTACGTCGAGTCGGGCCGGTTCGCCCCTGACGCGTCCTACGTCAACTTCACCGACCCCGACCTCGAAGACTGGCGGCGGGCCTACTACGGGCCGAACGCCGAGCGGCTCGCACAGGTCAAACGCCGGTACGACCCGGACCGTTTCTTCGCCTTCCCCCAGGCGGTGTGACCGCGTACCGGCGAGGTCCGACGCTCCTCGGTGATCCCGCTCGCGAGTGGCGGCTGGGCGATCCCGGTCCCCCGGGCCGGTGGGCGGGAGAACCGCCGGCCCGGTTCTGAGCCGACCAGCGCCCGCACGGCGTGCCCCGTCCGAGCCCTGCCACCGGGCCGGGCTCGGACGGGTGCCCGACCGGCGAGTTCGCTCGTGAGCAGACCGCGACGGGTACCGGACATCGCGCCGCCGGGCGGGCCGCGACAAGGGTCGAAGCCGCATCGGTACCCGCCCGGACGACGAATCCCGGCTCGAAATCAGCCAGCGGAAAGCCATCCACCCCACCCGGCCGATACTGCCGCGAAAAGGCGAAAGCCCACATTGAGCGAATGGTGGACCCCATCACCTCACCTCATGAACATGCGTACGCGGCGTCCACACGAATTCGGCCGCGAGACGTGCCCGGGGATCAGCTGTCGCGGATCAGGCAGCGGAGACACCGACTCAACAGTTCGGCGAACATCATGGCTCGGTTCCGCGGGGAGAGCCGATTGCGCCGTGTCGAACAACGCGTTGGGGAGAATCCACCATGGGCAGACCCGAGAAGCCGGTCAATAAAGCCAGAGAACGCGTCGCCCAGTTTGCCGACGAATTGCGGCAACTGCGAGCGCTGGCGGGCAATCCGACATATCGCCAGATGGCGGAATGCGCCCTGTTCTCGCCGTCCGTGCTGTCCAGTGCCGCGAGCGGCAACCGGATGCCGTCCCTGCCGGTGACGCTCGCATTCGTCGCCGCCTGCGGGGGCGACGAGGACATCTGGCGGCAGCGCTGGCTCGCCGCCACGGGCGGGGAGGTACGGCTCTCCACGCGGGTGCGGCCGGCGAGCCGGCGCGCCGGCGGGCTCCCGTACCCGATGCAACTGCCACAGCGACCGCGCGGATTCATCGGCCGGGCGGCGGAGCTGGAGTGGTTGCGGATCCCCGGCGACGCCCCGATCGTGGTCAGCGGTCCGGCGGGGGTCGGCAAGTCGGGCCTGGCTCTGCACCATGCCCACACGCAAGCAGCCGAGGCGACCGACGGGCAGCTGTACGCCGACCTCGGCGCCCCCCATGCCCTCGGCGCATCCAGCCCCTACGACATCGTGGACGGGTTCCTCCGGGCACTCGGCGTGTCCAGCGACCAACTGTCCGGCACCCTCGACCACCGCGTGGGCCTGTACCGCACGTTGGCGGCCGAACGCCGCCTGTTGATACTCCTCGACAACGTGTTGGACGAGCAGCAGGCGCGCCCGCTACTGGTGGACAGTGACACGAGCACGGTAATGCTGGTCAGCCGCAAACGGCTGCTGGGACTACGCGACGTTCGCCGGCTACAGGTCAGACCACTGGCCCGCACCGACTCCCTGGCCATGATCGAATCGGCCCTGCCCCTCACCGTCACGGCCGAGCCCGACGACCTCGACCGTCTCGCCGCGGCCTGTGGCGACCTGCCGCTGGCCCTGGACATCGCGCTCCGGAGGATCGCCCTGCGTCCCCACACGGTCCTTCGGCAGGTGGTGGACGGTTGGCACCGGGGTGGAGACGTGCTGAGCTGGCTCCGCATCGGCGACCTGTCGATGCGGGAGTACCTCCGGTCGGCCTATCTGGCGCTGAGCCAGCCGGCCCAGATACTGCTGCACTGGTTGGCCCCGGTCGGCGCGGATGCGGTGAGCCCGCTGCCGCCGGAGGACGACGAGCTGGTGGACGAACTCGTTGATGCGGGCATGCTCAGCAACACGCCCAGCGGATGCGCCGAACTGCGTCTGTCGCCGCTTGTGCGCGCGTTCGTCTCCGACACCGCCAGCTCGGTGGCTCGCGGCCTGCCAGCAGTCGTCGGTCCGCTCCGTTCTGTCTGATCGTGGGGAGGGGTGAGCAGCCGCCGTGGATCGCCCCGGACGACCTCTGGGCCGAGATCGCGCCGCCGCTGCCACCCCGACCACGGTTCCCGGACGGTTTCTACTTCGACTCCCGATAGTCTACGAACGCTGGGCGCTCCTCGGGCGGGCGGGAGAGCCATTCATTGACCGCCAACGCCCCCACCGAGGCGTATTCGTCGACTATTTGCAGATGGTTTCCTGGCACGTCTGCCAACGTGACCGTGGTGGCGTTGTTCCAGGTGAACATCCAGTCGTTGTTGTCTTTCGGCCCGCTGATCCGTTCGGATGCGCGGACCTGGAGCGTCGGTATCTCGATGTGCTCCGCGGGCCACCACGGGAAGGAGAGGTAGTGGACCATCGCGAAGACCCAACTGTCGTCGCCGTCGTCGCCGGTCCGGCTGAGTCCTTCAAAAATCTGCTGCTGCCACAACGGTCCGTCTTCCGTCACGGTTCGGAGGTCTTTCTGCGAGGGCGAGTCGAGGAGGATGACGCCAGCCGGCGCCACGCCCCTCCGCGCCAGTTCGGCAGCGACCCGGTGGGCGATCAGCCCACCGCTGGAGGTGCCGCCCAGGGCGAACTCTTCGCCGTTCGCGTTGTCTCGCATGATCGTCTCGACGTACGCGAGCGTCATCGCCTCGATGTTCTCCGGCAGTTTCTCACCGGCGTGGAAGCCGGGCGAGTGCAACACCGACACGTCACGGGAGCCCTGGAACGCCAACCCCAGCCGCGCATAGGCAAAATTGTCCGGGGCCACGTACGGGTTGAAGAGGTACAACTTGGGCCTGCCGCCGCCGGTGGCGATCCGGGTGGGAGGCCGGACCGCCTCGTCGGCCGTGTCCACACCGAACGTCGGGCGCAGCCTCGCCAACCGGCCGACCACGTCGAAGAACTCGTCGTGTCTGCCGTCGACCTCGGCCTGCATGTACATCTCCGCAAGGTTCGACACCCGCACAGATCCCGAGCCGGCCGAACCGGCTCCGGTCCTGGGCTGGCCGCCGGCACTCACGGCGGAGGCCAGCTTGTTCACCAGATGATCGGCCAAGGCTGCGGTGCTGGGCTGGTCGAAGACCAGCGTGGCCGGCAGGGACAGCCCGGTCGCGGTGGCCAGCCGGTTACGCAGCTCCACCGCGGTCAACGAGTCGAAGCCGAGTTCACGGAACGCGCTGTCCGGATCAATCGTCGTGGGGTCGGGATGACCGAGCACGGTGGCGGCTTGTGTCCGTACCAGTTCCAGGACTGTCCGCTGGCGTTCCTCGACTCCCATGCTGGCGAGCCTGGCGGTCAGGTCCACCGGCGTGTCAGTGGTGGTCGCCGTGCGGCGGGTGGCGCCGCCGGCCAACGTCCGCCACAGCGGTGGCACGCCACCTGCTCCGGTGCGACGTAGCGCGGCCAGGTCCACCCGGATCGGTACGAGCTGCGGCTGGCCGCTACGTATTGCCGTGTCGAACAACGCCAGGCCCTGCTCGGAGGAGAGAGGAAGGATGCCGGCGCGTCGCATCCGGACCAGGTCGACCTCGTCGAGATGCCCGGTCATGGCTGACTGTGGGGCCCACAGTCCCCACGCCAACGACTGCCCAACCAGGCCCTCGGACTGCCGCCGCAGCGCCAGGGCGTCCAGGACAGCGTTGGCCGCGGCGTAGTTTCCCTGCCCGGGTGACCCCAACGTGGCCGCCGCCGACGAATACACCACGAACAACCCCAGACCCGCATCCTGGGTCAGCTCATGCAACCACCACGCCGCATCGGCCTTCGCCCGCAACACCGTCTCCAGCCGCTGCGGCGTCAACGCCTCAATCACCCCGTCATCAAGCACACCCGCGGTGTGCACCACCCCCACCACCGGATGCTGGGCCGGCACCCCGGCCAACACCGCCGCCAACGCGTCCCGGTCAGCGACATCACACGCCGCCACCCGCACCCGTGCGCCCAGCTCGGTCAGCTCACCGACCAGCTCCGCCGCGCCCGCAGCGGCCGAACCCTGCCGGGACAACAACAACAGGTGCCGGACCCCGTGCGCGGTGACCAGATGCCGAGCCACCAACCCACCCAACACCCCCGTCCCGCCAGTGATCACCACCGTGCCACGCGCATCCAGCCCCGCCGGCAGCCGGGCAGGGACGTGCAGGGACAGCCGGCCGGTACCACCGGCTCGGGTCAACCGTCGGGCATACAGCTCACCGGCTCGTACCGCGATCTCGGGTTCGCCGCTGTCGAGCACCGCGGTGAGGATTCTGCCCAGTTCGTTGCCGGGTTCGGTGTCGTCGTCGAGGTCGAGCAGGATGAACCGGTGAGGGTGTTCGGACTGCGCGGAGCGGACCAGACCCCACACCGCAGCCGCGGCCAGGTCACTGCCGTCGGTAGCACCGCGGGTGACCACCACCAGCCGGGAACCGTCCGTGGCCGGATCGGCCAGCCACTCCTGGACCCAACCCAACACCAACGTGCTCGCCGCGTGCGTGGCCTCGACAACACCCACCGCATCGCCCGCAGCCGGTAGCTCGGCCACCACGACCGCGGGCAGCTCACCATCAGCCTGCCCATGCGGTCCCCAGACCGGTTCGGCAGCCACCGGTTCCGCGTCCGGCAGCGGCACCCACTCCACGGCGAACAGTGACTGCGCCGCGTCCGGTGCCCCGGCGGCGAGTTGGTCGGTGGTCACCGATCGCAACACCAACGAGTCCGCGGTCAGGACCGGCTGGCCGGCGGTGTCGAACACCGCCACCGCGATAGCGCCGTCGTCGGCGGGTGTGAGCCGGACCCGCAACGTGGTCGCCCCGGTCGCGTGCAGCCGCACCCCACTCCACGCGAACGGCAACACCGCCTCGTTGTTGACCAGTCCGGTCACCCCGATCGCGTGCAACGCCGCGTCCAGCACCGCCGGATGCAGTCCGAACCCGTCGGCTGCGGCGTTCTCGGGCAGGGTCACCTCGGCGTACACATCCCGGTCGGAACGCCACACCGCCCGTAGACCCTGGAACACCGGCCCGTACACGTACCCGCCGTCCGCCAACCGTTCATACAGACCGTCAACAGCCACTGGCTGGGCACCGGCCGGCGGCCACTGCCCCAACCCGGACGGGATCCGGCCGGCCTGCGGGCTCAGCACACCCGTGGCGTGCCGAGTCCACGAACCCTCCACGCCTTCTGGGCGGGAGTACACCTTGACCGGTCGTCGACCGTCCTGGTCGGGGTCGCCGACCCATACCTGGACCTGCGCTGCGCCCTGCTCCGACAGCAGCAACGGGGTCTGCAGCGTCAACTCCTGCACCACGCCACAACCCACCTGGTCGCCGGCGTACAACACCAACTCCACGAACGCCGTGCCCGCCAACAACACCGCCCCCAACACCGCATGATCGGCCAACCACGGCTGCCCCGACAACGACAACCGGCCGGTCAACACCACCCCGTCCCCATCAGCCAACGACACCGCCGCACGCAACAACGGATGATCAACCGACCCCAACCCCAACACCCGAGCATCGCCCACACCGGCCGCCACCGTCTGCGGCCAGAACCGCTCATGCTGAAACGGATAGGTAGGCAGTTCCACAGCCCACCGAGCGGCACCCGCGTCGAGCAGCGTCGACCAGTCCACGGTCCCGCCGTGCACGTGCACACCAGCGATCGCGGTCAGTAACGTCTGCGGCTCGTCCCGTTCGGCGCGCATCGCCGGCAGCCACACCCCCGCTTCGGGGGTGCCGGTGTCGGCCATCGAGGTCAGCGTGCCGTCCGGGCCCAGTTCGAGGAAGACACCCACGCCCTGCTCGCGCAGGGCCTTCACCGCATCGTGGTACCGCACCGTCTGCCGGACATGCGCCAACCAATACCCCGACTCGGTCACGCCCGCACCCGAGGTGCCGGACACCACCGGGATCGTCGGCTCCCGCCACACCACCCCACCCAACACGTCGGCGAACTCGGCCAACATCGGCTCCATCAACGGCGAATGGAACGCGTGACTGACCTTCAACTGCCGCGCCTTGCCACCGGCGTCCCGCCACTGTTGCGCCAGGTCCAACACCACGGTCTGGTCACCGGAGATCACCGTGGCATGAGGGCCGTTGACCGCCGCGACGCCCACCAGGTCAGTGTGCCCGGCGATCAGGTCGTGGGCCTCGACGTTGCTGGCGGTCAACGCGACCATGGCCCCGCCAGTAGGGAGCGCCTGCATCAGGCGGCCCCGCGCGGCCACCACCGCCACCGCATCGGCCAGATCCCACACCCCCGCCACATGAGCCGCGCTCAACTCACCGATCGAATGCCCCGCCAGACACTGCGGAACTATTCCCCAGGAGGTGATCAGCCGGTACAAGGCCACCTGCACCGCGAACAGCCCCGCCTGGGTGTACATCGTCTGGTCCAACAACTGCGGCTCGCCCGCGACGACGTCACGCAACGGCCGTTCGAGATGCTGGTCGAAGGACGCGCAGACCTGATCGAACACGTCAGCGAACACCGGATACGCCTCGTACAGGCCCAGGCCCATCCCGAGGCGCTGGCTGCCCTGCCCGGAGAACACCACCGCCAGCCGACCAGACCCCGCAACCCCGCTCACCAACCCCGACTCCTGACCACCCGCGGCCAGCACCCGCAACCCATCCACCAGGACCGGCCGCTGCTGGCCGAGGACCACCGCCCGGTGCGTGAACACCGACCGGGCCGCCAACGCCCGTCCCACCACCACCGAATCCATATCGGACCGATCGGTCACGAATCCGGCCAACCGCTGCGCCTGCGCCCGCAACGCCCTCTCAGACTTGGCCGACACCAACCACGGCACCACCCCGCCGGGCAGCGGGACCGCTGGCCGCTCCTGGTCCGAGGACGCCGGGTCGGTCGGTGTGTCCTGCGGCGACTCAAACAACTCATCGCCGTCCGGGGTCGCGGTCGGTTCGGGTTCCTCCAGGATGACGTGGGCGTTGGTGCCGCTGATCCCGAACGACGACACCCCAGCCCGCCGTCGCCGGCCGTTACCTGGCCACGGTTCGGCCTCGGTCAGCAGACGCACCGACCCTGCCGACCAGTCCACATGTGTCGACGGGGCGTCCACGTGCAGCGTCCTGGGCATCAACCCGTGTCGCATGGCGAGGACCATCTTGATGATCCCGGCGACACCGGCGGCGGCCTGGGTGTGGCCGATGTTCGACTTCACCGACCCCAACCGCAACGGCTGCCCCGCCGGCCGGTCCTGGCCGTACGCGGCAATGAGTGCCTGGGCCTCGATCGGATCACCCAAGGTGGTGCCTGTGCCGTGTGCTTCCACCACGTCCACGTCGCCCGGCGACAACCGCGCGTTGGCCAGGGCCTGGCGGATCACCCGCTGCTGCGACGGACCATTCGGCGCACTCAACCCATTCGACGCCCCGTCCTGATTGACCGCGCTGCCCCGCACCACCGCCAACACCTGATGCCCCCGCCGACGAGCATCCGACAACCGCTCCAACACCAGAACCCCGACACCCTCACCCCAACCCGTACCATCAGCCGCATCCGCGAACGGCTTACACCGCCCATCAGCAGCCAACCCACCCTGCCGGGAAAACTCCACAAACGCCCCCGGCGTGGCCATCACCGTCACACCACCAGCCAGCGCCATCGAACACTCACCCGAACGCAACGCCTGCGCCGCCAAATGCACCGCCACCAACGACGACGAACACGCCGTATCCACCGACACCGCGGGCCCTTCCAAGCCCAAGGTGTACGCCACCCGCCCCGACATCACACTCGCCGCATTACCCGTCAGCAGATGCCCCTCACTGCCCGTCTGCGCATCACCGATCACCGAGATGTAATCCTGACCGGTGGTACCCACATACACGCCGGTATCCGACCCACGCAGCCCCGACGGGTCGATCCCCGCCCGCTCCAACGCCTCCCAGGAAACCTCCAACAACAACCGCTGCTGCGGATCCATCGCCACAGCCTCACGCGGACTGACCCCGAAAAACCCCGCATCGAACAACGCCGCACCAGCCAGGAACCCACCCCTGCGCGCAAAGCCGCTCCCCGACCGCGCTGGATCCCGGTCCGGGTCATCCCACGACCCGACATCCCAACCCCGATCCACGGGAAACCCAGCCACCGCGTCGACACCCTCGGCCAGCAACCGCCAGAACCCGTCCGGGTCGTCAACCCCACCCGGATACCGACACCCGATCCCCACGATCGCCACCGGCTCGTCGATACCCGCACCCACCACCACCGGCACCGGCACGTCGGTGGGCTCACCGAGCAGTTCCGTCAGCAGGTACCGGGCCAACACCACCGGTGTGGGGTAGTCGAAGACCAGCGTGGCTGGTAGCGGCAGTCCGGTGGCGGTGGCCAGCCGGTTGCGTAGTTCCACCGCGGTGAGGGAGTCGAAGCCGAGTTCGCGGAATGCCCGCTCGGGTGGGATCGCCTGGGCGTTGTCGTGGCCGAGAGCGGTAGCGGCGTGAGCACGTACCAGTTCCAGGATCTTCTGCTG
>NZ_JBITFD010000031.1:0-20774 GCF_044455765.1 Micromonospora sp. NPDC051141
GAGATCACCCGCAGCCTCAAACGCTACATAGCCCGCCAAATCTGGCGCACCCTCGAAGCCACCGCTTGACAAACACCTTCACAGATCTTGCAGTTGTCGCCCCCCGATAACGGGATGAAAAGGGCGTTGCGGGGACCGCAACCGCAAGATCGATGGAGGGGGCGGGTTCTGGAATAGTTGACGCGTCAAATAGGTTGTGCGGGACGATGCCGGGCCGGCCGGTCCGGATCTCACCCGAGGAGCTGGTCATGCAGTTCGGAATCTTCACCGTCGGTGACGTCACCGTCGACCCGACCACCGGGCGGCTGCCGTCCGAGCGTGACCGGATCAAGGCCATGACCACCATCGCGCTGAAGGCCGAAGAGGTCGGTCTGGACGTCTTCGCCACCGGTGAGCACCACAACCCGCCGTTCGTGCCGTCGTCGCCCACCACCATGCTCGGCTGGATCGCGGCCCGCACCGAGCGGCTGATCCTGTCCACCTCGACCACGCTGATCACCACCAACGACCCGGTCAAGATCGCCGAGGACTACGCGATGCTCCAGCACCTGGCCGACGGCCGGGTGGACCTGATGATGGGTCGCGGCAACACCGGCCCGGTCTACCCGTGGTTCGGGCAGGACATCCGCAACGGCATCCCCCTCGCGATCGAGAACTACGACCTGCTGCACCGGCTGTGGCGCGAGGACGTGGTCGACTGGAAGGGCCGGTTCCGCACCCCGCTCCAGTCGTTCACCTCGACCCCGCGTCCGCTCGACGGCGTACCGCCGTTCGTCTGGCACGGCTCGATCCGCAGCCCGGAGATCGCCGAGCAGGCCGCGTACTACGGCGACGGCTTCTTCGCCAACCACATCTTCTGGCCCAGGGAGCACACCGAGCGGATGGTCGGCCTCTACCGGGAGCGGTTCGCGCACTACGGCCACGGCTCGCCGGACCAGGCGATCGTCGGGCTCGGCGGGCAGGTCTTCATGCGCCGCAACTCGCAGGACGCGGTGCGCGAGTTCCGGCCGTACTTCGACAACGCCCCGGTCTACGGGCACGGCCCGTCGCTGGAGGAGTTCACCCGGGAGACGCCGCTGACCGTCGGCAGCCCGCAGCAGGTCATCGACCGGACGCTGGGCTTCCGCGAGTACGTCGGCGACTACCAGCGGCAGCTCTTCCTGATGGACCACGCCGGCCTGCCGCTGAAGACGGTGCTGGAGCAGCTCGACCTGCTGGGCGAGGAGGTGGTCCCGGTGCTGCGCAAGGAGTTCGACTCGATGCGTCCGGTGCACGTGCCGGAGGCGCCCACCCACGCCGCCCTGCTGGCCGCCCGGGACGCCGCGACGAGCCCGGAGGAGGAGGCGCGATGACCCGGCGTACCCTCGCGGTCGTCTCGGCCGGTCTCGGCCAGCCCTCATCCACCCGTCTGCTCGCCGACCAGCTCGCCGCGACCGCCCGCGACGACCTGGTCGGCCGGGGGGCCGACGTGGAGCTGCGCCCGGTGGACCTGCGTGAGCACGCCCACGACGTGGTGAACCACCTGCTGACCGGCTTCGCGCCCGCCGCCCTGCGCCGCACGCTTGACGCCGTCGCGGCGGCGGACGGTCTGATCGCCGTCACCCCGATCTTCAACGCGTCCTACAACGGGTTGTTCAAGTCCTTCTTCGACGTGGTGGACCGCGACGCGCTGGCCGGCACGCCGGTGCTCGTCGGGGCGACCGGCGGCACCGCGCGGCACTCGCTCGCGCTGGAGCACGCCGTCCGGCCGATGTTCGCCTACCTGCGGGCGGTGGTGCTGCCGACGGCGGTCTTCGCCGCGCCCGAGGACTGGGCCGGCGACGACGGCGACAGCGCGTTGCGGGCCCGGATCCGGCGCGCCGCGGCCGAGCTGGCCGAGCAGGTGGACCGCCGCCCGGCCGCGTCCGGGCCGGCCGACCCGTTCGCCCTCACCACCGACTTCGCCGCGCTGCTGGCCGGCCACGACCCGACCTGATCGGGCTCGCCCGGCGTCCGCCGGCCGGCGTCAGTCGCCGGCCGGCTCCGGCCGACGGGCGATCAGCACCGGGCAGTGGGCGTGCTGCACCAGGGCCTGGCTGACCGAGCCGAGCAGCAACCCGGTGAAGCCACCCCGGCCCCGGGAACCGACCACCACCAGCGACGCGTCGGCGCTCGCGTCCCGCAGCGCGGTCTCCGGGGACGCGGCGACGACGGGGCGTTCGGTCACCCGTAGCTCCGGGTGGGCCACCCGGACCCGAGCGGCAGCGGCGCCGAGCAGCTCGGCCGCCTCGGCCTGCTCCGCGGTGGTCGCCTCGGCCGCGACCTCCGGGGCCGGCGCGCCGCGCTCCGGCGCGCGTACGTGCGTCAGCACCAGCTCCGCGTCCCGGCGGTCGGCCTCGTCCGCGGCGAGTTCGACGGCGTACGCGGCGGACTCGGAGCCGTCCACCCCGACCAGCACCGGACCGTCGACCGGGATCGGCTGCTCCGCCGGCCGCACCACGAGCACCGGACAGTGCCCGTGCTGGGCGAGCTGCGCGCCGACCGAGCCGAGCAGCAACCCGGCGAAGCCGCCCACCCCCCGGCTGCCCACCACCACCAGCTCCGCCCGGCGGGACTCCTCGACCAGCGTCGCGCCGGGCCCGCCGGCGACCTGCCGCGCCTCCACCCGCAGCCCGGGGTGCCGGCCGGTCAGCTCGGCGGCGACCCGTTCGAGCATCTTCTCCGCCTCCTCGGTGGGCGCGGGCACCCCGAGGTCGTACGGGTTGAGCGGCACGCCGTAGCCGAGCGGGTGCAGGTAGCCGTGCACCAGCAGCAGCGGCCGGGCGCGTGCGACGGCGGCCACGGCGGCCTGGTCGGCGGCGGTGAGGCTGGACGGCGACCCGTCCACCCCCGCCACGACGGGTCGGTTCATCGGATGATCCCTCCGGTCGACTCAGGCCATTGTGGCCGTCAGCCGTCCCGCGAGCGGGCGCCGCCACGCCCGGCCCGGTCCGGCGCAGCCCCGCCCGCCGCGAACGCGGCGGGCGGGCCCGGCTGTCGGGCGGCCGGCGCGGTCACGTCAGCCCCGGGGGTGCCGGACGACGGCCAGCGGGCTGCGGCAGTGGTGCAGCGCCGCGTGGCTGACCGAGCCGAGCAGCAGCCCGCCCAGGCTGCCCCGGCCGTGCGCGCCGACCACGGTGAGCTGCGCCGCGCCGGACTCCTCGACAAGCACCCCGGCCGGCGACGCGGCGGCCACCAGCCTCGGCCGCACGGTGACCTCCGGGTAGCGCTCGGACCAGCCGGCCACCGCCTCCGCGAGCACCCGCTCCTCGTCGGCCCGGAGCTGCCGCGCGTCGTACCGCAGGGGCATGACGTCGCCGTACGCCTCGCGGAGGCCGACCGGTGGCGGGTACAGCCAGGTGTGCACGACGACCAGTTCGGCGCCGCGCCGCGCCGCCTCGGCGAACGCGAAGCCCACCGCCTCGTCCGACACCGGCGAGCCGTCCACGCCGACCACCACCGGGCCGGTGGCGCGGGCCTCGCCCCGGCTGACCAGCACCGGACAGTCGGCGCGGGCGGAGAGCTGCACCGCCGCGGAGCCGACCAGCAGCTCGGCGAAGCCGCCCAGACCGCGGTGGCCCAGCACGAGCAGCGCCGCGTCGCGGCTCTCCCGCAGCAGCACCGTGACCGGACCGCCGTCGGTCACCGTGCCGGTCACCGCGAGGTCCGCGTCGATCTTGCGGGCCTCCTCGACCGCCTCGGCGACCAGCTTCCCGGCCTCCCGCCGCACCTCGTCGTCGGGGAGCACGACGGCGACCGGGCCGAGCGGGGTGCCGACCGGCTGCCACCGGAACGCGTGCACCACCCGCAACGGCCGGCGCCGCGACGCCGCCTCCCGCGCGGCCAGCCGGACCGCGTCCAGCGCTGACGGGGAACCATCCACGCCCACCACGACGGGGGCGCCGGATCTGTCGGTCATCACGTCCTCCTTCGGTCCACCTCCAGCCTGGACCGGGCCGACGCGGCGGGGCAGAGGCGACCGCCCGCGCGGCGCGGGACCATCGGCCCTGCCGGATCGCGGCGCGGTGGGGTTCACTGGAGTGCCGGCTCCCACCTGTCGATCGTGGAGGCGCGATGACCCCGCTGGAGATGCTCCGCGTGCACCCGTTCCTGGCCGGGCTGCCGGAGGAGTGGCTGCCGCCGCTCACCGGCTACGCCCGCCCGGTGGCCTGGCACCCGGGGCACCGGCTGTTCCGGGCCGGGCAGCCGGCCGAGCGGTTCTGGCTGGTCCGGGACGGCCAGGTGGCGCTGGACTTCCCGGTGCCGGGTCGCGGCGACGTGGGGATCGAGACGATCGGCGCGGGCGGGGTGCTCGGCTGGTCCTGGCTGTTCCCGCCCTACCGCTGGCAGTTCGGCGCGGTGGCCACCCGGCGCAGCACGGCGGTGGAGTTCTCCGCCGAGGGGGTACGCCGGCTGATGGGCTCCGACGACACGCTGGGCCGGCAGCTCACCGCCCGGTTCATGAGCGTCGTGGTGGACCGGCTCCAGGCGTCCCGGGTGCGCCTGCTCGACCTGTACGGCTATCCGACGTCCGCGGCGGGCTGACTCACCCGGCGGCGGAGTCGCGCCGGATCACCAGCTCGTCCACCTCGAGTCGACCGATGCGCAGCTCGCGGACCACCGCGCGGCGCACCACCAGCCGGCCGATCACGAGCGCGCCCACCGACACGGCGCCGAGCGCCAGCGCGCCCACCGCCAGCGCGCCCACGGCCGTACCGCCGAGGGCCCGTGCCCCGGTCGCCTGGGCGCCGGTGGCCTGCGCGCCGATGGTTCCTACGCCGGTGGCCTGCGCGCCGATGGTTCCTACGCCGGTGGCCTGCGCGCCGGTGGTCCGCGCGCCGGTCGCGACCAGGCTCCGGAGACGCGACGTGCGGTGTGCGGTCGACATGCCGCCATCGTAGTGCGGGCCGGGACCGCCGGGCGGCTCCGCGCCGCCGGAGGTCAGGTGACGGTGAGGCCGCGCTCGGCGAACTGACCGCGGACCCGGGTGAGCAGCTCCGGGTCCGGCGGCGCGGTGTCGGCGAGCGGGAAGGCGAGGCCCAGCTCGGCGTACTTGTGCGCGCCGAGCCGGTGGAACGGCAGCACCTCGACGCGTTCCACACCGGTCAGCCCGGCGGCCACGTCCGCCACCCGGGCCACCTCGTCGACCGCGTCGGTCAGGCCCGGCACCAGCACGTACCGGATCCACATCGGCGTGCCCCGGTCGGCCAGCCGCCGGGCGAAGCGCAGCGTCGGCGCGAGCCGGCCGGTGCCGGTGACCCGGCGGTACGTCTCCGGGCGCCCGGCCTTGACGTCCAGCAGCACCAGGTCGGTGGCGTCCAGCAGCGCCTCGTCGGCCCGGTCGCCGAGGAAGCCGGACGTGTCCAGCGCGGTGTGCAGGCCGAGCGCGTGGCAGCGGCGCAGCAGCTCCCCGGTGAAGCGGGGCTGCAACAGCGGCTCGCCGCCGCTGACCGTGACGCCGCCGCCGGCCACCTGGACGAACCGGCGGTACCGGGCGATGGTGGCGACCATCTCGTCCACCGTGCGCCGCCGGCCGCTGCGGGCGTACCAGGTGTCCGGGCTGTGGCAGTACCGGCAGCGCAGCGGGCAGCCGGCGAGGAAGACCACGAACCGGGTGCCCGGCCCGTCCACCCCGATCGAGGTGTCCCAGGAGTGCACCGCCCCGTCGAGGGCCGGTGGCGCCGCGCCCGGCGCCACCGGCGGCCGGCCGGTCACAGCGACCCGTGGAACGTCCGGGACACCACGTCCCGCTGCTGCTCCGGCGTGAGCCGGACGAAGTTCACCGCGTACCCGGAGACCCGGACGGTGAGCTGCGGGTACCGCTCCGGGTGGGCCATCGCGTCGAGCAGCGTGGCGCGGTCCAGCACGTTCACGTTGAGGTGGAACCCGCCGGCGTCGGCGTACCCGTCGAGCACCCCGGCCAGGTTGGCGATCCGCTCCTCGCGGGTGTGCCCGAGGCCGTCCGGGGTGACCGTGCCGGTCAGCGAGATGCCGTCGCGGGCCGCGTCGTACGGCAGCTTCGCCACCGACAGCGCGGCGGCGACCAGGCCGTGGGTGTCCCGGCCGTTCATCGGGTTCGCGCCCGGCGCGAACGGCTCGCCGGCCCGCCGCCCGTCCGGCGTGTTGCCGGTGTGTTTGCCGTAGACCACGTTGGACGTGATGGTGAGCACCGACATGGTCAGCTCGGCGTCGCGGTAGGTGCGCTGCCGGCGCAGCTTCGCCGCGAACGTCTCGACCAGCCACACCGCGATCTCGTCGGCCCGGTCGTCGTCGTTGCCGTAGGTCGGGAACTCGCCCTCGACCGCGTAGTCGACGGCCAGGCCGGTCTCGTCGCGCAGCACCTTGACCCGGCCGTACCGGATGGCCGACAGGCTGTCCACGGCGACCGAGAGGCCGGCGACGCCGGTGGCCATGAACCGGCGCACCGGGTGGTCGTGCAGCGCCATCTCCAGCCGCTCGTACGCGTACCTGTCGTGCTGGTGGTGGATCACGTTCAGCGCGTCCACGTACGTCTGCGCCAGCCAGTCCAACGTCCGGTCGTACGCGGTCAGCACCTCGTCGTGGTCGAGCGTCTCGCCGCCGACCGGCGGGGTGGGCGGGGCGACCTGCTCCCCGGTCAGCTCGTCCCGACCGCCGTTGATCGCGTACAACAGCGCCTTGGCCAGGTTCGCCCGGGCGCCGAAGAACTGCATGTCCCGCCCGACCCGCATGGCCGACACGCAGCAGGCGATCGCGGTGTCGTCGTCGTACGCCGGACGGATCAGCTCGTCGTTCTCGTACTGGATGGCGCTGGTGTCCAGCGACACCTGCGCGCAGAACCGCTTGAAACCCTCGGGCAGCCGGGGCGACCAGAGCACCGTCAGGTTCGGCTCGGGCGCCGGACCGAGGTTGTAGAGCGTCTGGAGGTAGCGGAACGTGGTGCGGGTGACCAGCGGCCGGCCGTCCGCGCCCATCCCGCCGAGCGACTCGGTGACCCAGGTCGGGTCGCCGGAGAAGAGCTGGTCGTACTCGGGGGTGCGGAGGAAGCGGATGATCCGCAGCTTGATCACGAAGTCGTCGACCAGTTCCTGCGCGCCGGTCTCGTCCAGCCGCCCCTCGGCGATGTCCCGCCGCAGGTAGGTGTCGACGAAGCCGGCGGTGCGGCCGAGCGACATGGCCGCGCCGTTCTGCTCCTTCGTGGCCGCCAGGTAGGCGAAGTACAGCCACTGGATCGCCTGCTGGCCGGTGGCGGCGGGCCGGGAGATGTCGAAGCCGTACCCCGCGGCCATCTCCTTCAGCTCGCCGAGCGCCCGGACCTGCTCGGCCAGTTCCTCCCGGTCCCGGATCACGTCGTCGGTGCTGCGCCGGCCGTCCAGCGCCGCCCGGTGGGCGCGGCGTTCCTCGATCAGCCGGTCCACGCCGTACAGCGCCACCCGGCGGTAGTCGCCGATGATCCGACCCCGCCCGTACGCGTCGGGCAGCCCGGTGACGATGTGCGAGCGCCGGGCGGCGAGCACCGCCTCCGGGTACGCGTCGAAGACCGCGTCGTTGTGGGTGCGGCGGTACCGGGTGAAGATCTCGTGCACCCGCGGGTCGGGTTCCCGCCCGTACGCCCGCAGCGCCGTCTCCACCATCCGCAGCCCGCCGGCCGGCATGATCGCCCGGCGCAGCGGCGCGTCGGTCTGGAGCCCGACGATCAGCTCCCGCTCCCGGTCCACGTAGCCGGGCGCGTGCGCGGTGATGGTGGACGGGGTGGCCGCGTCGATGTCGTACACGCCGCGCCGTCGCTCCTCGGGGAACATGGCGCGCAGCCGGTCCCAGACCGCGAGCGTCCGCTCGGTCGGTCCGGTCAGGAACGACGCGTCCCCGAGGTAGGGCTCGTGGTTGCGGTGGACGAAGTCGGCGACGTCGATGGTCTCGCGCCACGGTCCGTCCCGGAAGTCCCGCCACGGGTCCACGGTGCGCTGGTTGCCGTTCATGGTCACTCCCTCGGTTCCGCCCGACCTTCCACCTCCACCCTTCCGCCGCGCGCCCCGGCCCGGCAGAGCCCTCGGTCCCCACCCTCGGGACCTACGCCCCGCTCGCACGATCATGACGTTGGCGGCCGGATCGGAGATCCACATCGCCGCCAACGTCATGGTCGACGCGCTCGGAGGGCTGTGGTCAGCGGGGAAGGGGGTGGGCCCGCAGCAGGCGGGCCCAGCAGGGGCGGGTGTCGGGGCGGGGGCGGGGGAGGGACGCGCCGCGCAGGCTGAGCCAGCCGCCGGGGCCCATGGTGACCGTGTGCACCGCCGGTGGGCGGCGCCGGGACCAGACGGCCACGGCGGCGGTGAGCGCGGCCACCGCGAACGCGCCGGTGGCGGCTGCGACGAGGTGGTCCGGGTCGGTCACCCGCCGGTAGCGGACCCGGCCGTCGGTCAGGACGAACGCCCCGACCGGACGGCCGGCGTGGGTCACCGGCACCAGCGCCGTGCCCGGCGCGCCGGGCAGTTCCAGCACCGGTCCCACCGCCCCGGAGCCCACCGCCGTCGGATCCGCAGCCCCGGAGCCCACCGCCCCGGGGCCCACCGCCGTCGGACCCGGCCCCGGTGCCGGTGCCTCGGCCTGGGCCTGGGCGGGCGTCGGCACCGGGGCCGGGTCGAGGGTCGGGTCGGGGGCCGGCGCCGGCGGCGCGGGCCGGGGGAGCGGCGGAACCGTGCTCAGGCCGGTCGGGTTGAAGATGGCGGTCATGGCGCTGCCCTCCTAGCGGGAGTCGGACGAGTCGGTGCCGGCCGCGACGGCGACCCGGCCGGCGGCCAGCCGCGCCACCGGCACCCGGTACGGCGAGCAGGAGACGTAGTCGAGCCCGGCGGCGGCGAAGAACGCGATCGAGTCCGGGTCGCCGCCGTGCTCGCCGCAGACGCCGACGGTCAGCCCGGGGCGGGCCGCCCGGCCCTCGGCGACGGCCAGCCGGACCAGTCGCCCCACGCCGGCGACGTCGAGGCGCTCGAACGGCGAGACTCCGAAGATCCCCCGGGCCAGGTACGCGGGGAAGAACGACCCCTCCACGTCGTCCCGGGAGAACGCCCAGGTGGTCTGCGTCAGGTCGTTGGTGCCCAGCGAGAAGAAGTGCGCCTCGGCGGCGATCTCCCCGGCGGTCAGCGCGGCGCGGGGCGTCTCGACCATGGTGCCGATCGGGATCTCCGGCGCGCCTTCCACCTCGGCCAGCACGCGTCGTGCCTCGTCGGCCACCGCGGCCAGTTCGCGGACGTCCCCGACCAGCGGCACCATGATCTCCGGGCGCGGGTCGCCGCCGGCCCGCCGCCGCTGCGCGGCGGCCTCGGTCAGCGCCCGCACCTGCATGGCGAACAGCCCCGGAACCACCAACCCGAGGCGGACGCCGCGCAGCCCCAGCATCGGGTTCGCCTCGTGCATCCGGCGCACCGCGGCCAGCAGCGTGGCGTCCCGGCCCGGGTCCTCGCCACGCGCCTGCGCGCGGGCCACCCGGGCGGTCAGCTCCGCCAGCGGGGGCAGGAACTCGTGCAGCGGCGGATCGAGCAGCCGGACCGTGACCGGCAGCCCGTCCATCGCGGCGAGCAGCCCTTCGAAGTCGGCCCGCTGCAACGGCAGCAGCGCGTCCAGCGCCGCGTCCCGTTCCGCCGGCCCGTCGGCGAGGATCAGCCGCTCGACGAGGGCCCGGCGCGCGCCGAGGAACATGTGCTCGGTCCGGCACAGCCCGATGCCGGCGGCGCCGAGCCGGCGGGCCCGGCGGGCGTCCTCCGGGGTGTCCGCGTTGGCCCGGACACCCAGCGTGCGTACCGCGTCGGCGTGCCCGAGCAGGCGGTGCACGGCGGCCACCAGCGGGTCGCTCTCCGGGCGCAGCTCGCCGGCCAGGTACCGGGCCACCGGCGACGGCTGCACCGGCACCTCGCCGAGCCAGATCCGCCCGGAGGTGCCGTCGATCGAGATCAGCTCGCCGGCCCGCACCACCCGGTCACCGACCGTGAACTCGCCGCGGTCGACGTCGATGCGCAGCGCCTCCGCCCCGCACACGCAGGTCCGGCCCATCCCGCGGGCCACCACGGCGGCGTGCGACGTCTTCCCGCCGCGCGAGGTGAGCACGCCGGCCGCGGCGATCATGCCGGGCAGGTCGTCCGGGTTGGTCTCCGGGCGGACCAGGATCACCGGCCCGTCGGCCGCCGCCGCGGCGGCGGAGTCGAAGACCACCCGGCCGACCGCCGCGCCCGGCGAGGCGCCCACCCCGACCGCCAGCGGCGGGGCCGCCCCGTCGGTGTCGAACGCGGGGAACATGAGCTGGGCGAGCTGCGCCCCGGTCACCCGGGTCAGCGCCTCGTCGGCGGTGATCAGCCCCTCGTCGGCGAGCTGCGCGGCGATCACGAACGCGGCGGCGGCGGTGCGCTTGCCGACCCGGGTCTGCAACATCCACAGCCGCCCGCGTTCGATGGTGAACTCCACGTCGCACAGGTCGCGGTAGTGCCGTTCCAGCGTCGCCATGATCTGCCGCAGCCGGTGGAAGCTCGCCGGGTCCAGCCGGTCCAGCTCGGTCAGCGGCACCGTGTTGCGGATGCCGGACACCACGTCCTCGCCCTGCGCGTCGGTCAGGTAGTCGCCGTACACGCCGGGCGCGCCGGTGGCCGGGTCGCGGGTGAACGCCACCCCGGTGCCGGAGTCCGGGCCGAGGTTGCCGAAGACCATGGCCATCACGTTGACGGCGGTGCCCAGGTCGTCCGGGATCCGCTCCTGCCGCCGGTAGACCCGGGCCCGCTCGGAGCGCCAGGAGGAGAAGACCGCGCCGACGGCGAGGAAGAGCTGTTCGTGCGGCGCCTGCGGGAAGTCGTGCCCGACGTGCCGGATGAAGATCTTCTTGTACGTGTCGACCAGATCGCGGAGCTGCTCCGCGTTCGGCCCGCCCGGCCCGGCGGTGGCCCGCACCGCGGCCAGCTCGTGCGCGAACTCCTCGGCCGGGATGCCGTGCACGGTGTGCCCGAACATCTGGATCAACCGGCGGTACGAGTCCCAGGCGAACCGCTCGTCGCCGGCGTGGGCGGCCAGCCCGGCCACCGTGACGTCGTTGAGCCCGATGTCGAGGATCGTCTCCATCATGCCCGGCATCGAGTACCGGCCGCCGGAGCGGACCGCCAGCAGCAGCGGGTCGTCCGGGTCACCGAGCCGCCGGTCCAACCGGGCCTCGACCTGGCGCAGGTGCGCGTTGATCTCCTCGTACAGCCCGTCCGGGGGCGTGCCGGTGGCCAGGTAGGCGCGGCACGCGTCGGTGGTGACGGTGAACCCGGGCGGCACCGGCAACCCGAGCCGGGTCATCTCGGCCAGGTTGGCGCCCTTGCCACCGAGCAGGTCGGCCCGGCTCCGGTCACCCTCGATGAAGTCGTAGACGTACTTTCGCATGGTCCGGCCTCCTCGGCTGCGTGGTTCCTCCTCCTTGGTATCGGTCCGGCCGGCCGGGCCGGCAGGGCCGGACGGGACCCGGGACGGGCCGGAGGTCCCGAACGGTGTCGGTGGGTCGGCGTATCGTTGCCGGCCGTGACCTCCGCTGTGGAAATCCGTCCGGTCCGGGACGACGACCTGCCCGCCTTCTTCGCCCACGAGCAGGACCCGCAGGCCAACTGGATGGCCGCGTTCGGTCCGAAGGACCCGGCGGACCGGGCCGCGTTCGACGCGCACTGGGCGCGGATCCGCGCCGACGGGCGCATCGTCAACCGCACGATCGTCGCCGGTGGCGAGGTGGTCGGCCACGTGGCGGCGTTCCCGGTCGACGACCAGACCGAGGTCAGCTACTGGATCAACCCGGAGTGCTGGGGGCGCGGCCACGCCACCGCCGGGCTCGCCGCGCTGCTGCGGGAGCTGCCGCAGCGGCCGGTGCGGGCCCGCGCCGCGAAGGACAACGCCGCCTCGCTCGCGGTGCTGCGCAAGTGCGGCTTCGTCGTCGTCGGCGAGGACGCGGGGTACGCTCCCGGCCGCGGCGTCGAGGTCGAGGAGTGGGTGCTGGAGCTGCCCGCCGAGGCGCCTGACCAGCGCGACCACTAGTGTCCCCGGGGTGAACTGGCTGGAACTCGTCGGCTGGGCCGGCTCCGCGCTGCTGGTCTGGTCCCTGCTGCAGACGCGCATCCTGCGGCTGCGCGCGCTCAACCTGGTCGGCTGCCTGATCCTGATCGGCTACAACGCCGCGCTGCACGTGTGGCCGATGGTCGGGCTGAACGTGGTGCTCACCGTGATCAACGTGTGGTACCTGCGCAAGCTGCTGGCCACCCGGCACGACGAGCAGACCTACCAGGTGGTGGAGGTGGGCACCGGCGACGCGTTCCTGGCCCACACGCTGCGGGTGCACGCCACCGACATCGCCCGCTTCAACCCGGCGTTCCGCTGGGACCCGGCCGACGCCGACCGCTCGGCGTTCCTGGTGGTCCGCGCCGACGAGGTGGTCGGTGTGATGGTGTCGCACGCCGAGGCCGGCGGGGTGGCCCAGATCGACCTGGACTACGTGACCCCACCGTTTCGCGACTTCACCCCCGGCGAGTTCGTCTACCGGCGCAGCCGGCTGTTCACCGACCGGGGTTTCCGCCGGGTGGTCAGCCCGCCCGGCATGGTCGCCCCCTACTACCACCGGCTCGGCTTCCGCCCGGAGGGCGGCGCGTACGTGCTGGACCTGCCCGCCCCGGCCTGAGCCGGGTCAGCCGGCGCGCTCGCGTGGTCGCGGGGCCGGCCGAACCAGCGGGTGAGCGCGGCGCGCAGCCCGTCCCGGTCCGGTGCCGACGCCTCGGACGCCCAGGCCAGGTAGCAGTCGGGGCGCAGCAGCAGCGCGGTCGAGGCGGTGCCCGCCAGCCGGCCGTCGACCACGTCGACCCGGTCCCGCCACGGCCCGGCGGTCCCGCCCAGCGTGCCGGTGCCGTCGAGCAGCAGCGGGCGCGCGTCCCGGGTCAGCTCGGCCAGCCGCACCGGCCCGGTGTCGGTCTGCACCACCAGGTCCGGCGCCCAGGTGCCGACCGGCGGCCCGTCCGGTCCCGGGTCGTAGCGGACGTCCGCGCCGGCCATCAGCGCGGCCACCTGCCCGGCGTTGTCCGGCCGGGCGAGCAGCTCGCCGACGAGTTCGCGCAGCGCGGTGACCTCGGTGCCCGGCGCGATCAGCGCGGACTGGGCCTGGGTCGACATGGTCACCCGCCGGGCCGCCGGTCGGCGTTCGGCCTCGTACGTGTCGAGCAACCCGTCCGGGGCCCAGCCGTGCAGCCGCGCGGCCAGCTTCCAGCCGAGGTTCACCGCGTCCTGGAGGCCGAGGTTCAGCCCCGGCCCGCCGATCGCGGAGTGGACGTGGGCGGCGTCGCCGAGCAGCAGCACCCGGCCGGCCCGGTAGCGCTCGGCGAGCCGGGTGTTGCCGCCGGCCAGGCGGCGCAGCAGGTGCGGCCCGGGCCCGTCCGGCGGACCGAGCGGCACCTCGACCCCGAGCACCCGGGCCACGCTGGCCCGCACCCCGTCGAGCGTCAGCGGCGTGTCCGCCTCCGGCGTCGCCGGCCACTCGACGGTGCTGACCAGGGGCGCCCGGTCGGGAAACGGCGCCCAGACGATCAGCCCGTGCTCGGTGCGGGTGTGCTGGAACGGCGGCACGACCCCGTACCCGGGCGCGACGAGACCGCCGGTGGTCGGGTCGACCAGCTCTGGCGGCACGCCGACCTGGGCGGTACGCGAGACGGACCGGTCCGTGGTGATCCCGGGGAAGCCGATGCCGGCCAGCTTCCGGACCGTGCTGCGTCCGCCGTCCGCGCCCACCAGGTAGCGGCAGTCGAGCGTGGCGCCGTCGGCGAAGTCGACCTCCACCGCGTCGGAGCGTTGCCGCAGCCCGGTCACCTCGCACCCGCGGCGGACCGGCACGCCCAGTTCGGCGACCCGTTCGGCGAGCACCCGCTCGACCTGCCGCTGGGGCACCGCCAGCCCGTACATCGGGTTGTCCGCGACGGCGGTCAGATCCAGCGGCAACGCGCCGAAGACGAACCCGGGCGTCGGTCGTGGCGGCGCGGCGGAGCCGGCGAGGCGCTCGTGCAGGCCGCGCCGGTCGAGCATCCGGACGACCTGGCCGACCAGCCCGTTCGCCCGGTTCTCGGTGGTCGGCGCGGTCAGCCGGTCACACACCACGGGCTGGACCCCCGCCAGCGCCAACTCGACGGCGAGCATGAGCCCGTTGGGCCCCGCCCCCACCACAAGCACCTCAATCACCGCAAAACCTCCCAGGGATGAAAGGCCGGGCCCCCTGTTGACGGCTCCGGTCGAGAAGGGGCCCCTTCTCACGGGGCGGGGTGGGTCAACGCGGCGGGGGCAGCCCGGCGGCGAGCTGGGCCAGCGCGTCGGAGAGCAGCCGCTCCATCGGCTCGGGGTGCTCGGCGCGGAGGAAGTGCCGCATGGCCGCGCCGACGCCCGCGTTGACCGCGGCGGCCACCAGGTGCGGATAGAGATCGCGGCCGGCGTCCGTGCCGGTGCGCTCCGCGACGGCCTCGGCCAGCTCGGCGGCGGCGACCGCGCCGGCCCGCAGCATCTCGCCCTGTAACGCCGGCTCGGCGAGCATCACCCGCAGCCCGGCGACCCACTCGTCGTGGGCGCCCGGTGGTGACTGCTCGACCTCCGGCCCGGGCGCCCACGAGGTGAGGAACGCCGCCTCGATCGCGCGCCAGAGCGGCTCGCCGGCCGGTCGGGCGCGGAGCGCGTCCACCACGCGGCGGCTGCGGTCCAGGTGTCGGGCGGAGATCGCCTCCGCCTTGCTGCCGAAGTAGTTGTTGAACGTCCGGGGGGACACGCCGGCGGCCTGCGCGATGTCCTCCACCAGCACGGCGTCGTAGCCGCGCGTCACGGTCAGGCGGATGGCCGCCCAGCTCAGCGCCGCTCTGGTCGCCGCCTTTTTGCGTTCCCGCAGTCCGCTCACCCACCGACCGTAGCAAAACATGCGTGGCACGCAAATATGCGGAGCGCGCAAGAATCTGTCCGGTCAGCAGAAGCACAGGATTCAGGCACGAGCCGGCGGGGCACAGAGGGGCCACGCCGACCGGGTCTGCCGGCCGGCGAGTCGGCCATCGGCCGACCCGGATCGGGTCGAGGGAGACAACCGGTCGTGCAGAGCTACTGGAGCCAGTTGGCCCTGGTCGGGGTGCTGGTCATCGTCAACGCGGCGTTCGCCGGCAGCGAGATGGCCCTGGTGTCGCTACGGGACAGCCAACTGCAACGGCTGGAGCGCAGCAGCCGCGCCGGCCGCACCCTCGCCCGGCTGGCCAAGGACCCGAACCGGTTCCTCGCCACCATCCAGATCGGGATCACCCTCGCCGGCTTCCTCGCCTCCGCCGCCGCGGCCGTCTCCCTGGCCCGCCCGCTGGTGCCGCTGCTCGGCGTCTTCGGCGACGCCGCCGAGACGGTCGCCATCGTCGCGGTCACCCTGGTGCTCACGTTCGTCACGCTGGTCTTCGGCGAGCTGGCGCCCAAGCGCATCGCCATGCAGTCCGCCGAGCGCTGGGCGCTGGTGGTGGCCCGACCGCTGGACGTGCTGGCCAGCCTCACCCGGCCGGCGGTCTGGCTGCTCGGCGCCACCAGCGACATGGTGGTCCGCCTGTTCGGTCTCGACCCGAAGCACGAGCCGGAGGAGATCGGCCCGGACGAGCTGCGCGACATCGTGGCCGGCAACCACGGCTTCACCAAGGAGCAACGCACCATCATCGCCGGCGCGGTGGAGATCGCCGACCGGCAGTTGCGGGCCGTCCTCGTACCCCGGTTGCAGGTCTTCACGCTCGACAGCGGAACCACCGCGGAGGCCGCGCGGCTGGTCCTGGCGGCGACCGGGCACTCCCGGGCGCCGGTGGTCCGGCACGGCGGCCTGGACGACGCGGTCGGCGTCATCCACCTGCGCGACCTGGTCGGCGTCCCCGACGACCGGCCGGTCGACGAGATCGCCCGCCCGCCGATGCTGCTGCCCGACTCGCTGCCCGTGGTCGACGCGCTGCGCCAGTTCAAGGCCGAACGCCAACACATCGCGCTGGTGGTGGACGAACGCGGCGCGGTCGACGGCATCGTGACGCTGGAGGACATCCTCGAAGAGATCGTCGGCGAGATCTACGACGAGACCGACCGCGACCTCCAGGCGGTCCACACCGAGGCGGACGGCACGCTGGTGCTGCCCGGCACCTTCCCGGTGCACGACCTCACCGATCTCGGGGTCGACCTGCCCAACCGACCCGCCGGCGACTACACGACCGTCGCCGGGCTGGTGCTGATCTGCCTCGGGCACATCCCGACCGTGGCGGGGGAGCAGGTCGCCGTGGACGGCTGGGAGCTGACCGTGGCCGGCGTGGACCAGCGCGCCATCGTCGAGGTACGCCTGCGCCGCCGTCCCCGCCGCGAGCGGAACAACGGCGACGACACCGACGGCGCCGAGCCGGCCGACGACGCCGACCCGGCGGACACCCCGGAACTCGACGAGGCCCGCCGCTGACGGTTCCGCCGCCCGCTGCGCGGAAGCCGGCTCAGCGCGGGTCGGCGGGTGGGCCGAACGGGAAGCCGGGCACCGGCGGATGCAGCCGCACCGCGTCGGCCGGCACCTGGTGGGTGCTGCGCCCCACCAGCCGGGCGATCGCCCGCAGCAGCCACGGCCCGGCCGGATGCAGCTCCGGCCCGATCAGCCGACTGGTCACCCGGGTCCACCAGTGACCGGCCACGATCACGTCGGCGATCCGCAGCCGCTCCGGCGGCCAGCCCCCGCGCACCACCACGTCCACCACCCGGCCCAACCGCCGCCCGTGCAGGTCGTACGCGGTGCGCCCGAGCAGTTCACCCGCTCGCACGGTTCGACCCCGGGATCCGTTCGATCAGGTGGCGGCGCAGCCACGACTCCACCGGTGAGGACGGCAGCTCCGCCGCCCGGCAGCGCAGCCGTACCGCGCTGTCCACCCGGGCCACCACCGCCAGCGGCACCCGCAACGGCGGCACCGGCGGATCCTCGGTGAACCGGTCGGCGACCGCCACCAGCAGCCGCCCGACCCGGCCGCCGATCCGCTCCCCGAGCGCGCCCTGGCCGGTGAGCAGGCTGTCCACGTACGGGTAGCCCGCCCCGTCCACCGCGAACGCGATGTCGTCCACGCGTCCCACCAGCCGGCCCTCGGCGTCGACGATCTGCCGGTCGAGCAGTTGCTTGGCGAGCTGGACCCTCATCGTCCCATCCCCGTCATGATCGCCAGTGGGATCGCCGCCACCGAGGCGGCGACGATGAGCAGCAGGAACACGGCGCCGAGCAGGTTCGCCCACCACCCGTTGACCCGGTCCCCGAGGTAGGTGCGGTCGTTGGCCACCACCAGGATCGGCAGGTAGGTCAGCGGCAGCACCACCGCGCTCAGCACCAGCATGTACTCGGTCAGCCGGACCGGGTCCACGGTCGTCATCAGCATCACCACACCGAGCAGCAGCCCGAGCAGCAGCACGCTGTGGAACCGGGCCGCCTCCCGCGGGCTGACCCGCTTGCCCCACTGCCAGCCGAAGTACTGCGCCGCCGCGTACGCCGCCGACAGGCCGGTCTCCAGCGCCGCGCCGAACGTCACCGCGAAGAACGCCAGCACGGCGGCGACCAGACCGGCGCCGCCGAGCGCGGTCGCCACCGGCCGCGCCACCTGGTCGAGCGAGGTCAGGGACGCGTCGGACGGGTGGTAGGCCACCGTCGCCACGGCGACCAGCGACAACGCCAGGAAGCCGCCCACCGGGAAGCCGATCAGCACGTTCGACCGGGCGCGCGCCAGGTCGGCCGGGCTCCACCGCTCCTCCACCCCGCCCGAGGAGAAGAAGAAGACCTCGTACGGGCTGACCGTGGACGCGAACAGCGCCACCGCCACGAACCAGTACAGCGGCCAACCGTGACCGGCCGAGCTGACCCGCCAGGCTCCCTGCCCGAGTTCCGCCCAGTCGGTCGGCAACGCCACCAGCGCGACCGCGAAGACCAGCAGCGCCAGACCGGCCAGGCCGAAGATCCGCTCCATCAGCTCGAAGCGCATCCGCCACAGCACCAGCCAGACCGCCAGCGCGGCCAGCGGCACCCAGAGCAGGTGGCTGAGCCCGGTGGCCAGCGTGAGCGCCAGCGCCACCCCACCCAGCTCCGCGGCCAGCGTCACGACCGTGACCAGCCACGACGCCACCAGGTTGAGCAACGCGACCCGGGGCCCGAGCCGCTCCCGGACCAGGTCGAACACCGCCCGGCCGCTCACCGCCGCGATCCGGCCGGCCATGTCCGCGTACGCGCAGATGCCCACCACCCCGACCAGTAGCACCCAGGCGTGGGCCATGCCGAACAGCGCGCCGGCCTGGCTGGCCGCCACCAGGTCGCCGATGTCGACGAAACCGCCGATGGCCGAGAGCACGCCCAGCGTGGCGGCGAGCAGCTTCCTCACGTCGGGTCGGGCGCGGCTGGTCTCATCGACGCGACGATATCGGCGTCAGTACCCCGTTATCGGGAGAATCGGGCAGTCCGTCGTCAGTCGGCGGTCAGGTTCTGCAACCGCACCTGCCCGCGGGCGACCAGCCGGCCGTCGCCGTCGGTGATCTCCACCAGCCACAGTTGCTGGCTGCGGCCCCGGTGCACCGGCGTGCCGACCGCGGTCAACTCGCCGTCCCGGACCGCGCGCAGGAAGTCGGTCTGGTTCGACACCCCGACCACCCGGCCCCGGTCGCCCAGCCAGAGCGAGCCGCCGACACTGGCCGCGGTCTCCACCACCGAGCAGTAGACCCCACCGTGCTGGATCCCGTGCGGCTGGTGCAGCTCCGGGCGGACCCGCCAGCGGATCACCACCCGGTCGGCGCTGGCCTCGTCCAACTCAAGCCCCAGCAGGGCCACGTAGCCCCCGGTCAGGTCCGGTGTCTGCACCCTGGTTCCTCCTCGCGCTCGACGGCGCCGCCAGCCTAGTCGCCGCCGCCGTCGGCAAACCCGGTACGGCCCCGGGCCGGGGATGGGGGAGAATCGGTGACCGTGACCGACAGCAACCTCCCGCCGGGGCGGGACTCCCTGACCGAAGACCTGCTGTGGCGGGGCCTGATCCAGGACTCGACCGGCCCCGACGAGCTGCGCGCGCTGCTCGACGGCCCGAGCGCCACGTTCTATGTGGGCTTCGACCCGACCGCCCCCAGCCTGCACGTCGGCAACCTCATGCAGGTCGTCACCGCCCGCCGGCTCCAGCTCGCCGGGCACCGGCCGCTGCTGCTGGTCGGCGGCGCCACCGGCCAGATCGGTGACCCCAAGGAGAGTGCCGAACGGACGCTCAACCCGCCGGAGGTCATCGCCGGCTGGGTCCAGCGCATCCGGGACCAGCTCTCGCCGTTCGTCACGTACACCGGCGACAACGCGGCCCGCATGGTCAACAACCTGGAGTGGACCGGCGAGATGTCGGTGGTGGAGTTCCTCCGGGACGTCGGCAAGCACTTCCCGGTGAACAAGATGCTGGCCCGCGAGGTGGTCAAGGCCCGGCTGGAGAGCGGCATCAGCTACACCGAGTTCAGCTACCAGCTCCTCCAGGCCAACGACTTCTTCGAGCTGCACCGTCGGCACGGCTGCCAGCTCCAGTACGGCGGCTCGGACCAGTGGGGCAACATCACCGCTGGCGTGGACTACGTCCGCCGGCGCGGCGCCGGCCCGGTTCAGGCGTTCACCACCCCGCTGGTCACCAAGTCGGACGGCACCAAGTTCGGCAAGAGCGAGTCCGGCGCGGTCTGGCTCGACCCGGAGATGACCAGCCCGTACGCCTTCTACCAGTTCTGGCTCAACGCCGACGACCGCGACGTGACCCGTTACCTGCGGTACTTCAGCTTCCGCTCCCGGTCGGAACTGGAGGAGTTGGAGAAGGCCACCGCCGAACGTCCGCAGGCGCGGGCGGCCCAGCGGGCCCTGGCCGAGGAGCTGACCACGCTGGTGCACGGCGAGCGGGAGACGGCCCAGGCGATCGCGGCGAGTCAGGCGCTGTTCGGGCGGGGCGCGCTTGACGAACTCTCGCCGGAGACGCTGCGGGCCGCGCTCGCCGAGGCGGGGCTCGTGCCCGTCGACGCGCTGCCGGACGTGGCCGGCCTGCTCAAGGAGTCGGGGCTGGTCCCGAGCATGAAGGAGGCCCGGCGGGTGATCGCCGAGGGCGGCGCCTACGTCAACAACGTCCGGGTCGCCGAGGTCGACGCGACGGTCTCCGACGCCGACCTGCTGCACGGCCGCTACCTGGTGCTGCGCCGGGGGAAGCGCTCGTTCGCGGGTGTTGAGCTGCGGGGATAGTCGACCGTCGACGATGTGACGGGGGACGCGCCCGACGGATTTGACGATCAATCCGTCGGGCGCGTAACTTTCTCTCTGCCAGCGCGGAACGGACGAACAGGGCGAAAGACCTGGGAGGCCGGAGCGCAGGACCTGGAAACCGGGTGGTGCCCCGGATCCGCCGGGAGGCGGATTTGGCGAGGCGGAACCGACCGGGTAAGGTTATCGGCCGGCAGGGAAACGGACGAGTCAGCGGGAGACCGCGAACGGCCGTCCTGCCGAATTCCTCGACGTGACCGACGCGAGTCGGCCGAGTCGTGGTGCCCGGCAAAAGGGTGATGCACGACAAACCGGCAAACACCGGTTTGACACGGCGGAAACCACCGGGTAACGTAGTAAAAGTGCCCGGCGCGAGAGCGGCGGGGATGTGAACGAAATGCCCCGGGTCGGGGGCCTCCTGGTGGGGGTTTCCGGTGTGGTGTGTGGTTGTTCTTTGAGAACTCAACAGGGTGCTTGATAAGCCAGT
>NZ_JBITFD010000032.1:0-15294 GCF_044455765.1 Micromonospora sp. NPDC051141
CGCCTCACCGGCGACGTCCCCACCCCCCTCAACCCACCATCGGGCTGCCGCTTCCGCACCCGCTGCTGGAAAGCCACCGACCGCTGCGCCACCGAAACACCCGCACTGACCACCCGCGACGGCGGCACCCAACTCACCGCCTGCCACCACCCGGAGAACGCCCCGATCACCGTCTCGACCGGAAGTGGGCACCTGACCTGCCACGATGACCCGGAGAGACAACCGGAACGGGGGTGACGCGGCTCGTCCCTCCGAACGGCCCGCCACCCGCCACCCTGACCGGCCCGCCACGCGTCAGCCGGCCGCGTCCGCCGTCGGGGCCTAGGTTGACCAAGGAGTTCGGGTCACGGTCGGGCTCGACCCCGGACGCGAACTCCTTGGTCAACGGGCGGCCGGAGCGGGGGCGGCCGGGGCGTAGAGAGCGGCCAGCGCGGCGGCGGTCCCGGCCAGGCGGGCACGCAGGTCGGCGGGGGAGAGGACCTCCACGTCGGCGCCGAGCCGCAGCAGATCGCCGTGCGCGTGGGTGAGCGACTCGATGGGGATCACGGCCCGCACCCAGCCCGCCGCGTCGGGCGGGCCGGCGCTCGCCTCGGCGGCGTCGACCACCACGTCGCTGCCGATCTCGCGCAACCGCTCCCGCCCGCGTGGGGAGAGCCGGATGTGGGCCTCGTCCCGGTGCAGCCCGGCCCGGAACGCGACCACGTGCGCCCGCCACCATTCCGGCAGGTCGAACTCCGGCCGTTCGAACGGCTCGTCCAGCGGAGCGAGGCCGAGGATCTGGTTGATCCGGTAGGTGGCCGGCCCGGCACGATCCGGGCGGGCCGCGACCACGTACCAGCGGCCACCCTTGAGCACCAGGCCGTACGGCTCCAGCACCCGGGTCACCTCCTCGCGCCAGCTCCGGTAGCGGACCCGGATCCGGTGTTCCCGCCACACCGCCTCGGCCACGGCGGCCAGGTGCGGCGACGGGTCCCCGTCGGAGTACCAGCCCGGGGTGTCCAGGTGGAACCGTTGCTCCAACCGGGCGGCCCGGTCGGCCAGCGGGGCGGGGAGCGCGGCCCGCAGTTTGAGCTGCACGGCCGCCGCGACCGACTGGTAGCCCAGCTCGGCGGCCGGCCCGGGAAGCCCGGCGAAGAGCAGCCGGTCGGCCTCCTCGGCGGTGAGCCCGGTCAGCCGGGTCCGCCAGCCGTCGACCAGCCGGTAGCCGCCGGCGTGCCCGGCCTCGCCGTACAGCGGGATGCCGGCCGCGTGCAGCGCCTCGACGTCCCGGTAGACGGTGCGCGCCGACACGTCGAGCCGGGCGGCCAGGTCGGCGGCGGTGAGCCGGCCGTGCGCCTGGAGCAGCAACAGGATGGACAGGAGTCGACTGGCCCGCACTCCGCTGACACTAGCTGTCAGGGAAGTGGCCCTACCGTCCGCGCATGGCCTTCCACGACAAGGAGCTGACCGTGCCGGGGACCGTCGAGGTCGCCGGCCGGCACGTCAAGCGCTACCACATCGACCAGCCCGAACGCCGGCTCGAACCGGAGGTGGTCACCGCCGCGTACGCGTACCTGCCGGCGCTGCTGCCCGACCCGGACGGCGCCACGCCGCCGGTGAGCTGGACGGTGCTGCACCGGGGCACGGACACCGGCGCGTACCTGCTGGCGTACAGCTGGTTCTTCGACAACGTCGTCGAGTGCCACATCGCGATCGCCGGGCAACCGGCGCTGGCCTGCCCGGACGACGACCCGGCACACTTCGTCGACCTGACGCGGCCCGGCGTCGGCTGCGTCTGGGAGCTGGGCGTGCTGGAGCACGAGCGCGCCGCCTGGGTCCGGCACCTGCTCACGCCGGACGAACCCGACCTGGCCGGCTACCTGGCCGACACCCGCGCCGAGGGGCCGGTGGGGCGCTGATGGGTGACTTCGACTTCCTCGTCGGCGCCTGGGACGTGACCAACCGGCGGCTGCGCGAGCGCCACGTGGGCAGCGACGACTGGGACGAGTTCGCCGGCGTCAGCGAGGCGCGGTCGTTCTTCGACGGCGCCGGCAGTTTCGACGAGATGCGCTGCCCGAGCCGGGGCTTCTCCGGCTCCACCGTGCGGATCCTCGACCCGGCGACCGGCCTCTGGTCGATCTACTGGATGAACAGCCGTCGCGGGGTGCTGGAGCTGCCGCCGGTGGTGGGCCGGTTCACCGACGGCGTCGGCACGTTCCACGCCGACGACTCCGACGAGGGGCGGCCGGTGCGCTGCCGGTTCCTCTGGTCGGTGATCACCCCCGACTCCTGCCGCTGGGAGCAGGCGTTCTCCACCGACGGCGAACGCACCTGGGAGACCAACTGGATCATGGAGTTCGCCCGGCGGCGCTAGCGCACGCGGCGGCTCAGGCCGGCCCGGCCGGGGGCGTGGTGGTGCGGTAGATCGCGGTCAGCCAGACGTCGAGCAGCACGTCGACCACGTCCCGCTCGGCCACCGCCGGGCCGTCGCCGGCGAACGTCGCGTACCAGACCCGCTCGTTCATCGAGTTCAACGCGATGGCCAGGTCCCGGGCGGGCAGCCCGTCCGGGGCCGCGCCGCGCCCGCGTTCCATCTCGATCGCGGCCTGCACCGCGCGGACCCAGCGTTCCAGCACCTCGGCCCAGAGTCGCCGGACCTCGGCGTTCGTGCCGCGCACCTGGGCGCAGGCGAGCACCACGTCGCGGTGGCCGCCGAAGGTGGCGTGGAACCGGGCGATCAGCTCCCGCCACCGGGCGCGCGGATCCTCGGCGAGCCGGTCCAGCACGTCGCCGGCGGCGGCGTCGGCCTCCTCGGTGACCCGGTCGAGCAGGGTGAGCAGCACCGCGTCCTTCGACGGGAAGTAGAAGTAGAACGTGGGCCGGGAGATGCCGGCGCCCCGCGCCAGGTCGTCGATGGAGATGTCGCCGAACGCGCGCTCCCGCAGCAGCCGCTCGGCGGTGGCCAGGATCGCCACCTCCCGGTCGTCGCCGGTGGAGCGGCCGGCCCGCCGCCCACGGTTCGGCGTGGCGCCGGTCGGTGTCCGGGCGGTGGTCATGTCGGCCGATGCTACACCCGGTCAACACCCTGTCGATCGGACTCGACAGGGTGTTGACCGGGGTCCGGGGCGGTGGATAGGGTCCGGTCACCGCGGGAGAACGGGAGAAGCCATGGCCTCCGACCACGTCGACGTTCTCATCGTCGGCGCCGGCCTGTCCGGCGTCGGCGCCGCCGTCCACCTGGGACGCGAGTGCCCCGGCAAGACCTACGCGGTGCTGGAGGCCCGGGGTGCCATCGGCGGCACCTGGGACCTGTTCCGCTACCCGGGCGTCCGCTCCGACTCGGACATGTACACGCTCGGCTACTCGTTCAAGCCGTGGACCGACCCGAAGGCGATCGCCGACGGCGAGTCGATCCGCCGGTACGTCCGGCAGACCGCCCGCGAGCACGACGTGGAACGGCACATCCGCTTCCACCACCGGGTCACCCGCGCCGAGTGGGACAGCGCCACCGCCCGCTGGACGGTGCACGCCCGCCGCGACGACACCGGCGAGGACACCACGATCACCTGCGGCTTCCTGTTCACCAACTCCGGTTACTACCGCTACGACGAGGGCTACACACCCCCGCTGCCGGGCGTCGAGCGGTATGCCGGCACGCTGGTGCACCCGCAGCACTGGCCGCAGCGGCTCGACTTCACCGGCAAACGGGTGGTGGTGATCGGCAGCGGCGCCACCGCGGTGACCCTGGTCCCGGCGATGGCCGAGCGGGCCGCCCACGTCACCATGCTCCAGCGCTCCCCGACGTACGTCATCGCGCTGCCGTCGCGTGACAGGTTCGCCGAGGCCGCGCGGCGCTGGCTGCCCCCGCGCACCGCGTACGCGGTGGCGCGCGGGAAGAACGTCGCGCTGGGGGTGGCGAACTTCCAGCTCAGCCGCCGGGCGCCCGGCCTGGTGAAGCGGTTCCTGCGCCGCGCCGCGAAGGGTCGACTGCCGGTCGGGTACGACGTCGACAGGCACTTCTCGCCCCGCTACGACCCCTGGGACCAGCGGCTGTGCGTGGTGCCGGACGGCGACCTGTTCACCGCGCTGGCCGAGGGCCGGGCGTCGGTGGTCACCGACACCATCGACACGTTCACCGAGCACGGCCTGCGGCTCGCCTCCGGCGACGAGTTGCCGGCCGACCTCGTGGTCACCGCCACCGGCCTCAACCTGCTGGCGCTCGGCGGCATGACGCTGACCGTCGACGGCGTCGACGTCGACCTCGCCGCCACCATCGCCTACAAGGGCATGATGCTCTCCGGCGTGCCGAACTTCGCCATGACCATCGGCTACACCAACGCGTCCTGGACGCTGAAGGCCGACCTGGTCGCCACGTACGTCTGCCGGCTGCTGCGCCACCTCGACGACACCGGCCAGCAGATCGTCACCCCGCTCGCCCCGGACACCGACGATCTCGTGCCGATCATCGACCTGAAGTCCGGGTACGTGCTGCGCGCGGTCGACCAGTTGCCGAAGCAGGGCCCGCGCGCCCCGTGGCGGCTGCACCAGAACTATCCTCGCGACGTACGCCTGATGCGGCACGGGCCGCTGACCGACGGCGTCCGGTTCGCCCGTGCCGGCGCGCCGGCCCCCGCGGCCGTGGCCGCCTCCGGAGGTACCGATGCGTGATCTCGACTTTCCCGGCGGCACCGCGGTCGTCACCGGCGCGGCCAGCGGCATCGGCGCGGCGCTGGCCGACGGCCTGGCCCGGCGCGGCGCGGAGCTGGTCCTGCTCGACCGGGACGCCGACCGGCTGGCCGCGGTGGTCGCGTCGATCCGGGCCCGGCACCTGGACCGGGAGATCCACACCTACGTGGTCGACCTCGCCGACGCCGAGGCCACCGACCGGGTCGCCGCCGAGATCCAGCACGCGCACCCCCGGATCCGGCTGCTGATCAACAACGCCGGCGTCGCGTTGGGCGGCCGGTTCGACCAGGTCACACTGGACGAGTTCCTCTGGGTCATCGAGATCAACTTTCGGGCCGTGGTGCGGCTGACCCACGCGCTGCTGCCCTCGCTCAAGGCGGAGCCGGGCTCCCACCTGGTCAACGTGTCCAGCCTCTTCGGCCTCATCGCCCCGCCGGGGCAGACCGCGTACGCGGCCAGCAAGTTCGCCGTGCGTGGGTTCACCGAGGCGCTGCGGCACGAGCTGGTCGACGACGGGATCGGCGTCACCTCGGTGCACCCGGGCGGCATCCGGACCCGCATCGTCGCCAGCGCGCGGGTGGGCAGCGGCGTCTCCCCGGAGGAGTACGACGTCGGCCGCCGGCAGTTCGAGAAGCTGTTGACCATCGACCCGGCCGTCGCCGCCGAGGTCATCCTGCGCGGTGCGCAGCGGCGGCGCGGCCGGGTGCTGATCGGCTGGTCGGCCAAGCTGCCCGACCTGCTCGCCCGCATCGCGCCGGCCGGGTTCGGTCGGGTGCTGGCCCTGGGCATGCGCCCGCGACCCGCCCGGGTGCCCGCGCCCCGACCGGCCCCGACCGCCCCGCCGGTCGGCGCGCATGACGCGCCCGTGCCCACCGGCGCCGCCGACACCGCCGGGTCGACCGGTGCCGGTGGCGCGATTGTGCCGAGCGGTTCGGCCGATGCCGCCCGGCCGACCGGTGCCGCCGACGCGGCCGGGTCGGTCCCCGACGGCGCGGTCGGGCGGGAGCCGGGACGCCTGGCGTGACGGCCGGGCTGCCGCCGGCCGACGAGCGCAGCGTGGCCGGTCTGCGGATGCGCTGCCGGATCACCGGGGACGGGCCGCCGGTGCTGCTGTTGCACGGCATCGGCCGTACCCTCGACGACTTCACCGCGCTGCACGCCGCGCTGGCCCGCGACCACCGTGTGCTCGCCGTGGACCTGCCCGGCCACGGCGGCTCCGCGCCGCTGCCCGGACCGCACACGCTGCCCGCCCTGGCCGGCGCGGTCGCCGGGTTCCTCGACGCCGCCGGGGTCACCGGCCCGGCCCACCTGGTCGGCAACTCACTCGGCGGGGCGGTGGCCATGCGCCTGGCCGCCGACGCGCCGCACCGGGCGGCCGGCCTGGCACTGCTCAACAGCGCCGGCTTCGGCCGGGAGGTGACCGTGGCGCTACGGCTGCTGGCGGTGCCCCCGCTGGCGCGACTGCTGCTGCGCCCGCACCCGGCGATCGCCCGCCGCGCCGAGCGCGCCATCTTCGTCGACCCGGCCCACGTCACCGAGGAGCGGATCGCCACCGCGCTCGCGGTGGCCCGGCAGCCGCACGCGGCCCGGGTGATGCGGGAGCTGGTCCGCGACCTGGGGACATGGCGCGGGGTACGCCCCCGCTGGCGCGCCGAGCTGCTCGACGCGGTGGCCGCGCTCGACCTGCCCACGCTGCTCGTCTGGGGCGAGCGCGACCTGATCCTGCCGGCCGCGCACCTGGCGTACGCGCGGGCCCGGCTGCCCGGGGCGCGCAGCCACCTGTTCCGCGACACCGGGCACATGCCGCAGATCGAGCGGACCGCCGAGGTGGCGGCGCTGCTGCGCGACTTCTGGGCGTCGCCCGGCGGGTGACGCGCCGCCCGGCGTGGTCCAGGCCACCATCCGGCACGCCGCCGGGGACTCCCGAACGGGCCGGGCACATCATAGATACATGACGTATCCCAGTGCCGCCACCGGCCTGTCCGCGGCCGAGCGCGCCTACCGCCACCTCAAGCGCGCCGTGCTGGAGCAGGTCTACCCGGGCGGCCAACTGGTGAGCGAGGGGGAGATCGCGGAGGCGACCGGGGTGTCGCGTACCCCGGTCCGGGAGGCGCTCCTGCGGCTGGAGTCGGAGGGCCTGGTCAAGCTCTACCCGAAACGCGGCGCGCTGATCCGGCCGGTGTCCGCCCGGGAGACCGCCGACGTGATCGAGGCCCGCCGCCTGGTCGAGCTGTACGCCGCCGAGCGGGTGTGGCCGCGGCGTGCCGCGCTCCGCGGCGAGCTGGCCGACCGGCTCGACGAGATGCGCCGGTCGCACGCCGCCGGGGACCTCACCGCCCTGATGGCCGCCGACCGGGCCTTCCACGCGGCGGTCGTGGAGGCCGCCGGCAACGAGATCCTGGCCGAGCTCTACCACCGGCTGCGTGACCGGCAACTGCGGATGGGCGAGGCCGGCTTCCGGCTCTCACCCGGCTGGGCCGAGGTCGCCCTCGCCGAGCACGCCGCCCAGCTCGCCGCGCTCGACGGCGACGACCCGGCGGTGTGGCGCGACGCGGTGGCCGGGCACATCGACTCCGCCGCCACCATGCTCGGGACGCTCCGGTGACCGTCGCCCGCCGGCCCGCCGCGCTGATCTACGCGGTGGCCGTCACCGCGTACGTGGCCGCCGTGTTCCACCGCAGCTCACTCGGCGTCACCGGGGTCGACGCGGCGGACCGCTTCGGCATCAACGCCGCCGCGCTGGCCACCTTCTCGGTGGCCCAGCTCGCCGTCTACGCGGCCATGCAGATCCCGGTCGGGGTGCTGCTGGACCGCTACGGGTCACGTCGGCTGCTGCTGGCCGGCGGCGCGCTCATGGTCGCCGGACAGCTCGTGTTCGCGGTCGCCACCGACGTCCGCCTCGCCGTCGCCGCCCGGGTGCTCGTCGGTCTCGGGGACGCGATGACGTTCATCAGCGTGCTGCGGATCGTGGCGTTCTGGTTCCCGGGTCGACGCAACCCGCTGCTGGTGCAGCTCACCGGCACCATCGGCCAGCTCGGCGCGGTGCTCGGCGCCGTACCCCTGGTGGCGCTGCTGCACCACGCGGGCTGGGCCCCGGCGTTCCTGACCGCGGCGGCGCTCGGCGGCACCGTGCTGCTGCTGATCCTCGTCGTGGTCCGGGACACCCCGCACGCCGCGCACGTCGCCGCGCCGGCGCCCGGCCCGGCGGCGGTACGCCGGCAGCTCGCCGACGCGTGGGCCCAGCCCGGCACCCGGCTGGGCCTGTGGACGCACTTCGTCGCCCAGTTCTCCGGCTCGGTGTTCGCGCTGCTCTGGGGCTACCCGTTCCTGGTGCAGGGGCAGGGCTTCACGCCGACCGCCGCGGCCGGGCTGCTCACCCTGATGACCGTGGTGACGTTGGTCTGCGGCCCGGTGGTCGCGCACCTGTGCGCTCGGCACCCGTTCCACCGCTCGGTGCTGGTCTTCGGCATCACCGCCGCCACCGCCGCGGTCTGGGCGGTGGTGCTGCTCTGGCCCGGCCGCGCCCCGCACGCGCTGCTGGTCGCGCTGGTCGTGGTGCTCGCGGTCAACGGCCCCGGCTCGGTGATCGGCTTCGACTACGCCCGGACGTTCAACCCGGTGCACCGCATCGGCAGCGCCACCGGCATCGTCAACGTCGGCGGGTTCGTCGCCTCCATCCTGCTGATCCTGGCCATCGGCGTGGTGCTCGACCTGGCCACCCCGACCGGCCGGGACACCCCGCCGCTGTCCGCGTTCCGGTGGGCGTTCGCGGTGCAGTACCTGCTCTGGGCGCTCGGGGCGGTGCAGGTGCTGCGCTACCGCAACGCCGCCCGCCGCCGGTTGGCCGACGAACGAATGCCGGTGGCGGTGCCGGCCTGAGCGGGCCGGCGACCCCGCCGCCGGACAATCCACCCAGCGGACACACGTCAACCGGCGGGCGTCGCGCCGGCGGTCATGATCGGCGGTAGGTTCGGTGGGGGACCGAGAACGAAGGAGAACTGCCGTGAGTCAGGAAGTCCGGGGAGTCGTGTCGCGGCGCAAGGGCGCGCCGGTGGAGGTCACCACCATCGTGGTGCCCGACCCGGGGCCGGGTGAGGCGGTGGTCCGCGTCCAGTCCTGCGGCGTCTGCCACACCGACCTGCACTACCGCGAGGGCGGCATCAACGACGACTACCCGTTCCTGCTCGGTCACGAGGCCGCCGGCGTCGTCGAGCAGGTGGGCGACGGCGTCACCGACGTGGCCCCGGGCGACTTCGTGGTGCTCAACTGGCGGGCCGTGTGCGGGCAGTGCCGGGCCTGCCGGCGCGGCCGTCCCTGGTACTGCTTCGCCACCCACAACGCGGCGCAGAAGATGACGCTCACCGACGGCACCGAGCTGACGCCCGCGCTGGGCATCGGCGCGTTCGCCGAGAAGACGCTCGTGCACGCCGGCCAGTGCACCAAGGTCGACCCGTCCGCGCGGCCCGCCGCCGTCGGCCTGCTCGGCTGCGGCGTCATGGCCGGTCTCGGGGCGGCCATGAACACCGGCAACGTGACCCGGGGCGACTCCGTCGCGGTGATCGGCTGCGGCGGTGTCGGCGACGCGGCGGTGGCCGGCGCGGCGCTGGCCGGGGCGACGACGATCGTCGCGGTCGACACCGACTCCCGCAAGCTCGACTGGGCGCGGAAGTTCGGCGCCACCCACACCGTCAACGCCTCCGAGGACGACCCGGTCGAGGCGATCCGCGCGGTCACCGGCGGGTTCGGCGCCGACGTGGTGATCGACGCGGTCGGCCGCCCGGAGACCTGGAAGCAGGCGTTCTACGCACGTGACCTCGCCGGCACCGTCGTGCTGGTCGGCGTGCCGACCCCGGAGATGACGCTGGAGCTGCCGCTGCTCGACGTGTTCGGCCGCGGTGGCGCGCTCAAGTCGAGCTGGTACGGCGACTGCCTGCCCAGCCGCGACTTCCCGATGCTCACCGAGCTCTACCGTCAGGGCCGGCTCGACCTGGACGCGTTCGTCACCGAGGAGATCGCTCTCGACCAGGTCGAGGACGCGTTCGCCCGGATGCACCACGGCGACGTGCTCCGCTCGGTGGTGGTCTTCCCGTGACCGCGCACGTGGACCACACCGTCACGTCCGGGACGTTCTCGCTGGACGGGCAGACGTTCGACGTCGACAACAACGTCTGGGTGATCGGCGACGACGACGAGTGCGTGGTGGTCGACGCGCCGCACGACGTGGCCGCCATCCGCACGTTGGTCGGCGACCGGCGGGTGCTCGCGGTGCTGGCCACCCACGCCCACGACGACCACGTCCGGGTCGCCCCCGAGCTGGCCCGCGTCACCGGGGCGCCGGTGCTGCTGCACCCCGCCGACCGGGTGCTGTGGGACCAGGTCCACCCGGACACTCCGCCGGACGGCGACCTCACCGACGGGCAGACCGTCACCGTCGGCGGCACCACGCTGCGGGTCCTGCACACCCCCGGGCACAGTCCGGGAGCGTGCAGCCTTCACGCCCCGGAACTGGGCGTGGTCTTCACCGGCGACACGCTCTTCGCCGGCGGGCCGGGCGCGACCGGCCGGTCGTACAGCGACTTCGGGCTCATCGTCGAGTCGATCCGCACCCGGCTGCTCACGTTGCCGCCGGAGACGGTGGTGCACACCGGGCACGGCGACGACACCACCGTCGGCGCGGAGGCGCCGCACCTGGACGAGTGGATCGCCCGCGGTCACTGAGCACCCGCCCGCCCGGCCTCGACGACCGGCGTGGCCACCGCCCACGGACCGGCGGTGGCCACCGGCTCCTGAGCACGGGCTCGTGACCACCGGCGCTCGTTCAGGCGGGCGGTGCGCCGGTGGCGGCGCTCAGGCCGGCACGCCGTCCAACACGCGCAGCAGCCGGTCCAGCGCCGGCCGGCATCCCACCAGCCGGATACCGCTGCGGCTGGCCCGGCCGGCCCGCGTCAGCTCGGTGGCCGCGCCGGCGTCGGCGAAGCTCAGCTCCGTCAGATCCAGCACCGGGGCCGGACCGGCCAGGGCGGTCAGCTCGCCCAGCAGCGCCACGAACGCGTCACGGTTGCTGCGGTCCACCTGGCCCACCAGCCGTAACCCGGGCGGATCCCCGGTCCGGAAGGCACGCAGCAGCGGCGACCAGGTGCGCGGTGTGAGCGGCCCGGCGGTGCCCGGGTGGGCCGCGGTGAGCAGGCGGAGCTGCTCGGCGGGGAAGCGTCGGCGGTCGTACACACACAGGCCGGCGACCCGGCCGTCGGGAAAGAGCGGGGCCAGCGCCTGCTCGTAGCGTCGCAGCTCGTCCAGGCTGACGCCGGACCGCAGCACCCAGGCCATGTCGCCGCTGAGGCGTACCCCCGGGTAGCCCTCGTGCCGGGCCTGGTCGATCTCGCGGCGGACCGTGTCGGCCAGGGCGGCCGGGGTGGGGCGGCCGGCGCCCGGGAACGCGTCCAGGGCGGGCAGGATCCGCAGTTGCCCGGCCGCCACGGCGGCCTCGGTGGGCACCCCGTCGGCGTCGACCCGCAGGCGGACCGCCTGGGGCGTCAACGTCTCGGTGAAACAGACCACCTTGTGGCCGCGGCGGAGACCGGCGGCGGCGAAGCGAGCGACGGCCTCCAGCGCGTCGCTGTCGTCGTCGTGGATCCAGCAGACGTGATCGCCCAGATCGACCTGGTCGACCACGGTCGTAGCAGTCACGGTGCGGGCCTTCCCGGTGCGACGGGTGCCCTCACTCTAACGAAGCGTCGGGGCCGGCGGCACCGGTGATCCGGTTGCTCACCGCGGCGGGCCGGGTTAGCCTGCTCGTGGACCCGGAAGCCGGCGCCAGACGCCGCCCGCCGTCCGTCATCTCCCCTGTGGCCGGTCACCGACCGCCCTCTCCGCCGCTCGGCTGTCCGACCGGCTTCTCCGCCGCTCGGCTGTCCGACCGGCTTCTCCGCCGCTCGGCTGTCCGACCGGCCGGCTCCTCCGTCGCGGTGACACCGCCCCCGGCCCGCGCCGGGCCGGTCCCGACCCGCGCCGTTCCCCGGTGTCCGCGTCCGCCGACACCACTCCCGACGAAAGGCCACCCATGAACCCCGCACACCGTCCCGTCAGCGGTGTCCTCGACACCGCCGGCGGGCACCACACGCTCCGGGTGGACGGATACCTGCCGTCCACCGCCGACGTCACGCTCAGCGCCGGCCAGGTCCGCCGGTACGGCCTGCGCCGCGGCGACCTGGTCACCGGCACGGTCACCGGCGACTCCCACCCGGGCCGGCCGGCCCTGCTGGACCGGGTGGACACCGTCAACGGCCTCGCCGCCGGACCGGCCCGGCGGCGCCGCGACTTCCACCAGCTCACCCCGGTGCACCCGCGTGAGCGGCTACGGCTGGAGACCGAGCCGCACGTGCTGACCACCCGGCTCATCGACCTGGTCATGCCGATCGGCAAGGGCCAGCGGGCGTTGGTCGTGGCACCGCCGAAAGCCGGCAAGACGATGGTGTTGCAGGCCATCGCGAACGCGGTCACCACCAACCATCCCGACTGTCACCTGATGGTGGTGCTGGTGGACGAGCGACCCGAGGAGGTCACCGACATGTCCCGGTCGATCAAGGGCGAGGTCGTCGCCGCCACGTTCGACCGCCCACCGCGGGACCACACCGCCGTGGCGGAACTGGCGATCGAACGGGCGAAGCGCCTGGTCGAGCTGGGGCAGGACGTGGTCGTGCTGCTCGACTCGCTGACCCGGCTCGGCCGCGCCTACAACCTCACCGTGCGCTCCGCCGGGCGTACGCTCTCCGGCGGCATCGACGTGGCCGCGCTCACCCCGCCCAAACAACTGCTCGCGGCGGCTCGCGCGGTCGAGGAGGGCGGCTCGCTGACCATCCTCGCCTCCGCGCTGGTGGAGAACGGCTCGGCCGCCGACACGCTCATCTTCGAGGAGTTCAAGAGCACCGGCAACGCGGAGCTGAAACTGGACCGGGGGCTCGCCGACCGGCGTACGTTCCCGGCGGTCGACGTGCGCGCCTCCGGCACCCGGCGGGAGGAGGCGCTGCTGACCGACCTCGAACGGCAACGCCTGCGCGCGTTGCGGTCCGCGTTGTCCACGCTGGACCGGCAGGCCGCCCTGGAACACCTGCTGCGCCATCTCGGCGGCACCGGCGGCAACGCGCACCTGCTCGCCCGCCTCGGCGCGACCGGTCGGTAGCAGTACCCCAGGTCCAGCCGTTCCGCGCGGAATTGCCCTGGCCCGACGGGCCCGGCCCCGGCGATACTCGCCGGCATGCCCGGACCGACCCTGACCGCCGCGCAGTCCGCCGCCCTGCGACACGTGCGCGGCGTCGCGCTGCGGGACCGCCCGGCCGCGCTCGCCGTGATCGCGGCACACCTCGCCGGCTCCGGCGCCGGCCTCCGCTGCGACGAGGTCGGCGCGGTGGTCACCGGGTTCGGCCGGCTGACCGTCAACTTCCATCCCGACCGGCTGCTGCGCGACGGCCGTACGGTGGTCGAGGCGCTCGACGACGAGGGCGTGTACCGCAGCCAGTTCGAGACCGGGATCTCCGGCGGCGGGTTGACCGCGTTCCCCGGCGGCGACCGGGACCGCTGGGAGGAGGCGATGTTCGGCGGCGCATACCAGCGTCCGGTCGTGCCCGCCGCCCAGCGCCCGAAGTACGGCGGCCTCAACCTGCTCGGCCATCCCGACGGCGCCTGCCCCCGGTTCGGCTCCTGCCACCTGCGGCTGCGCCCGGAGGCGGTGGCCCGGACCACGTTCACCTTCGGGGACAGTCATCTGGGGCCGACCGAGGTCGGCACCGCCACCGTCTTCGAGCCGGTCCTCGCCGCGCTGCTGGTCGCCACCGCCGGCACCGGCGTCAGCCTCGGCGTGTCCGGAATGGACACCGACACGCTGCTGCGGACGCTGCTGTCCCGGCGGGAACGGGCCGCCGAGCGGGCCGGCCGCGCGCTGGACGACTACATCGAGGCCCAGGTGCACGGCGAGCTGAGCCTCGCCCGTGACGTCGAGGCTCTCGTGGTCGACCCGTCGTTCCGCGACACCGGAACCGGCCGCCACCTCGCCGGGCTCGCCCGCCGGTACGGGGTCCCGCTGCGCTGGCACTGCGGCTTCCAGTTGCCTGTCGACGGCGTCGACGCCGACTTCCGCGGCCCGGCCATGCCGCCGCTGGCCGTCCGCGTGCACGCCGAGTTCGGCCGGCCGGGGGAGCCGCTGCACGCCGCCCTGATCGGCCGGGCCGCCGCGTCGCTGGTACGCGAGCCGCACCGCTGGGCCGACCGCGGACCGGCGGAGCTGACCTGGCAGCACCTCAAGCAGCTCTGGCACGTCCTGGTCCGTTTCGGCGGGCCGGCCTGATCGTCCGGTTTTCCCGCGCTCGTGGAGTGACCTGGACCGCAGCCGCCGCGCCTATCCGACATCTCCGGAATGACCGACAGGTCGGCCTGGTTGTGCCCCGGTACGCCGGCACCCGACCGGGGCCGGCAACCCCCGAGGGGCGCTCACCCCGGAGCGCGTCGTAACGATCGAAAGGGCAACCATCGTGCAGCAGCACCTCACTCGATGGCTCCCCGCCATCGCGAAGACCGCCGTCGCGAAGACCGCCGTCGCGAAGACCGCCGTCGCGAAGACCGCCGTCGCGAAGACCGCCGTCGCGAAGACCGCCGTCGCGAGGACCATCGCCGTCGCCCAGAATCGCCGTGCCGCACTGGCTGTCGCGGGTGTGGCCGCCCTGGGCGGGTTGGCCTTCGCCCCCACCGCCGTCGCCGCGCCGGTGACCAGCGGACCCCACGCCGGCGCCAAGGCCGCCATCGACCTGGCCACCGGCAAGAAGACCGCCACCTCCGGTCTGACCACCGGTAGCGACAAGGTGCCCACCAAGGCCGACCGGCCGGCCCGGGACAAGCTCGTCCCGCACGGCGTCGAGGGCGCGCAGTCGCGTATCCCGCTCGACGACGCGCAGCTCGACAACGCCAAGGCCATCGTCCGGGCGGCCAAGGAGACCGGCGTGGGGGAGCGGGGCGCCGTGATCGGCGTCGCCACGTCCCTGCAGGAGTCCAAGCTCTACAACCTGGGTCACCTCGGCGCGTACAACGACCACGACTCGGAGGGCCTGTTCCAGCAGCGTCCGTCGTCCGGTTGGGGCACGTCCGAGCAGATCACCGACCCGGAGTACGCCAGCAAGGCGTTCTTCGGCGCGCTGAAGAACGTCGGCGGCTGGCAGAACCTGCCGTTGACCAGCGCGGCGCAGACCGTCCAGGTGTCCGCCTATCCGTACGCGTACGCGCAGTGGGAGGAGCAGGCGGCGGACATCGTCCAGCAGCTCTGGTGAGACGTCACCCGTGGACCGGCCGGCCCCGATTCGGGGCCGGCCGGTCCGTCTGGCGCCGGTGATGTGTGCACCCGAACGGACGTAGTGCGCCGTTTGTCCGGTTGGGTGGTGGTGGGCGGCACCCTGGCGGTGGAATGGGTCGGGGGGTGGCGGCGTTGTATCCCGGTGCACGGCCGAGGAAGGCAAGCGGCCCCCGCCGCCGGCCCCCGCCCGGGAATGATGGTGGGTCTCCGGTCGTTGCACTCACTTCCGGCGCCGCGATTGAGGCCCCCGCCCCGCGAGCAGCCAGAACTTGTCTTGTGCGCCTGACGGTGCC
>NZ_JBITFD010000033.1:0-12757 GCF_044455765.1 Micromonospora sp. NPDC051141
GCTGGTCGACGACGACGACGTCGCCGGTCAGCGATCCGGTCCGATCGGGGCGCTCCCGTTACCGGATCGTCTCGGTGGGGTACCGCCGACTGGCGCGGGCATGCCGCGTCCTGTCCACGCGAAGGAGGGCAGAGTGGCGAGGAGCGGATCAGCGGCCGACAGCGTGACCGCTGGCAGCGGTCAGGTGCCGCAGCGGCTGCGGCAGATGCGCGCGGCGGCATGGCGCGGAGTGTTCCGGCGCGCGGCGCAGGGGTTCATGAAGAACAGTTGTACGGACCTGGCGGCAGGTCTGACCTACTACGCGGTGCTGGCGGTCTTCCCGTCCGCGATCGTCGTCGTCGCCCTGGTCAATCTGGTGTCCGAGGGTGACCGGACCGTCGACACGATCGTCGGCCTGCTTCGCGACCTGGGGGCCGGGGCGGTGGTGGACCAGCAGTTGCGCGACCTGATCCAGGAGGTGGTGTCGAGTCAGGGTGGTGCGGGGGCGCTGTTGAGTTTCGGGTTGCTGGGCGCGCTGTGGTCGGCGTCGGGCTACGTCGGCGGTTACACCCGGGCGTCCAACGCGATCCATGGGGTGCGGGAGGGGCGGCCTTTCTGGAAGTTGCGTCCGCTGCAACTGTTGATCACCGCGGTGTCGCTGCTGCTCATGGCCGTCGTCGTGGTGATCCTCATCGTGAGTGGTCCGGTCACCCGAGCCGTCGGCGACGCCTTGGCCATCGGCGAGACCGCCCGCACTCTGTGGTCTGTGCTCAAGTGGCCGGCCCTGGTGCTGATCGCCGTGGTGGTGCTGGCGATGCTGGGTCGGCTCGCGCCGAACGTGCAGCCGCCGCGGTTCCGGTGGCTGACCGTGGGCGGGATCGTCACCCTGCTCGCCGTGGCGGTAGTGTCCTTCGGCTTCGGCTTGTACGTGGCCAACTTCGGCTCCTACGACAAGACCTACGGCACGCTCGGCGGGGTGATCGCGTTCCTGGGCTGGCTCTACCTCGTCAACGGCGCCGTCCTGTTCGGCGTCGAGATCAACGCCGAGGTGCAGCGCGGTAGGGCACTGCAGGGCGGTCAGCCCTCCGACGATCCCGTTCTGCCACCACGGACCGCCGCCGACGACGACCGTTCCGACGAGGCGACGACGCATCCGGCGCGACCGGGTGAGCGGCCGCACTCGCCGCGGCGGGACGCCGCCGCCGACGGCGCTCGTCACCACTCGGGGGCAGCGGCCCTGGCGTTTGCGCCGCGACCGCAGGGGGCACCACGAGGGCAGCCAGACGAGGAGGCCCCGGTGTCGCCAGACGCAACCGCCCGCGCACAGGAGCAACATTCCGGTCCGCCGGAGACGATGTCGACGTCGGAACTGGTCACCCGGGCCGCGGAGCAGGTGAGCACGCTGGTGCGTGACGAACTGGCGCTGGCCAAGGCGGAGATGGTCGCGAAGGGCCGGCGGGCCGGAGCCGGCGGTGGACTGCTCGGCGGCGCCGCAGTCCTGAGCCTATACGGGTTGGGACTGCTGCTGGTCCTCGCGGTGGTGGTGCTGGACCTGGTCTGGCCGCTGTGGCTTGCGGTCCTGGTCGTCATGGTGGTCGTGTTCGCCGTGGCCGCGATGGTGGCGCTGCTCGGCCGTCGACAAATGCGGGCGGTGACGCCGCTGGTGCCGCAGGAGGCGGTGTCCGGGGTTACGGCGGATGTGGACGCGGTGAAGGCCGCGGTTCGGGAGGGACGATCGTCATGAGTGAGCGCACACCGACAGAACCGCAGCAGTTGCGGGCAGAGATCGCGCAGACGCGCGCCGATCTCGGGGACACCGTGGAGGCGCTGGCGGCGAAGACCGATGTCAAGGCCCGCGCCAAGGCCGGCGTTGAGGACGCCGCCGCGCAGGCTCGCAAGAAGATCACTACGGCGGCAGGTCGCATCGAGGGGGCAGCCGGGGCGATGCCGCTGGCGGTGGTCGGCGCGGCGGTGCTGGCGGTGCTGGTGGCCCTTCTGGTCCGGCGGCGGCGGGCGTGAGTCACGTCGCGGCGAAGGTCGCGTACCGACCGGTCGGCCTCCTGCTCGGTGCTGGTGCCGGACTGGTGTCGGGGCTGTTGTTCAAACAGGTGTGGAAGCTCGTCGAGGGCGAACAGGACGCGCCACACGCCACCGACCAAGACCGTGGTTGGGGCGAGATCGTCATCGCCGCCGCGATCCAGGGCGCCATCTTCGCGGCGGTCAAGGCCACCGTCGACCGGGCTGGCGCCGTCGCCGTACACCGGGCCACCGGATACTGGCCAGGCTGACCGGACACCCGGCTCGCCGTGTCGCGACGCGGGACGACGTCGCGCTTGCGAGAGCAGCACCATCTTCGGCCAAGGGCCAGAGAGGAACACGATGAAGGTAACGAGGTTCGCCGCTGGCCTGGCCGTCGGCTACGTGCTCGGCGCCCGCGCCGGCCGCGGCAAGTACGAACAGATCACCGGGCAGGCGCGGGCCCTACGCGCCAACCCGACGGCCGCCCAGGCCCGGGCTGCCATCGTCGAGCTGCTCTCCAAGCCCAGGGCCACCCCGACGCTACCGACGCCGGAGTAGCCCGTTCGCGCCCCAGCCAGCCGCCGACACCGGCAGGCAGATCCGGCGGGTGACGTGCGGAACCGGCTTGTCACACCGCTCGCTCGTCGGTGGCGTTCTCCAGCGACAGATCCTGTGCGGCTGCCTCGATCCAGTCCAGGAGCACCTGGATCCACTGGTCCACCTCCGCAACGCGTCGAGCCAGGTTGGCGAGACGCAGCGCCTGCTGCTCCATGACAGCCTCGAGGGTCATGCGACGACCTCGCTTCTCAAGGATCGCTTCCACTCCTCGCCTGCGTGGTGGCCAGGTAAGTCCCACGCGATGACCGGGAATGGCCGAGCAGTGGCGGGTGAACCTGCTGGGGAGCGTCGGCGGTGCGGACGATGTCGCGATCACCGTACACGTGTTCGGGAACAGCCGAACGGAGCGCCTCCCGGGGCGGAAGGATGCTGTGCCGCCTCGACCCGGGCTCTGCTCGGCCTGCGGGATGACGGCGTGGCGCGTCACGTGACCGTTTCCGTCGCGAAGAAGTCGTTCGTCGTCGCTGGGACGCTGGTCAGGTCGATGCCGGTCGTGTGGCTGGCGTATCTGAGCAGGTAGGCGCGGGCCTGCTCGGGGGTGACGGAGGTACGGGCGATGATGTGGTAGCCGTAGGCGTCCTCGAGTGCGACGAGGTTGCGGGCGGCTTCCGCAGCGGGTAGGGCGAGAGTGAAGGCGCCTTGGTCGCTGCCGGCGTCGAGGAGTTCCTCGTACAGTTGGGCCTGCCGGTCGTAGAGGCTGCGGCGTAGGGCGGCGTGGTCGGGGCGGCGGCGCGCGCGTGGGGAGAACTCGTAGAGCAGGCAGCACAGTTCGTCGTCGGCGCCATGAGGCAGGCCGGCGTCGATCGCGGCAGCCAGTTTCGTGGCGTGGTCGGTGTGTTGCTCCACCGCGTGGGCGCGTTGGTGGTGGAACCGGTCGGCGGCGTCTTCGTAGACCTGCTGGAACAGGTCGTCGAGTTGCCGGTAGTAGTAGGTGACGGTGCCGGGAGACAGGCCCGCTGCATCGGCGATGTCCCGGATCCGTACGTGGGCCAGGCCGTGCTTGATGATCGCACGGCGAGCCGCCGCGGTGACGTGGGCGCGCTGGTGATCCTGATCCTTGGGGCGGGCCATCTGTCTCTCCGGTGACGGTGGGCTGCCGGGCCGCCTGCTCACGCTACCAACGCGGTCATCGCTGTGCTGTGCGGTGCCGGGGTGGCGTTGACGCGGACCACGGCTTCGCGGTGGTCCGGAGGTGGTCGGCCGGCCGTTGCGACACCGCCGGCACTGGCTGACGGCCGATGGGGCCGCCGAGGGACCGGGGCCCTGGTGAGGGCCAACCGGCGGCCCACCGCGCTCGCCGGCTGGCCCTACGTCGGCTCAGTAGCCGTTGGGCGTCAACACGTCCACGAAGATTGGGTCGGGTTCGGTGCCGCCGAGGGTGATGGTGTCATACTTGACGTAGCCGTAGTAGGCGTTGGCGTCGATGGCGCGGTTGTTGCCGACGTACACCCCGGTGTGGTCCAGGTCGCCCCCATAACGGATCCCGTCGTGGGGGTCGGTGTCCCAGAAGATCAGGTCCCCGGGCCTGGGGTTGTTGGTGCGCCGCCCCTGATTGATCTGCCCCTGCAGCCAGTAGTTCAGCTGCAGGCCCCGACCGGTGGCGGCCTTCGTGCCGTCCCAGACAGCGTGCCGGTTGAGGCACTCGCAGTCCACCCTGGCGGTCCCGCACGTCCACCCGTACGCCAGCTTGTAGGGCGTGCCCAGGTATGCCTCGGCGGCGTTCACCACGCTCGCCCGCACGCCGGCCGCCTGAGCCGGACCGGTGGCCACCTGCACTGTGCCGACGGTCATCAGAACGGCGACCGACGCCACCACCCCGCCGCGACGAACCGCGCCACGCACTCTGCGTCGAAGATCCATCCCCACTCCTCACCGTTAGGCACCGGTACGACCCAGCACCATCGATTCATCGTTCCGGACAGCAAAGAATAGACGGGCCTCGCTGTCAAGAGGGCAGGGCGCCTACTCGCCAGGGCCCATGCCTTTATGGCGTCCAACTCCGTGCCGGGCTCACGGGATGGCTTAAGAACTCCTAACTTTGGGTGCGTTGGAGTTGGCGCCGGCAGATGAGGGCGCAGGCGAGGCTGAGGAAGGCTTCGTGGATGTCGTCGCGGATTTCCCAGCGGATGCGCAGGCGGCGGAACCAGTGCAGCCAGGCGATGGTGCGTTCCACGACCCAGCGTCGGGTGCCGGAGCCGTGAGGTGTGCCGCGTCGGGCGATGACCGGGGTGACGCCGCGGGCGCGGACTTGGTGGCGGTGGCTGTCGTAGTCGTAGCCCCGATCGGCGTAGAGCCGGTCGGGGCGCCGCCTCGGTGGGCCCGGTCGCCCGCCGATGGGCGGGATGGCGTCGAGTAGCGCGGTGGTCTGGGTGCTGTCGTGCCGGTTGCCGCCGGTCAGCGTGACGGCGAGGGGGATCCCGCCGGCGTCGGTGATGACGTGGTGTTTCGAGCCCGGCTTGCGGCGGTCGACCGGGCTCGGACCGGTTTTGGGCCGCCCTTGAGCGCCCGAATGTGGGAGCCGTCGATCACCGCCCTGGACAGGTCCAACTGCCCGGTGCCGCGCAGCCGGGCCAGCAGCACCTCGTGCAGCCGTTGCCACACCCCAGCCTGGTTCCAGTCCCGTAGCCTGCGCCAGCAGGTCATCCCGCAGCCGAACCCTAATTCCTGGGGCAGGTACTCCCACGGGATCGCGGTGTAGAGCACGAACAAGATCCCGCACAGCACCTTGCGGTCATCCAGGGGCTTACGTCCCGGATAGCGGCTCCGCCGTGGTGGGCGGGGTGGCAGCAGCGGTGCGATCTCGGCCCACAACTCATCCGAGACGATCCACGGCGGCTGCTCACCCCTCCTCACGTTCAGACGAAACGACCCTCACGTCCGGTCGGTTACGCCCAATATCATTAAGTTAGGACCTCTAAGTAACCTCCAACCGGATCCGGCTGACGTCATCCCGGAAGCCGTACCAGGCCATGCCGATCGCGGCGATCGAGTTGTCGTGCGGCCATACCCGTACCAAGGTGATAGCTCAACGCGTTGTGGCGGCGCTCCTTGCGGGACAGAGTGCGGATGCCCCAACCGGAGAACATGGCGGGCGACATCAGCTGCCGCACCACCTGCTCGGCCCGATCCGCCGGAACGATGCCACTCCAGAGGATGCGACCCATGTTCGAGGTCTTCGAGTCGATCCGGTTCTTGTCCCCGTCGAGGCCCACCGCGTAGTAGCCGCCGCGATCCTCGATCCAAAAGTCGCGGTTGAACCGTTGAAACAGGGCGGCGGCATCTGCGCGGAGCCGCGCGGCGAGGGCCAGATCGTCCAGCGGTCCGTCCGCAGCTTCGCCAGCCGCATCTTGGCGTCGTAGGTGTAGCCCTGCAGGCGCGCGAGAGCCAGCAGCGTGCCGCGCCCCAGCGTCGGACCGGCCACCAGGGTCTGGTAGGCGGTGGCAGCGTGTCGCGATCGAAGACGGTGAGTAACCAGGGCAGCCCGGCGCCGGGGAGCATGACCTGCCGGCCCCTGCTCCATGTCCAACCGCAGCACCCCGAGATCCTGCCCGTGGACGCACGCCTAACCACGAGGATTCGACCGCAGTTCTCAATCTTGGCCTCGCCGCAGCGAACAGGTGCCGCGCTTCGCGCTTGTACTGCTACGGCGCGCCGCCGGGTCGCGCTGTGATCAGCACCAACCCCTCAACAAAGGACCTGGGCGCTTCGCCAACTCGGCTGGAGGCCCTCGAAAGAGAAGCTGCCACCGCGTCGTCAGCTCTGTACGAGTGTTTCGTACACCTCGGCGAATCGCGCGCGCCGCTGTGCGTAGTGTTCGACGTGTGCGGTCTGGGGCTCGTATGTCGCTCCGGTGGCCCGGCTCGCGCGCGGTACGTCTGGCGCCAACGTGTCGAGGGCGAGTAGCGCGGTGCCACGTTGCGTGGCGCGGCGTCGGGTCACGTGCGTGACGGGTCGCCCGAGCACGTCCGCCAGGATCTGCAGCCATTCCGGGTGGTCGTTACTGATGCGTCCCGCTGCCGCGACTTCCAGGATGTGCGGGGCGGCTGGATGTAGTTCGTCGGCGACACGCGCATAGGTGATGGCCACACCCTCGACGATCCCGCGAAAGAGGGTGTCGGCGTCGGTGGCTGCCGATACCCCGCCGAGCACGGCGCGTGCTTCGCCGACCCAGCCCGGGGCGCGTTCCCCGGTGAGGTACGGCAGCACCAGTGGCGTGGCGTGGCTCGGCGGCGCGGTGAGGGTGCCCGCGAGTGCCGGGCTGAGGCGTAGAGTGCTCTGTGCCCAGCTCACGGCGCGACCGACGTCGTTGATAGCTCCGCCGAGCAGCGTGCGTCCTGCGTCGACTCGGTAGTTCCACAGTCCGAACGGAAGGGGTTCCGCCGGGCCGTCGAGCAGCACCCGCAACGCACCACTGGTGGCTGTCGCCGCAGTGAGCACCGTGTCGTCGGCCGCCCCGGAGCCGACGTTGCTGGCGAAGCCGTCGGTGATGACGGGAAACCACGCCGCGTTGGCCAGTGCGGGCCAGCGCGCCTTGTTCGCCGACGGCGCTGTTCGGGTCGTATTCAGGGGTGGGGAGAGCTGATCGGGGTCGATGCCCGCGGCGGCGAGCAGTTCGGTGTCGAACCCGCCGGTGCTGCGGTCGAGCAGGCCGGTCCACGCCACCGTGGAGGTCCCGGCCAAGGGGTGGCCGATCAGTTGAGCCAAGACGTACTCGCCCAGGGACCACCAGTTCGCGGTTCTGGCGACGAGACTCGGCTGCGAGGCGGAGAGCCAGCGCAGGCGTGGGGCGTGGTAGCTCGTGTGTAGGCGGGTACCCGTGCGCTGATGAATCGCCTGCTCGTCAAGTTCCTGACGTAGGGCAGTGACCGCGTGCGCGCTGCGGGAATCGGCGTAGGTCAGGCACGGTGTGAGGGGGCGTCCGGCCTTGTCGACCGCGATCAGCGAGGCGGCGAAGGTGTCCATCGCGATGCCAGCGATGCGGGTTCCCAACCGGGGGTCGTTGGTAGCCGCGTCGAGGATTTCTTCGACTTCGGTGGTCACCTGGTCGGGGTCGATGATCGAGGTGCCGTCAGGTGCGACGGTGAAGGTGTGCGGCACCTTGTGCTGCAGGCCGTGGATCCGCCGGCCGGACGCGTCGTGCACGCCGCCGCGGGTCGCCGTGGACCCGATGTCCAGCGCGAGGACCAGGGGGTCCAACGCCGAGTCGAGAGCGATATCGTCGCCACTCCGGGGCATCGTGGTCCTCGTTGTCTCGGCGGCCGGGGTCTTCGCCGACCGTAGTCCAACTCTGAGGTCGGGCGCACGCTTGCCGTCCGGCCCGGGCCCGAAAGCGTTCTCCATGGTGCGCGATGAAGGTATCGAAGCCGTCCGAGCGTCTGCTTGGTCGGACCGGTCGTAGCCGGGCCTGCCACGCAGGGTTGCAGGTCAGGAGGTATCGACGCGGGCAATGCCGAGGACAGCGGCTCTCAGCGCTTGCTCACACGTCGGCGTCGGCACGCCTTGCGGTCGTGTGCTGAACCGCTGCGCCGATCATGGAATTAGTCGGCGCTGCGGATCTCGTGTGGTTCGTCGACTGGCTTGCGCGGTCGCATCATCGTCGCACTCTGTCCTGTGCGTCGCGCGTGCTGTGCGATCGGCAGCAGGTACCAGACGGCGACGAATGCCGTGGCGAGCCCGGCGCCGACGGCTGCGGCTACGGGTGTGCCGACAACGACGTCGATGACCAGGTAGACGGCGCCGACGGTGGCCAACCAGAGCGACGACAGGCCCGCCAGCGCCAAGCGGCTCGCCGCCGCTACGAAGTCCGACTTACGATCCCGATGAAACAGGATCCGGTGGTGGTTGACCGGCGCGATGAGGCAGACCGTGGCCACCGCCGCAAGGAGAAGTGTGGTCAGGTACGCAGCCCGCTGCCCGTCACCGAGGATCCCGAACCGCTGCGTGAACGGGAGGGTCAGGAGGAAAGCGAAAAGGATCTGCACTCCAGTCTGGGCCACCCGCAGTTCCTGAAGCAGTTCGTCGAAGTGTCGGTCGGCGCGCTCCTGCTCCGACTCGTCGCGCCCGTCCGGCGCCGCGTCCCGCCGGTACTGATCGCTCACGTCGAACTCCTCACTCACGGCTGGTTGCCGAGGGCATCCTCTCACCACGCATCTGGCGTCCGTACGGGCGACGACTGAACGACGAACCGCGTTCCGCAAGGCCGCGGTCAGATGGGGTCGGTGCGCGCCGTGTCGCAGGGGAGCCGGTCGGGCGTTCGGCCGTCAGCGTCGTCGATGCGTGAGCCGGGTCCGCCGCGTGTCAGGTGTGGTTGAGCATCATGCCGGACTGGGTAGGGGCAACACGTGAAAGCGTTTATCTTCGGCATGGTGGCCTCCAGCGCGCTGCTACTGGGTGCGGCGGCCGGCGTGTGGATCCGGCTGCCCAAGAGGTGGTTGGCCGTTCTGCTCGCGTTCGCCTCGGGTGCGTTGATCACGGCGCTGGCGTTCGAGTTGTTCGAGGATGCCTACGAGCAGGGTGGTATCTGGCGCGCCGCGCTCGGGCTGGTGGTCGGTGCGGGAGTGTTCACTGCGCTGAGCGCCGGACTGGACCGGGTGGCGCAGGGTGGGCGTCGGGAACAGCACGGTAGCGAGAAGCTCGATCCGGGCGCTGCCGCCCGGGACCGGGCCGCATCGACCGCGTCGACCACCGGTGCCGCCGGCTTGGCGCTGCTGGCTGCTGTCACCCTCGACGGCGTGCCCGAGAACGTCGCGCTCGGTGTGTCGCTCGGGGAGGGCACCGGAGGGCTGGCATTGTTGGCGGCGATCTTCGTGTCGAACTTCCCCGAGGCGTTGGTCGGCAGTGCCTCGATGCGGGCACAGGGCCGTTCCACTGCCTTCGTGCTCAGCACGTGGGGGGTGTGTGCCGCGGTACTCGTGGCGGCCGTGGTTTTGGGCGCCGGCCCGCTGTCTGACGCCGCGCCGGAGACCATCTCGCTGCCGCTGGCGTTCGCCGCTGGGGCGGTGCTGGCGTCTCTCGCGGACACCCTCATGCCGGAAGCCTATGAGAAAGGCGGACCCTCGGTCGCGTTGAGCACGACCGCTGGGTTCGTGCTCTCCTTCGTCCTCGCCACGGTGTGAAAAACGCCAGCGCAGGCAGCGGCCCACCCGCAGGTTGACCGGGCGAAGCGGCCCCATGCCGAACGCAGAGACCGGCGGCGGCGTCGCCGGGCGGCTACTGCGTCATCATGCCGGGCCTTGCCAGCCGATCAATGACGGCCTAGGGATGCGGCAGCGTTGAAGCAGCGGGTGAGCCGAGCCAGTGCAGGAGTAGGACGGTGGCGTCGTCCTGGAGGCGGTCGTCTTGATGATCGAGGATGGCATGCACGAGTCGGCGGACGGTCTCGGCGGCCGGAAGGTGATCGGCGAGGGCGCGTTGGGTGAAGTGGGTGAGTCGGTTGAGGCCGAAGGTGTGGCCGTCACGGTCGCGGGCTTCGGTGATGCCGTCGGTGTAGAGCAGGACGTGGTCGCCGGGTTCGAGAGCTTCTTGGATGATGACCGGAGGGCGGCGGTCACCAAGGGTGACCGGTAGTGCGGTGGGTGTGGGCAGGACGGTGACGACGCGACCACGGCGCAGCACGATGCCGCTGGGGTGGCCGGCGGAGATGACCTGCAGGATGCCGGTGTTCTGATCGAGCTCGGCGAGCACGGCCGTGATCATGCCGGTGCGGTCGTGAGTGCGGACCGCGTCGTCCAGGTAGTGGTAGGTGGCGGTGAGATCCATTCCGGCGCGGCGGGCGTTGCGGTAGGCGGCGATGGCGATGGAGGCAAGGACGACGGCGCGCATGCCGCCGGCGGAGCCGTGGCCGACGGCGTCGAACAGGGCGAAATGGGCGGTGTCGCCGTTGACGGCGTAGTCGAAGGCGTCGCCGCCGACGTCGTAGCAGGGCTCCAGGATGCCGGCGATGACGGTGCGGCTGGTGGCGAAGGTCAGCGGCGGGAGTTGAGCGCGGAGCATCTCGGCGGCCAGGCGCATGGGTTCACGGCGACGCAGTCGTTCGATGGTGTCGCTGTACAGATCGCCGGTGACGACGAGTTCCCCGATCAGGGCGGCGACAGTGGCGCAGTCGGCGACGACCTGTTCGCTCAGCGGCTGGTCGGCGATGACCTGCACGACGCCCATGCGTTCGCTGCCGTCGAGTAGCGGCACCCACAGCACGTGCTGGCCGTCCTGTTGACCGCGAACGGGGGAGAGGGTGCTGAAGGCCCGGCCGGCGAGGCTGCCGTCGATCGGCAGCGGCGGGGCGGCGGGTGAGCGGTCGTCTGGCAGGGGTGCTAGTGCGCGCTGTTGGTGGTCAACGACGTAGATGATCAGAGCGGCGGCGCCGAGCAACGCGGCGGCTTGCATGGCCATGTCCGCGAGATCCTCGGGGCGGGCCCGGTAGCCCTGGCGGATCAATTGTCGTACCGCCTGCAGAGCACTCACCACAACCCCATCCCTGCGGGTGACGCGACTATCTCCCGCGCGACGATTGAACCAGATACCTACGACGCGGACCTGGGCGTGGACGCCTACCGTGACCAGGCACAACCGCGGCAGCTCGCGCGTGTCGTCAGTGAGCAGCGGCCGATCGCTCACGTCGTGCAGGAACTGGGCTGCTCCGGCGCCACTGGGTACAGATGGCTGGTGCGGTGGCTGAACCGAGGGCGATGCCGGCCTGCACGACCGGTCCAGCCGTGCACACCGACCCCGGCCAAGACGCACCGGCCGTGCTGGCTGAAGCGGGCTGGACGTGACGTTGGAGCCGGCCCAGGAGGAGTTTGTTCGCTTCATCGGTGACTGCGGCACGGGCGTGTTCTACGAGTCGTTCGCCACGACCGCCGAGCTGCAGACCAAGGTCGCGGCGAAGCTCAGGGAACTCGTGAGCGCCGGGAGCCCGCTGACCTTCATGCCGCTGCCACACCCAATGGCGGTGACGTGGCGCTCGGACTTCGAGGATCGCCGTGGCAGCACCTCGAATCTTCCGGCGGCCGTCGAGGTTCACGTCCTTCCAGCCACCGGGACGAACCGGCCCGCCCGGGTGATGGCTGAGCTGGAACAGCTCCTGCCAGCGCGACTGCGCGCCAGCGGTCAAGTCCACGCCGCCGACCCGCTGACCGCGACCCGCCAGGGCGGTGCCGTGGTCGTCACGGTTCCGGTTCGGAGCAGCCGATGGGACGAGGTGCGCGCGGCGCAGTTGCTCGGCGTGCGCACGGCCGCCGACGGGCAGACCTCGGCGTGGGCATCACTTCCTGGCGACGGGATGGGGGCCATCCTCGACCCGGATGCCTTGCCTGACCAGATCGCCGGACTGCTGCGTCTCATCGGCGGTCTGGGGATTCTCGACGACGGCCAGGTGGCCATCGGTGTCGGCGTCATCAACCCGCAGATGATGTCGGTCGGTCGGGTCAGCGGGCAACCCCGCCAGCGGGCCACCAGCCTGATGCTGTCGAACGAGCCGACCCAGGTGCCACCTGACGAACTGGTGACCCTAGCAGCGCTTGGACCGAGGGCTGCCGAGGTGGGCCGCACCCTGAGTCGGACTCTCATCCACGCTATCTCGCCCCGCCGGTAACCGCGCAGATGATCTACGGATCAGAAGGTTAGGGGCTAGAGTCCCTTCGGGCGCACAAGATCATGAGGGGCCTGACCCGCCGTAATGGCGGTCAGGCCCTCATTGCATCCGTCCCCTGTGGTCGGTTGGGTGCTCGGTGGGTGCTCGTGCGACGAGCGTCTCTCCTGTCCGGTCCCGTCCGGTGGGCGGCTGTGGCGTTCGCCTGCGTTTTGATCATGAGTGGCTGAGCTGCTCGCAACGCCACGCTCACACCGCCGGTGCGGCGGCCCGGCGCAGCCACGCATCTGATGCCCGTGCTGCAATCCGGTTCCCGCCCCGTCGAGGTGCCGGTCCAGCCGTCGACGCCCGCCGGCGCAGGCCCGGATGTGCGAGCCGGTCCGGGCCCGCGTTGCCCCGCACGGCGACCGGAACACCGAGCGCGGAGGAGGACGCCCACGTGCCAGGCATTGAGGTCGCCGAGATTCATCAGCGGGCCGCCACCGCGCTGACCCTCGGCGATTCAAGCCGCCGGTCAGCTCGCGCAGGTGACATCGAGGCCCGGGTGGCCCAGCT
>NZ_JBITFD010000034.1:0-12747 GCF_044455765.1 Micromonospora sp. NPDC051141
TCCCTCGACGAGTCAACACTGGCCACCGAGCTACGGGCGTTGACCGGTCCGCAACGCCAGCAGAAGATCCTGGAACTGGTACGTGCTCACGCCGCGACCGCTCTCGGCCACGACAACGCTCAGGCGATCCCACCCGAGCGGGCATTCCGCGAACTCGGTTTCGACTCCCTCACCGCGGTGGAACTGCGTAACCGGCTGGTCACCGCGACCGGACTGCCGCTACCAGCCACGCTGGTCCTCGACTACCCCAGTGCGCAGGTGTTGACCAACCATCTGACGGACCTGCTGCTGGGCAACACCACTGCGGCAGCCACCGCGCCGGTGGCGGTCGACGCGGATGTCGACGAGCCGGTAGCGATCGTAGGGCTCGGTTGCCGCTATCCAGGTGGAGTGGACGACCCGGACGGGTTCTGGCAACTGCTGGCCGAGGGCATCGACGCGGTGGGTGGCTTTCCCACCGATCGGGGTTGGGATGCGGGGTATGACCCGGATCCGGCTCGGTCGGGAACCAGCTACGTCCGGGAGGGTGGGTTCCTGGCTGACGCGGCGTTGTTCGATGCGGGGTTTTTCGGGATCAGTCCGCGTGAGGCCGTGGCGATGGATCCGCAGCAGCGGTTGTTGTTGGAGGTGTCCTGGGAGGCGTTGGAGCGGGCCGGGATCGACCCGTCGGGGCTACGCGGGTCGGATACCGGCGTGTACGTGGGCACGAACGGTCAGGACTACATCTCGGTGATCGGTGACGCGCAGACCGGCAGCGAGGGGCACCTGCTGACGGGTAACGCGGCCAGTGTCATGTCCGGGCGGGTGGCGTACACCCTGGGCTTGGAAGGGCCTGCGGTGTCGGTGGATACGGCGTGTTCGTCGTCGTTGGTGGCGGTGCATCTGGCGGCGCAGGCGCTGCGCTCGGGTGAGTGTTCGATGGCCCTGGCCGGCGGTGTGACGGTGATGGCCACCCCTGGGGCGTTCGTGGAGTTTTCCCGGCAGGGCGGGTTGGCCGCTGACGGGCGGTGCAAACCGTTCGCGGACGCGGCTGATGGTACGGGTTGGGGTGAGGGTGTCGGGGTTCTGGTGCTGGAACGACTGTCGGATGCTCGTCGGCGGGGGCATCAGGTGTTGGCGGTGGTGCGGGGCAGCGCGGTCAACCAGGACGGCGCTTCCAATGGGTTGAGTGCGCCGAATGGTCCGTCGCAGCAGCGGGTGATCCGCCAGGCTTTGGCCAACGCCCGGTTGTCGCCGGGCGACGTGGACGTGGTGGAGGCGCACGGCACGGGCACCACCTTGGGTGATCCGATCGAGGCGCAGGCGCTGATCGCCGCGTACGGCCAGGACCGGCCGGCAGGTCGGCCGTTGCGGTTGGGGTCGGTGAAGTCGAACATCGGCCACACCCAAGCCGCCGCCGGTGTCGCGGGGATCATCAAGATGGTCTTGGCGATGCGGCACGGGTTGATGCCCAGGACGCTGCACGTGGATGCCCCGTCGTCACATGTGGATTGGTCGGCTGGGTCGGTGTGTCTGCTGACCGAGGCCACACCGTGGCCGGGCGGTGGCCGGCGACGTCGGGCTGGGGTGTCGTCGTTCGGGATCAGCGGCACCAACGCCCACCTCATTATCGAAGAGGCCGAACCGTTCGAGCCGTCGCAGGACACACCCGCCGACCCGGCGGGCTCGGACCAACAGCCGCCGGCGCTGCTGGGCGGGGTGGTGCCGTGGCTGTTGTCGGCCAAGACCGAGGTGGCGTTGCGGGCGCAGGCGCAGCGGTTGGCCGGGTTCCTGACCGACCGGCCTGAGGTCGAGCCGGTGACGGTGGGGCGGGCGTTGGTGGACAGCCGGGCGACGGGGTTCACCCATCGGGGTGTCGTACTCGGCCAGGATCGGCAGGTGTTGGTGGACGGGTTGCGGGCGCTGGCCGCGGGTGGCCAGGCGCCAGGGGTGGTGACCGGGGTCGCCGGTTCCGGGCGGCTGGCGGTGGTGTTTTCCGGGCAGGGTAGCCAGCGGGTTGGAATGGGCCTGGGCCTGTACGAGGCGTATCCGGTGTTCGCTGACGTGTTCGATGAGGTTTGTGCGTCCTTCGACCAGCATCTCGAACGGTCGTTGCGGGACGTGGTCGCGGGCGAGCCGCAGTTGTTGGATCAGACGATGTATACCCAGGCGGGGCTGTTCGCGGTGCAGGTGGCCTTGTACCGGCTGATCACCTCCTGGGGAATAGTTCCGCAGCGTCTGGCGGGGCATTCGATCGGCGAGTTGAGCGCGGCTCATGTGGCCGGGGTGTGGGATCTGGCCGATGCGGTGGCGGTAGTAGCCGCGCGAGGCCGCCTGATGCAGGCGCTCCCCGCTGGCGGGGCCATGGTCGCGTTGACCGCCAGCGACGTCGAGGCACAGGAGTTGATCGCCGGGCACACCGACCTGGTAGGCGTCGCGGCGGTCAACGGTCCCCGCTCCACGGTGATCTCCGGCGACCAGGACGTGGTGCTGGACTTGGCACAACAGTGGCGGGACGCCGGCGGCAAGGCCCGACAGTTGCGGGTCAGTCACGCGTTCCACTCGCCGTTGATGGAGCCGATGCTGGCCGACTTCGCCGACGTGTTGCACGGGGTGGTGTGGCGGGAGCCAACCATCCCGGTGGTCTCCGGCACCCCCGGTGCGGACGTGACCGAACCGGGATACTGGTTGGCGCATGTCCGGCAGACGGTGCGCTACCACGACGCGGTGACCGCGCTGCGCGAGCAGGGCGTGGGTGTCTTCCTCGAACTGGGCCCGGACGGCACGCTGACCTCGATGGCCGACACCGACACCCCCGACGCAGAGGTGTGGCTACCCGCGCTGCGAGGTGACCGGGACGAGCCGCAGACACTGCTGACCGCGGTCGCCGGGGTCCACGTACACGGCGGAGCGGTGGACTGGCCGAAACTGCTGGGTGGCAGCGGTCGGCGGGTTGTGGAACTGCCTACCTACCCGTTTCAACACCAGCGGTACTGGCCACAGGCGACGCACCAGGCGGCCCTCAGCGTCATGGACACTCTGGATGCGGACTTCTGGCAGGCGGTGCAGCGGCAGGACGCAGGCGTGGTATTGCCGATGCTGGCATCGTTGCGACAGCGGCAGGCCCAGGCGGCGTTGAACCGGTGGCGGTACCGGGTCGAATGGTCGGTGTTGGCTGACCAGCCGGAGGGGGCGCTGTCGGGGGTTTGGGCACTGCTGGCTGTGAGCGGTTCTGGTGATGACCTCTCGGATGTGTTGTCGACGGGTGGCGCCCGGGTGATGCGGGTTGACCTAGACAATCCGAAGACCGGGCTGGCCGAGGTGCGGGCGTTGGCCGAGGCCGGGACGCTGGCTGGTGGGGTGGTATTGGCCGGCGCGGGTCGGGAATGCGCAGCGCAGCTGTTGACGGTGGCGCAGGCATGGGGTCCCGTGCCGTTGTGGGGGCTTACCCGAGGCGCGGTGAGTGTGGGTGACAGCGACCCGATCAAGAATGTGTGGCAGGGCCAGGTGTGGGGTCTGAGCCGGGTGATCGGTGCCGAGCAGCCCGACCGGTGGGGCGGGTTGATCGACCTGCCCGCTGGAGTGTTGGACGAGACAACCGGTCGTTCGTGCTGCGCGATGTTGGCTGGTTGGGGTGAAGACAACCAAGTGGCCGTGCGCGCCGACGGAGTGTACGGAATGCGGCTGCGGCGAGCCCCGGTTGTGCTGGGACAGGCGTGGCAGCCATCAGGCACGGTGCTGGTCACCGGTGGGACCGGAGCGTTGGGTGCGCGGGTGGCGCGCTGGCTGGCCGAGCAGGGCGCGAGGCATCTGGTGCTGGTCAGCCGTCACGGTATGGCCGCCGCGAACGCGCGGGAGTTAGTGGCGGAGTTGGCTGCGGTAGGAGTGGGGGTGCAGGTGGCAGCCTGCGACGTGGCCGACCGCGACGCTATGGCTGAGGTACTCGCGGCGATCCCGGCCGAGCATCCGTTGACCGCAGTGGTGCACACCGCAGGGCTGCTCGACGACGGGGTGATCGGGTCGTTGACCGCCGAACGTCTTGCCACGGTGGCCCGGTCGAAGATCGACGCGGTGCTCGCTCTTGATGAGCTGACCGCCGGTATAGACCTGCAGGCGTTTGTGGTGTTCTCGTCGGTAGCGGCGCTGTTCGGCTGGCCAGGACAGGGCAATTACGCGGCCGCGAACGCGTTTTTGGATGTGTACGCTCAGCAGCGGCGAGCACAGGGCGCACCGATGGTGTCGGTGGCCTGGGGGACCTGGGCTGGCGGTGGGCTGGCGAACACCGATCTGGCCGAGGCGCGGGCCCGCCGAGGCGGGTTGACGGGGATGGACCCCGCAGTGGCGGTCACCGCCCTGGAACACGTCCTTGGCCAGGGGTACCTGGTAGTGGCCGACGTGGACTGGCGCCAGCTGATCGAGTCCAGCGCTGGGCACCTCGGATCGTGGCTGACGGATCTGCCCGAGGCACGGGTGGCGGTCGCGGACCTGCCGAGTAGTGATGAGCCGTCGGCATGGCTGACGCGGTTGCGGCAAACTCCGGCCGGACAACGCGAATCGATGGCATTGACTCTGATCCGCGAGCAGGCCGCAGTGGTCCTCGGCCACACCGGGGCTGCGCAGATACCTGCCGACCAAGTCTTCCAAGAGCTCGGCTTCGACTCGCTGACTGCGGTGGAACTACGTAACCGGTTGGTCACCGCGACTGGCCTGCCGTTGCCTGCCACGTTGGTCTTCGACCATCCCACCCCGCAAGTGTTGGCCCGGTACCTGCTGACCGAACTGCTCGGTGAGTCCACGGATGTCCTCTTGCCGGTGGTGGGGGTGGGTGTCGACGAGCCGGTGGCGATTGTGGGGATGGGGTGTCGGTATCCGGGTGGGGTGGACGACCCGGACGGGTTCTGGCAGTTGCTGGTCGAGGGCATCGACGCGGTGGGTGAGTTCCCCACGGACCGAGGTTGGGATGCCGGGTATGACCTGGATTCGGCGCGGTCGGGGAGCAGCCTTGCGCGCAGGGGTGGGTTCCTGGCTGGTGCGGCGTTGTTCGATGCGGGGTTCTTCGGGATCAGTCCGCGTGAGGCTGTGGCGATGGATCCGCAGCAGCGGTTGTTGTTGGAGGTCTCGTGGGAGGCGTTGGAGCGGGCCGGCGTCGACCCGTCGGGGCTACGCGGCTCGGACACCGGCGTGTACGTGGGCACGAACGGTCAGGACTACATCTCGGTGATCGGTGACGCGCAGACCGGCAGCGAGGGGCATCTGCTGACGGGTAACGCGGCGAGTGTCATGTCCGGGCGGGTGGCGTACACCCTGGGCCTGGAGGGGCCTGCGGTGTCGGTGGATACGGCGTGTTCGTCGTCGTTGGTGGCGGTGCATTTGGCGGCGCAGGCGTTGCGCTCGGGTGAGTGTTCGATGGCCCTGGCCGGTGGTGTGACGGTGATGGCCACGCCGGGGGCGTTCGTGGAGTTTTCCCGGCAGGGCGGGTTGGCTGCTGACGGGCGGTGCAAGCCGTTCGCGGACGCGGCTGATGGTACGGGTTGGGGTGAGGGTGTCGGGGTGTTGGTGTTGGAGCGGTTGTCGGATGCTCGTCGGCGGGGGCATCAGGTGTTGGCGGTGGTGCGGGGCAGCGCGGTCAACCAGGACGGGGCGTCGAATGGGTTGAGTGCGCCGAATGGTCCGTCGCAGCAGCGGGTGATCCGCCAGGCTTTGGCGAACGCCCGGTTGTCGCCGGGCGACGTGGATGTGGTGGAGGCGCACGGTACGGGCACGACGTTGGGTGATCCGATCGAGGCGCAGGCGCTGATCGCCGCGTACGGCCAGGACCGGCCGGCAGGTCGGCCGTTGCGGTTGGGGTCGGTGAAGTCGAACATCGGCCACACCCAAGCCGCCGCCGGTGTCGCGGGGATCATCAAGATGGTCTTGGCGATGCGGCACGGGTTGATGCCCAGGACGCTGCATGTGGATGCCCCGTCGTCACATGTGGATTGGTCGGCTGGGTCGGTGTGTCTGTTGACCGAGGCCGAACCGTGGCCAGGTAACGGTCGGCCGCGGCGGGCTGGGGTGTCGTCGTTCGGGATCAGTGGCACCAACGCCCACGTCATCCTGGAAGAGGCCGAACCGATCGAGGCCCCGGACGAGCCCGAATCGTTCGAGCCGCTGCAGGACACACCGACCGTCCCGGCGGGCTCGGACCAACAGCCGCCGGCGCTGCTGGGCGGGGTGGTGCCGTGGCTGGTGTCGGCCAAGTCCGAGGTGGCGTTGCGGGCGCAGGCGCAGCGGCTGGCCGGGTTCCTGACCGACCGACCCGAGGTCGAGCCGGTCGTGGTGGGGCGGGGGTTAGCGGCCCGGTCGGTGTTCACGCACCGGGCGGTGGTCCTTGGCCAGCAGCGGCAGGTGTTGATGGATGGGTTGCGGGCGCTGGCCGCGGGTGGCCAGGCACCCGGGGTGGTGGCCGGGGTCGCGGGGTCTGGTCGGCTGGCGGTGGTGTTTTCCGGGCAGGGTAGCCAGCGCCTCGGAATGGGCCTGGGCCTGTACGAGGCGTATCCGGTGTTCGCTGACGTGTTCGATCAGGTCTGCGCGTCCTTCGACCAGCATCTCGAACGGCCGTTGCGGGACGTCGTCGCGGGCGAGCCGCAGTTGTTGGATCAGACGGTGTACACCCAGGCGGGGCTGTTCGCGGTGCAGGTGGCGTTGTATCGGCTGGTCCGCTCCTGGGGGGTGGCTCCGGAGTATGTGGCGGGGCATTCGATCGGTGAGTTGAGTGCGGCTCATGTGGCGGGGGTGTGGGATCTGGCTGATGCGGTGGCGGTGGTGGCCGCGCGGGGCCGCCTGATGCAGGCGCTCCCTGCTGGCGGGGCCATGGTCGCGTTGACCGCCAGCGACGTCGAGGCCCACGACCTGATCGCCGGGCACACCGACCTGGTAGGCGTCGCGGCGGTCAACGGCCCGCACTCCACGGTGATCTCCGGTGACCAGACCGTGGTGTTGGACCTGGCACAACAGTGGCGGGACGCCGGTGGCAAGGCCCGGCAGTTGAAGGTCAGTCACGCGTTCCATTCGCCGTTGATGGAGCCGATGCTGGCCGAGTTCGCCGACGTGTTGGGCGGGGTGGTGTGGCGGGAGCCAACCATCCCGGTGGTCTCCGGCACCCCCGGTGCGGACGTGACCGAACCGGGATACTGGTTGGCGCATGTCCGGCAGACGGTGCGCTACCACGACGCGGTGAACGCCCTGCGCGAGCAGGGCGTGGGTGTCTTCCTCGAACTGGGCCCGGACGGCACGCTGACCTCGATGGCCGACACCGGCACCCCCGAAGCGGGGGTGTGGCTGCCGGCGATGCGCGCCGATCGCGATGAGCCGCAGACCCTATTGACCGCGGTCGCTGGTGTTCACGTGCACGGCGTGGCGGTGGACTGGCCAATACTGCTCGATATGAGTGCCGGCCGACGGGCTGTGGAACTGCCTACCTATCCGTTTCAGCATCAGCGGTTCTGGCCGCAGACGGTGGCGGCCGGTGCGGGCGATGTTCGGGGGTTGGGGCTGGGTTCGGTTGATCATCCGTTGTTGCGGGCGGCGGTGTCGTTGGCTGATGGGGATGGGGTGGTGTTGACCGGCCGGTTGTCGTTGTCGGGGCAGCCGTGGTTGGCCGATCATGCGGTGTTGGGTGCGGTGTTGTTGGCGGGCACGGCGTATGTGGAGTTGGTGTTGTACGCCGGTGACCAGGTGGGTTGTGCCTCCGTGGAGGAGTTGACGCTGCAGACCCCGTTGCTGCTGCCGGAGCAGGGTGGGGTGCAGGTGCAGGTGTGGGTCGGTGACCCCGACCAGGACGGTCGGCGGCCGGTCAACGTGTACTCCCGGCCCGAAGGCGTGGAGGGTGTGGGGGGTGCGTGGATTCGGCATGCCACGGGTGTGTTGAGTCCGCAGGCTGGTCGGGTGCCGTCCGGGTTGGGGCAGTGGCCGCCGGTTGACGCGCGGCCGGTGGCGGTGGACGGCGTGTATGAGCGGTTGGCCGGTGGCGGGTATGTGTATGGGCCGGTGTTTCAGGGTTTGCGGGCGGTGTGGCGTTCCGATCGGGATGTGTATGCCGAGGTGGCGTTGCCCGAGCAGGACGCGGCGGGTGGGTTCGGGTTGCATCCGGCGGTGTTGGACGCGGCGTTGCACCCGATCGGGTTGACCGGGCTGCTCGGCGACGATGGCGGGGCGGTGTTGCCGTTCGCGTGGACCGGGGTGCGGTTGCACGCGACCGGGGCGACCACGCTGCGGGTCCGGCTGACACCGGTCGGCGACGGCGGGGCTATCGCGGTGGCGGTGTTCGACACCGCCGGCCAGCCGGTGCTGACCGCGGACTCGCTGGTGATGCGACCGGTGACCACCGACCAGTTGGGCCCCGGGATGCCGGATGCGGCGCAGTCACTGTTCGCCGTGGAGTGGGTGCCGCTGCCGGACGCGGAGCCTGACACCACGGCGGCGGCTACCGAGCTGGTCTGGGCGTGGCATGGGCAGGTTGAGGGTGAGCTGCCTGCGGTGGTGGTCGCCGAGCTACCGGCTCCAGACGGTGCGGTGGGTGTTGTCGAGGCTACGCACGCGGCGAGCACCCTGGTGTTGGGCTGGGTTCAGGACTGGTTGGCCGATGCGGGCACGGACGGTTCCCGGCTGGTGGTGCTCACCCGTGGCGCTACCGACGGCAGTGACCTGGCCGCGGCTGCGGTGTGGGGTCTGGTCCGCTCCGCGCAGTCCGAGCATCCTCACCGGTTTGTCCTGCTCGACCTCGACGACGACACCCACCGTGACGAGCTGGACAGGATCCTGACCGCGGTTGTCGACAGCGGCGAGTCGGAGATCGCGGTACGCGCTGGTGTCCTGTACGTCCGGCGGTTGGTCCGGGCCGGTACCGGGCAGCTGTCTCTGCCTGGTCGTGACCGGTTGTCGTGGCGTCTGGATGTGTCGGAGTCGGGCAGTTTGGACAACCTCGCGGTGGTGGATTGTCCGGGGGTGGTGGCGCCGTTGGGGGTTGGGCAGGTGCGGGTGGGGGTGCGGGCGGCGGGGTTGAACTTTCGGGATGTGTTGGTGGGGTTGGGTATGTATCCGGATTCGGCTGCGGTGATGGGTAGTGAGGCAGCCGGGGTGGTGCTCGAGGTTGGCCCGGACGTGACGGGGGTGGTGGTCGGGGATCGGGTGTTCGGCATGTTCAACGGGGCGTTGGGGCCGGTGGCGGTCACTGATCATCGTTTGCTGGCGCGGGTTCCGCTGGGGTGGTCGTTTACTCGGGCGGCGTCGGTGCCGATTGTGTTTCTGACTGCGTTCTACGCGTTGCGGGATCTGGCTGGTGTGCGGGCGGGGCAGCGGATCTTGGTTCATGCTGCGGCTGGTGGGGTGGGTATGGCGGCGGTGCAGTTGGCGCGGGCGTGGGGGTTGCAGGTGTACGCCACTGCCAGCGCCGGTAAGTGGGACACCTTGCGCCAGATGGGGTTGGACGATGCGCGCCTGGCTTCTTCCCGGGATCTGGAGTTCCGTCGCAGCTTCCTGACGGTGACCGGTGGGGAGGGGGTGGATGTGGTGCTCAATGCCTTGGCCGGTGAGTTCGTGGACGCGTCGCTGGGCCTGCTGCCTCGTGGTGGCCGGTTCGTGGAGATGGGTAAGACCGACGTGCGGGACCCGGTGCGGGTTGCCGCAGACCATCCCGGAGTGATGTATCAGGCGTTCGACCTGTCCGAGGCCGGTGGGGACCGGATCGGGCAGATGCTGGGCGAGATCCTGGACATGTTCGCCGCGGACATCCTCCAGCCGCTGCCGGTGAGGGTGTTCGAGGCGGCTCACGCGGTGCAGGCTTTGCGGTATCTGCAGGCGGCGCGTCATGTGGGCAAGGTGGTGCTGCGGCTGCCGGCCGGGCTGGATTCGGGTGGCACGGTGGTGGTCACTGGTGGGACGGGGGTGTTGGGTGGGTTGGTGGCCCGGCATCTGGTCACCGCGCACGGGGTCAGGCATCTGGTGTTGTTGTCCCGGCGCGGCCTGGCGGCGGCCGGGGCGAGGGAACTGGTCGATGAGCTGACGGAGCTGGGCGCCCGGGTGCGGGTGGCGGTGTGTGATGCCGCTGACCGGGCCGCTTTGGCTGAGGTGTTGGCGGCGGTGCCGGTCGAGCATCCGGTAGTCGGGGTGGTGCATACCGCGGGTGTGCTTGATGACGGGGTGGTCGAGGCGTTGACGCCGCAGCGGCTGGAGCCCGTGTTGCGGGCGAAGGCGGATGCGGCGTGGTGGTTGCATGAGTTGACCCGGGACTTGGATCTGGGGTTGTTCGTGGTGTATTCGTCGGCGGCGGCCACGCTGGGGTCGCCGGGGCAGGGTAACTACGCCGCGGCGAACGCGGTTCTGGATGCTTTGGCGCTGCGGCGGCAGTCCGAGGGTCTGGTTGGTCAGTCGTTGGCGTGGGGGCTGTGGGCTCCGCAGTCGGCGATGACTGGGCATCTCGGCGAGGTCGACCTGGACCGGATGCGACGCAGCGGCATCCTTGCCCTGTCCCCTGAGCAGGGCTTGGCGTTGTTCGACGCGGCAGTACGTACCAGCCAGCCGCAGTTGGTGCCGATCCGGGTGGACTTGCCCGCGCTGCGTCGTTCCGGGGCCGGTGGCCTGCTGCCGTTGTGGCAGGTGGTGGCTGGCGGCCCGGCCCGCCGGGCGGCGGCCACCGCCGATGCGCGGGTGGATCTGGCCGCCAGGTTGGCGGCTGTGGGGGTGGAGGAGCGTCAGCGGACAGTCCTTGAGTTGGTGCGGGCGCAGGCTGCGGTTGTGCTCGGTCATGCCGACCCCGCGGCGGTTGATCCGGGTAGCGCGTTCCGTGAGCTTGGTTTTGATTCGTTGACTGCGGTGGAGTTGCGTAACCGGTTGGCTGCCGCGACGGGGTTGTCGTTGCCGGCCACGCTGGTTTTTGACTATCCGACGCCGGTGGTGTTGGCCGGGTATGTGTTGACGGAGTTGCTTGGTGAGCAGGCTGATGTTCTGGCGCCGGTGGTGGTGGGTGCGGGTGTTGATGAGCCGGTGGCGATTGTGGGGATGGGGTGTCGGTATCCGGGTGGGGTTGACGACCCGGACGGGTTCTGGCGGTTGCTGGTCGAGGGTGTCGACGCGGTGGAGGGATTCCCCGCGGACCGGGGTTGGGATCTGACAGCGCTGCACGACTCCGGCCGGCAGCGGTCGGAGACCCGGTACGGAACGTTCCTTTCCGGGGCCGCGATGTTCGATGCGGGGTTCTTCGGGATCAGTCCGCGTGAGGCTGTGGCGATGGATCCGCAGCAGCGGTTGTTGTTGGAGGTTTCCTGGGAGGCGTTGGAGCGGGCCGGGATCGACCCGTCGGGGCTACGCGGGTCGGACACCGGCGTGTATGTCGGCACCAGCGGTCAGGACTACATCTCGGTGATCGGGGACGCGCAGACCGGCAGCGAGGGGCATCTGCTGACGGGTAACGCGGCGAGTGTGATGTCGGGTCGGGTGGCGTACACCCTGGGCCTGGAGGGCCCGGCGGTGTCGGTGGACACGGCGTGTTCGTCGTCCCTGGTCGCGGTGCATCTGGCGGCGCAGGCGTTGCGCTCGGGTGAGTGTTCGATGGCCCTGGCTGGTGGTGTGACGGTGATGGCCACGCCGGGGGCGTTCGTGGAGTTTTCCCGGCAGGGTGGGTTGGCTGCTGATGGGCGGTGTAAGCCGTTTGCGGATGCGGCTGATGGTACGGGTTGGGGTGAGGGTGTCGGGGTTTTGGTGTTGGAGCGGTTGTCGGATGCTCGTCGGCGGGGGCATCAGGTGTTGGCGGTGGTGCGGGGCAGCGCGGTCAACCAGGACGGCGCTTCCAACGGGTTGAGTGCGCCGAACGGTCCGTCGCAGCAGCGGGTGATCCGCCAGGCCCTGGCCAACGCGCGGCTGTCGCCGGGCGACGTGGATGTGGTGGAGGCGCACGGCACGGGCACCACCCTGGGTGATCCGATCGAGGCGCAGGCGCTGATCGCCGCGTACGGCCAGGACCGGCCGGCGGATCGGCCGTTGCGGTTGGGGTCGGTGAAGTCGAACATCGGCCACACCCAGGCCGCCGCCGGGGTCGCGGGGATCATCAAGATGGTCCTCGCCATGCGGCACGGGTTGATGCCCAGGACGCTGCACGTGGACGCCCCGTCGTCACATGTGGACTGGTCGGCAGGGTCGGTGTGTCTGTTGACCGAGGCCGAACCTTGGCCAGGTAACGGCCGGCGACGGCGGGCTGGGGTGTCGTCGTTCGGGATCAGCGGCACCAACGCCCACCTCATTATCGAAGAACCCGAACCGATCGAGGCCCCGGACGAGCCCGAACCGTTCAAGTCGCCGCAGGACACACCCGCCGACCCGGCGGGCTCGGGCCAACAGTCGCCGGCGGCTCTGCGGGTCGGTGGGGTGGTGCCGTGGTTGTTGTCGGCTAAGTCTGAGGTGGCGTTGCGGGCGCAGGCGCAGCGGTTGGCGGGGTTCGTGGGCGATCGGCCTGGGGTGGATCCGGTGGTGGTGGGGCGGGCGTTGGCGGGCCGGTCGGTGTTTGCGCATCGGGCGGTGGTGGTGGCCGGCGAGGTGGAGGGGTTCTTGGCGGGGTTGCGGGATTGGGACGCCTCATCGGTGGTGGTGCGTGGTGTGGCGGGGGGTGCGGGTGGTGGTTCGGGTGTGGTGTTTGTGTTTGCGGGGCAGGGGGCGCAGTGGGTGGGGATGGGGTTGGCGTTGTGGGATGCCGAGCCGGTGTTCGGGGAGGCGATGGTGCGGTGTGGGGAGGTGTTG
>NZ_JBITFD010000035.1:0-11903 GCF_044455765.1 Micromonospora sp. NPDC051141
CACAGTCAGGGTGAGATCGCTGCGGCGTGTGTGGCTGGTGGTTTGTCGTTGGAGGATGGGGCGAGGGTGGTGGTGTTGCGGAGTCGGGCGATCGCGGCGTTGTCGGGGTCGGGGGGCATGGTGTCGGTGCCGGCCCCGCTCTCTGAGGTGCGGGAGTTGATCGGCGGGTGGGGTGGGGACCTGTCGGTGGCGGCGGTCAATGGTCCGGCGCAGGTGGTGATTTCGGGTACCACGGTCGCGTGTGAGCAGTTCGTGCGGACGCACGCGGGGTTGGGGGTCCGCCGGATCGCGGTGGACTACGCCTCACATTCACCGCAGGTCGAGGCGATCGAGGACCGGCTACGCACCGACCTGGCTGGTCTGCGGCCCTCCACCGGGCAGGTGCCGTTCTACTCGACCGTGGAGGCGGGGCGGGTCGATACCGCGGGTCTTGACGGGGAGTACTGGTATCGGAATTTGCGGCATCAGGTGCGGTTCGCGGAGGTGATCCAGACCCTGGTCGAGGCCGGTCATCGGATGTTCGTGGAGGTTAGTTCGCATCCGGTGTTGGCGATGGCGGTGGAGCAGGCCGGTGAGGGCTTGGTGGTGGCGGGCACGCTGCGTCGTGACGACGGTGGGCGTGATCGTTGGCTGCGGTCGGTGGCTGCTCTGCACGTGGCTGGTGTCGCTGTTGACTGGACCCCGGTGTTGGGCAGCGGTCCGACCCACACGGTTGCCCTGCCGACGTACCCGTTTGAGCATCAGCGGTTCTGGCCGCAGACCGTGGCCGGCGGTGTGGGGGATGTTCGGGGGTTGGGTCAGGGTTCGGTTGATCATCCGTTGTTGCGTGCGGCGGTGTCGTTGGCTGATGGGGACGCGGTGGTGTTGACCGGCCGGTTGTCCCTGTCTACGCAGCCGTGGTTGGCCGATCATGCGGTGTTGGGTGCGGTGTTGTTGGCGGGCACGGCGTTCGTGGAGTTGGTGTTGTACGCCGGTGACCAGGTGGGTTGTGCCTCCGTGGAGGAGTTGACGCTGCAGACCCCGTTGCTGCTGTCGGAGCAGGGTGGGGTGCAGGTGCAGGTGTGGGTCGGTGACCCCGACCAGGGCGGTCGGCGGCCGGTCAATGTGTACTCCCGGCCAGAAGGCGTGGAGGGTTCGTGGATTCGGCATGCCACGGGTGTGTTGAGTCCGCAGGCTGGTCGGGTGCCGTCGGGGTTGGGGCAGTGGCCGCCGGTTGACGCGCGGCCGGTGGGTGTGGACGGCGTGTATGAGCGGTTGGCCGACGGCGGGTATGTGTATGGGCCGGTGTTTCAGGGTTTGCGGGCGGTGTGGCATTCCGATCGGGATGTGTTTGCGGAGGTGGCACTGCCCGAGGGCGTCGAGACCGGTGGGTTCGGGTTGCATCCGGCGGTGTTGGACGCGGCGTTGCACCCGATCGGGTTGACCGGCCTGCTCGGCGACGATGGCGGGGCGGTGTTGCCGTTCGCGTGGACCGGGGTGCGACTGTACGCGACCGGGGCGACCACGCTACGGGTCCGGCTCACACCCGCCGACGGCGGGGCTATCGCGGTGGCGGTGTTCGACACCACCGGCCAGCCGGTCCTGACCGCGGACTCGCTGGTGTTGCGACCGGTGACCACCGACCAGTTGGGCGCCGGGGTACCGGATGCGGCGCAGTCACTGTTCGCCGTGGAATGGGTACCGCTGCCAGACGCGGAGCCTGACACCACGGCGGCGGCTACCGAGCTGGTCTGGGCGTGGCATGGGCAGGTTGACGGTGAGCTGCCTGCGGTGGTGGTCGCCGAGCTACCGGCTCCAGACGGTGCGGTGGGTGTTGTCGAGGCCACGCACGCGGCGAGCACCCTGGTGTTGCGCTGGGTCCAGGACTGGCTGGCCGATGCGGGCACGGACGGTTCCCGGCTGGTGGTGCTCACCCGTGGCGCTACCGACGGCAGTGACCTGGCCGCGGCTGCCGTGTGGGGCCTGGTCCGCTCCGCGCAGTCCGAACACCCCAACCGGTTCATCCTGCTCGACCTCGACGAGCACACCCACTACGACACCGGCCAGGGTAGCGACCTGGGCAGGATCCTCACGACGGCCCTCAACAGCGGCGAACCGGAGATCGCAGTACGCGCTGGTGGGTTGTATGTGCGGCGGTTGACCCGGACCGGCACCGGGCAGCTGTCCCTGCCCAGCCCTGACCGGTTGTCGTGGCGTCTGGATGTGTCGGAGCCGGGCAGTTTGGACAACCTCACGGTGGTGGACTGTCCGGAGGCGGCGGCGCCGTTGGCGGCGGGGCAGGTACGGGTGGGGGTACGAGCGGCGGGATTGAACTTCCGCGACGTGTGGCTCGCGTTGGGAATGTCCCCGGATCCGGCTGCGGTGATGGGTAGCGAGGCAGCCGGAGTAGTGCTCGAGACCGCCCCGGACGTGACCGGGATGGTGGTCGGGGACCGGGTGTTCGGCATGTTCGACGGAGCATTCGGGCCGGTGGCGGTCACCGATCATCGTCTCCTGGCCCGGGTCCCACAGGGCTGGTCGTTCACTCGGGCGGCGTCGGTGCCGATCGTCTACCTGACCGCGTTCTACGCGTTGCGGGATCTGGCCGAGGTACGGCCAGGCCAACGGATCCTGATCCACGCCGCGGCCGGCGGCGTCGGCATGGCCGCGGTGCAACTAGCCCATGCCTGGGGATTGCAGGTGTACGCCACCGCCAGCGCCGGCAAGTGGAACACCTTACGCCGAATGGGTGTGGACGATGCGCATCTAGCCTCGTCCCGCGATCTGGACTTCCGCCGCAGCTTCCTGACCGCGACCGGCGGGCAGGGCGTGGAAGTGGTCCTCAACGCCCTGACCGGGGAATTCGTGGATGCGTCACTGGACCTGCTGCCCCGCGGCGGCCGATTCGTGGAGATGGGTAAAACCGACACAAGGGACCCGGCTCAGGTTGCCGCAGACCATCCCGGAGTGGCGTACCAGGCGTTCAACCTGCCCGACGCCGGCGCTGACCGGATCGGGCAGATGCTGGGCGAGATCGCGGACATGTTCGCCGCGGACATCCTCCAGCCACTGCCGGTGAGGGTGTTCGAGTCAACCGAGGCCGTGCAGGCCCTTCGTTACCTGCAGGCGGCGCGTCATGTGGGCAAGGTGGTGCTGCGGCTGCCGGCCGGTCTGGATGCGGGTGGCACGGTGGTGGTCACTGGTGGGACGGGGATGTTGGGTGGGTTGGTGGCCCGGCATCTGGTCACCGCGCACGGGGTCAGGCACCTGTTGTTGTTGTCCCGGCGCGGCTCGGCCGCGCCGGGGGCGGCGGAGCTGGCCGGTGAGCTGACCGCGTTGGGCGCGCGTGTTCAGGTGGTGGCGTGTGATGTCGCTGACCGGGACGCGCTGGCGGCGGTGTTGGCGGGGGTGCCAGCTGAGCATCCGGTGGTCGGGGTGGTGCACACCGCCGCAGTCCTCGACGACGGGGTGGTCGAGGCGTTGACGCCGCAGCGGCTGGAGCCGGTACTGCGGGCGAAGGCGGATGCGGCATGGTGGTTACATGAGCTGACCCGGGACATGGATCTCGGGTTGTTCGTGGTGTATTCGTCGGCGGCGGCCACCCTCGGGTCGCCCGGGCAGGGAAACTACGCCGCGGCGAACGCCGTTCTGGATGCCTTGGCGCTGCGGCGGCAGTCCGAGGGTCTGGTCGGTCAGTCGTTGGCGTGGGGGCTGTGGGCCCAGCAGTCAGCCATGACTGGACACCTCGACGAGGCCGACCTGGACCGGATGCGGCGGAACGGCATCCTTGCCCTCTCCTCCGAGCAGGGCCTGGCGTTGTTCGACGCGGCAGTACGTACTCACCAGCCGCAGCTCGTACCGATCCGGGTGGACCTGGCCGCGCTCCGTCGTAGCGGAGCCGGTGGTGTGCCACCGGTGTGGCGGACGTTGGCCGGCGGCTCGGCCCGCCGGGCGGCGACCACCACCGGCGCGCGGGTGGATCTGGCCGCGAGGCTGGCGGCTATGGGAGTGGAGGAGCGCCAGCGAACAGTCCTGGAACTGGTACGGGCACACGCCGCGGTCGTGCTCGGCCACGTTGGCCCCGCGACGATTGATCCGGACAGCGCGTTCCGGGATCTCGGTTTCGACTCGTTGACCGCGGTGGAGTTGCGTAACCGGTTGGCCGCCGCGACCGGATTGTCGTTGCCGGCCACGTTGGTCTTCGACTACCCCACTCCCGCCGCACTCGGCCGGGAGCTGTGGACGCGAGTGGTGCCAGAGGAGAAGACGCCCGCAAATGCGCTGCAGTCCGACCTGGACCGGATCGAGCAGGCCATACGCACGTGGGCCCCGGGTGATGGCGGAGATCCGACGAAGCTGGCGGACCGCCTGCGTGAACTGGCGCGCAGGATCGAGGCCCAGACGGGGGGCCCCGGGGCAACCCCGGTGATCGACACTTATGCAGCCTCAGATGACGAGCTGTTCGACGTTCTCGACAAGATCGCAAGCTCCGAGGGAGGGCGAACGGCGTGAGCAACGATGAGAAGCTGCGGACATATCTGCGACAGGCCACGGACAACCTGCTGGAGACCCGGCGACGCCTGCACGAGGTTCAGGATCGAGTGACTGGACCCATCGCCGCGGTCTCGATGGCCTGCCCGGCATCAACTGGCTGACCGCCGTGGAGCTGCATAACCGACTGGTCACCGCGACCGGGCTGTCCATGCCGGCCATGCTGATCTTCGACCATCGGACACCGACCGCTCTGGCCGACCATCTTCGGGTTCAGCTGTGGCCGGCCGAGGAGGCCGAGGTGCCGGCCGTCGCCGAGCTCGATCGGTTGGAGAGCGCGCTCGCCGGGCCGGGCGTGGATGCGGATACGCGTGCTCAGCTCGCCCGGCGTCTTCAGGCGTTGGTCGTTCGGCTCGCCGCGCCGCTGCCCGCGGAGTCGGCCGCCGGGCCCGACGCCGATTTGGACGAGGTCACCGATGACGAGCTGTTCGAACTTGTCGACAACGAGCTCGGCTCGGCCTGAATGCCCGTACCCGCTCCGGAGGGACACCCGTGACCAACGACGACAAGCTGCGCGAGTACCTCAAGCGGACCGTTGCCGAGCTGCGCCAGGCCAACCGCCGGGTACAGGCCTTGGAGGCCGCCAGTGTCGAGCCGGTGGCGATCGTGGGGATGGGGTGTCGGTATCCGGGTGGGGTGGGTGACCCGGAGGGGTTCTGGCAGCTGCTGGTCGAGGGCGTCGACGCGGTGGGTGAGTTCCCCACGGATCGGGGTTGGGATGTCGGGTCGTCAGATGGCCCGGGTCCGGCGCGGTCGGGGAGTGGCTTTGCGCGCAGGGGTGGGTTCCTGGCTGGTGCGGCGTTGTTCGACGCGGGGTTCTTCGGGATCAGTCCGCGTGAGGCTGTGGCGATGGATCCGCGGCAGCGGTTGTTGTTGGAGGTTTCCTGGGAGGCGTTGGAGCGGGCCGGGATCGACCCGTCGGGGCTACGCGGCTCGGACACCGGCGTGTATGTGGGCACCACCGGCCATGACTACATCTCGATGATCGGCGACACACAGACCGAAACCGAGGGATACGCGCTGACCGGGACCAACGCAAGTGTGGCATCCGGGCGGGTGGCGTACACCCTGGGCCTGGAGGGGCCGGCGGTGTCGGTGGACACGGCGTGTTCGTCGTCGTTGGTGGCGGTGCATTTGGCGGCGCAGGCGTTGCGGTCGGGTGAGTGTTCGATGGCCCTGGCTGGTGGCGTAGCGGTGATGGCCACTGCGGGGGCATTTGTGGAGTTTTCCCGGCAGGGTGGGTTGGCTGCTGACGGGCGGTGTAAACCGTTCGCGGACGCCGCCGACGGCACGGGTTGGGGTGAGGGCGTCGGGATTCTGGTGTTGGAGCGGTTGTCGGATGCTCGTCGGCGGGGGCATCAGGTGTTGGCGGTGGTGCGGGGCAGCGCGGTCAACCAGGACGGCGCTTCCAATGGGTTGAGTGCGCCGAATGGTCCGTCGCAGCAGCGGGTGATCCGTCAGGCTTTGGCGAATGCGCGGTTGTCGCCGGGCGACGTGGATGTGGTGGAGGCACACGGCACGGGCACCACCCTGGGTGACCCGATCGAGGCGCAGGCGCTCATCGCCACGTACGGCCAGGACCGGCCCGAGGAGCAACCGTTGCGGTTGGGGTCGGTGAAGTCGAACATCGGTCACACTATGGCGGCCGCGGGGGTTGCCGGGATCATCAAGATGGTCTTGGCGATGCGGCACGGGTTGATGCCCAGGACGCTGCACGTGGATGCCCCGTCGTCACATGTGGACTGGTCGGCCGGGTCGGTGCGTCTGCTGACCGAGGCCACGCCGTGGCCTGTCAACGGCCGGCTGCGGCGGGCTGGGGTGTCGTCGTTCGGGATCAGTGGCACCAACGCCCACCTCATCCTTGAGGAAGCCGAATCGGGCGTGTCGCCGCAGGGCACACGGGCCGACCCGGCGGGCTCGGGCCAGGAGCCGCCAACCGCTCCGCTGCCGGGCGGCGGGGTGGTGCCGTGGCTGTTGTCGGCCAAGTCCGAGGTCGCGTTGCGGGCGCAGGCGCAGCGGTTGGCCGGGTTCCTGACCGACCGGTCCGAGGTGGATTCGGTTGCGGTTGGGCGGGCGTTGGTGGACGGCCGGGCGACCGGGTTCGCGCATCGGGGTGTGGTGCTTGGCCAGCAGCGGTCGGCCTTGATGGATGGGTTGCGGGTGCTGGCCGCGGGTGGTCAGGCGTCGGGGGCGGTGAGTGGGGTTGCGGGGTCTGGTCGGCTGGCGGTGGTGTTTTCCGGGCAGGGGAGTCAGCGGCCCGGGATGGGTCTGGGCTTGTATGAGACGTATCCGGTGTTCGCGGAGACGTTCGATCAGGTCTGCGCGTCCTTCGACCAGCATCTCGAACGGCCGTTGCGGGACGTGGTCGCGGGCGAGCCGCAGCTGTTGGATCAGACGATGTACACCCAGGCGGGGCTGTTCGCGGTGCAGGTGGCCTTGTACCGGCTGATCAGCTCCTGGGGGGTGGCCCCGGAGTATGTGGCGGGGCATTCGATCGGCGAGCTGAGCGCGGCTCATGTGGCGGGGGTGTGGGATCTGGCCGATGCGGTGGCGGTGGTGGCCGCGCGGGGCCGCCTTATGCAGGCGCTACCCGCTGGTGGCGCCATGGTGGCGCTGACCGCCAGTGACACTGAAGCGAAGAAGTTGATCGCCGGGCACACCGACCTGGTAGGGGTGGCGGCGATCAACGGCCTCCGCTCGACGGTGATCTCCGGTGACCAGGACGTGGTGTTGGAACTGGCGCAACAGTGGCGGGACGCCGGCGGCAAGGCCCGGCGGTTGCGGGTCAGTCACGCGTTCCATTCGCCGTTGATGGAGCCGATGCTGCCCGACTTCGCCCACGTGTTGCACGGGGTGGCATGGCGGGAGCCGACCATCCCGGTGGTCTCCGGCACCCCCGGCGCCCGAGTGACCGAACCCGAATACTGGTTGGCGCACGCCCGCCAGACGGTGCGGTACCACGACGCGGTGACCGCGCTGCGCGAGCAGGGTGTGGATGTTTTCCTCGAATTGGGCCCGGACGGCACGCTGACCTCCATGGCCGGCACCCCCGAAGTCCCGGAAGCGGGGGTGTGGCTGCCGGCGATGCGCGCCGAACGCGATGAGCCGCAGACATTATTGACCGCGGTCGCTGGTGTCCACGTGCACGGCGGTGCGGTGAACTGGCCAATACTGCTCGACACGAGTGCCGGCCCGGCCGAGGCCACGGGCGTAGGCGGAGCCATCGCGCTGCGGGCTGAGTTGCCTACCTATCCGTTTCAGCATGAGCGGTTCTGGCCGCAGACCGTGGCCAGCGGTGTGGGGGATGCTCGGGGGTTGGGTCAGGGCTCGGTTGATCATCCGTTGTTGCGTGCGGCGGTGTCGTTGGCTGATGGGGACGGGGTGGTGTTGACCGGCCGGTTGTCGTTGTCGGGGCAGCCGTGGTTGGCCGATCATGCGGTGTTGGGTGCGGTGTTGTTGGCGGGCACGGCGTTCGTGGAACTGGTGTTGTACGCCAGCGACCAGGTGGGTTGTGCCTCCGTGGAGGAGTTGACGCTGCAGACCCCGTTGCTGCTGCCCGAACAGGGCGCAGCGCAGGTCCAGGTGTGGGTCGGTGACCCCGACCAGGACGGTCGACGGCCGGTCAACGTGTACTCCCGGCCCGAAGGCGCGGAGGGTGTGGGGGGTGCGTGGATTCGGCATGCCACGGGTGTGCTGAGTCCGCAGGCGGGTCGGGTGCCGTCCGGGTTGGGGCAGTGGCCGCCGGTCGACGCGCGGCCGGTGGCGGTGGACGGCGTGTATGAGCGGTTGGCCGGTGGCGGGTACGTGTATGGGCCGGTGTTTCAGGGTTTGCGGGCGGTGTGGCGTTCCGATCGGGATGTGTTTGCGGAGGTGGTACTGCCCGAGCAGGACGCAGCGGGTGGGTTCGGGTTGCATCCGGCGGTGTTGGACGCGGCGTTGCACCCGATCGGGTTGACCGGACTTCTCGGCGACGACGATGGCGGGGCGGTGTTGCCGTTCGCGTGGAGTGGGGTGCGACTGTACGCGACCGGGGCGACCACGTTGCGGGTCCGGCTCACACCAGCCGACGACGGGGCTATCGCGGTGGCGGTGTTCGACACCGCGGGCCAGCCGGTGCTGACCGCGGACTCGTTGGTGTTGCGGCCGGTGACCGCCGACCAGTTGGGCCCCGGGATGCCGGATGCGGCGCAGTCGCTGCTCGCGGTGGAGTGGGTGCCGCTGCCGGACGCGGAACCGGAGGCTGCCGAACCGGTCTGGGGACGGCACGGGCAGGTTGATGGTGAGCTGCCCCCAGTCGTGGTCGCCGAGCTACCGGCCCCGGGCGATGCGGTTGGCGTTGTCGAGGCCACGCACGCGGCGAGCACGGTGGTGTTGGGTTGGCTCCAGGACTGGTTGGCCGATGCGGCCACGGACGGTTCCCGGTTGGTGGTGGTCACTCGGGGCGCTACTGATGGCAGTGATCTGGCTGCGGCGGCGGTGTGGGGTCTGGTCCGTTCCGCGCAGTCCGAGCATCCTCACCGGTTCGTCCTGCTCGACCTCGACGACGACACCCACCGTGACGAGCTGGGCAGGATCCTGACCGCGGTTGTCGACAGCGGCGAGTCGGAGATCGCGGTACGCGCTGGTGGGTTGTATGTGCGGCGGTTGGTCCGGGCCGGTACTGGCCGTCTGCTCCTGCCTGGTCGCGACCGGTTGTCGTGGCGTCTGGATGTGTCGGAGCCGGGCAGTTTGGACAACCTCACGGTGGTGGACTGTCCGGAGGCGGCGGCGCCGTTGGGGGTTGGGCAGGTACGGGTGGGGGTGCGGGCGGCGGGGTTGAACTTTCGGGATGTGTTGGTGGGGTTGGGTATGTATCCGGATCCGGCTGCGGTGATGGGTAGTGAGGCAGCCGGGGTGGTGCTCGAGGTTGGCCCGGACGTGACCGGGATGGTGGTCGGGGACCGGGTGTTCGGCATGTTCAACGGGGCGTTGGGGCCGGTGGCGGTCACTGATCATCGTGTCCTGGCCCGGATCCCGCTGGGGTGGTCGTTTACTCGGGCGGCGTCGGTGCCGATTGTGTTTCTGACCGCGTTCTACGCGTTGCGGGATCTGGCCGGTGTGCGGGCGGGGCAGCGGATCCTGATTCATGCCGCGGCTGGTGGGGTGGGTATGGCCGCGGTGCAGTTGGCGCGGGCGTGGGGGTTGCAGGTGTACGCCACTGCCAGCGCCGGTAAGTGGGACACCTTGCGCCAGATGGGTGTGGACGATACGCACCTGGCTTCTTCCCGCGATCTGGAGTTCCGTCGCAGCTTCCTGACCGTGACCGGTGGGGAGGGGGTGGATGTGGTGCTCAACGCCTTGGCCGGTGAGTTCGTGGACGCGTCGCTGGACCTGCTTCCCCGTGGTGGCCAGTTCGTGGAGATGGGTAAGACCGACGTGCGGGTTGCCGCAGACCATCCCGGGGTGGTGTATCAGGCGTTCGACCTGTCCGACGCCGGCGCTGACCGGATCGGGCAGATGCTGGGCGAGATCCTGGACATGTTCGCCGCGGACATCCTCCAGCCACTGCCGGTGAGGGTGTTCGAGTCAACCCAGGCCGTGCAGGCCCTTCGTTATCTGCAGGCGGCGCGTCATGTGGGCAAGGTGGTGCTGCGGCTGCCGGCCGGGCTGGATTCGGGTGGCACGGTGGTGGTCACTGGTGGGACGGGGATGTTGGGTGGGTTGGTGGCCCGGCATCTGGTCACCGCGCACGGGGTCAGGCATCTGTTGTTGTTGTCCCGGCGCGGCCTGGCGGCGGCCGGGGGGAGGGAACTGGTCGATGAGCTGACGGAGCTGGGCGCCCGGGTGCGGGTGGCGATGTGTGATGCCGCTGACCGGGATGCGCTGGCTGAGGTGTTCGCAGGGGTACCGGCCGAGTATCCGGTGGTGGGGGTGGTGCATACCGCGGGTGTGCTTGATGACGGGGTGGTCGAGGCGTTGACGCCGCAGCGGCTGGAGCCGGTACTGCGGGCGAAGGCGGATGCGGCATGGTGGTTGCACGAGCTGACCCGGGACATGGATCTCGGGTTGTTCGTGGTGTATTCGTCGGCGGCGGCCACGCTCGGATCACCGGGGCAGGGAAACTACGCCGCGGCGAACGCCGTTCTGGACGCTTTGGCGCTGCGACGGCAGTCCGAGGGTCTGGTCGGTCAGTCGTTGGCGTGGGGGCTGTGGGCCCAGCAGTCAGCCATGACTGGACACCTCGACGAGGCCGACCTGGACCGGATGCGACGCAGCGGCATCCTTGCCCTCTCTTCCGAGCAGGGCCTGGCGTTGTTCGACGCGGCAATACGTACTGACCAGGCGCAGCTCGTACCGATCCGGGTGGACCTGGCCGCGCTCCGTCGTAGCGGAGCGGGTGGCGTGCCACCGGTGTGGCGGACGTTGGCTGGTAGCTCCGCCCGCCGGGCGGCGTCCACCGCCGATACGCCGGTGGATCTGGCCGCCAGGCTGGCGGCTGTGGGAGTTGAGGAGCGCCGGCCGGCAGTCCTGGAACTGGTGCGTACCCACGCGGCTACAGCCCTTGGTCACGACAGTGCTCAGGCGGTCGCACCTGATCGGGCGTTCCGTGAGCTTGGGTTCGACTCGTTGACCGCGGTGGAGCTGCGTAACCGGCTGGCCACCGCGACCGGGCTGTCGCTGCCGGCCACGCTGGTCTTCGACCATCCCACCCCGCAGGTTCTGACCGACCATCTAATGGGCCTGCTGCTTGGCAAGAACGCTGCCGTAGCCGTCGCGCCGGTGGCGGTCGGTGTAGATGTCGATGAGCCGGTGGCGATTGTGGGGATGGGGTGTCGGTATCCGGGTGGGGTGGACGACCCGGACGGGTTCTGGCGGCTGCTGGTCGAGGGTGTCGACGCGGTGGAGGGGTTCCCCACCGATCGGGGTTGGGATGTCGGGCCGTGGGATGACCCGGACCCGGATTCGGCGCGATCGGGAGCCAGTTACGTCCGGCAGGGTGGGTTTTTGACTGGTGCGGCGTTGTTCGATGCGGGGTTCTTCGGGGTCAGTCCGCGTGAGGCTGTGGCGATGGATCCGCAGCAGCGGTTGTTGTTGGAGGTTTCCTGGGAGGCGTTGGAGCGGGCCGGGATCGACCCGTCCGGGCTGCGCGGGTCGGACACCGGCGTGTATGTCGGCACCAGCGGCCAGGACTACATCTCGATAATCGGTGACGCGCAGACCGGCAGCGAGGGGCATCTGCTGACGGGTAACGCGGCCAGTGTCATGTCCGGGCGGGTGGCGTACACCCTGGGGTTGGAGGGCCCGGCGGTGTCGGTGGACACGGCGTGTTCGTCCTCGGCGGTCGCGGTGCATCTGGCGGCGCAGGCGTTGCGCTCGGGTGAGTGTTCGATGGC
>NZ_JBITFD010000036.1:0-10763 GCF_044455765.1 Micromonospora sp. NPDC051141
CGGCTGTGCGCGGTGTGGGCCGAGGTGCTCGGGGTGGACCGGGTCGGCGTCCGGGACAGCTTCTTCGAACTCGGCGGCGACTCCATCCGCGCCGTCTCCCTGGTCGGCGCGTTGCGGGCCGAGGGCTTCGACCTGAGCGTGCGGGACGTGTTCGACAGGCGTACCGTCGCCGAACTGGCCGGCCTGCTGGGCGAGCGGTCCACCCTGGTCGCCGACGACCACGCCCTGGTCGCGCCGTTCGCGCTGATCAGCGACGACGACCGGGCGCTGGTCCCGGACGGGGTGGTCGACGCCTACCCGCTGTCGCAGATCCAGACCGGCATGGTCATCGAGATGCTGGCCGACGACCAGCAGAACAACTACCACAACTCCAGCGCGTTCCGGATCATGGATGAGCGGCCCTTCGACTTCGCCGCCTTCGAGCGCGCAGCCGCCTGGCTGGTCGCCCGGCACGACATGCTGCGCACCTCGGTCCACCTCACCGGGTACTCGGTGCCGATGCAGCTGGTCCACCGGACGGCCGAGGTGCCGATCGGCTGGACCGACCACGGCACGCTCGACGCGGCCGGGACCGAGCACGTGCTCCAGGAGTTCGCGACCAGCGAGCGGGCCCGGCCGTTCGACCTGACCCGGCCGACCCTGATGCGCTTCTTCGTGCACGTCACCGAGCCCGACTCGTGGTGGCTCTCGATCACCGAGTGCCACCCGGTCATGGAGGGTTGGAGCTACCACACCATGCTGATGGAGCTGGTGCGGGCGTACCAGCGGATCGCCGCGGGTCAGGAGCCCGACGCCGAGCCGATGCCGGCGGTGCGCTTCGCCGACGCCATCGCCGGCGAGCTCACCGCGCTCGACTCGCCGGAGACCCGGGCGTACTGGCGTGACGTGGTGGGCCGGTACGAGAAGTTCACCCTGCCGCGCGACTGGGGCGACCGGAGCGTGGCCGAGCGGACCGCGTACCACACCCGGATCCCGTGGACCGACCTGGAGCCGGGGCTGCGGCGGCTCGCGGCCGAGGCCGGCGCGTCCATGAAGGCCGTCATGGTGTCCGCGTTCGGCAAGGTGCTCAGCCGGCTCAGCGAGGAGCCCGCGGTGCACGCCGGGCTGGTCTACGACACCCGCCCCGAGGTGCTCGGCGCCGACCGGGTCTTCGGCATGTACCTCAACACGCTGCCGTTCCCGTTCGACCCGATTGGGGGCACCTGGCGCGACCTGGTGGCCCGGACCTTCCGCCGCGAGGTCGAGTCCTGGTCGCACCGGCGTTACCCGCTGCCCGCGGTCCAGCGCGACAACCCCGGCCGGCAGGGGCTGATCGAGGTCTTCTTCAACTACCAGGACTTCCGCCAGATCGACACCGAGCTGGTCGACGCCACCCAGGGGCTGGACGACAGCCCCACCGAGTTCCCGTTGACCGTCTCCTCTCGGGCCGGGCACATCTTCCTGACCTCGGACGTCCGCTCGCTCACCCCGGCGAACACCGACCGGATCGCCGGCCTGTTCCGGACCGTGCTGGCCGCGATGGCCGCCGACCCGGACGGCGACGCCACCATCGCGCTCGTCACCCCTGACGAGCTGCGTGACCAGCAGGACCGGGCGGTCGGCGTGCCGCTGCCCGGCGACTACCAGCCGGTGCTGGAGCTCTTCGAGCAGCAGGCCGCCCGTACGCCGGACGCCGCCGCCGTGGTGACCGGCGGCCACACGCTCACGTACGCGGAGCTGGACGACCGCGCCGAGCGGTACGCGGCGGCGATCACCGCCCGCGGCGCCGGCGGGGAGTCGGTCGTCGCCGTGCTGCTCGACCGCGGCCCGGAACTCGCCGCCGCCCTGCTCGGCGCCTGGAAGGCGGGCGCCGCCTACCTGCCGCTCGATGTCGCCTTCCCGGCCGAGCGCGTAGCCGGGATGGTGGCGGACGCCCACGCCGCCGTCGTGATCACCGAGCGGGACCTCCTGCCCGGCGTCGCCGACGTCCCCGCGGACCGGTGGCTGGTGGCCGAGGACCTGCCCGCCGGCCGCCCCGCGGTCACCGGACGGACCAGGCCCGACGCCGACCAGCTGGCGTACGTCATCTACACCTCCGGCTCCACCGGCCGCCCCAAGGGCGTCGCCGTGTCGCACCGGGGGCTCGCCAACCACGTCTCGTGGGCGGCGCGGACCCTGGCCGCCCGGGGAACCGGCGGCGCGCCGCTCTTCTCCTCGGTCTCGTTCGACCTCGTCGTGCCGAACCTGTGGGGACCGCTGGTCACCGGGCAGCCGGTGACGATGGTGCCGAACGAGGTGGACCTCGGCGAACTCGGCGCCCACCTCGACCGGCACGGCCCGTACAGCTTCATCAAGCTGACCCCGGGCCACCTGGAGGTGCTGACCACCCAGCTCACCGCGGACCAGGCGGCACGCCTGGCGCCGGTGCTTGTCGTCGCCGGGGAGGCGCTGACCCGGCACGTGGTGCGCGCCTGGCAGGAGAAGGCGCCCGCCGTCGAACTGATCAACGAGTACGGCCCGACCGAGGCGTCCGTCGGCACCTGCGTCCACCCGGTCGACGGGCCGGTCCCCGACGTCGTCCCGATCGGATCGCCCCTGCCGGGCATGGTCATGCGGGTCCTCGACCGGGACCTGCGTCCGTTGCCGACCGGCGTCACGGGCGAGCTGTACGTCGGCGGCACCGGCGTCGCCCGAGGCTACCTGGGCCGCCCGGACCTGACCGCCGACCGGTTCCTGCCCGACCCGTACGGTCCGCCCGGCGCGCGCCTCTACCGCACCGGCGACCTGGTGCGGCTGCTGCCGGACGGCGCCGTCGACTTCCGCGGGCGCCGCGACGGCCAGCTCAAGATCCGTGGCTACCGGGTCGAACTGGGGGAGATCGAGGCGACGCTCGGCGGCCTCGACGAGATCACCGACTGCCGGGTGGTGGCCCGCGAAACCGGGCCGGACGGCGAGCGGCAGCTCGTCGCCTACCTGGTGGCGAACGGTGAGATGAACCGTGCGTCGATCCGTGAGCGGCTCACCCGCGTGCTCCCGGAGTACCTGGTGCCGTCGGCGTTCGTACAGCTCGATCGGCTGCCGCTGAACGCCAACGGCAAGCTGGACCGGCACGCCCTGCCGGCCCCGGAGGAGACCGCGACCGGGTCGGGCGGTTTCGAGACCGCCACCCCGTTGCAGGAACGCCTGGTCGCGGTCTGGTCCGAGGTGCTCGGCCGGACGGCCGGCGTCCGCGACGACTTCTTCGACCTCGGCGGCGACTCCATCCGGGCGGTGGCCCTGATCGGCGCGCTGCGGGCCGAGGGCTGGGACGTGTCGGTCCGCGAGATCCTTCAGCACCGCACGGTCGAAGCGGTCTCGCGGTTGCTCACCGGCCGGGACGCGCTGGACGCGGGCGACCGCGCGGCGGTGGCGCCGTTCGAGCTGGTGCCGGCCGTCGACCGGGAGCGGCTGCCGGACGGGCTGGCCGACGCGTACCCGCTGTCGATGAACCAGTCGGGCATGCTGATCGAGCTGCTCGCCGGGCACGACGACCGGCGCAGCTACCACAACGTCAACGTGTACGACGTGCGCGACGACCAGGGCTTCGACCCGGACGCGTTCGAGCGGGCGGTGCGCGAGGTGGTCCGGCGGCACGACGTGCTGCGGACCTCGGTCCGGCTGACCGGTTACTCGGAGCCGATGCAGCTCGTGCACCGGGTGGCCGCCGCGCCGTGCGCGTGGCGCGACCTGCGGCACCTCGACGCCAGGGAACAGTTCGCCGACATGTCGGCGTTCGTGGCCGCGGAGCGGGCGGACCTGTTCGACCTGTCCTCCGACGAGCCCCTGCTGCGGGTGCACGCCCACGTCACCTCGGACACCGAGTGGCTGTGCGGCTTCACCCAGAACCACGCGCTGCTGGACGGCTGGAGCAACCAGCTGTTCCTGATGGATGTGCTGGAGTGCTACCGGCGGCTGCGCGACGGGGCCGCGCCGGACCGGTGGGACGCGCCGTCGGTGCGGTTCGCCGACACGGTGGCGGCCGAGCGCCGGGCGCTGGAGTCCGAGCGGACCCGCGCGTACTGGCGCGACATGGTCCGCGACCACGTGAAGCTGACCATGCCGGCCGGGTGGGGCGGCGACTGTGACGCGCCGGCCGAGGTCGTGCGGGCCGGGATGTCCTACGCCGACCTGGAGGAGGGCCTGCTGCGCCTGGCCGCGTCCGCGCGGACGTCGGTGAAGAGCGTACTGGTCGCGGCGCACGCGAAGGTGATGAGCGAGCTGACCACCGCGCCCGCCTTCCACACCGGACTGGTCACGCACACCCGGCTGGCCGAGCCGGGCGGCGACCGGGTCTACGGCAACTTCCTCAACACCCTGCCGTTTCCCGTCCGCCCGGACGCGCGCACCTGGCGCGACCTGGTACGCCAGATGTCGGACACCGAGATCGAGATCTGGGACCACCGGCACTTCCCGATGCCCGCCATCGAGCGCCCGGCCGGCGTCGGCCGCCTGGTCGACGTGTTCTTCTGCTACCTCGACTTCCACCGGATGGACACCGAGGCGGCCGACGACAGCCAGGCGTTCAGCGACGCGCCGAACGAGTTCGCGGTCGGCATCGTCACCCTCGGCGGACGCCTGAGCCTGCGCAGCAACAGCCACGTGCTCAGCCACGAGCGAGCGCGGCAGATCGTCGGCATGTTCCGCGACGTCCTCGCCGCCATGGCCGCCGATCCGGACGGCGACGCCCGCGCGACCTTCCGGCCCGAGCCGAAGCCGCGCACGGCGCTGCGCAAGGTCCGGCGCCCGGGCCGCGGACGCCGGCGCCAGACCCCGCACGAGGTGTTCGCCGACCGGGCGGCGCGGACCCCCTCCGCGGTCGCCGTGATCGACGGCGGCTCCGAGCTGACCTACCGCGAGCTGGACGAGCGGGCGAACGGCCTGGCCCACCGGCTGCGCGCGGCCGGCGCGGGCCCGGAGACGGTGACCGGCATCTGCCTGCCGCCCGGCGCCGACGCGATCTGCGCGGTGCTCGGCGTGCTCAAGACCGGCGGAGCCTACCTGCCGCTCGCGCCGGGCGGCGACCGCGCGCCCGGCCGGGAACTCGGGCTCACCGCGATCGTCACCGGCGACCCGTCGCCGCACCCGGTCACGGTCGCGCCGGACGGTCCCGGCGACGCCGCCGCGCCCGAGGTGACCGTCGACCCGGAGACGGCGATGCTGGTCGGCCCGGCCGAGCCGTACGCCGTGGTCAGCCACGCCGACGTGCTCAGCGAGGTGACCGCCGCGCACCAGGCGGCCGAGTTCGACGAGTTCGACGTCTGGACCCTCGACGCCGGCTGGGCGGACGACCCGCTGCCCATCTGGGGTGCGCTGCTGTACGGCGGCCGGCTGGTCGTGCTGCCGCCGGACGAGACCCCGGCGCGACTGCTGGACCGGCTGCGCCGGCACGAGGTCTCGGTGCTGTCGCGCCGGGCGGACGACCTGCGTGACCTGGCCGCGCCGATCGCGCGGGACGAGGATCTCGCCGTACGCCTGGTGCTGCTCACCGGCGACGCGGGCCACCCGGACGACCTGCGCCCGCTGGTGGCGGCGGACGGCGACGGCCCGGCGGTGGTCAGCCGGTACCGGCGGGCCTGCTGGCGGCAGCTCGAGCCGGCCGACCTCGACGACGCGCGGTTCCCGATCGGCGACCCGCTGCCCGGCCGCGAGCTGCGGGTGCTGGACGCGCAGGGCCGCCCGGTGCCCGACGGTGTGCCGGGCGACATCCACCTGGGCGGCATCGTGCCGCGCGGCTTCACCGGGCGTCCCGCGCTCACCGCGGACCGCTTCCGCCCGGACCCCTTCGGGCCGGCCGGGTCACGCCTGTTCGCCACCGGGGATCGGGCGGCGGCCCGCGCCGACGGCGCGCTGGTGCCGCAGCCGTCGTCGGCCGCCGACGGCGAGGAGGGCGAATCGGAGTACGAGCCACCGCGGTCACCGCTGCAGAGCCGCATCGCGGCCATCTGGCAGGAGGTGCTGGGCCGCACCCCGATCGGCGTCAACGACATGTTCTTCGACGTGGGCGGTGACTCGATGCGGGCGCTGGCCGCGGTCGGTGTGCTGCGCGAGGAGGGGCTGGACGTCTCGGTCCGCGACCTGTTCCGCCACCCGACCGTCGCCGAGCTCGCCGATCGGCTGGCCGGCCGCGACCGGCGCCCCGGCGACGACGAGCCGGTCGCGCCGTTCGCCCTGATCGGCGACGACGACCGGACGAAGCTGCCGCCGACGGCGGTGGACGCGTACCCGCTCTCGCAGGTGCAGGCCGGCATGGTCGTCGAGATGCTCGACGATCCCACGGCGTACCGCAGTTTCGTGGCGTACGAGGTGCTCGGCTCCGAGTTCGACGAGGCGGCACTGCGGGCCGCGCTGGTCGAGGTGACCGGCCGGCACGACGCGCTGCGCACCTCGCTGCACCTGACCGGGTTCTCGGTGCCGACGCAGGTCGTGCACGCCCCGGCCGAGGTGCCGGTGACCGTGCACGACCTGCGCGACGTGCCGGCCGACCGGCGCGACGAGGAGTTCCGGACGCGGCTCGCCGCCGACCGGGACGCACCGTACGACGTGGCACGCCCGCCCCTGCTGCGGGTGGTCGTCGCCCGCCTCGGGGACACCCGCTGGTGGCTGGGCCTCGGCCTGCCGCACGCGCTGAGCGAAGGCTGGGGCCTGGCGATGGTCCAGGCCGAGCTGCACGCGGCCTACCGGGCGCTGGCCGCGGGGAGCACCCCGCCGCCGTACGAGGCGCCGCCGGTGCGCTACGCCGACTTCATCGCCGCCGAGCTGCGGTCCCTGGCCGGGGACGAGGACGCCGCGTACTGGCGGTCGGTGGTCGACGATCGGGAGGGGATCGGCGTTCCCGCGGTCTGGGCCGGGCCGGACGATGTGCCCTACCAGCACCTGGTGCCGCTCGACGACCTGGAGCCACGGCTGCGGGAACTGGCCACCGGGCTGCGCGTCCCGGTCAAGAGCGTCCTGCTGGCCGCGCACGTGGCGGTGCTGGGCCGGCTCGCCGAGACCCGGCGCGGCCATGTCGGCCTGGTGACCGACGCGCGCCCCGAACGCGCGGGCGCGAGCCGGGTCTACGGCATGCACCTCAACACGGTGCCGTTCGCCGTGGACCGGACCGCCGCCACCTGGCGGGAGCTGATTCGCGGCGTCTTCGCCCAGGAGACCGCGTTGTGGCCGCACCGGCGGTATCCGTTGCCCGCGATCCAGCGGGACTCCTCGGCCGGGCGGCAGGTGCGGACCGCGTTCAACTACGTGGACCTGGCCGGGGTCGGCCCGCGCCGGCAGGACGCCGACGGCGACATCGGCGCGACGCTTAGCCAGTCGCACACCGAGTTCGACCTGACCGTGCACTGCCGGCCCGACCGGATCAACCTGACCACCCGTACCGGGGTGATGAGCCGGGAGAACGGCGCCCTGCTGGCGACGATGTACCGCACCGTGCTGGAACGGATGGCGCAGGACGCCGACGGCGACGCGCGGGCGTCGGTGCTGCCGTACGCCGGCCCCGGACCGGACGCGGCCGAACGGGAGCCGTTCACCTTCGACCCGGTGCGCGGACTGGCGAGGTGGGCGGCCGAGACCCCGGACGCGCCCGCGCTCGCCGGCGACCTCGGGACCGTCAGCTGGGGACAGCTCGGCGCGGACGTCGACCGGTTGGCCGGCCGGCTGCGCGCCGCCGGTGTCGGACCCGGTGTCGTGGCGGCGGTCTGCCTGCCGGCCGTCGTGGCGCGGGTCACCGCGGTCCTCGCCGTCCTGCGGGCCGGTGGCGTCTGCCTTCCCCTCGATCCCGAGACCCCGGTCAGGCGGCTCGCGTTCCAGCTCGCCGACGCCCGGGCCCGGGTCGTCGTCGCGGACCGCGAGTCCACGCTCGACACCGACCTGCCGGTACTGGTCCCCGGCGACCCGAGCGCGGCGGCGCCGGAAGGCGAACCGGCGCCGGAACCCGAGCCGTCGGACCCGGCCTTTTTGCTTTACACGTCGGGCTCGACCGGGCGGCCGAAGGGCGTGTCGATCACCCGCCGCGGCGTCGGCAACCACCTGCTCGCCAAGGTGGCCGACCTCGGCATGACGGCGGCCGACACGCTCGCGCAGAACGCGCCGCCGACGTTCGTGGTGTCGATCTGGCAGATGCTGGCCGGCACGGCCACCGGCTGCTGCGTCCGGGTCGTCCCGGAGGCGGTCGCACGCGACCCGCACGCCCTCTTCGCCCTGGTCGCTGACGGCGAGGTCACCGTGCTGGAGGTCGTGCCGACGCTGCTGCGCGCGGCCCTCGACGGCGGCGTCACCCTGCCGCCCGACGCCGCGCTGCGACGGCTGGTGGTGACCGGCGAGGCCTTCCCGGCCGAGCTGGCGGCCCGGTGGCTGGCCCGGTTCCCGCAGGTCGGCCTGCTGAACTCGTACGGGCAGACCGAGTGCGCGGACGACGTCGCCCACCACGCGCTGACCACCGCCGACGGGCTCACCCGGGTGCCGATCGGCCGGCCGGTCCGCGGCACCCGGCTGTACGTCCTCGACGAGTGGGGCGCGCCGGTGGTCGACGGGGTGCCCGGCGAGCTCCACGTCGGCGGTCTCGGCGTGGGCGACGGCTACCTGAACCAGCCGGCGCTGACCGCCGAGCGGTTCGTCCCCGACCCGTGGGGCCCGGCCGGCGGCCGGCTCTACCGCACCGGCGACCTCGCCCGCCGGCTGCCCGACGGCACGCTTGACTACCTCGGCCGCTCCGACCAGCAGGTGAAGGTCCGTGGGCACCGGATCGAGCCGGGCGAGATCGAGGCGGCCCTGACCCGGCACCCCCTGGTGCGTCAGGCGGTCGTCGTGCACCGCGACGACCGGTTGATCGGTTACGTGGCGGCGGCGGACGAGCGGCCGACCCCGGCCGAGCTGCGCGCCGCGCTGGAGGCCGAGCTGGCCGCCTACCTGATTCCGGCCGCCTTCGTGGTGCTGGACGCGATTCCGCTGTCCCCGAACGGCAAGGTCGACCGCGGGGCGCTGCCCGAACCCGACGCCGAGGCGCTGGCGGTGACCGAGTTCGTCGCGCCCACCGACGGCCTCCAGACCGAGGTGACCGGGCTGTGGGCGCGGGCGCTCGGCGTCGAGCGGGTCGGTCTGCGCGACGGATTCTTCGCGCTCGGCGGCGACTCGCTGCGGGCGGTCGCGCTCGTCGGCGACCTGCGAGCGGCCGGATACGAGACGACCGTGCGCGACGTGCTGGACGCCCGGACCGTCGAGCGGCTCTGCGAGCGGCTGCGCCCGGTCGGGACGGGCGCGGGCCGGCGGTACGTCGAGGCGTACGCCCAGATCGAGCGTGCGGACCGTGATCTGCTTCCGCCGGACGTGGTGGACGCCTACCCGCTGGGCCGCACCCAGCTGGGCATGGTCATCGAGGCGATGTCCGGTGACGGCCGCGGCGCGTACCACATGGTCAACATGTTCCGGGTGACCGACGGGCACCCGCTGGACGAGGACGCGCTGCGCCGGGCCGTCGCGGTGGTGGCCGACCGGCACGAGACGCTGCGCACCTCGATCCGGTTGACCGGCTTCTCCGTGCCGATGCAGCTCGTGCACCGGACGGTGGACGTGCCGGTCGAGGTGCACGACCTGCGACAGGTGGACCCGGCCGAGCACCCCGCGATCCGCGAGCGCCTGGTGGCGCGTCAGCGCGCCGAAGCGTTCGACTTCGCGGTCCCGCCGCTGGTCCGGGTGCTCGCGCACCAGGAGAGCGACGAGGCGTGGTGGCTCACCCTGACCCAGACGCACGCGCTGACCGAGGGCTGGAGCACCCACCAGGTGCTGATGGAGCTGCTGGACTGCTACGACCGGCTGCGCCGGGGCGCCGAGCCGGAGCCCTACGACCGGCCCGGAGTCCGGTTCGCCGACGCGATCGCGGCGGAGCGTGCCGCGCTGGCCTCGGACGAGGACCGCGCCTACTGGGAGCGGATCACCGGCGACCACACCGGGGTGACGCTGCCGCGGGGCTGGGCGGGCGACTCGGACCGGCGGGTGTTCCGGCAGATCCCCTACGACGACCTGCTCGACGGGCTGCACGCGCTGGCCGCCGAGACCGGCACGTCGCTCAAGACCGTGTTGTTGTCGGCGTACCTGAAGGTGATGGGTCAGCTGACCGACGAGCCCGCCTACCACGCGGGCATGGTCGTCGACACCCGGCCGGAGGAGCCGGGCGCCGACCGGGTTCCCGGCATGTACGTCAACACGCTGCCGATCGCCGCCGACCGGACCGCGGCGACCTGGCACGACCTCGTCACCCGGGTCTTCGCCCGGGAACTCGACGTGTGGCAGCACCGGCGTTACCCGATGCCCGCGATCCGCCGCGACGGGGGCGGCGACCCGCTGATCCAGGTCTTCTTCAACCACCTCGACTTCCGCGGCGTGGACACCGGCCGGGTGGCGGCCGGCACCCGGACGACGAACTCGCCCAACGAGTTCGCCCTCTCGCTGATCAGCCAGCACGGCCGGTTCCACCTCGGTAGCAGCGAGCGGCACCTGGATCCGGCGAGTGCGGACCGGCTGGCCGGCATGCTGCGCGCCGTGCTGGAGTCGATGGCCGCCGGCGGCGACGGCGACGCCCGGGCCACCTACCTGCCCGCGGGCGAGCGGGAGCTGCTGCTGCGACAGGCGTCACCGTCGCACGTGACGCCCGTCGACCGCTGCCTGCACGAGTTGTTCGAGGAGCGGGTGCGGCGGTCGCCGGATGCGGTGGCGGTGGTGGTGGGTGGGGTGTCGTTGTCGTATGGGGAGTTGAA
>NZ_JBITFD010000037.1:0-7983 GCF_044455765.1 Micromonospora sp. NPDC051141
CTGCACCACCCGCCAAAACTCCGCATCAAACCCACCATCCCCACCCCCCACCGACACACCCCGCACCACCGGCCAAAACCGCTGACGCTCAAACGGATAAGTCGGCAACTCAGCCCGCAGCGCGATAGCCCCGCCCACCGCCCTGCCCGCGACTTCGGCCGGGCTGGTACTCATGCCGAACAGTGCCGGCCAGTTCACCGTCCCGCCGTGTACGTGGACACCAGCGACCGCCGTCAGCAGTGTCTGCGGCTCGTCCCGGTCACCTCGCAGCGCGGGCAGCCACACCCCTGCATCGGGGGTGTCGGTGTCGGCCATCGAGGTCAGCGTGCCGTCCGGGCCCAATTCGAGGAACACGCCCACGCCCTGCTCACGCAGCGCGGTCACCGCATCGTGGTAGCGCACCGTCTGCCGGACATGCGCCAACCAGTATCCCGGATCGGTCACGTCCGCACCCGGGGTGCCAGAGACCACCGGGATGGTCGGCTCACGCCACACCACCCCGTGCAACACGTCGGCGAACTCGGCCAGCATCGGCTCCATCAACGGCGAATGGAACGCGTGACTGACCCGCAACCGCCGCGCCTTGCCACCGGCGTCCCGCCACCGTTGCGCCAGGTCCAACACCACGGTCTGGTCACCGGAGATCACCGTCGAGCGGGGACCGTTGACCGCCGCCACACCCACCAGATCGGTGTGCCCGGCGATCAACTCCTGCGCCTCGACGTCGCTGGCGGTCAACGCGACCATGGCCCCGCCAACAGGAAGCGCCTGCATCAGGCGGCCCCGCGCCGCCACCACCGCCACCGCATCAGCCAGATCCCACACCCCCGCCACATGAGCCGCACTCAACTCACCGATCGAATGCCCCGCCACATACTCCGGGGCCACCCCCCACGAACGGACCAGCCGATACAACGCCACCTGCACCGCGAACAACCCAGCCTGGGTATACATCGTCTGATCCAGCAGCTGCGCCTCGCCCGCGACCACGTCCCGCAACGATCGGTCCAAATGGCGATCAAAGGACGCGCAAACCTCATCGAACACGTCAGCGAACACCGGATACGCCTCACACAAACCCAGACCCATCCCAACCCGCTGACTCCCCTGCCCGGAAAACACCACCGCCAGCCGCCCGGAACCGGCAACCCCGCTCACCACACCCGACGCCTGGCCACCCGCGGCCAGCACCCGCAACCCATCCACCAACACCTGCCGATCCTGGCCGAGCACCACACCCCGATAGGTGAACCTCGTCGCCCGGCTATCCACCAACGCCCGCCCCACCGTTACCGGCCCGACCTCAGGCCGATCGGTCAGGAAACCGGCCAACCGCTGCGCCTGCGCCCGCAGGGCCACCTCGGACTTGGCCGACAACAACCACGGCACCACCCCGCCGGCCGGCAGCGGGGCCGGCTCATGATCCAACACCTTTTCCGGTGCGGGATCGGCTTCTTCGAGGATGAGGTGGGCGTTGGTGCCGCTGATCCCGAACGACGACACCCCGGCCCGCCGCGGCCGACCGTTACCTGGCCACGGCGTGGCCTCTGTCAGCAACTGCACCGACCCAGCCGACCAATCCACATGTGACGACGGGGCGTCCACGTGCAGCGTCCTGGGCATCAACCCGTGCCGCATGGCGAGGACCATCTTGATGATCCCGGCGACCCCTGCGGCTGCCATGGTGTGGCCGATGTTGGACTTCACCGACCCCAACCGCAACGGCCGATCCGCCGGCCGGTCCTGGCCGTACGCGGCGATCAGCGCCTGCGCCTCGATCGGATCACCCAGGGTGGTGCCCGTGCCGTGCGCCTCCACCACATCCACGTCGCCCGGCGACAGCCGCGCGTTGGCCAGGGCCTGGCGGATCACCCGCTGCTGCGACGGACCATTCGGCGCACTCAACCCATTGGAAGCGCCGTCCTGGTTGACCGCGCTGCCCCGCACCACCGCCAACACCTGATGCCCCCGCCGACGAGCATCCGACAACCGCTCCAACACCAACACCCCGACACCCTCACCCCAACCCGTACCATCAGCCGCATCCGCAAACGGCTTACACCGCCCGTCAGCAGCCAACCCACCCTGCCGGGAAAACTCCACGAACGCCCCCGGCGTGGCCATCACCGTCACACCACCAGCCAGCGCCATCGAACACTCACCCGACCGCAACGCCTGCGCCGCCAAATGCACCGCCACCAACGACGACGAACACGCCGTATCCACCGACACCGCCGGCCCCTCCAAGCCCAAGGTGTACGCCACCCGACCCGACATCACACTCGCCGCATTACCCGTCAGCAGATGCCCCTCACTGCCCGTCTGCGCGTCGCCGATTATCGAGATGTAATCCTGACCGGTGGTACCCACATACACACCCGTGTCCGACCCACGCAGCCCCGACGGGTCGATCCCGGCCCGCTCCAACGCCTCCCAGGAAACCTCCAACAGCAGCCGCTGCTGCGGATCCATCGCCACAGCCTCCCGCGGACTGATCCCGAAGAACCCCGCGTCGAACAACGCCGCGTCAGTCAGAAACCCACCGTCGCGGGCATAACTGGTCCCCGACCGCCGCCGATCGGGGTCGTACAGCGCCGTCAGATCCCAACCCCGATCCGCGGGAAACTCACCCACCGCGTCGACGCCTTCGACCAGCAGCCGCCAGAACTCCTCCGGGTCGTCCACCCCACCCGGATACCGACATCCCATCCCCACAATCGCCACCGGCTCATCAACACCCGCACCCACCACCACCGGCGCCAGAACATCGGCCTGCTCACCAAGCAGCTCCGTCAACACGTACCCGGCCAACACCACCGGCGTCGGATAGTCGAAGACCAGCGTGGCCGGCAACGACAACCCCGTCGCGGCAGCCAACCGGTTACGCAACTCCACCGCGGTCAACGAATCGAAACCAAGCTCACGGAACGCGCTGCCCGGATCAACCGCCGCGGGGTCGGCATGACCAAGCACAACCGCGGCCTGCGCCCGCACCAACTCAAGGACTGTCCGCTGGCGCTCCTCCACCCCCATAGCCGCCAACCTGGCGGCCAGATCCACCGGCGCATCAGCGGTGGCCGCCATGCGGCGGGCCGAGCCGCCGACCAACGTCCGCCACAACGGCGGCAGGCCACCAGCGGCGGCGCGACGCAGCGCGGCAAGGTCCACCCGCATCGGCACCAGCTGCGGCCGATCGGTGCGCACTGCCGTGTCGAACAACGCCAGGCCCTGCTCGGAGGACAGGGGAAGGAAGCCGTTGCGTCGCATCCGGTCCAGGTCGACCTCGCCGAGATGCCCGGTCATCGCCGACTGCTGAGCCCACAGCCCCCACGCCAACGACTGCCCAACCAGACCCTCGGACCGCCGGCGCAGCGCCAAAGCATCCAGAACCGCGTTCGCCGCGGCGTAGTTACCCTGCCCCGGCGACCCCAGCGTGGCCGCCGCCGACGAATACACCACGAACAACCCCAGATCCAAGTCCCGGGTCAGCTCATGCAGCCACCACGCCGCATCCGCCTTCGCCCGCAGCACGGTCTCCAGCCGCTGCGGCGTCAACGCCTCGACCACCCCGTCATCAAGCACACCCGCGGTATGCACCACCCCCACCACCGGATGCTCAGCCGGCACCCCCGCCAACACCGCCGCCAGCGCGTCCCGGTCAGCGACATCACACGCCACCACCTGAACCCGTGCGCCCAGCTCGGTCAGCTCACCGACCAGCTCCGCCGCGCCCGCCGCGGCCAGGCCGCGCCGGGACAACAGCAACAGGTGCCTGACCCCGTGCGCGGTGACCAGATGCCGGGCCACCAACCCACCCAACACCCCCGTCCCACCAGTGATCACCACCGTGCCACCCGCATCCAACCCCGCCAACAACCCGCCAGAGCCAGACAGCGACAAACGGCCAGTGTCGACCACGCGGGTCATTCGCCGGGTATACAGCCCGCCAGCGCGTACCGCGATCTCCGGCTCACCGCTGTCAAGGACTGCCGTCAGGATCCTGCCCAGGTCGCTACCCTGGCCGGTGTCGTGGCCGGTGTCATCGTCGAGGTCGAGCAGGACGAACCGGTGAGGGTGTTCGGACTGCGCGGAGCGGACTAAACCCCACACCGCAGCCGCAGCCAGGTCACTGCCGTCGGTAGCGCCACGGGTGACCACCACCAGCAGGGAACCCGCCGTGCCCGCATCGGCCAACCAGTCCTGAACCCAGCCCAACACCAGGGCGCTCGCCGCGTGCGTAGCCTCGACAACACCCACCGCATCGCCCGCAGCCGGTAGCTCAGCGACCACCACCGCAGGCAGCTCACCCTCAACCTGCCCATGCCATGCCCAGACCAGCTCGGTGGCCGCCGCCGTGGTGTCGGGTTCCGGGTCCGGTAGCGGCACCCATTCCACCGCGAACAGTGACTGCGCCGCATCCGGCGCCCCGATGGCGAGTTGGTCGGTGGTCACTGGTCGCATCACCAGCGAGTCCGCGGTCAGCACCGGCTGGCCGGCGGTGTCGAACACCGCCACCGCGACAGCCCCGCCGTCGCCGACCGGTGTCAGCCGGACCCGCAACGTGGTCGCCCCGTTCGCGTGTAGCTGGACCCCGCTCCACGCGAACGGCAACACCGCCCCGCCATCGTCGTCGCCGAGAAGTCCGGTCAACCCGATCGGGTGCAACGCCGCGTCCAACACCGCCGGATGCAACCCGAACCCGCCGGTCTCGACGCCCTCGGGCAGTGCCACCTCCGCGTACACATCCCGATCGGAACGCCACACCGCCCGCAAACCCTGAAACACCGGCCCGTACACGTACCCGCCGTCGGCCAACCGCTCGTACACGCCGTCCACCGCCACCGGCCGTGCGTCGGCCGGCGGCCACTGCCCCAACCCCGACGGCACCCGACCAGCCTGCGGACTCAACACACCCGTGGCATGCCGAATCCACGCACCCCCCACACCCTCCGCGCCTTCGGGCCGGGAGTACACGTTGACCGGCCGCCGACCCTCTTGGTCGGGGTCACCGACCCACACCTGCACCTGCACCCCACCCTGCTCCGACAGCAGCAACGGGGTCTGCAGCGTCAACTCCTGCACCAGGCCACAGCCGATCTGGTCCCCGGCGTACATCACCAGTTCCACGAACGCCGTGCCCGCCAACAACACCGAACCCAACACCAGATAACCGGCCAACCACGGCTGCCCCGACAACGACAACCGGCCGGTCAACACCACCCCGTCCCCATCAGCCAACGACACCGCCGCCCGCAACAACGGATGATCAACCGAACCCAACCCCAACACCCGAGCATCGCCCACACCGGCCGCCGCCGTCTGCGGCCAGTACCGCTGATGCTGGAACGGGTAGGTAGGCAACTCAGCCCGCAGCGGGATGGTCCCGCCCATCACTCTGCCCACACCCGTGGCCTCGGCCGAACCGGCACTCGTGCCGAACAGTGTCGGCCAGTTCACCGCACCGCCGTGCACGTGGACCCCAGCGACTGCGGTCAGCAGTGCCTCCGGCTCGTCCCGCTCGGCTCGCAGCGCGGGTAGCCACACACCTGCATCGGCGGTGTCGGCCATCGAGGTCAGCGTGCCGTCCGGTCCGAGTTCGAGGAAAACACCCACGCCCTGCTCGCGCAGCGCGGTCACCGCGTCGTGGTAGCGCACCGTCTGGCGGGCATGCGCCAACCAGTATCCCGGTTCGGTCACGTCCGCACCCGGGGTGCCGGACACCACCGGGATGGTCGGCTCCCGCCACATCACCCCGTGCAACACGTCGGCGAACTCGGCCAGCATCGGCTCCATCAACGGCGAATGGAACGCGTGACTGACCCGCAACCGCCGCGCCTTGCCACCGGCGTCCCGCCACTGTTGTGCCAGGTCCAACGCCACGGTCTGGTCACCGGAGATCACCGTGGAGTGCGGGCCGTTGACCGCCGCGACGCCTACCAGGTCGGTGTGCCCGGCGATCAGGTCGTGGGCTTCAGTATCGCTGGCGGTCAACGCGACCATGGCCCCGCCAGCGGGGAGCGCCTGCATCAGGCGGCCCCGCGCGGCCACCACCGCCACCGCATCAGCCAGATCCCACACCCCCGCCACATGAGCCGCACTCAACTCGCCGATCGAATGCCCCGCCACATACTCCGGGGCCACCCCCCAGGAGCGGACCAGCCGGTACAAGGCCACCTGCACCGCGAACAACCCCGCCTGGGTGTACATCGTCTGGTCCAGCAGCTGCGCGTCGCCCGCGACGACGTCCCGCAACGGCCGCTCGAGATGCTGGTCGAAGGACGCGCAAACCTCATCGAACACGTCAGCGAACACCGGATACACCTCATACAAGCCCTGGCCCATCCCGAGCCGCTGACTCCCCTGTCCGGAGAACACCACCGCCAGCCGACCGGGCCCCGCAACCCCGCTCACCACCCCCGGCGCCTGGCCACCCGCGGCCAGCACCTGCAACCCCTCCACCAACGCCGACCGCTGCCGGCCGAGCACCACTGCCCGATGCGGGAACCCGGTCGCCCGACCGTCCACCAACGCCCGTCCCACCACCACCGGCTCGACCTCGGACCGGTCGACCACAAACTCCGCCAACCGCTGCGCCTGCGCCCGCAACGCCACCTCAGACTTGGCCGACAACAACCACGGCACCACCCCACCCGACAGCGCCGGCGACTCCTGGCCTGATTCCGCTGGGCCAGCCGGTGTGCCCTGCAGCGACACGCTCGATTCAGCTTCCTCAAGGATGAGGTGGGCGTTGGTGCCACTGAGTCCGAAGGAGGACACCCCAGCGCGTCGAGGCCGCCCGTCGGCCGGCCACGGTGTGGCCTCGGTCAGCAGTCGCACCGAGCCGGCCGACCAGTCCACATGTGACGACGGGGCGTCCACGTGCAGTGTCCTGGGCATCAACCCGTGTCGCATCGCCAAGACCATTTTGATGATCCCGGCAACACCCGCAGCCGCCTGGGTATGGCCGATGTTCGACTTCACCGACCCCAACCGCAGCGGCTGCCCCGCCGGCCGGTCCTGGCCGTACGTGGCGATGAGCGCCTGCGCCTCGATCGGATCACCCAGGGTGGTGCCCGTGCCGTGTGCCTCCACCACATCCACGTCGCCCGGCGACAACCGCGCGTTGGCCAAAGCCTGACGGATCACCCGCTGCTGCGACGGACCATTCGGCGCACTCAACCCATTCGACGCCCCGTCCTGATTGACCGCGCTGCCCCGCACCACCGCCAACACCTGATGCCCCCGCCGACGAGCATCCGACAACCGCTCCAACACCAAAACCCCGACACCCTCACCCCAACCCGTACCATCAGCCGCATCCGCGAACGGTTTGCACCGCCCGTCAGCAGCCAACCCGCCCTGCCGGGAAAACTCCACGAACGCCCCCGGTTTGGCCATCACCGCTACACCGCCGGCCAGGGCCATCGAACACTCACCCGAGCGCAACGCCTGCGCCGCCAGATGCACCGCGACCAACGACGACGAACACGCCGTATCCACCGACACCGCCGGCCCTTCCAAGCCCAGGGTGTACGCCACCCGACCCGACATGACACTCGCCACGTTGCCGGTCAGGAGATGTCCCTCGCTGCCGGTCTGCGCGTCACCGATCACCGAGATGTAGTCCTGACCGGCGGCACCGATATACACGCCGGTGTCCGAGCCGCGTAGCCCGGACGGGTCGATTCCGGCCCGCTCCAACGCCTCCCAGGAAACCTCCAACAACAACCGCTGCTGCGGGTCCATCGCCACAGCCTCACGCGGGCTGATCCCGAAGAACCCCGCGTCGAACAACGCCGCACCAGCCAGGAACCCACCCCTGCGTGCAAAGCCACTCCCCGACCGCGCCGGATCCGGGCCATCTGACGACCCGACATCCCAACCCCGGTCCGTGGGGAACTCACCCACCGCGTCGACGCCCTCGACCAGCAGCTGCCAGAACCCCTCCGGGTCACCCACCCCACCCGGATACCGACACCCCAT
>NZ_JBITFD010000038.1:1809-5239 GCF_044455765.1 Micromonospora sp. NPDC051141
AATTTTTCCTAGTACAGCTGCCCCTGTTGGGGGTGGTGGGAACGGGGTTCTGGTGCGGCTGGTGGCTGGTGTAGAGCACCCTGTTGGGTCCTGAAGGAACAACCAGTGGTTGTTTTCTTCGGAGCCTTGCGCGGACGGGAGTCCGTGGAGGTTGCCAGGCATGGCCTGGTTCTCCATACCGCCGGCGGTTGTCGGGTTTGGTGGGGAACTGTTCGGGTTGTGGGTTGGTTGTTTGTTGAGAATTGCACAGTGGACGCGAGCATCTTTGTGGTCAAGTTGTCAAGGGCGAACGGTGGATGCCTTGGCACCAGGAGCCGATGAAGGACGTGGGAGGCCGCGATAGGCCTGGGGGAGCTGTCAACCAAGCTGTGATCCCAGGGTGTCCGAATGGGGAAACCCGGCATCAGTCATGTGATGTCACCCGCACCTGAACACATAGGGTGTGTGGGGGGAACGCGGGGAAGTGAAACATCTCAGTACCCGTAGGAAGAGAAAACAATTTAGTGATTCCGTGAGTAGTGGCGAGCGAAAGCGGATTGAGGCTAAACCGGATGCGTGTGATACCTGTCAGGGGTTGCGTGTTCGGGGTTGTGGGACCCTGCTGAGTGTGCTGACACGCACTCGAGAAGTTACAAAGCCAGTGGTTAGTCGAACAGTCTGGAATGGCTGACCGTAGACGGTGATAGTCCGGTAGGTGAAAGCTGCTGGTCTTCTGTGGGTGTTCCCGAGTAGCGGCGGACTCCTGAAATCTGCCGTGAATCTGCCAGGACCACCTGGTAAGCCTAAATACTTCCTGGTGACCGATAGCGGACGAGTACCGTGAGGGAATGGTGAAAAGTACCCCGGGAGGGGAGTGAAATAGTACCTGAAACCGTTCGCCTACAATCCGTCGGAGCCTTACGGGGTGACGGCGTGCCTTTTGAAGAATGAGCCTGCGAGTTAGTGGCATGTGGCGAGGTTAACCCGTGTGGGGGAGCCGTAGCGAAAGCGAGTCTGAATAGGGCGTTTTTAGTCGCATGCTCTAGACCCGAAGCGGAGTGATCTAGCCATGGGCAGGCTGAAGCGCGGGTAAGACCGCGTGGAGGGCCGAACCCACCAACGTTGAAAAGTTGGGGGATGACCTGTGGTTAGGGGTGAAAGGCCAATCAAACTCCGTGATAGCTGGTTCTCCCCGAAATGCATTTAGGTGCAGCGTCGCGTGTTTCTTGCCGGAGGTAGAGCACTGGATGGTCTAGGGGGCCCACAAGCTTACCGAAATCAGCCAAACTCCGAATGCCGGTAAGTGAGAGCGCGGCAGTGAGACTGCGGGGGATAAGCTTCGTAGTCGAGAGGGAAACAGCCCAGATCACCAGCTAAGGCCCCTAAGCGTGTGCTAAGTGGAAAAGGATGTGGGGTCGCATAGACAACCAGGAGGTTGGCTTAGAAGCAGCCACCCTTTAAAGAGTGCGTAATAGCTCACTGGTCAAGTGGTTCCGCGCCGACAATGTAGCGGGGCTCAAGCACACCGCCGAAGCTGTGGCATTCACATTTCAACTTCGCGGCGCCTTGATGTGCCGTGCAGGTGTGTGGATGGGTAGGGGAGCGTCGTGCCGGGGGTGAAGCGACGGGGTGACCTAGTCGTGGACGCGGCACGAGTGAGAATGCAGGCATGAGTAGCGAAAGAAGGGTGAGAAACCCTTCCGCCGGATGACCAAGGGTTCCAGGGCCAGGCTAATCCGCCCTGGGTGAGTCGGGACCTAAGGCGAGGCCGAGAGGCGTAGTCGATGGACAACGGGTTGATATTCCCGTACCCGCGAAAGAGCGTCCCTGACGAACCTCGTTGTGCTAACCATCCAAACCATCCTAGACCTTCGGGTTGCGGGTGGGGAGCGTGGGAACCTGGCGGGTAGTAGTCAAGCGATGGGGTGACGCAGGAAGGTAGCTGAGCCCGGCCGGTGGTTGTGCCGGGGTAAGCGTGTAGGCCGTGCCATAGGCAAATCCGTGGCGCATATGGGCTGAGACGTGATGCCGAGCCGATTCAGGTGAAGTCAGTGATCCTATGCTGCCGAGAAAAGCCTCTAGCGAGTTCTTAGCGGCCCGTACCCCAAACCGACACAGGTGGTCAGGTAGAGAATACCGAGGCGATCGGGCGAACTGTGGTTAAGGAACTCGGCAAATTGCCCCCGTAACTTAGGGAGAAGGGGGGCCGGAGACGTGAAGCCCCGCGCGGGTGGAGCGTTGTATGGCCGCAGAGAGCAGGGGGAAGCGACTGTTTACTAAAAACACAGGTCCATGCGAAGAAGTAATTCGATGTATATGGACTGACGCCTGCCCGGTGCTGGAACGTTAAGGGGACCTGTTAGCTCTTCGGGGCGAAGCGGAGAACTTAAGCGCCAGTAAACGGCGGTGGTAACTATAACCATCCTAAGGTAGCGAAATTCCTTGTCGGGTAAGTTCCGACCTGCACGAATGGCGTAACGACTTCCCCACTGTCTCAACCACAGGCCCGGCGAAATTGCATTACGAGTAAAGATGCTCGTTACGCGCGGCAGGACGGAAAGACCCCGGGACCTTTACTATAGCTTGACATTGGTATCTGAATTAGCTTGTGTAGGATAGGTGGGAGCCGGTGAAGTCCATACGCCAGTATGGGTGGAGGCAATCTTGAAATACCACTCTGGTTGATTTGGGTATCTAACTTCGGACCGTTATCCGGTTCAGGGACAGTGTCTGGTGGGTAGTTTAACTGGGGCGGTTGCCTCCTAAAGGGTAACGGAGGCGCCCAAAGGTTCCCTCAGCCTGGTTGGCAATCAGGTGTTGAGTGCAAGTGCACAAGGGAGCTTGACTGTGAGACTGACAGGTCGAGCAGGGACGAAAGTCGGGACTAGTGATCCGGCACTGGCATGTGGAAGCGGTGTCGCTCAACGGATAAAAGGTACCCCGGGGATAACAGGCTGATCTTCCCCAAGAGTCCATATCGACGGGATGGTTTGGCACCTCGATGTCGGCTCGTCGCATCCTGGGGCTGTAGCAGGTCCCAAGGGTTGGGCTGTTCGCCCATTAAAGCGGTACGCGAGCTGGGTTTAGAACGTCGTGAGACAGTTCGGTCCCTATCCGCCGTGCGCGTAGGATACTTGAGAAGGGCTGTCCCTAGTACGAGAGGACCGGGACGGACGAACCTCTGGTGTGCCAGTTGTCCCGCCAGGGGCACGGCTGGTTAGCTACGTTCGGAAGGGATAACCGCTGAAAGCATCTAAGCGGGAAGCTCGCTTCAAGATGAGGTATCCCACCCACTTTGTGGGGTAAGGCCCCCAGCTAGACGACTGGGTTGATAGGCCGGAAATGTAAGCCCGGTAACGGGTTCAGTTGACCGGTACTAATAGGCCGAGGACTTGACTACCAAGCTGCTACGCGTCCACTGTGCAACTCTGAACGAACACCAAACCCCTGT
>NZ_JBITFD010000039.1:0-4501 GCF_044455765.1 Micromonospora sp. NPDC051141
CGGGGGTTGGGTCAGGGTTCGGTTGATCATCCGTTGTTGCGTGCGGCGGTGTCGTTGGCTGATGGGGACGCGGTGGTGTTGACCGGCCGGTTGTCGCTGTCGGGGCAGCCGTGGTTGGCCGATCATGCGGTGTTGGGTGCGGTGTTGTTGGCGGGCACGGCGTTCGTGGAACTGGTGATGTACGCCGGGGACCAGATCGGCTGTGGCGTGGTGCAGGAGTTGACGCTGCAGACCCCGTTGCTGCTGCCGGAGCAGGGTGGGGTGCAGGTGCAGGTGTGGGTCGGTGACCCCGACCGGGACGGTCGACGGCCGGTCAACGTGTACTCCCGGCCCGAAGGCGCGGAGGGTGTGGAGGGGTCGTGGATTCGGCATGCCACGGGTGTGTTGAGTCCGCAGGCGGGTCGGGTGCCGTCCGGGTTGGGGCAGTGGCCGCCGGCTGACGCGCGGCCGGTGGCAGTGGACGGTCTGTATGAGCGGTTGGCCGACGGCGGGTACGTGTACGGGCCGGTGTTCCAAGGGCTGCGGGCGGTGTGGCGTTCCGACCGGGATGTGTTTGCGGAGGTGACCCTGCCCGAGGGCGTCGAGACCGGTGGGTTCGGGTTGCATCCGGCGGTGTTGGACGCGGCGTTGCACCCGATCGGGTTGACCGGCCTGCTCGGCGACGATGATGGCGGGGCGGTGTTGCCGTTCGCGTGGAGTGGGGTGCGGTTGCACGCGACCGGGGCGACCACGCTACGGGTCCGGCTCACACCAGCCGACGACGGCGGGGCTATCGCGGTGGCGGTGTTTGACACCGCGGGCCAGCCGGTGCTGACCGCGGACTCGTTGGTGTTGCGGCCGGTGACCGCCGACCAGTTGGGCGCCGGGATGCCGGATGCGGCGCAGTCGCTGTTCGCGGTGGAGTGGGTGCCGCTGCCGGACGCGGAGCCTGACACCACGGCGGCGGCTACCGAGCTGGTCTGGGCGTGGCATGGGCAGGTTGAGGGTGAGCTGCCTGCGGTGGTGGTCGCTGAGCTACCAGCTTTAGACGGTGCGGTGGGTGTTGTCGAGGCCACGCACGCGGCGAGCACGGTGGTGTTGGGCTGGGTCCAGGACTGGTTGGCCGATGCGGGCACGGACGGTTCCCGGCTGGTGGTGCTCACCCGTGGTGCTACTGATGCCAGTGATTTGGCCGCGGCTGCGGTGTGGGGTCTGGTCCGCTCCGCGCAGTCCGAACACCCCGACCGGTTCGTCCTGCTCGACCTCGACGACGACATCCACCGTGACGAGATGGGCAGAATCCTCACCGCGGTGCTCGACAGCGGCGAGCCGGAGATCGCGGTACGCGCCGGTGTCCTGTACACCCGGCGGTTGACCCGAGCCGGTGGTACCGGCCGGCTGTCCCTGCCCGGCGCTGAGCGGTTGTCGTGGCGTATCGATGTGTCGGAGCCAGGCAGTCTGGACAACCTCACGGTAGTGGACTATCCGGAGGCGGTGGCGCCGCTGGCGGTTGGGCAGGTGCGGGTGGGGGTGCGAGCGGCGGGGTTGAACTTCCGCGACGTGTGGCTCGGGCTGGGTATGTCGCCGGATCCGACCGCGGTGATGGGTAGTGAGGCGGCGGGGGTGGTGCTCGAGACCGCCCCGGACGTGACCGGGATGGTGGTCGGGGACCGGGTGTTCGGGATGTTCAACGGGGCGTTGGGGCCGGTGGCGGTCACTGATCATCGTCTCCTGGCCCGGATCCCACAGGGCTGGTCGTTTACTCGAGCGGCGTCGATGCCGATCGTGTTTCTGACCGCGTTCTACGCGTTGCGGGATCTGGCCGGTGTGCGGGCGGGGCAGCGGATCCTCATCCACGCCGCCGCCGGTGGGGTGGGTATGGCCGCGGTGCAACTGGCGCGGGCGTGGGGGTTGCAGGTGTACGCCACTGCCAGCGCCGGCAAGTGGGACACCCTGCGCCAAATGGGTGTGGACGATACGCACCTAGCCTCCTCCCGCGATCTGGACTTCCGCCACAGCTTCCTGACCGCGACCGGGGGAGAGGGGGTGGACGTGGTGCTCAACGCCCTGACCTGGGAGTTCGTGGATGCGTCACTGGACTTGCTGCCCCGTGGCGGCTGGTTCGTGGAGATGGGTAAGACCGACGTGCGGGACCCGGTGCGGGTTGCCACGGACCACCCCGGAGTGGCGTACCAGGCGTTCAACTTGCCCGACGTCGGTGCTGACCGGATCGGGCAGATGCTGGCCGAGATCCTGGATATGTTCGCCGCGGAAGTCCTGCAGCCACTTCCCGTGAAAGTATTCGAATCAGCCCAAGCGCTGCAGGCCCTTCGTTACCTGCAGGCGGCCCGCCACGTAGGCAAGGTGGTGCTGCGGCTGCCGGCCGGGCTGGACCCGCGTGGCACGGTGGTGGTCACTGGTGGGACGGGGGTGTTGGGTGGGTTGGTGGCCCGGCATCTGGTCACCGCGCACGGGGTCAGGCACTTGTTGTTGTTGTCCCGGCGGGGTCCGGCCGCGGCGGGGGCGGCGGAGCTGGTCGGTGAGCTGACCGGGTTGGGCGCCCAGGTTCAGGTGGTGGCGTGTGACGTCGCTGACCGGGACGCGCTGGCTGAGGTGTTGGCAGGGGTGCCGGTCGAGCATCCGGTGGTGGGGGTGGTGCACACCGCCGCAGTCCTCGACGACGGGGTGGTCGAGGCGTTGACGCCGCAGCGGCTGGAGACCGTACTGCTGGCCAAAGCTGACGCGGCGTGGTGGCTGCATGAGCTGACCCGCGACTTGGATCTGGGATTGTTCGTGGTGTATTCGTCGGCGGCGGCCACCCTCGGGTCACCCGGGCAGGGAAACTACGCCGCGGCCAACGCCGTCCTGGACGCCCTGGCACTGCGACGGCAGTCCGAGGGTCTGGTCGGGCAGTCGTTGGCGTGGGGGCTGTGGGCCCAGCAGTCAGCCATGACTGGACACCTCGACGAGGCCGACCTGGACCGGATGCGACGCAACGGCATCCTTGCCCTCTCCTCCGAGCAGGGCCTGGCGTTGTTCGACGCGGCAGTACGTACTCACCAGCCGCAGCTCGTACCGATCCGGGTGGACCTGGCCGCGCTCCGTCGTAGCGGAGCCGGTGGTGTGCCACCGGTATGGCGGACATTGGCCGGCGGCCCGGCCCGCCGGACGGCGACCACAACCGACGCCCGGATGGACCTGACCACCAGGCTGGCCGCTATGGAGGTCGAGGAACGCCAGCGAACAGTCCTGGAACTGGTACGGGCACAAGCCGCCGTCGTACTCGGCCATCCCGAGCCAACGACGATCGACCCGGACAGCGCGTTCCGCGAACTCGGTTTCGACTCGCTGACCGCGGTGGAGTTGCGTAACCGGTTAGCCACCGCGATCGGGCTGTCGTTGCCGGCCACGCTGGTCTTCGACTACCCCACCCCCGCCGAACTCAGCCGCGAGCTATGGACGCGAGTTGCGCCTGAGGAAAATGCGCCCGTAAATACTCTGGAGTCCGACTTGGACCGGATCGAGCAGGCCATACGCACGTTGACCCCGGGAGATGGCAGAGATCCGACGAAGCTGGCGGGTCGCCTGCGTGAGCTGGTACGCAGGATCGAGGCCCAGGCGGGCGGCCCCGGGGCAACCCCGGCGATCGACACCTATGCAGCCTCAGATGACGAGCTGTTCGACGTTCTCGACAAGATCGCAAGCTCCGAGGGAGGGCGAACGGCGTGAGCAACGATGAGAAGCTGCGGACATATCTGCGACAGGCCACGGACAACCTGCTGGAGACCCGGCGACGCCTGCAGGAGATTCAGGATCAGGTGACTGAGCCCATCGCCGTGGTCTCGATGGCCTGCCGGTTCTCGGCCGGCATAGATACCCCGGAACAGCTCTGGGATCTCCTTGCCACGGGTGGCGACGCCATCGGGCCATGGCCGATGGATCGGGGTTGGGATGTCGGGTCGTTGTATGACCCGGATCCGGCGCGGTCGGGGACCAGTTATGTCCGCGAGGGTGGGTTTCTGACTGACGTGGCGTTGTTCGATGCGGGGTTTTTCGGGATCAGTCCGCGTGAGGCTGTGGCGATGGATCCGCAGCAGCGGTTGTTGTTGGAGGTCTCGTGGGAGGCGTTGGAGCGGGCGGGGATCGACCCGTCAGGGCTGCGTGGGTCGGACACGGGTGTGTATGTGGGTACCACCGGTCAGGATTACATCTCGATAGTCGGTGATGCGCAGACCGGCAGTGAGGGGCATCTGCTGACCGGTAATGCGGCCAGTGTGATGTCCGGGCGGGTGGCGTACACCCTGGGCTTGGAGGGCCCGGCGGTGTCGGTGGATACGGCGTGTTCGTCGTCGTTGGTGGCGGTGCATTTGGCGGCGCAGGCGTTGCGCTCGGGTGAGTGCTCGATGGCCCTGGCCGGCGGCGCAGCAGTGATGGCCACGCCGGGGGCGTTCGTGGAGTTTTCCCGGCAGGGTGGGTTGGCTGCTGATGGGCGGTGTAAGCCGTTTGCGGATGCGGCTGATGG
>NZ_JBITFD010000040.1:0-4167 GCF_044455765.1 Micromonospora sp. NPDC051141
ATCGGAATGTCCACCCCCGCACCCAACCGGCTCAACAACCCACCCAGACCGGCCAGCAACACCATGTACACCGTCGTACCGGTCTCCCGGGCCAGTCGCACGATGCCCGCGTGCACGTCGGCCGGGATGCGCAGCTTCAGGAGGTCGCCACGGTAGGAGGCGGCGGCCGGGCGGGTGCGTACGGCCGGGATGTTGATCTGGTCGGGCAGCCCGGTGAGCGCGGTCAGCCAGTATGCGGTCTGGCTGCCGAACAGGCTGTGCGGGTCGTCCTTGGCGCCGAGTAGTTCCTCCTGCCAGAGCGTGTAGTCGGCGTACTGCACCGGCAGGGGGGTCCAGTGCGGTGGCCGGCCGCCGTGCCGGGCGGCGTAGGCCGTGACGATGTCGCGCGACAGGGGCGCCATCGACCAGCCGTCGCCCGCGACGTGGTGCAGCACGAGCAGCAGCACGTGCTCGTCGGGGCCGAGCCGGAGCAGGTTGGCCCGCAGCGGCAGGTCGGTGGCGAGGTCGAAGGCGAACCGGGCGGCGTCCGCGAGCAGCTCCTGCATCTGCTCCGGCGTCACGTCGGCCTCGTCGAACTCGACCCGGGCCTGCTCGGTCGGCACGACGCGTTGCCACGGCCGGCCGTCGACCTCGGGGTACACGGTGCGCAGCGCCTCGTGGCGGGCGACCACGTCGTGCAGGGCCTGGCGGAGCGCCGCGGTGTCGAGGGCGCCGGTGAGGCGGAACGAGATGAGCATGTTGTAGGTCGGGCTGGGGCCCTCCAGCCGGTGCAGGAACCACAGCCGGCGCTGGGCGGAGCTGAGCGGTAGCAGCTCCGGCCGGCTCGTCGCCGGGCGTACCGGTGGCCGGAGCGCTCTGCCCGGGTCGAGGCGCGCGGCGAGACCGGCCACGGTGGGCGTCTCGAACAGCGCGCGGATCGGCACGTCCGCGCCCATCGTGGTGCGGATGCGGCTGATCAGCCGGGTCGCGAGCAGCGAGTGGCCGCCGAGGTCGAAGAAGTTGTCGTCGACGCCGACCGCGTCGACGCCCAGCGCCTCGGCGAACAGGTCGGCGATCATCTGCTCACGCGGGTTGCGGGCGGCACGCCCGGGTGTGTGCACGGGAACGGGCAGGGCGGCGCGATCGAGCTTGCCGTTCGGTGTGACGGGCAACGCGTCCAGCAGCACGACCGTGGTGGGGACCAGGTAGTCGGGCAGCCGGTCACGCAGCCAGTCGACCAGCTCGCCGGGCGTGCCGGTCCAACCCGGAGCGGGTACGGCGTAGCCGACGAGGCGTACCACCGCGGGCTGGTCCGTGCGGGCGACCACGGTCGCGCGCACCAGGCCGGGATGACGGGCCAGCACGGCGGCGGCTTCACCGGGCTCGACCCGGAACCCGCGGATCTTCACCTGGTCGTCGGTGCGGCCCAGGAACTCGAGCTGACCGTCCGGACGCCAGCGGGCACGGTCACCGCTGCGGTAGAGCCGGGCGCCGTTCGGACCCGCGACGAACCTCTCCGCGGTCAGATCCGGACGGCCCAGGTACCCGCGGGCGAGTCCGGGACCGCCGATGTAGAGGTCACCGGCGACGCCCACCGGTACGGGACTGAGCCAGGCGTCGAGCACCAGCAGCCGGGCACCGGCTACGGGCCGGCCGATCGGCGCGCGCACCGGCCAGCCGCCGGCCGGGCCCGTCAGCGGCGTGCCGGTGACGACGTGGGTCTCGGCCGGGCCGTAGTGGTTGTGCAGCCCGATGTGTGGGCGGGTGGCGAAGAAGCGGCGCAGTTGCTCCCCGACCACCAGTGCCTCGCCGGCCTGTGCGATCACACGCAGGTCCGGGAGCCGGCGGTCGCCCTCGGCGGCTGCCTCCGCGATCTCGGCCAGCACCGGCTGCGGCGCGAACAGCTCGGTGGCCGCGCTGTCCTCGAGCCAGGCGGCCAGCAACTCGCCGCTGCGGCGGGTGTCGTCGTCCGGGACGAGCAGCGTCCGACCGGTGGTGAGGGCGCCGAAGATCTCCTGGGCGGCGACGTCGAAGCCGACCGAGGTGAACTGCACGGTGCGGCTACCCGGCCCGCCCGGCAGCTCCTCCCGTTGCCACGCCAGCAGGTTGGCCAGCGCGCCGGACGGCATGACCACCGCCTTCGGGGCGCCGGTCGAGCCGGACGTGTAGACGACGTACGCCGGATTGTCGGGCCGGACCACGGGCCGGGCGGGAGGATGGCCGGACGACCACGACTCCGGACCGAGGACCGGTATGCCGTGCCGGGCGAGTTCGGCATCGGTGCTGAGCAGCAGCGCAGGGCGGGTGTCGGCAAGCATGAACCCGATCCGCTCCGCCGGGTGGCCGAGGTCGATCGGCAGGTACGCGGCGCCGGCGCGGAGCACGGCGACGAGGGCCACGTAGAGGTCGAGGCAGCGGGGCAGCGCGACGGCGACGATCGACTCCGCGGCGACCCCGCGGTGGGCCAGGGTGGCGGCGAGGTCGTCGGCGCGGCGGAGCAGTTCGGCGTAGGTCAGGCTGCCGTCGGGCGCTTCGACGGCGACGTTCTCCGGAGTCGCGGCGGCCTGCGCGGCGATCTGGTCGGCGATCGGCGTGGCGGTTGCGGAGGACGCCGCGTCGGTGCCCCAGCGGTCCAGCTCGCCGCGTTCGTCGGCGGTCAACACGTCGATGTCGTTCAGCCGGCGGCCGGGGTCGGCGACGACCTGGGCGAGCAGCCGCCGCCACCGGTCGACCAGAGCCTCGACGGTCGCCGCGTCGAACCGGTCGGTGGCGTACTCGACGATGCCGCGCAGGCCGCCGGCCCGGCCGGCGTCGTAGCGCTCCAGCAGGCTGAAGAACAGGTCGAACCGGGCCGTGCCGGTGGTGGCGGGCCGCAGTTCCACGTGGAGATCGGCGAGGTCGAAGGCGGCGTCCGGCGTGTTCTGCAACGCCAGCATGACCTGGAACAGGGGATGGTGGGCCAGGGACCGGGCCGGGTTGAGCACCTCGACGAGGTGCTCGAACGGCACGTCGTCGTGGGCGTAGGCGTCGAGCGCGACGTCGCGGACCCGGGTGACGAGGTCGGCGAAGGTCGGGTTCCCGGTCAGGTCGACGCGCATCACCAGCGTGTTGACGAAGAAGCCGACCAGGTCGTCGAGCTTCTCGTCGGTGCGCCCGGCGACCGGCGTGCCGATCGGGACGTCCGTGCCGGTGCCGAGCCGGGCCAGGGTGGCCGCGAGCCCGGCGAGCAGCACCATGAAGACGGTGGCCCCTCCGGCGCGGGCGGTCGCGAGGATGCCGGCGTGCAGGTCGGCGTCCAGCACCAGGTCGAGCATCGCGCCCCGGTGGGTGGCGGTCGCCGGGTCCGGCCGGTCGGCGGGCAGCGCGATCCGCTCCGGCAGGTCGGCCAGCGTGTCCTGCCAGAAGCGGGTCTGGGCGGCAAGCCGCGACGCCGGGTCGCCGACGCCGCCGAGCATTTCCTGCTGCCAGCCGGCGTAGTCGGCGTACCGCACGGGCAGCGGCTCCCACCGCGGCGCCTCGCCGGTGCGGCGGGCGGCGTACGCGGTGACGAGGTCGCGTGACAGGGGGGCCAGAGACCAGCCGTCGGCCGCGATGTGGTGCATCAGCAGCAGCAGGACGTGCTGACTCGGGCCGAGGCGGAACAGGACGGCGCGCAGCGGCAGGTCGGTCGTCAGGTCGAACGGCACGCGGGCGGCCTCGAGCAGCGCCGTCGGCAGATCGGCCACGCCGACCGTGGTGACGGTCAGGTCGACCGGAGTGTCGGCGGGCAGCAGGCGCTGCGCCGGCTGGCCGTCCCGGTCCGGATAGACCGTGCGCAGCGGCTCGTGGCGGCCGACGACGTCACCGAGGGCGGCGGCCAGCGCCGCCACGTCGAGGTCACCGTCGAAGGTCAGGCGCAGACCGATGGTGTACGTCGGGCTGGGACCGTCGATGCGGTCGAGCAGCAGGAGGCGTTGTTGTCCGGCGGACAGGGCGGCCGGCTCGTCGTCCGACCGGTGGCGCAACCGTGGCCGCTCGGCCGGCGTGGCGGCGAGCCGGGCCGCGAGCGCGGCGGGCGTCGGGGACTCGAACAGCGTGCGGATCGGCACGTCGCCGCCGAGTGTGCTGCGGATGCGGCTGATGAGGCGGGTGGCGAGGAGGGAGTGTCCGCCGTGGTCGAAGAAGTTGTCGGTGGGGGTGAGGGTGGGT
>NZ_JBITFD010000041.1:0-3929 GCF_044455765.1 Micromonospora sp. NPDC051141
ACGGGTCGGTTCGATGTTCCGGCTGATCCGGTGCAGGCTCAGGCGTGGGGTTTGGGTGTGGTGGCGGCGTTGGAGTATCCCCGCCGGTGGGGTGGTCTGGTGGATCTGCCCGCCCTCTGGCCTGAGGTGGCGGGGGACGCGGCTGCGGTGGCGCGGCGTTGTGTCGCGGTGTTGGCGGGGTGGGATGGGCAGGATCAGGTCGCGGTGCGCGCCAGTGGTGTGTATGGGCGCCGGTTGGTGCATGCCCGGGCGCAGGAGTCGCCGCGGGTGTGGCAGCCGCGGGGCACGGTGCTGGTCACTGGTGGTACGGGTGGGTTGGGTGCGCATGTGGCTCGTTGGGTGGCCCGCAATGGTGCGGATCATGTGGTGTTGGTGTCGCGTCGGGGGGTGGACGCGCCGGGTGTGGCCGACCTGGTTGGTGAGTTGAGCGTTGATGGCCGGGTTCGGGTGAGTGTGCGGGGTGGTGATGTGGCCGATCGTGACGGGTTGGCCGCGGTCCTGGGTGAGGTGGGACCCGTCGATGCGGTGGTCCACGCGGCCGGGGTGAGTCACCTGGCGTCCATCGATGACACCGACCCGGAGGTGGCGGAGCGCGTTTTGGCGGCGAAGGTGGCGGGTGTCCGTAACCTGCATGAGTTGTTGGTGGAGGGGTCTGAGCGTCGGTTGGACGCGATGGTGTTGTTCTCTTCGAACGCGGGTGTGTGGGGTGGTGGTGGGCAGGGGGTGTATGCGGCTGCGAACGCGTTTTTGGATGCGTACGCGGTTCAGCAGCGTGCGTTGGGGCGGTCGGTGACCAGTGTGGCGTGGGGTTTGTGGGCCGGGGAGGGAATGGCCGAGCAGGCCGACACCACCCGGTTGCACCGGCGTGGGGTCCGCGGCATGGACCCGCAGCGGGCGGTGCAGGCCCTGGTCGAGGCGGTCGGTCAGGGTGAGGACTTCCTCGCCGTCGCTGACGTGGATTGGGCCCAGTTCATCCGAGCGTTCACCTCCGCACGCCCCAGCGCTCTGCTGGCCGGACTGCCCGAGGCGCAAGCCGCCGTCGCTGAACCCGGGCCATCCGACGATTCAGCACTGGCCACCGAGCTACGGGCGTTGACCGGCCCGCAACGCCAGCAGAAGATCCTCGAACTGGTACGTACCCACGCCGCTACCGCCCTCGGCCACGACAACGCCCAGGCGATCCCACCCGAGCGCGCATTCCGCGAACTCGGCTTCGACTCCCTCACCGCGGTGGAACTACGCAACCGGCTGACCACCGCCACCGGACTGCCGCTACCAACCACGCTGGTTTTTGACTATCCGACGCCGGTGGTGTTGGCCGGGTATGTGTTGACGGAGCTGCTTGGTGAGCAGGCCGATGTTCTGGCGCCGGTGGTGGGTGCGGGTGTTGATGAGCCGGTGGCGATTGTGGGGATGGGGTGTCGGTATCCGGGTGGGGTGGGTGGCCCGGAGGAGTTTTGGCGGCTGCTGGTCGAAGGCGTCGACGCGGTGGCTGGGTTCCCCGCGGATCGGGGTTGGGATCTGACGGCGCTGTACGACCCCGATCGGCGGCGGTCGGGGACCAGTTATGCCCGCGAGGGTGGGTTTCTGACTGACGTGGCGTTGTTCGATGCGGGGTTTTTCGGGATCAGTCCGCGTGAGGCTGTGGCGATGGACCCGCAGCAGCGGCTGCTGTTGGAGGTCTCGTGGGAGGCGTTGGAGCGGGCGGGGATCGACCCGTCGGGGCTGCGTGGGTCGGACACGGGTGTGTATGTGGGTACCACCGGTCAGGATTACATCTCGATAGTCGGGGATGCGCAGACCGGCAGCGAGGGGCACCTGCTGACGGGTAACGCGGCCAGTGTCATGTCCGGGCGGGTGGCGTACACCCTGGGCTTGGAGGGGCCGGCGGTGTCGGTGGATACGGCGTGTTCGTCGTCGTTGGTGGCGGTGCATCTGGCGGCGCAGGCGTTGCGCTCGGGTGAGTGTTCGATGGCCCTGGCCGGTGGTGTGACGGTGATGGCCACGCCGGGGGCGTTCGTGGAGTTTTCCCGGCAGGGCGGGTTGGCCGCTGACGGGCGGTGTAAACCGTTCGCGGACGCGGCCGACGGCACGGGTTGGGGTGAGGGTGTCGGGGTGTTGGTGTTGGAGCGGTTGTCGGATGCTCGTCGGCGGGGGCATCAGGTGTTGGCGGTGGTGCGGGGCAGCGCGGTCAACCAGGACGGCGCGTCGAATGGGTTGAGTGCGCCGAATGGTCCGTCGCAGCAGCGGGTGATCCGCCAGGCCCTGGCCAACGCGCGGCTCACACCAGGCGACGTGGATGTGGTTGAGGCGCACGGCACGGGCACCACCCTGGGTGATCCGATCGAGGCGCAGGCGCTGATCGCCGCGTACGGCCAGGACCGGCCGGCGGATCGGCCGCTGCGCCTGGGGTCGGTGAAGTCCAACATCGGCCACACCCAGGCCGCCGCCGGTGTCGCCGGGATCATCAAGATGGTCCTCGCCATGCGACACGGGTTGATGCCCAGGACGCTGCACGTGGACGCCCCGTCGTCACATGTGGACTGGTCGGCCGGCTCGGTGCGACTGCTGACCGAGGCCACGCCGTGGCCGGTCAACGGCCGGCCGCGGCGGGCTGGGGTGTCGTCGTTCGGGATCAGTGGCACCAACGCCCACCTCATTATCGAAGAACCCGAACCGATCGAGATCCCGAAAGAGGCCGAGCCGTTTGAGCCGCCGCGGGACGCACCAGTTAACTCGGCGGAATCGGGCCAGGAGTCGCCCGCGCTGTCGGGTGGGGTGGTGCCGTGGTTGTTGTCGGCCAAGTCTGAGGTGGCGTTGCGGGCGCAGGCGCAGCGGTTGGCAGGGCTCGTGACCGACCGGCCCGAGGTCGAGCCGGTGGTGGTGGGGCGGGCGTTGGTGGACAGCCGGGCGACCGGGTTCCCGCATCGGGCAGTGGTGCTCGGCCGGCAGCGGTCGGCGTTGGTGGAGGGGTTGCAGGTGTTGGCCGCGGGTGGCCAGGCGCCCGGGGTGGTGAGCGGGGTTGCGGGGCCCGGTCGGCTGGCGGTGGTGTTTTCTGGGCAGGGGAGTCAGCGCGTTGGGATGGGCCAGGGCTTGTACGAGGCGTATCCCGTGTTCGCTGACGTGTTCGATGAGGTTTGCGCGTCCTTCGACCAGCATCTCGAGCGGCCGTTGCGGGAGGTGGTCGCGGGCGAGTCGCAGCTGCTGGACCAGACGATGTACACCCAGGCCGGGTTGTTCGCGGTACAGGTGGCGTTGTACCGGTTGCTCGGCTCGTGGGGTGTCGTTCCGCAGTGTCTCGCCGGCCACTCGATTGGTGAGTTGAGTGCGGCTCATGTGGCGGGGGTGTGGGATCTGGCTGATGCGGTGGCGGTGGTGGCGGCGCGGGGCCGCCTGATGCAGGCGCTTCCTGTTGGCGGGGCCATGGTCGCGTTGACGGCCAGCGACGTCGAGGCGCAGGACCTGATCGCCGGGCACACCGATCTGGTGGGGGTCGCGGCGGTCAACGGTCCCCGCTCGACGGTGATCTCCGGTGACCAGACCGTGGTGCTGGACTTGGCACAACAGTGGCGGGACGCCGGTGGAAAGGCCCGGCAGCTGCGCGTCAGTCACGCGTTCCACTCGCCGTTGATGGAGCCGATGCTGGCCGAGTTCGCTGAGGTGTTGGACGAGGTGGTGTGGCGGGAGCCGACCATCCCGGTGGTGTCCGGCACCCCGGGTGCGGACGTGACCGAGCCGGGATACTGGTTGGCGCATGTCCGGCAGACGGTGCGGTACCACGACGCGGTGACCGCGCTGCGTGAGCAGGGCGTGGGTGTCTTCCTCGAACTCGGCCCGGACGGCACGCTGACCTCGATGGCCGACACCGCCGATGCAGGTGTGTGGCTACCCGCGCTGCGAGCCGAGCGGGACGAGCCGGAGGCACTGCT
>NZ_JBITFD010000042.1:0-3359 GCF_044455765.1 Micromonospora sp. NPDC051141
ACCACCCGCCAAAACTCCGCATCAAACCCACCATCCCCACCCCCCACCGACACACCCCGCACCACCGGCCAAAACCGCTGACGCTCAAACGGATAGGTAGGCAGTTCCACAGTCCGCCGGCCGGCACTCGTGTCGAGCAGTGTCGGCCAGTCCACCGTCCCGCCGTGTACGTGGACCCCGGCGACCGCGGTCAGAAGTGTCTGTGGCTCGTCGCGTTCGGCGCGCAGCGTGGGCAGCCACACCTCTGCGTCGGGGGTGTCGGTGTCGGCCATCGAGGTCAGGGTGCCGTCCGGGCCGAGTTCGAGGAAGACGTCCATGCCCTGCTCGCGCAGGGCGTTCACCGCGTCGTGGTAGCGCACCGTGTGGCGGGCGTGCGCCAACCAGTATTCGGGTTCGGTCACTCGGGCGCCGGGGGTGCCGGAGACCACCGGGATGGTTGGCTCACGCCACAGCACCCCGTGCAACACGTCGGCGAACTCGGCCAGCATCGGCTCCATCAACGGCGAATGGAACGCGTGACTGACCCGCAACCGCCGCGCCTTACCACCGGCCTCCCGCCACTGCTGCGCCAGGTCCAACACCACGGTCTGGTCACCGGAGATCACCGTGGAGCGGGGACCGTTGACCGCCGCCACACCCACCAGATCGGTGTGCCCCGCGATCAGGTCGTGGGCCTCGACCTCACTAGCGGTCAAGGCGACCATGGCCCCGCCAGCGGGAAGCGTCTGCATCAGGCGGCCCCGCGCGGCCACCACCGCCACCGCATCAGCCAGATCCCACACCCCCGCCACATGAGCCGCGCTCAGGTCGCCGATCGAATGCCCCGCCACATATTCCGGGGCCACCCCCCACGAACGGACCAGCCGATACAACGCCACCTGCACCGCGAACAACCCCGCCTGGGTGTACACCGTCTGATCCAACAACTGCGCGTCGCCCGCGACCACGTCCCGCAACGACCGCTCCAAATGGCGGTCAAAGGACGCGCAAACCTCATCGAACACGTCAGCGAACACCGGATACGCCTTGTACAGGCCCTGGCCCATCCCGAGGCGCTGACTCCCCTGCCCGGAGAACACCGCCGCCAACCGACCAGGCCCGGCGATCCCCGTCACCACCCCCGACGCCTGACCACCGGAGGCCAGTGCCTGCAACCCATCCATCAACGCTGATCGACGCTGGCCCAGGACCACCGCTCGATGCGTGAACACCGACCGGGCTACCAACCCGCGCCCCACCACAGCCGGCTCGACCTCGGGTCGGTCGGTCAGGAACCCGGCCAGCCGCTGCGCCTGCGCCCGCAACGCCACCTCGGACTTGGCCGACAACAGCCACGGCACCACCCCACCGGGCAGCGGAGCCACCAGCGACTCCTGGCCCGACGCCGCCGGCGAGTCCTGCGGCGACTCGAACAGCTCAGCGCCGTTCGGGGTCGCGGTCGGTTCGGGTTCTTCGATAATGAGGTGGGCGTTGGTGCCGCTGATCCCGAACGACGACACCCCAGCCCGCCGCGGCCGGCCGTTGACCGGCCACGGCGTGGCCTCGGTCAGCAGACGCACCGACCCGGCCGACCAGTCCACGTGAGTGGACGGGGTATCCACGTGCAGCGTCCTGGGCATCAGGCCGTGTCGCATCGCGAGGACCATTTTGATGATCCCGGCGACACCGGCGGCGGCCTGGGTGTGGCCGATGTTCGACTTCACCGACCCCAGGCGCAACGGCTGCCCCGGCGGCCGGTCCTGGCCGTACGCGGCAATGAGTGCCTGTGCCTCGATCGGGTCACCCAGGGTGGTGCCCGTGCCGTGCGCTTCGACCACGTCCACGTCGCCTGGCGACAGCCGGGCGTTGGCCAGGGCTTGGCGGATCACCCGCTGCTGCGACGGACCGTTCGGCGCACTCAACCCATTGGAAGCGCCGTCCTGATTGACCGCGCTGCCCCGCACCACCGCCAACACCTGATGCCCCCGCCGGCGGGCATCCGACAACCGCTCCAACACCAACACCCCGACACCCTCACCCCAGCCTGTGCCGTCGGCGGCGTCCGCGAACGGTTTACACCGCCCGTCAGCGGCCAACCCGCCCTGCCGGGAGAACTCCACGAACGCCCCCGGCGTGGCCATCACCGTCACACCACCGGCCAGGGCCATCGAACACTCACCCGAGCGCAACGCCTGCGCCGCCAGATGCACCGCGACCAGGGACGACGAACACGCCGTATCCACCGACACGGCCGGGCCTTCCAGGCCCAGGGTGTACGCCACCCGCCCGGATGCCACGCTTGCGCTGGTCCCGGTCAGTGTGTATCCCTCGGTGTCGGCCGGGCTCACCGCCAACTGCATGGCGTAGTCGTGGTACATCAGGCCCACGTACACGCCGGTGTCCGACCCGCGCAGCCCCGACGGGTCGATCCCGGCCCGCTCCAACGCCTCCCAGGAAACCTCCAACAACAGGCGCTGCTGCGGATCCATCGCCACAGCCTCACGCGGACTGATCCCGAAGAACCCCGCGTCGAACATCCCAGCCTCGGGAAGGAACGTTCCGTACCGGGTCTGCGACCGTCGCCGGTCGGGGTCGTGCAGCGCTGTCAGGTCCCAACCCCGGTCCGTGGGAAAATCACCCACCGCGTCGACGCCCTCGACCAACAACCGCCAGAACCCGTCCGGGTCATCCACCCCACCCGGATACCGACACCCGATCCCCACGATCGCCACCGGCTCATCGAGCACAGTGTCTACAGCGACCGGTTCCGTCGCCGGCTCAGACAACCCGTCCAACCGACGCTGAAGATATTCCCGCAGCTGCACAGGAGTGGGATAGTTGAACAGCAGAGTGCTCGACAGCCGCAACCCCGTCACCGCCGCGAGCCGGTCACACAACTTGACCGCAGCGTACGAATCGAAGCCCTGCTCCCTGAAACTGCGATCAGCATCGACATCCTGCGGCCCGTCATGACCAAGCACCACAGCCGCATGAGCACGGATCAGATCAAGCAACCGCCCGCCACCGGCTACCGGGACGCTTCTCACACCGGCTTCACCAGAGCCGTCCCGCCTCGCGGACCGTCCATTCTCGGTAACACCACCCACAGCCGCCCCGATGTCACCACGCTCGACGACGTCCTGGACCTGGCCGACCGAGACGACACCGGAGCCAACAGACTCGACCAACGCGTCCGGAAGCCAGTAGCGCCGACGCTGAAACGGGTACGTGGGCAGCGGCACCCGCCGGGGCACACCCCCCACAAAAGTCGGGGACCAGTCAACGGCGACACCAGCCACGTGCAGAGCAGCCACCGACCGCAGCCAACGATCACGCCCACCGTCGTCACGACGCAGCGTGCCCGCCACCACCAAGCCCTC
>NZ_JBITFD010000043.1:0-3192 GCF_044455765.1 Micromonospora sp. NPDC051141
GGTTCCCGGCTGGTGGTGCTCACCCGTGGCGCTACCGACGGCAGTGACCTGGCCGCGGCTGCGGTGTGGGGTCTGGTCCGCTCCGCGCAGTCCGAGCATCCTCACCGGTTTGTCCTGCTCGACCTCGACGACGACACCCACCGTGACGAGCTGGACAGGATCCTGACCGCGGTTGTCGACAGCGGCGAGTCGGAGATCGCGGTACGCGCTGGTGTCCTGTACGTCCGGCGGTTGGTCCGGGCCGGTACCGGGCAGCTGTCTCTGCCTGGTCGTGACCGGTTGTCGTGGCGTCTGGATGTGTCGGAGCCGGGCAGTTTGGACAACCTCACGGTGGTGGATTGTCCGGGGGCGGTGGCGCCGTTGGCGGCGGGGCAGGTGCGGGTGGGGGTGCGGGCGGCGGGGTTGAACTTTCGGGATGTGTTGGTGGGGTTGGGTATGTATCCGGATCCGGCTGCGGTGATGGGTAGTGAGGCAGCCGGGGTGGTGCTCGAGACGGCCCCGGACGTGACGGGGGTGGTGGTCGGGGACCGGGTGTTCGGGATGTTCAACGGGGCGTTGGGGCCGGTGGCGGTCACTGATCATCGTCTCCTGGCCCGGATCCCGCAGGGCTGGTCGTTTACCCGGGCGGCGTCGGTGCCGATCGTGTTTCTGACCGCGTTCTACGCGTTGCGGGATCTGGCCGGTGTGCGGGCGGGGCAGCGGATCTTGGTTCATGCTGCGGCTGGTGGGGTGGGTATGGCCGCGGTGCAGTTGGCGCGGGCGTGGGGGTTGCAGGTGTACGCCACTGCCAGCGCCGGTAAGTGGGACATCTTGCGCCAGATGGGGTTGGACGATGCGCGCCTGGCTTCTTCCCGGGATCTGGAGTTCCGTCGCAGCTTCCTGACGGTGACCGGTGGGGAGGGGGTGGATGTGGTGCTCAATGCCTTGGCCGGTGAGTTCGTGGACGCGTCGCTGGGCCTGCTGCCTCGTGGTGGCCGGTTCGTGGAGATGGGTAAGACCGACGTGCGGGACCCGGCCAGGGTCGGTGTGGATCATCCGGGGGTGGTGTATCAGGCGTTCGATCTGTCCGAGGCCGGTGGGGACCGGGTCGGGCAGATGCTGGGCGAGATTGTGGAGATGTTTGCTGCGGGGGTTCTGCAGCCGTTGCCGGTGAGGGTGTTCGAGGCGGCTCACGCGGTGCAGGCTTTGCGGTATCTGCAGGCGGCGCGTCATGTGGGCAAGGTGGTGCTGCGGCTGCCGGCCGGTCTGGATTCGGGTGGCACGGTGGTGGTCACTGGTGGGACGGGGGTGTTGGGTGGGTTGGTGGCCCGGCATCTGGTCACCGCGCACGGGGTCAGGCATCTGGTGTTGTTGTCCCGGCGGGGTTCGGCCGCTGCGGGGGCGGCGGAGCTGGTCGGTGAGCTGACCGGGTTGGGCGCGCGTGTTCAGGTGGTGGCGTGTGACGTCGCTGACCGGGACGCGCTGGCGGCGGTGTTGGCGGGGGTGCCGGTCGAGCATCCGGTGGTGGGGGTGGTGCACACCGCCGCAGTCCTCGACGACGGGGTGGTCGAGGCGTTGACGCCGCAGCGGCTGGAGACCGTGTTGCGGGCGAAGGCGGATGCGGCGTGGTGGTTGCACGAGCTGACCCGGGACTTGGATCTGGGGTTGTTCGCGGTGTATTCGTCGGCGGCGGCCACGCTGGGGTCAGCGGGGCAGGGTAACTACGCCGCGGCGAACGCGGTTCTGGATGCTTTGGCGCTGCGGCGGCAGGCTGAGGGTCTGGTCGGGCAGTCGTTGGCGTGGGGGCTGTGGGCTCCGCAGTCGGCGATGACTGGGCATCTCGGCGAGGTCGACCTGGACCGGATGCGACGCAGCGGCATCCTTGCCCTGTCCCCTGAGCAGGGCTTGGCGTTGTTCGACACGGCAGTACGTACCAGCCATTCGCAGTTGGTGCCGATCCGGGTGGACCTGCCCGCGCTGCGTCGTACCGGGGCCGGTGGCCTGATGCCGTTGTGGCAGGTGGTGGCCGGCGGCCCGGCCCGCCGGGCGGCGAGCACCGCCGATGCGCGGGTGGATCTGGCCGCCAGGTTGGCGGCTGTGGGGGTGGAGGAGCGTCAGCGGACGGTTCTGGAGTTGGTGCGGGCGCAGGCTGCGGTTGTGCTCGGCCATGCCGACCCCGCGGCGGTTGATCCGGGCAGCGCGTTCCGTGAGCTTGGTTTCGATTCGTTGACTGCGGTGGAGTTGCGTAACCGGTTGGCTGCCGCGACGGGGTTGTCGTTGCCGGCCACGCTGGCCTTCGACCATCCCACCTCGGTGGTGTTGGCCGGGTACCTGCTGACCGAGCTGCTCGGCGAGCAAACCGACGTCGTCGCGCCGGTGGCGGTCGGTGCGGATGTTGATGAGCCGGTGGCGATTGTGGGGATGGGGTGTCGGTATCCGGGCGGGGTTGACGATCCGGACGGGTTCTGGCGGTTGCTGGTCGAGGGTGTCGACGCGGTGGAGGGATTCCCCGCCGACCGGGGTTGGGATCTGACAGCGCTGCACGACCCCGGCCGGCAGCGGTCGGAGACCCGGTACGGAACGTTCCTTTCCGGGGCCGCGATGTTCGACGCGGGGTTCTTCGGGATCAGTCCGCGTGAGGCCGTGGCGATGGATCCGCAGCAGCGGCTGTTGTTGGAGGTTTCCTGGGAGGCGTTGGAGCGGGCCGGAATCGACCCGTCCGGGCTACGCGGGTCGGACACCGGCGTGTACGTCGGCACCAGCGGCCAGGACTACATCTCGGTGATCGGGGACGCGCAGACCGGCAGCGAGGGCCATCTGCTGACGGGTAACGCGGCCAGTGTCATGTCCGGGCGGGTGGCGTACACCCTGGGCCTGGAAGGCCCGGCGGTGTCGGTGGACACGGCGTGTTCGTCCTCGGCGGTCGCGGTGCATCTGGCGGCGCAGGCGTTGCGCTCGGGTGAGTGTTCGATGGCCCTGGCCGGCGGTGTGACGGTGATGGCCACGCCGGGCGCGTTCGTGGAGTTCTCCCGGCAGGGCGGGTTGGCCGCTGACGGGCGGTGCAAACCGTTCGCGGACGCCGCCGACGGCACAGGCTGGGGTGAAGGCGTCGGGGTTCTGGTGTTGGAGCGGTTGTCGGATGCTCGTCGGCGGGGGCATCAGGTGTTGGCGGTGGTGCGGGGCAGCGCGGTCAACCAGGACGGGGCGTCGAAT
>NZ_JBITFD010000044.1:0-2740 GCF_044455765.1 Micromonospora sp. NPDC051141
CACCCGCTCGGACTGCCGCTCAAAGTCAGAGCAAGTTAACACTTACCTGTCGTAAGTGTGTCAGAGCGAGCTAGGACTTAGGTGCCCTAAGCCGCTCGCTGTGCCCTCGAAACGAGGTCACCCCACCCGAGGTGGTCGCTGCGCTGGGCGGCCGTTCCGGGTGGGGTGTGTGGTCAGTTGTGGTCGGGGTCAGTTGGATTCGGTGCCGGGAGGGGGAGCGGCCCACCGTCTGGCGGTGGCGTGAGGGATGCCGGTGAGGTCTTCGAGTTGCCGCCAAGATCCGATCTGGCGGTGGAGTGCGCCGATGACTGCGCCGCCCCATCGGCTGTTGTCGATCCGCCGGCGCATGGCGGTTCGGGCGGCCTCGGCGAGGTCGGTCTCAAGATTTCCGGTCTGTCGGGTTGGCGGCAGAAGTTCGTTCAATGCTTCGCGTTCTGCGGCGGTGAGGTCATGAGTGCTCATGCCCCTCAGTGTGCCATGTTCGGCACGTGCCACTATTGACACACTCTCGCCTGCGTGCCACTGTTGACACGTGCCATTTGTGGCACACGTCACCTCCGGACGAAAGGCCTTGCCATGCTGAACTTTTCCGAGTCCCCGTCCCGTCCGAATCGTCTGAACTCTGTCGGATGGTGCCGCATGTGTGGTGCATGGCGGTGCGAGTCCACTGACTGCATCCAGCAGCACGAGAGCACGTTCTGGGGCCTGTGCGACGAGTGCCACGGCAGCCAGAACTTCCGCACAAAAGGCTGGTGCATCTGCACTGATGGCCTGGTCGAGTACGAAACCCACGAGGACGCCGTTCACTCCTACGACGACCTGGCGGCCGCCATCGTGCGTCAGGAAGCGTGGGACTTCACGGTCGTGGCGTAGAAGCCGGACTGCCCGTGTGCCGCAAAACCTTTCGAGAGAGCCACCTGAACAAGGTTGGCTCTCTTCCTTTGTGCGGACCTAGATGCGGCAGAAGTGCCAGGAGGCAAGTGAGCGGAGCTCACGCGGCAGCTCTTTCCTGGCCGAGATCCCGCGTGGCGCACAAAGATCCGGGCTCCGAAATGGAAGTCTTTTCGGTCGTAAACGTAATGAGGCCCCGACCTGCGGTAACAGGCGGGGCCTCCAGATCAAATCCGACGACAACGCCTTGACCAGGTTCGTCGGTAGATGGATTCGACTCAATGAGAATAGCAACCAGCAGTGACGCCCCCGAGGTGCCACACGCCGACGCTGGCGACGTGCCCGGCGGCCCTGGGCTTGTTATATGTGCCAGAACTTCCCGTGTAAGCGAATCCGCCGGTAGCGGGCCTGATCTCGGGGACCTGTGGGCTCCTCGGTTTCCGACTCCGGAACTCTTGGACGCGGCGGCCGGCCTTTTCCAATCGGTTCCCCACTGGGACGGACACGAAGGTCCGCGACCGCGCATCGTGATCGCGCCCGGAGTGATCGCGCTCGAACGGCCTGACCTCGCGCGCAGAGAACGTGCGCTCGATCGCGCGCGACGACGGCACGACCTCGACGTGCAGCTGCTCGCGGCCAAGCTGGCGGCGGAAGGGGACGAAGAAGACGAAGAACCCTCGAAAGTCCAGATAAACGCCTGGTCGAGGCGATCGCGCGCGCGCATGATTCGCCGTCTCGCCGAGATCGACTGGACTCCAATGCTCGCGCGCGATCAAGTGCCCGCGATGGTGACGCTCACCTATCCAGGCGACTGGGAACAGGTCGCACCTACCGGGACCTGCGTGAAATGCCACCTGGAGACGCTGTTCAAGCGGTACGCCCGAGCGTGGGGCGCGGAATGGGTCGGCGTCTGGAAACTGGAGTTCCAGTTCCGGGGAGCACCGCACTACCACCTGTATATGGTTCCGCCGCAGGGCTTGTCCGGCGCTCACCTGCGGGAACGGCACGCGAAAGCGCTTCAGGCATGGATTCCGGGCCAACCGAAGCCGCGGCTTCGACCGGTTGCCTTCGACAGACTGCCTTTTCGGGAATGGCTCTCGCTGACCTGGGCTGACATCGTCGGACACCCTGATCCGGAGCAGAAGCGCCGACACATCGCCGCCGGTACAGGCGTCGACTTCGCCGAAGGCATGCGCTCCTCGGACCCGAAACGACTGGCGGTCTACTTCGCCAAGCACGGCACATTCGCGGCCAAGGAGTACCAGCACCAGGTTCCGGAGCTTTGGCAGGCTCCAGGGGCCGGGCCCGGGCGGTTCTGGGGCTACCGAGGTCTGTCGCCGATCCGTCGCCAGGTCGAAATCGATTGGGACGAGTACCTGCTGATCAGTCGGACTCTCCGGCGCCTGTCCCGGCGTACTCGAGTCTGGGACCACACCACGCAGCAGCACGTCTGGCGCAAGGCGATGCGCTACCAGCACGTGCCTAGAGGCCTCAGGATCGATTTCGAGACCGGGGAGGTGTCCCATTGCCGGAAGCGCCGAGTTCTACGCCCTGTGCGCCGTTTACGGGGCAGCAGCGGGTTCGTCACGGTCAACGATGGAGCGAACACGGCTGCGACGCTGGCGAGACTCCGGGGAACCTGTCTATGAGCTGCCGCACGAGCTTCGCTCGCTTGCCACGTCATGCGTCTGTGTGAGCGGGTGCCGACGCTCCGTGCGCCCGCAGCGGAGCGGAGGGAGCACGGTGTGCGGCGGCACCCGCTCGGACTGCCGCTCAAAGTCAGAGCAAGTTAACACTTACCTGTCGTAAGTGTGTCAGAGCGAGCTAGGACTTAGGTGCCCTAAGCCGC
>NZ_JBITFD010000045.1:0-2650 GCF_044455765.1 Micromonospora sp. NPDC051141
GATGCGGGGTATGACCCGGATCCGGCTCGGTCGGGAACCAGCTACGTCCGGGAGGGTGGGTTCCTGGCTGACGCGGCGTTGTTCGATGCGGGGTTCTTCGGGATCAGTCCGCGGGAGGCTGTGGCGATGGATCCGCAGCAGCGGCTGTTGTTGGAGGTTTCCTGGGAGGCGTTGGAGCGGGCCGGGATCGACCCGTCCGGGCTACGCGGGTCGGACACCGGCGTGTATGTGGGCACGAACGGTCAGGACTACATCTCGGTGATCGGTGACGCGCAGACCGGCAGCGAGGGGCATCTGCTGACGGGTAACGCGGCCAGTGTCATGTCCGGGCGGGTGGCGTACACCTTGGGCCTGGAAGGGCCGGCGGTGTCGGTGGACACGGCGTGTTCGTCGTCGTTGGTGGCGGTGCATCTGGCGGCGCAGGCGTTGCGCTCGGGTGAGTGTTCGATGGCCCTGGCCGGCGGTGTGACGGTGATGGCCACGCCGGGGGCGTTCGTGGAGTTTTCCCGGCAGGGTGGGTTGGCCGCTGACGGGCGGTGTAAGCCGTTCGCGGACGCCGCTGATGGTACGGGTTGGGGTGAGGGTGTCGGGGTGTTGGTGTTGGAGCGGTTGTCGGATGCTCGTCGGCGGGGGCATCAGGTGTTGGCGGTGGTGCGGGGCAGCGCGGTCAACCAGGACGGCGCTTCCAATGGGTTGAGTGCGCCGAATGGTCCGTCGCAGCAGCGGGTGATCCGTCAGGCTTTGGCGAATGCGCGGTTGTCGCCGGGTGACGTGGATGTGGTGGAGGCGCACGGTACGGGCACGACGTTGGGTGATCCGATCGAGGCGCAGGCGCTGATCGCCGCGTACGGCCAGGACCGGCCGGCGGATCGGCCGTTGCGGTTGGGGTCGGTGAAGTCGAACATCGGTCACACCCAGGCGGCTGCGGGTGTTGCCGGGATCATCAAGATGGTCTTGGCGATGCGGCACGGGTTGATGCCCAGGACGCTGCACGTGGATGCCCCGTCGTCACATGTGGATTGGTCGGCCGGGTCGGTGCGGCTGTTGACGGAGGCGACGCCGTGGCCAGGTAACGGCCGGCGACGGCGGGCTGGGGTGTCGTCGTTCGGGATCAGCGGCACCAACGCCCACCTCATTATCGAAGAGGCCGAACCGCTCGAGCCGCCGCAGGACACACCCGCCGACTCGGCGGGCTCGGACCAACAGCCGCCGGCGCTGCTGGGCGGGGTGGTGCCGTGGCTGTTGTCGGCTAAGACCGAGGTGGCGTTGCGGGCGCAGGCGCAGCGGTTGGCCGGTTTCCTGACCGATCGGCCCGAGGTCGCGCCGGTTGCGGTGGGGCGGGCGTTGGTGGACAGCCGGGCGACCGGGTTCACCCATCGGGGTGTCGTACTCGGCCAGGATCGGTCGGCGTTGGTGGACGGGTTGCGGGCGCTGGCCGCGGGTGGCCAGGCGCCCGGGGTGGTGACCGGGATCGCCGGTTCCGGGCGGCTGGCGGCGGTGTTTTCCGGACAGGGTAGCCAGCGCCTCGGAATGGGCCTGGGCCTGTACGAGGCGTATCCGGTGTTCGCTGACGTGTTCGATCAGGTCTGCGCGTCCTTCGACCAGCATCTCGAACGGTCGTTGCGGGACGTCGTCGCGGGCGACGCGCAGCTGCTGGACCAGACGATGTACACCCAGGCGGGGCTGTTCGCGGTGCAGGTGGCCTTGTACCGGCTGATCACCTCCTGGGGAATAGCTCCGCAGCGTCTGGCGGGGCATTCGATCGGCGAGTTGAGCGCGGCTCATGTGGCCGGGGTGTGGGATCTCGCCGATGCGGTGGCGGTAGTAGCCGCGCGAGGCCGCCTGATGCAGGCGCTCCCCGCTGGCGGCGCCATGGTCGCGTTGACCGCCAGCGACGTCGAGGCCCACGACCTGATCGCCGGGCACACTGACCTGGTGGGCGTCGCGGCGGTCAACGGCCCGCACTCCACGGTGATCTCTGGTGACCAGACCGTGGTGTTGGAACTGGCGCAGCAGTGGCGGGACGCCGGTGGTAAGGCGCGGCGGTTGCGGGTCAGTCACGCGTTCCACTCGCCGTTGATGGAGCCGATGCTGGCCGAGTTCGCCGACGTGTTGGACGGGGTGGTCTGGCGGGAGCCGACCATCCCGGTGGTCTCCGGCACCCCCGGCGCGGACGTGACCCACCCCGAATACTGGTTGGCGCATACCCGCCACACGGTGCGCTACCACGACGCGGTGAACGCGCTGCGTGAGCAGGGCGTGGGCGTCCTCCTCGAACTCGGCCCGGACGGCACCCTGACCTCGATGGCCGACACCGACACCCCCGACGCAGAGGTGTGGCTGCCCACGCTGCGAGGTGACCGGGACGAGCCGCAGACACTGCTGACGGCGGTCGCCGGGGTCCACGTACACGGCGGGACCGTGGACTGGCCGACACTGCTCGACACAAGCGCAGGTCGGCGGGTTGTGGAACTGCCGACGTATCCGTTTGAGCATCAGCGGTTCTGGCCGCAGTCGGCGGTGGCTGGTGTGGGCGATGTTCGGGGGTTGGGTCAGGGTTCGGTTGATCATCCGTTGTTGCGGGCGGCGGTGTCGTTGGCTGATGGGGATGGGGTGGTGTTGACCGGCCGGTTGTCGTTGTCGGGGCAGC
>NZ_JBITFD010000046.1:0-1848 GCF_044455765.1 Micromonospora sp. NPDC051141
CGCCGAGTGTGCTGCGGATGCGGCTGATGAGGCGGGTGGCGAGGAGGGAGTGTCCGCCGTGGTCGAAGAAGTTGTCGGTGGGGGTGAGGGTGGGTTGTTTGAGGATGTCGGCCATGAGTCCGCACAGGATTTCTTCGTGTGGTGTGCGGGTGGTGGGTGGGGTGGGGGTGGTGGTGGGTTGGGGTGGGGGGAGGGCGGCGTGGTTGAGTTTGCCGTTGGGGGTGGTGGGGAGTTGGTCGAGGGTGATGATGTGGTGGGGGATCATGTAGTCGGGTAGGTGGTGGGTGAGGGTGGTTTTGATGGTGTCGGGGTTGATGGTGGTGTGGGGTTGGGGGACGAGGTAGGCGATGAGTTGGTGGTCGGGGGTGGTGGTGACGGCGGCGGTTCTGATGTTTTCTTGGGTGCTGAGGATGGTTTCGATTTCGCCGAGTTCGATGCGGTAGCCGCGGATTTTTATTTGGTTGTCGGTGCGGCCGAGGTATTCGAGTTGTCCGTCTGGTCGCCATCGGGTGATGTCGCCGGTTCGGTACATTCTGGTGCCGGTGGTGCTGTGGGGGTCGGCGATGAATCGGGTTGCGGTGAGGGCTGGTTGGTTGGTGTAGCCGTGGGCGGTGCCGGCTCCGGCGATGTAGAGCTCTCCGGCGACGCCGGGTGCTACGGGGTTGAGGTGGTTGTCGAGGACGTAGAGGTGGGTGGCGGTGACGGGTCGGCCGATGGGTGGGGTGGTGTTGCCGGTGAGGGGGTCGGAGAGTGTGGCGGCGATGGTGGTTTCGGTGGGTCCGTAGGCGTTGATCATGAGCCGGTTGGGGGACCAGTGGTGGATGAGGTCGCCGGGGCAGGCTTCGGCGCCGACGAGGAGGCATCGTAGGTGGGGTAGGGGGGTGGGGGTGACGGTGGCGAGGAGGGTGGGGGGGATGAGGGTGTGGGTTATGTGGGCGTGGTGCAGGAGGTCGCTGAGGTCGTCTCCGGCGATGATGCCGGGTGGGGCGATGGTGAGGGTGGCGCCGTGGGGGAGGGACATGAGGATTTCCATGACCCAGGCGTCGAAGCTGGGGGTGGAGAGTTGTAGGACGCGGGAGTCGGGTCCGATGGCGAGTCGGGTGTGGAGGGTGTGTGTCAGTGAGGTGAGTCCGGTGGTGGGGACTCGTACGCCTTTGGGTTGGCCGGTGGAGCCGGAGGTGAAGATGATGTAGGCGCTGGCGTGTGGTGTGGTGGGGGCGACGAGGTGGTGCGGGTCGGCTGCTTCGGTGGGTTGGGTGGGTTCGGTGGGGGTGTCGTCGGTGGGGATGGGGGTGAGGTTGAGGGTGGTGGCGAGTTGGGTGGTGGTGTGGTTGGTGATGGCGATGTGGACGTCGGCTTGGGTGGTCATGGTGTGGAGGCGTGGGGTGGGCAGTGTCGGGTCCAGGGGGGTGAAGACGCCGCCGGCTCGGGAGACCGCGAGTGCTGCGGTGACGAGGTCGATGCTGCGGGGGAGCAGGAGTCCGACGACTGTTTCGGGGCGTACGCCGGCGGTGGTGAGTCGGGTGCTCAGGGTGCCGGCGCGTTGCCACAGTTGGTGGTAGGTCAGGGTGAGGTCGCCGGTGGTGACGGCGGGGGCGTCCGGTCGGGCGGTGACTTGTGCGGCGACCATTTGGGCCAGGGACAGTGCGGGTTGGGTGTCGCCGCCGTCGCCCCAGCGCAGCAGGTCGGCGCGCTCGGCCGGGGACACGACGTTCCACTGTGACAGGCGGGTGTCGGCGCTGCCGGTGGTCATGTCGGTGAGGATCCGGAGCCACCGGTCGATCAGGTCGGTCACCACCGCCTGGTCGAACAGGTCCAACGAGAACTCCACCACCCCGTCCATCCCGG
>NZ_JBITFD010000047.1:0-1735 GCF_044455765.1 Micromonospora sp. NPDC051141
GGCCGGCAGGTCGGCCGTTGCGGTTGGGGTCGGTGAAGTCGAACATCGGCCACACCCAAGCCGCCGCCGGTGTCGCGGGGATCATCAAGATGGTCCTCGCGATGCGGCACGGGTTGATGCCCAGGACGCTGCACGTGGATGCACCGTCTACTCATGTGGACTGGTCGGCTGGGTCGGTGCGTCTGTTGACCGAGGCCACACCGTGGCCGGTCAACGGCCGGCCGCGGCGGGCTGGGGTGTCGTCGTTCGGGATCAGCGGCACCAACGCCCACCTCATCCTGGAAGAACCCGAACCGACCGCGACCCCGGACGGCGCTGAGCTGTTCGAGTCGCCGCAGGACACACCGACCGACCCGGCGGGTTCGGACCAACAGCCGCCGGCGCTGCTGGGCGGGGTGGTGCCGTGGTTGTTGTCGGCCAAGTCCGAGGTGGCGTTGCGGGCGCAGGCGCAGCGGCTGGCCGGGTTCCTGACCGACCGACCCGAGGTCGATTCGGTTGCGGTGGGGCGGGCGTTGGTGGACAGCCGGGCGACCGGGTTCACCCATCGGGGTGTCGTACTCGGCCAGCACCGGCAGGTGTTGATGGATGGGTTGCGGGCGCTGGCCGCGGGTGGCCAGGCGCCAGGGGTGGTGACCGGGGTCGCCGGTTCCGGGCGGCTGGCGGCGGTGTTTTCTGGGCAGGGTAGCCAGCGCCTCGGGATGGGTCTGGGCCTGTACGAGGCGTATCCGGTGTTCGCTGACGTGTTCGATCAGGTCTGTGCGTCCTTCGACCAGCATCTCGAACGGTCGTTGCGGGACGTGGTCGCGGGCGAGGCGCAGCTGTTGGATCAGACGATGTATACCCAGGCTGGGTTGTTCGCGGTGCAGGTGGGGTTGTACCGGCTGGTCCGTTCGTGGGGGGTGGCCCCGGAGTATGTGGCGGGGCATTCGATCGGCGAGTTGAGCGCGGCTCATGTGGCGGGGGTGTGGGATCTGGCTGATGCGGTGGCGGTGGTGGCCGCGCGGGGCCGCCTGATGCAGGCGCTTCCCGCTGGCGGGGCCATGGTCGCGTTGACCGCCAGCGACGTCGAGGCGCAGGAGTTGATCGCCGGGCACACCGATCTGGTGGGGGTGGCGGCGGTCAACGGTCCCCGCTCGACGGTGATCTCCGGTGACCAGACCGTGGTGCTGGACTTGGCGCAACAGTGGCGGGACGCCGGTGGTAAGGCGCGGCGGTTGCGGGTCAGTCACGCGTTCCATTCGCCGTTGATGGAGCCGATGCTGGCCGAGTTCGCCGACGTGTTGGGCGGGGTGGTGTGGCGTGAGCCGACCATCCCGGTGGTCTATGGCACCCCCGGCGCGGACGTGACCGAACCGGGATACTGGTTGGCGCATGCCCGCCACACGGTGCGCTACCACGATGCGGTGAACGCGCTGCGTGAGCAGGGCGTGGGCGTGTTCCTCGAACTCGGCCCGGACGGCACGCTGACCTCGATGGCCGACACCGACACCCCCGATGCAGGGGTGTGGCTGCCCACGCTGCGCGCCGATCGCGACGAGCCGCAGACACTCCTGACGGCGGTCGCCGGGGTCCACGTGCACGGCGTGGCGGTGGACTGGCCGACACTGCTCGACACGAGTGCCGGCCGGCGGACTGTGGAACTGCCTACCTATGCGTTTGAGCGTCAGCGGTTTTGGCCGGTGGTGCGGGGTGTGTCGGTGGGGGGTGGGGATGGTGGGTTTGATGCGGAGTTTTG
>NZ_JBITFD010000048.1:0-1531 GCF_044455765.1 Micromonospora sp. NPDC051141
AGCGTGGCCGGCAACGACAACCCCGTCGCGGCAGCCAACCGGTTACGCAACTCCACCGCAGTCAACGAATCGAAACCAAGCTCACGGAACGCGCTACCCGGATCAACCGCCGCCGGGTCGGCATGACCAAGCACAACCGCAGCCTGCGCCCGCACCAACTCCAAAACCGTCCGCTGACGCTCCTCCACCCCCATAGCCGCCAACCTGACAGCCAGACCCACCGGAGCATCAGCGGTGGCCGCCATGCGGCGGGCCGAGCCGCCGACCAACGTCCGCCACAACGGCGGCACGTCACCGACCTTGGAACGACGCAGCACGGGCAGGTCCACCCGGATCGGCACCAGCTGCGGCTGGCTGGTACGTACTGCCGTGTCGAACAACGCCAGGCCCTGCTCAGGGGACAGGGCAAGGATGCCGTTGCGTCGCATCCGGTCCAGGTCGGCCTCGTCGAGGTGTCCGGTCATGGCTGACTGCGGGGCCCACAGCCCCCACGCCAAAGACTGCCCGACCAGACCCTCGGACTGCCGTCGCAGCGCCAAAGCGTCCAGGACCGCGTTCGCCGCGGCGTAGTTTCCCTGCCCCGGTGACCCGAGGGTGGCCGCCGCCGACGAATACACCACGAACAACCCCAGATCCAAGTCCCGGGTCAGCTCATGCAACCACCACCCCGCGTCAGCCTTCGCCCGCAACACGGGCTCCAGCCGCTGCGGCGTCAACGCCTCGACCACCCCGTCGTCGAGCACACCCGCGGTGTGCACCACCCCGACTACCGGATGCTCGGCCGGCACCGCCGCCAACACCTCAGCCAAAGCATCCCGGTCAGCGGCATCACACACCGCCACCCGCACCCGGGCGCCCAGCTCCGTCAGCTCATCGACCAGTTCCCTCGCCCCGGCCGCGGCCGGGCCGCGCCGGGACAACAACACCAGATGCCTGACCCCGTGCGCGGTGACCAGATGCCGGGCCACCAACCCACCCAACACCCCAGTCCCACCAGTGACCACCACCGTGCCACCCGCATCCAGACCGGCCGGCAGCCGCAGCACCACCTTGCCCACATGACGCGCCGCCTGCAGGTAACGAAGGGCCTGCACCGCGTGAGCCGCCTCGAACACCCTCACCGGCAGCGGCTGGAGGATGTCCGCGGCGAACATGTCCAGGATCTCGCCCAGCATCTGCCCGATCCGGTCAGCGCCGGCCTCGGACAGGTCGAACGCCTGATACACCACTCCGGGATGGTCTGCGGCAACCCGCACCGGGTCCCGCACGTCGGTCTTACCCATCTCCACGAACCGGCCACCACGGGGCAGCAGGCCCAGCGACGCGTCCACGAACTCACCGGCCAAGGCGTTGAGCACCACATCCACCCCCTCCCCACCGGTCACCGTCAGGAAGCTGCGACGGAACTCCAGATCCCGGGAAGAAGCCAGGCGCGCATCGTCCACACCCATCTGGCGCAAGGTGTCCCACTTACCGGCGCTGGCAGTGGCGTACACCTGCAACCCCCACGCCCGCGCCAACTGCACCGCGG
>NZ_JBITFD010000049.1:0-1434 GCF_044455765.1 Micromonospora sp. NPDC051141
ACCGGCGTCGGATAGTCAAAAACCAGCGTGGCCGGCAACGACAACCCCGTCGCGGCAGCCAACCGGTTACGCAACTCCACAGCAGTCAACGAATCGAAACCAAGCTCACGGAACGCGCTACCCGGATCAACCGCCGCCGGGTCGGCATGACCGAGCACAACCGCAGCCTGCGCCCGCACCAACTCCAAAACCGTCCGCTGGCGCTCCTCCACCCCCATAGCCGCCAACCTGGCGGCCAGATCCACCGGCGCATCAGCGGTGGCCGCCATACGGCGGGCCGAGCCGCCGGCCAACGTCCGCCACACCGGTGCAACGCCACCCGCTCCGGTACGACGCAGCGCGGCCAGGTCCACCCGGATCGGTACGAGCTGCGCCTGGTCAGTACGCACTGCCGCGTCGAACAACGCCAGGCCCTGCTCGGAGGAGAGGGGAAGGATGCCGCTGCGTCGCATCCGGTCCAGGTCGGCCTCGTCGAGATGCCCGGTCATCGCCGACTGCTGAGCCCACAGCCCCCACGCCAACGACTGACCGACCAGACCCTCGGCCTGCCGCCGCAGCGCCAAGGCATCCAGAACGGCGTTCGCCGCGGCGTAGTTTCCCTGCCCGGGTGACCCGAGGGTGGCCGCCGCCGACGAATACACCACGAACAACCCGAGATCCATGTCCCGGGTCAGCTCATGCAACCACCACGCCGCATCCGCCTTCGCCCGCAACACGGTCTCCAGCCGCTGCGGCGTCAACGCCTCGACCACCCCGTCGTCGAGGACTGCGGCGGTGTGCACCACCCCCACCACCGGATGCTCGACCGGCACCCCTGCCAACACCTCAGCCAGCGCGTCCCGGTCAGCGACGTCACACGCCACCACCTGAACCCGGGCGCCCAACCCGGTCAGCTCACCGACCAGCTCCGCCGCCCCCGCCGCGGCCGGACCCCGCCGGGACAACAACAACAAGTGCCTGACCCCGTGCGCGGTGACCAGATGCCGGGCCACCAACCCACCCAACACCCCCGTCCCACCAGTGACCACCACCGTGCCACCCGAATCCAGCCCGGCCGGCAGCCGCAGCACCACCTTGCCCACATGACGCGCCGCCTGCAGATACCGCAAGGCCTGCACCGCGTGAGCCGCCTCGAACACCCTCACCGGCAACGGCTGCAGAACCCCCGCAGCGAACATCTCCACAATCTCGGCCAGCATCTGCCCGATCCGGTCCCCACCGGCCTCGGACAGGTCGAACGCCTGATACACCACCCCAGGGTGGTCCGCGGTAACCCGCACCGGGTCCCGCACGTCGGTCTTACCCATCTCCACGAACTGGCCACCACGGGGCAGCAGGTCCAGCGACGCGTCCACGAACTCACCGGCCAAGGCGTTGAGCACCACATCCACCCCCTCCCCACCGGTCACCGTCAGGAAGCTGCGACGGAACTCC
>NZ_JBITFD010000050.1:0-1209 GCF_044455765.1 Micromonospora sp. NPDC051141
AGCTTCTCCAGCAGGTTCATCACCTGGGCCTGGATGGACACGTCCAGGGCCGACACCGGCTCGTCGCAGACGATCACCTCGGGCCGCAGCGCCAACGCCCGGGCGATGCCGATGCGCTGGCGCTGACCGCCGGAGAACTGGTGCGGGTACCGGTTGATGTGCTCCGGGTTGAGGCCGACCAGGTCGAGCAGTTCCTTGACCTTGTTGCGTCGGCTGGCGCGCGGAGCCACCTCGGGGTGGATCTCGAACGGCTCGCCGATCAGGTCACCGACGGTCATCCGGGGGTTCAGCGAGGTGTACGGGTCCTGCATCACCAGCTGGATCTGCCGGCGCAGCCGCCGCAGCGCGCCACCGGAGAGCTTGGAGATGTCCTGGCCCTTGTAGAGCACCTGGCCGGCGGTCGGCTTCTCCAGGTTCATCAGCACCCGGGCGAGCGTCGACTTGCCGCAGCCGGACTCGCCGACCACGCCGAGCGTCTCGCCGGCCTTCAGGTCGAAGGAGACGCCGTCGACCGCCTTGACGTGACCGATGGTCTTCTTGAACACCACACCCTGGGTCACGGGGTAGTGCTTGACCAGGTCACGAACCTCGATGATGTTCTCAGTCACGGTTCACGAGCTCCTCGGCGAAGTGGCAGGCGCTGGCCCGGCCGTGGCCCAGTTGCAGCAGCGGCGGAACCTTCTCCCGGCACACCGGCTGCGCCATCGGGCAGCGCGGGTTGAAGGCGCAGCCCGGCGGGATGTTCATCAGGTTCGGCGGGAGCCCCTTGATGGTCCGCAGCTCCTGCCCCTTCTCGTCCATCCGCGGGATCGAGTTGAGCAGGCCGAGCGTGTACGGGTGCGCCGGCTTGGCGTACAGCTCGTAGACGTTGGCTTCCTCGACGATCCGCCCGGCGTACATGACCGCGATCCGGTCCGCGACGTCGGCGACCACACCGAGGTCGTGGGTGATCAGGATCATGCCCATCTGCCGCTCCCGCTGAAGTTCCCCGAGCAGGTCCATGATCTGGGCCTGCACGGTCACGTCCAGCGCGGTGGTCGGCTCGTCGGCGATCAACACCTCCGGGTCCAGCGCGATCGACATCGCGATCATGGCCCGCTGCCGCATCCCACCGGAGAACTGGTGCGGATAGTTGCTGAACCGACCCTTGGCGTTGGGGATCTTCACCTGGTCGAGCATCTCGATCGCACGCTTCTTGGCATCCGAACG
>NZ_JBITFD010000051.1:0-1049 GCF_044455765.1 Micromonospora sp. NPDC051141
CTAGGGCCTGTGTCGAAGTCCGGTGCCAGGGCCTGAGCTGGTTTGAGGATCTTCGCGTGTCGGAGATCGAGATACGGCGAGGTCTCCGGTAGATGGTTTAACGACCAAGAAAAACCGGAGACCACCGGAGACCTCGTGGACACCCTAGCGGTGACGAGGCGGTTCGACCTGACCGACGCGCAGTGGGCGGTGCTGCAGCCGTTGCTGCCTGCGGGTAAGCGCCCGGGTCGACCGTCGTTGTGGAGTAGGCGGCAGTTGATTGATGGGATTCGGTGGCGGATCCGGGTGGGTGCTCCGTGGCGGGACGTGCCACCGCAGTACGGTCCTGGTCGGCGGTGTATGCCCTGTTCCGCCGCTGGCAGCGCGACGGCACGTGGCTGCAGGTCCTGACGGCGTTGCAGGCCTTGGCCGACGCGGTCGGGCGGATCACCTGGGACGTGTCAGTGGACTCGACCAGCGCTCGGGCCCATCAGCACGCGGCCGGGGCGAGGAAAAGGGGGATCTGCAGGCCGAACCACCCGGTGGCGTCAGCGTTGAGCCGGATGATCACGCGCTGGGTCGGTCTCGCGGCGGGTTGACCACGAAGCTGCACCTGGGCTGCGAGCAGGGCCAGAAACCCCTCGCGATCGTGCTCACCGCCGGACACCGCGGCGACAGCCCGCAGTTCATCCCCGTCCTGAGCGCCATCCGCGTGCCCCGCCTGCTCACCGGCCGCCCGAGAACCCGCCCGGACCGGGTCCTGGCCGACAAGGCGTACACCTCGAAGGCCAACCGGGCCTACCTGCGCCGACGGGGCATCGCCGCGACCATCCCGAGCAAGGCCGACCAGGACGCGAACCGGCGGGCCAAGGGATCCCAAGGCGGCCGGCCACCGGCCTTCGACCCGCACATCTACCAGCAACGTCACGCCGTGGAGTGCGGCATCAACCGGCTCAAACGCAACCGAGCCGTGGCCACCCGCTTCGACAAGCTGGCCGTCCGCTATGAGGCCACCATCCACCTCGCCGCCATCAACGAGTGGCTGTGACCGACTTCGACACAGGCCCTAG